>CAVWMT010000001.1:0-129114 GCA_963756195.1 uncultured Acidimicrobiaceae bacterium
GGGCCTCGGTGGGTGTGAGATGGCCGATCCCCGGCAGCACGCTGAGGGTGGCCGACGGGAACAGCCCGACGGCCCGTTCGGCCACCTCGACGGGGACCTCAGTGTCGGTGGCCCCCCACACCAGCTCCACCGGACAATCGGTGGCGGCGATGACGTTGCTGTAGTCCTCGCCGAGAATGCGCACGAAGACGTCCCGCATGACGCCGGTGGCAGCCCGGTAGTCGGCCGAGCCGTACCGCTGCCGGAAGGCTTCCATGCGCTCGTCGCCCATGAGTCCCCAGCGGTGCAGTCGCCGGCCCACTCGGTAGGGGACGGCCACATGCGCCTGCCGGTCGGCCCGAGGGAGAAGGGGCACGCCGCTCAGCACCAGGCGGTCGATCCGGTCGGGCACGAGCTGTCGCAGATAGAGCGCGACCCGGCCCCCGAACGAATGACCGACTACGACGACCCGCTCCGCCAGCGTTGCCGGCTCGTCGAAGACGGCGGCCACCGCTCGGGCGTAGTCGGCGCTCCCCCACGGCTCGGGCGGTGGCGGTGTCGCTCCGAAGCCGTACAAGTCGAGCCCGACACCCCCGACGGCGGGACCGGTGGCGGCGAAGACTGGGTCGAAGTCGTCGTGGGAACGCCGCCAACCGTGCAGAGCGAGCACGCTGGCTGGCCCCGGCCCCCAGGTGGCCCCGAACAGGCGGCCGCCGGCGAACGACTTCAGCACCGACACACCCTACCGATAGCCTCCCCCGACATGGAACGACCGCGGGGCGACGCGGCTCCTCCCACACCGTCGCCCCACGCCGCCGACGAGTTCGAGCGGGCCATGTCGCGGTTGACCACGCCCCAACGCGTGGCCGTGGAGCATCCCTCGGTCCCGCTTTGCATCGTGGCCGGTGCCGGCTCGGGCAAGACGAGCGTGCTCACCCTCCGGGTGGCGCATCGCATCCGTATCGGATCGGCGATCGCCGATCACACCGCCGTGTGCACCTTCACCCGCAAAGCGGCCCGCGAACTCCGCGACCGTCTCGCCACCTTCGGGGTCCCGGTCTCGACATCGATCCTTTCCGGGCGGGTCCCCGGCCCCGGCGTCCGGGCCGGCACCGTCCACCAACTGGCCCTCAACCTCATCCGCCGCCACTGCCTCGATGCCGGTCGTGAGTTGCCAGTGATCGTCGAGCATCGTGCCGCCATCCTCCGGCACCTGACGGGGGACCCTGCTGCCGCCTCCGTGCTGGCATCGGAGATCGCCTGGGCTAAGGCCCGCGGCTTCGGCCCTGAGGACTACGAGCAGCGCGCCGACGAAAGTGAGCGAAATGCCCCGACGACCCGTGACGCGGTAGTCGACGGGTTCCGCGGCTACCAGGCTGCGCTCGACCGGCGCCACGGCCTCGACCTCGACGACCTGCTCATCCGATCAGCCGACCTCCTGGACGGTGACGACCGGTTCGCCGAACGGATGCGGTGGCGATACCGCCACCTCTCAGTCGACGAGTTCCAGGACGTCAACCCAGCCCAATTCCGGTTGATCGGCTCCCTCCTCGGCGAGTCCCGCGACCTCTGCGTCGTGGGCGATCCCCACCAGGCCATCTACGGCTGGAACGGTGCAGACCCCACCCTGCTGGAGCGGCTCCCCGACCTGCTCGGCCCGATCGAGGTCCTCGGCCTGGTCGAGAACCACCGTTCGACGCCGCAGATCGTGGCTGCGGCCCACGCCGCTTTGGGAGGCAACGCCGCCTACCAGGCCCGCTCGGTCGTCGCCGACGGTCCGGCTCCGACCTTCTCCGCTTTCGAGCACGAGACGGCCGAGGCCGAGGGCGTGGCCGGCTTCCTCTTCGAGCGATTCGACGAAGGCGTTGCCTGGTCGGACCAGGCGGTGCTGGCCCGGACCCACGACCAGCTGGCGACCATCTCGCAGGTACTGGCCAGGTCCGGCATACCTCATCGGCTGACCCCACCGCCCGAGGGCACGGTGTCCGCCGATGACCAGGACGGCAGCGAGCCGCGAGCTGGCAGGATCGGCGCGGCGAGCGAGCGCGACGCCGTCGAGCTGGCCACCTTCCACCGGGCTAAGGGCGCCGAGTGGACATCGGTCTGCGTCACGGGCCTCGAGGACGGCTTCGTGCCGATCGTCTACGCCGCCGAGGGTGAGTCGCTGGCCGAGGAGCGGCGCCTGCTTCATGTCGCCCTCACCCGCGCCGCCCGCCATCTCGCCTGCTCTTGGGCCCGGCGACGCACGATGGCCAACGGCCGAGTGGTCGAACGGCAGCCGTCGCCCTGGTTGGACGAGGCGGCCCTCGGCGCAGTCGGGCGCTCAGGTGGGCGGGAGGACGGTCGGGAGGACGGAGGAACGGACCGGCCACCCCGCCAGCTTGCCGAGCTGCGGGCTGCCCTGGCGGGAGGGGCGGCGCCGACGGGTCAAGCCCGATCGCGCCGCCCCTGGGTCACACCACCGCCGTATCGATGAAGACGGGGCTGTGGTCGGAGGGCTTGGAACCCTTGCGAGCGTTCCGGTCGATGAGGGCGTAGGTGGTCGCTCGGGCCAGCCTCTCGGTCACCAGCACCAGGTCGATCCGCATGCCCCGATGCTTGTGGAAGTTGCCGGCCCGATAGTCCCACCAGCTGAAAAGTCCGCCTTCGTCGTAGATCCGGCGGAAGACGTCGACCAGCCCCCAGTCCTCGAGGTGGCCGAGGGCGGCGCGCTCCGGCTCGCTCACGTGCGTGGCATCTTCGAAGGCGGCCGGATCCCATACATCACGGTCCTCGGGGGCCACGTTGAAGTCGCCACAAACGGCGACGGGCTGGTCCGGGCTTGCCGTCTCCTCGAGCATGGTGCGCAGGCGACCAAGCCACTCGAGCTTGGCGACGTAGTGCTCGCTGTCCAGACTTCGCCCGTTGGGTACGTAGACCGAGTGCACCCGCACGCCCCCGCAGACGGCGGCGACGAGCCGGGGGCCCTGCTGGTCGTGCTCGGAGCCCATGCCCGTGGCCACCTCGGACAGCCCGATCCGGCTCAAGATGGCGACGCCGTTCCAGCGGCCGTCGCCGTGGTGTGCCGACTCGTAGCCGAGGGCTTCGAACGCCGCCGCAGGAAAGGCGGCGTCGGCCACCTTCGTCTCCTGGAGGCACAGGACATCGGGCCGGGCGTAGCCGATCCACTCCTCGACCCGGGGTAGGCGGGCAGCGAGCGAGTTCACGTTCCAGGTGGCGAGGCGGAGCCCCGCGGGGCCGCTCATGCCGGCTCGCCGAGGACGTCGTCGACCAGTACGAAGAGCAGGTCGGCCTGGCAGGCAAGCGCACCGCCCACCGTGGCCCGACCGCTGCCGGTCCCCGCCCGGGCCGACATCCGGTTGAGGTGGACCTCGAGTTCGAGCAGGTCGCCAGGCACGACCTGACGACGGAACCGTGCCTTCTCGATGCCGCCGAAGAGCGGCAGGCGGCCGGCGTAGCGGGGGTCGGCGAGGACGGCGACGCCCCCGAGCTGGGCCAGCGCCTCGACCATGAGCACCCCGGGCAGGACCGGGCGTCCGGGAAAGTGGCCGGCGAAGAAGGCCTCGTCCCCGGTCAGCTGCCAGGCTCCGGTGGCCGACTCGCCGGGCACCAGCGAGCGCACCTCGGTGACGAAGAGGAACGGCGGCCGGTGGGGCAGGTACTCGTCGGCTCGCACGGAGCGGAGGTTACTGGTCGCTCAATCGGCCAGGGCGAGCTCAGCGCGGCGGTGCGAGGGATCGAACGAAACGAGGACGAAGGTCCGGGTCTCCCCCTTGGCCAGCACCTGCCGGGCCCGCTGGGGTGGCGGGTCGCCGAGGCCGCGAAGCGGGACGTGGCATTGCATCCCGTCCACGTCGATGTGAGCTCCGTGCGAGGTGAAGGACGTGACCGTGCCGCGCACCTTGCTGCCGATCGGATGCTCGGCGACGAAGTTGAGGAAGGTCACGGCGTCGTTGCCGCTGGCTGCGCCCGAGGCGGCTCGGGCGGGCCCGGCGGCCTTCGACACCTTCGTCCCGGCTGTCGCCGTCCCCCCTTTGGCCGTCTTGGCCGCCTGAGACGACTTGGCCGCCTGAGACGACTTGGCCGGCTGGGTCGACTTGGCCGGCTCGGTCGCCTTGGCCGCCTTCGCTTCCTTGGCCACCTTTGCCGTCTTGGTCGCCTTGGCGGGCTTGATCAGCTTGGCCAGCTTGGCCCTCTTCGATGCGGCCTTGGCCGGCTTGGACGTGTCGCCGGCATCGGACGAGGCTGCTCTCTTCGCCACCTTCGAAGTACCGCTGGAGTCGACTCTCTTGGCTGCCTTCGCCGCCGGAGCGGCCTTGGCCGCCCCTGCTCCCGCGGCTCGACGCGTCCTTTTCTTGTTGGCCTCGGACGCCTGATCGGGCGGCCCGTCAACGTCAGGGGTGGCGGTTGCCGCGTCTTGCGTCGATCGAGCGGTCACCGATCGGCTGCGCGGCCCTCGGACGGGCGTCCGGGGAGTGAACACCCAACCGACTCCTGGGACCGGCTTCCCACCGATAAGCCGTCCCGGGTCGAACAGCCAGGGCCGCTCGGCGTGGAACTCCTGGAACGAGTCGTTGGAGAGCACGACGGCATCGGACTTCTCGGCGATGCGGAGGATGAACCCGTCCCCACGGCCGACGGCACCCGCCGGAGGCGTGAGCATCTCGCCGTGCTCCACTGCCTGCTCGAAGCCTGCCTGCTCGGAAGGGTCGATGCGATGGCCGAAGGTGGCGTCCACGACCACGATGACGTCGGCGGTCTCGAACCCCGGGTACTCGTCGAGGAACGTGCGGATGGCTTCGTCGAGCTGGGCCAGGCTCGGCAACGTGACGTCCCTCGGTAGCGAGGTTGGAGCCGTCGACCACCACCT
The DNA here is from genome assembly GCA_963756195.1 of uncultured Acidimicrobiaceae bacterium. GTDB lineage: Bacteria > Actinomycetota > Acidimicrobiia > Acidimicrobiales > RAAP-2 > CAVSNH01. The sequence continues at coordinate 4,850 of CAVWMT010000001.1, forward strand.
GCCGGCGCTTCGACGTCCCCGGGCACATACTGCCCCAGTCAACCATGCGATCACCGAGGACGGCCCCGCGCCGCACTCGGGAACCGCCGACGGCACCGGCTCCTCCTCGCACAGCTCGGTGCGGTACCAGCAATTTGGCGAGCAGCCGTCTCATCGCTCCCTCATAGGATGAGCCGATGGTCTCCGAGTCGACCCGCGTGCACGAAGCGACCGAGCTGCTGCAGCAGCTGATCCGCAACGCGTGCGTGAACGACGGGAGCCGGGATTCGGGTCAGGAGCGCCGGAGCGCCGACCTGCTGGCCACCTACCTCGAGGGCTCGGAAGCGGACATGGAGCTCTACGAGCCAGCACCCGGGTCGAGCCTCGCTGGTGGCCAAGATCGCCGGATCGGACCCCGCCGCGCCCTCGCTCACCCTCCTCGGCCACACCGATGTCGTCCCGGCCAACCCGGACGACTGGCAGCGCGACCCCTTCGGTGGCGAGCTCGTCGACGGTGTCGTCTGGGGCAGGGGTGCCATCGACATGCTCGACCTCACCGCCACCATGGCCACCGCCTTCCGGCACCTGGCCCGGTCGGGATTCCGGCCGGCCGGCGACCTCACCTACATCGCCGTGGCCGACGAGGAGGCCCTGTCCACCTACGGCGCCAAGTGGCTCTGCAAGAACAAGGCCGGACGAGATCGGCACCGACTACCTGATCACCGAGTCCGGGGGCTTCCCGATGACCGGCGCCGACGGTTACCTGCGCCTGCCGGTCATCGTCGGCGAGAAGGGGGTCTTCTGGTGCGTGCTCACCGTCAGGGGCACGCCGGGCCACGGTTCCCAGCCGCTGCGGACCGACAACGCGCTGGTGAAAGCGGCCGAGGTAGTCCGGCGCATCGACGAGTACCGCCCAGAGGCCCAGATGCACGATGCCTGGACCCGCTTCATCGCCGGGCTCGGCCTCCCTGCCGAGATGGCCGAACCCCTTCTCGACCCGGCCCGCATCGACCAGTTCTGCGAGGAGCTGCCCCTCCTCGGCCTCGCCCGCCAGGCCCACGCCTGCACCCACACCACCATGGCCCCGACCATCATGCACGGGGGGACCAAGACCAACGTGATCCCCGACCGGGTCCAGCTCGAGGTGGACATCCGTGCGCTGCCGGGCTGGGACGCCGCCGACGTGCGGGACATGCTCGACGACGCCCTCGACGACCTGGCCGACGACGTCGAGGTCGAGTTCCGCTCCGAGGAGGAGGCGACCATCTCCCCCATCGACACCCCCCTGTGGGACGCCCTGCGCCGGGCCAGCCAGCAGTTCTACCCGGGGGCGCTGACCGTCCCCTTCCTCACCACCGGGGCCACCGACGCTCGCTATGCCCGCACCCTCGGGTCCGTGGCCTACGGGTTCGGCCTGCACAGCCAGGCCATCGACTTCGAGCAATACGGCGCCATGTTCCATGGCATCGACGAGCGGGTGGACGTCGAGTCGCTGCGTCTGTCGACCGAGATGTGGATGGCTCTGGCCAGGGACTTTCTGGGCTGAGCCGGCCACGGCGGGTCTGGTGCAAAGCCGCCGGATAAGGCGGCTGCCCGATATGGCCGACAGCCTAGGGGTGCACGGTGGAGACATGCTCACCCAGTCCTCCACCGGTGGCCGCCGAGGAGCGGGTCCGCCGGTGCGGAGCAGGCGGCGGAGGTGCGGCGCCCGACCAGCCCCTACAGAACCGCCCCCGAGCGGCGGCGGCCGGCACTGGCGGCCTGGGTCGCCGGCACAACTGGTCGTTTCGGCGGCGGCGCAACGCACCGACACCCGACCTTCGGTCAGGAGGCCAAATGCCGCCCGCGGATGAGCGGTACGTTCCACGGCTTGCTCGCCCTAGGCCCGGTCCCAGAGCCGGACCCGTCGTCAGCCGATGGCCCGGGCGAGCAGGTCCTCCTGCTCGAGCCGGTGCAGGCCGGCGCTGCCCGTCGCCGGGCTGGCCGACTCGGCCCGGCTCACGTGGCGGAGCGTGCGTGGCTCGCGCACCAGGCGGTGCAGCCGGCTGTGCACGAAGCTCCAGGCGCCCATGTTCTCGGGCTCCTCCTGCAACCAGACCACCTCGCCGGCGTCGCCGTAGCGCTCGAGGATGCGCTCGATGGTGTCCTTCGGCCACGGGTAGAGCTGCTCCACACGGACGACGACGATGTCCGCGGCCGCCGCACCCAAGCTGTCGCGCCGGGCCAGGGCGTCGAAGGCGACCTTCCCGGAGCACAGCACGACCCGGCGGACGGCGCTCGGGTCCACAGCTGCCGTCGGCGGACCGGGGGTCGTCGAGGACCTCGGCGAAGGAGCCGGAGACGAAGTCGCCGATGGGCGACCGGGCCACCTTGGCCCGCAGCAGCGACTTGGGGGTGAAGACGATGAGCGGCCGGCTCGGGTCCCGGCGCACCTGCGATCGAAGGAGGTGGAAGTACTGGGCGGCCGTCGTGGGTTGGGTCACCCGCAGGTTCCCCCGCGCGCACAGGGTGAGGAACCGCTCGATGCGGGCCGACGAGTGCTCGGGTCCCTGCCCCTCGTAGCCGTGGGGCAGCAAGCAGGACCAGCCCCGAGTGCTGGCCCCACTTGTCCTCGGCCGCCACCAGGAAGTTGTCGACGATGATCTCGCCGCCGTTCCAGAAGTCGCCGAACTGCGCCTCCCAGGCGACCAGGTCGCGAGGGGCCTCGACCGAGTAGCCGTACTCGAAGCCGAGGCACGCGTACTCCGAGAGGAGCGAGTCGCGGATGGTGAAGGTGCCGGCTGCCCGGACCCAAGCCGGCCAAGGGGCACGTACTCGGCACCGGTGACGTGGTCGACGAGCACGGCGTGGCGCTGCGAGAACGTCCCCCGCCGGGTGTCCTGGCCGGTCACCCGGACGTTGGTCCCCTCCTCCAGGAGGGTGCCGAAGGCCAGGGCCTCGCCCAGGGCCCAGTCGATCTCGCCGTCGGCCACCATCTTGTCCCGCTGCTCGAACTGGCGGACGAGCTTCGGGTGCATGACGAAGCCCGTCGGGCACCGAGCTCACGACGGTGGCCAGCCGGGTGAGGGCGCCGGCGTCGACTCCGGTGTCGATGGCCGGGATGTGCAGGTCGGGGACGACGAAGGCGGGCAGCGTGGCCTTGGGCTCTCCCGCCGCCTCGGACTCGGCCCGGGTCTCGTCGAGCGCCGACCTGCAGGCGGGCGGAGAAGTCGTCGAGGGCCTGCTCGGCCTCCTCGATGGAGATGTCTCCCCGGCGCACCAGCGACTCGGTGTAGAGCTTGCGCACCGAGCGCTTGGCCTCGATGAGCGCGTACATGAGCGGCTGGGTGTAGCTCGGGTCGTCGCCCTCGTTGTGGCCATGGCGCCGGTAGCACACCATGTCGATGACCACGTCCTTGTGGAAGGCCTGGCGGAAGCCGAAGGCCAGCCGCGCCGCCCGGGCACAGGCTTCGGGGTCGTCGCCGTTCACATGGAAGATGGGGGCCTGGACCATCTTGGCCACGTCGGTCGGGTAGACGGACGACCGGGCCGCCTCGGGGGCGGTGGTGAAGCCGAGCTGGTTGTTGATGACGATGTGGATGGTCCCACCGGTGCGGTAGCCGGCCAGCTGCGAGAGGTTGAGGGTCTCGGCCACCACCCCCTGCCCGGCGAAGGCGGCGTCCCCGTGCAGGAGGAGGGGTAACACCGGGAAACGGGTCCGGCCGGCTCCGAGTCGGCGGCCGCTCCTCTCGCCGCCGCTCGTCCTGCTTGGCCCGGGCCATGCCCACCACCACCGGGTCGACCGCCTCGAGGTGCGAGGGGTTGGACGCCATGGTCACTGGGATCGACTCGCCCGAGCGGGCCACGAAGGTGCCCTCGGCACCCTTGTGGTACTTCACGTCGCCGGAGCCCTGCACGGACTCGGGATCGAGGTTGCCCTCGAACTCCTCGAAGATCTCCTGGTAGGACTTGCCCACGATGTTGGCCAGCACGTTGAGGCGGCCGCGGTGGGCCATGCCCATGACGGCCTCGGCCAAGCCGAGCCTCGACCGCCTCGTCGAGGATGGTGTCGAGCAGCACGATGGCCGACTCGGCCCCTTCGAGCCCGAACCGCTTCTGGCCCACGTAGCGCGAGTGGAGGAACCGCTCGAAGACCTCGGCGGCGTTGAGCCGGTCGAGGATGTGGCGCTGCTCGTCGGCCGGCAGCGCGGTGGGGACCCCCTCGAGGTGCTCCTGGATCCAGCTCTTCTGGTCGGGGTCCTGGATGTGCATGTACTCGATGCCCAGGGTCCGGCAGTAGGCGTCGCGCAGGATGTGGAGGATCTCGTCGAGGGTGGCCACGTCCTTGCCGGCCAGGCCGTCGGCCACGAACTGGCGGGGCAGGTCCCAGATGGTCAGCCCGTAGTGGAGGGGGTCGAGCTCGGGGTGGAGGGCGGGCGGCTGGGCGTCGAGGGGATCGAGGTGGGCGATGAGGTGGCCGCGGACCCGGTACATGTTGATGAGGGTCTGCACGTGCACCTGCTTGACCAGCCGGAGATGGCCACCGCCGGTCGCCTCCTCGTCCCAGGCGTTGGCGTCCCTCTCCCACCGCACCGGCGAGTAGGGGATGTCGAGGGACTCGAAGACCTCGCGGTAGAAGTCGTGGCCGCCGGTCAGGCACTCGGACACGTATCCGAGGAAGAGCCCGGACTCGGCGCCCTGGATGATGCGGTGGTCGTAGGTCGACGTGACGGTCACGGTCTTGCCGATGCCGAGATCGGCGAGGGTGCGGGGATCGGAGGCCTCGAACCCGGGCGGAAAGCCGAGGGACCCGACGCCGACGATGAGGCCCTGGCCGGCCAGCAGGCGGGGCACCGACTGCGCCGTGCCCAGCGTGCCCGGGTTGGTGAGGGTGACCGTGGTGCCGGCGAAGTCGTCGGCGGCGATCCGGTTGGTGTGGACCTTGCGCACCAGGTCCTCGTAGGCGCCCACGAACCCGCGGAAGTCGAGCGCATCGGCGTCCTTGATGCACGGCACGAGCAGCGTGCGGGAGCCGTCCGACCGCTCGACGTCGACGGCGAGTCCGAGGCCCACGTGCCGGTGGCGGACCACGCCCGGCGTGCCCTTGCCGTCGGCGTCGGCCACGAAGGCGGCGTTCATGGCCGGGAACGCCTGGAGGGCCTTGACCACGGCGAAGCCGATCAGGTGGGTGAAGCTGACCTTGGCGCCGGTGGTCCGGAACAGCTGGTTGTTGATGATGGTGCGGTTGACCTCGAGCAGCTTGGCCGGCACCACCCGGACGCTCGTGGCGGTCGGGCACCCCGAGGGACGCCTCCATGTTGGCCACCACCCGGGCCGCCGCGCCTCGGAGCGGTCGGACTCGTCCTGCTCGGCCTCCTCGGCCTCGGCCGTCCTGCCGTCCGGCCGGTCGGCCTGCCCGTCCCGCTCCGGGTGCCCGTCCTGATCGGCTGCCGCGACGACGGAGCGGGACGGGGCTCGGTGCGGTGGGCCGTCCTGGTCGGAGCCAGCAGTCGGTGGCGGCGGCGGCGGACGGGGGCGGGGGCGGCGCGTCCGGCGATGGACCCTCGCCGGGGGACCGGGGCGGGGCGACCACCGCGGTCGCCGTGGCACCGGTGAGCGGCGGCCGTCGCCGGGACGGACGGAACGGCCGGGCGGTAGTCGGCGAAGAACTCGCGCCACGACTCCGAGACGGAGGATGGATCGGCCCGGAAGCGCTCGAACATGTCCTCGACGAGCCACGCATTGGGCCCGAAGGACCCGGCCGCGGATGGCGTCGTGCGGCCGTCCGGACCGGTTGACCCGTCTCGACCGTCGTCCGTCGTCCATTGGCGGTCAGCCTACCGGCACGCCCCAGCCGGCGAGCCCCGACGGCAGGTCGTGACGAGGGCCCCGACCGGTCTGCATTAGCGTCGCTTCGTGGCCCCGCCCACCACCCGCGTGACGTGCAGCTACACCTTCGAGGCGGCCCATCGGCTCCCCTGGCACGCGGGCCGGTGCCGGGACCTCCACGGTCACTCCTACCGCCTCGATGTGACCGTCGGCGGTAGCCTCGACGACAACGGGGTCGTCATCGACTTCGAGGACGTCGACGCCGTCGTCCGAGCGCGAGGTGCTCGACCGCTTCGACCATCGCGACCTCAACGAGCTCCTCGACAACCCGACGGCCGAGCTGCTCGCCCACCGCATGTGGGACCTGCTCGACGGGGCCGGCCTGCCTCTCGTGGCGCTGCGCCTGTGGGAGACGACCGACTCCTCGGTCGAGCTGACCGCCGCCGGCGGCCAGGAGCCGTGAACGGGCAGCTGGTCATCCTCTCGGGTGGCCTCGACTCGACGGTGTGCATGGCCCTGGCCGCCGAGCGGTCCGGGCAGCCGCCCCTGGCCCTCACCTTCGACTACGGGCAGCGTCACCGGACGGAGGTCGACCGAGCAGCCGGGATCGCCGGCCACTACCGCGCCGAGCACCTGGTCGTGCACCTCGACACCTCGGAGTGGGGCGGGTCCGCCCTCACCGACCCGACCACCGACGATCCCGCCGGCCGGTGACGGACCGGCGAGGGGATACCGGCCACCTACGTGCCGGCCCGCAACACCATCTTCCTGGCCGTGGCGCTCGGTGTGGCCGAGGCCCGCGACCTCGATGCGGTGTGGATCGGCGTGAACGCCATCGACTACTCCGGCTACCCCGACTGCCGCCCCGCATTCATCGACGCCTTCCGCCAGGTGGCGGCCACCGGGCAGAAGCGCGGCGTCGAAGGTCGACCCCATCGAGATCGTGACCCCACTCATCGAGTCGACCAAGGCGGGGATCGTGCGCACCGGCCTCGAGCACGGCGCCCCCCTCCACCTCACCTGGTCGTGCTACCGCGGCGGCGACCGTCCGTGCGGGAACTGCGACGCCTGTGCCCTCCGGGCCCGTGGCTTCGCCGAAGTCGGCGTGGTCGACCCCGCCCTGCAATGAAGCCGTGACACCGATGGCCACCGTGACGCCGCTGACCAGCCGATACCCGGGCACCGGAGACGACGAGCCCGTCTTCGTCACCGAGGTGTTCTCGGCCATCCAGGGCGAGGGCGGGCTGGTCGGCACCCGCCAGGTCTTCGTGCGGCTGACCGGGTGCAACATCCGCTGCGCCTACTGCGACCAGCCCGAGGCGCTCGAGCGACGGGCCGGACCGTGCCGCGTCGAGCGGACGGCGGGCGCCCGCGACTGGCACACGGTGGCCAGCCCACTCCCGGTCGGACAGGTCGTGGAGATGGCCGACGAGCTCGGGCGACAGCTCCCCCACCACTCGGTGAGCCTCACCGGCGGGGAACCGCTGTTCCAGTCCCGCCGGGCGGCCGCGCTGGCCACCGGGCTTTCCGCCCGCGGTTGGCTCGTCATGCTCGAGACCAACGGGACCCAGCCTGCGGCCCTGGCCCGGCGTGGTCGACGCCCTGGCCTACGTGAGCATGGACGTGAAGCTGCCGAGCGTCGACGGCGAGCGCGTCGACCCGGACGCCAACGGCGCTTCCTGGACGTTGCTCTCGGTGGCCGGGGTCACCACCTGGGTGAAGGTGGTCGTCGGGACCGGACACCGACCTGGCCGAGTTCGACCGAGCCGTGGCCATGGTCGCCGACGCTTCGTCACGATCGTCGACCGCCGCACCGGAGATCTACCTCCAGCCGGTCACACCGTTCGGGTCCGTGCGGGAAGCACCGAGCGCGTCGCTCGTCCTCGAGCTCCAGGCTCGGGCCCTCGCCCGCTACCCGCACGTCCGGGTGGTGCCCCAGACCCACAAGGCCATCGGCCAGCTCTGACCCCGTTTCAAGGCGTTTCGGTCAGGTTTTCCTGACAGCCGTCAGGTTTCCCTGACGGCTGTCAGCAGTTCACGGGGCCAGCTTGCCGCGGCGAGCCTCGGGGCGGGCGCCTGCCCGTTGACGACCTTCTTGAACGAGGCTCCTGGCGCCACCTTCGGGTTGGTGGACGCCTTGATCTGGATGGTCTCGCCGGTCTGTGGATTTCGCCCCGAGCGCGCCGGGCGCTTTGTCCGGTCGAAGGTCAGGAAGCCGGTCATCACAACCTTCTCGCCTTTGGCCACTTTGGCCACCACCACGTCTTCGAAGCCGCCGAGGACGGTGGCGACGTCCTTCGCCGTCGAGCCCGTGTGGGCAGCCACCGCGGTGATGAGGTCAGACTTGGTCAGGGGCACGGATCCTCCTTGCTCGCTTGCTCGGTGCTGGACGGCACAACAATGCACGATCCGACGGTGCCGGAGGGTGCATCCCCTCTGTGCTCGTCGAATGGCGTCCGTCCACAGCCGCTGCCAGGCTGGAACGGCATGTCCCCCCCGCGGCGACTGGCCGTCACCGAGCGGCGGCCAGGACCCCATGTCGCTCAAGTCCCACTCGTCGTGCTGGTCCACGGTTCGCTCGATCGCGGGGCGAGCTTCACGCGGGTGCTCCGTCGGCTGGACGACCTGCCCACCCTGACCTACGACCGCCGCGGCTACAACGAGTCACGTGACGTGCTCCCTGTGGCGGCGACCATGGACGAGCACGTCGGCGACCTCCTCGAGGTGATCGGGGGACGGGAAGCGGTGGTCGTCGGCCACAGCTACGGCGGCAATGTCGCCCTCGGCGCGGCGGCGAACGCAGATGGGGGCAGCCATTCTGTCGGTGGCCGCCTACGAGCCGCCCCAGCCCTGGCTCGGCCTGACCCGCCGTCCGGGAGCTCAGACCCGATGGGAGGACGACGATCCCGGGGATGCGGCTGAGCGCTTCTTCCGCCGGATGGTCGGCGACGGCGCCTGGGAACGCCTCTCAGACGACGAGAAGGCGGCGCGGCGGGCCGACGGACCGGCCTTGGCCGCCGAGCTCGCCGCCATCCGCGTCAGCGAACCGCCCTTCGACGTCGCCGCCCTGTCGATCCCGGTGGTCTACGGCCGGGGAGAGCACTCGATGCCCCATCACCGCCAGGCGGTGGCTTGGCTGGTCGAGCACACGCCGGATGCCGAGCTGTTCGAGATCGCCGGGGGACGCCACGGGGCACACCTCACCCACCCCGATGCATTTGCCGCCTTCGTCCGCCGCGCCGTCGCACGGGCCGGCCAGCCATCGGCAACGCCATCATGAACGTGGTGGTGGCCGGCTCGAGCGGCCTGATCGGCTCAGCCCTCGTCGACCGGCTCGTTGAGGGCGGCCACCGCGTCACCCGGTTGGTGCGCGATGTCGCCGCGCCAGGGTCGGACGCCGGCGGAGTTCGTTGGGACCCAGGTCACGGGGTGGTCGACCACACGGGCCTCGCAGCCGCCGGACCCATCGATGCGGCCGTCAACCTTGCCGGTGCCGGAGATCGGCGACAAGCGCTGGTCAGCCGAGCGCAAGCGCGTCATCCGAGAAAGCCGGCTCGACTCGACGCGACTGCTCGCCGAAACGCTGCGCACGTGCGGTCCGCTTCCCCGGGTGCTCGTGAACGCCTCCGCGGTCGGCTACTACGGCAACCGCGGCGTCGAGATCCTCACCGAGGAATCATCGGCGGGCACCGGATTCCTCGCCGGCCTCTGCCGTGAGTGGGAAGAGGCGACGCGGCCGGCCACCGAGGGAGGCATCCGGACGGTGATCGTGCGCAGTGGCATCGTCCTCGCGCCACGAGGCGGGGCCCTCGGTCGCCAGCTCCCCCTCTTCCGCTTGGGGCTCGGTGGACGCCTCGGGCCCGGGAGCCAGTACCGCAGCTGGATCAGCCTCGACGACGAGGTCTCGGCCATCGTCCGCTGCCTCGACGACGAGGCACTGTCCGGCCCGGTCAACCTCACCGCGCCCGAGCCGGTCACCGACGCCGAGTTCGCCGCCGGCCTCGGACGGGCCGTCCACCGTCCGGTGGTCCTGCCGGTGCCGGCTGCCGCATTGCGACTGGCGCTCGGCGGCGAGATGGCTGCCGAGATGCTCCTCGCCGGGCAACGGGTGGTCCCGGCCGCGCTCGCGGCGCGCGGGTTCGAGTTCGCCCACCCAGACCTCGACGGCGCCCTGCGTTGGGCGATCGGCTCCGGCTGCTGAGCATCCATACCGTTCCTCGTAGCGCCGTCGGCCATGAAGCGGCCAGCGGTTCCGTTCGCTGATGTGCACTTCGGCTGCGTCCGGTGAGGCCGGTACGCTGGCAACGCCCCGGGCCCGGCCGGGTCAGGACGGGTCCGGAGGAGGCGAGGCCACCATGACCACCTCGACGAGGGCGGACGACTGGCGATGGCAGCGCTCGGACGCCGAGCCGAGCGACGTCGAGTTCGAGTCGGAGGTGCGCGGGTTCCTCGACTCCCACGCAAGCCGCCGGACGGCCGAGACGTTCGTCTGGGGCGAGGGTTCGGATGCCGTCGGGCTCTTCGCCGAGCGGACCCCGGCGCAGGAACGGGCCGATCTCGAGGTCGCCCGGGCCTGGGCCCAGGCGGTCTTCGACGCCGGGCTCGGGTGGATCACCGGCCCTCCCGTCTACGGGGGCCGAGGCCTGCCGCGACGATTCCAGCGCATCTACGACGCCGCGGCGGCCGACTACCGGACGCCCTCGCTGTCCGTCTACGGCATCGGCCTCGGCATGGTGGCACCGACCATCCTCGCCCACGGCACCGAGCCGGTGAAGCAGGCGTACCTGCAGCCCATGCACCGCGGTGACATCGTGGCCTGCCAGCTGTTCAGCGAGCCGGGTGCCGGCTCCGACTTGGCCTCGCTGCAGTCGCGTGCGGTGCGGGACGGCGACGAGTGGGTGATCAACGGCCAGAAGGTGTGGACCTCGGGCGCACAGCTGTCGGACATCGGGGAGATCGTCTGCCGCACCGATCCCTCCCTGCCCAAGCACCGCGGCCTGACCGCCTTCGTGGTCGACATGCACGCGCCGGGCGTCGAGGTCAGGCCGCTTGCGCCAGATGACCGGCGGAGCGTCCTTCAACGAGGTCTTCTTCACCGACGTGCGGGTGCCCGAGACTCGCATCGGCTCGGTGACGTCAACGGCGGCTGGACCGTCGCCCTCACCACCCTCATGAACGAGCGGGCAGCCATCGGTGGCGGGGGTGGCGGGGCCGCGCCGGCGGCTATCACCCGGCTCATCGAGCTGTGCCGGGCCATGGGCCGCGCCGATGACCCGCTCGTCCGCCAGAAGCTGGCCGACGTGATCATCAGGAACCAGGTGTCCCGCTACTCGACGGTGCGGTCGATGGCGGCCGTCGCCGTCGGCCAGGCCCCGGGACCCGAGCTGTCCCTGGCCAAGATGGCCCTCACCGACGCCATGATGCGAACCAACGAGCTCCTCTCCCTCGTGCTCGGGCCGGCCCTGGTGGCCGACACGGGGCGATGGGGCACCTTCGCCTGGTCCCACTACCTCCTCGGCGTGCCGGGGATGCGGGTGGCCGGCGGCTCGGACGAGGTGCTGCGCAACATCGTCGGGGAACGCGTCCTCGGGCTGCCCAAGGAGCCGAAGGCGGCGCAGGAGCTTCCTGCGTAGATCCCGCTCCTCTACCGGAAGGCCATCCCGTCGACGAACGCCCAGCTCCGTCGGTGCACCGAGGAGAGGCCGTGGCCGGCCAGGGCTGTGCGATGGGTCGGGGACGGGTAGCCCTTGTTTCGGTCGAAGTCGAAGGCCGGGAAGCTCTCGGACATCTCGCGCATCAGGCGGTCACGGGTGACCTTGGCGACGATGGAGGCGGCGGCGATGGAGACGCAGAGGGCGTCGCCGTCGACCACCGTTCGTACCGGCGGTGTCGGGCGCCCGCGACGGCGACGACCGGGACGCGGCTCCCCGCCCGGCGGCCGGCGGCAGATCTCCCGGTCGGAGCCTCGCCAGCAGCGACCGGAGCAACCGGAGCAACCGGGCCCGGAGCGACCGGATCGCTGATGTAGTCGAAGGGGCCGTCCAGCAGCACGACCTCGGGCCGCACCCGGAGCCCGAGGAGCGCCCGGCGGGCGGCCAGGCGGAGCGCTGCGGTCATGCCCAGCCGATCGCACTCGCCGGCTTCCACGTGGCCGACCGACCAGTCGACGCACCAGCGGGTCACGAGGGGATAGAGGGCCTCACGATCGTCCTCCGGCACCTCCTTCGAGTCACGCAGGCCGTCGGGAGGTGGCGCGTCGGGCCGGTAGACCACGACACCGACCGACGCCGGGCCGGCCCACGCCCCCCGGCCGACCTCGTCCACGCCGGCGACGAGGCCGAAGCCCTCGGCGAGCGCGGCGCGCTCGACGGCGTCGTCAGGTAGCGGACGCGAGGCCCCGGCCGTCATGCCCGACGTCCCATGCCGAGCTCGCCGCCGAGTTCTGTGCCGAGGTCGGTGCCGAGCCGGCTGCGCACCAGCTTGCCCATGGCGTTGCGCGGCAGCGCGTCCACGATGTGCACCACCCGCGGCCGCTTGTAGGGAGCCAGCGACGCGGCCACCGACCGCGTCAGATCCTCGAGCGTGGGTGGCCGTCCGTCGGCCACCACCCAGGCGGTCACCACCTCGCCCCATTCGTCGGAGGGCGTCCCCGAGACAGCCACGTCGGCCACACCCGGACATGCGGCCAGGGCCTCTTCCACCTCGACAGGGTGCACGTTGTAGCCACCGGAGATGATGAGCTCCTTCGATCGGCCGCGGATGACCAGGCTCCCCTCCTCGACGACTCCGAGGTCGCCGGTGCGAGAACCACGGCTGACCGCCGTCCTCCGCCTCGACGAAGGTCTCCGACGTGGCCGCCGGGTTCCCGACGTAGCCGTCGAACACGTTCGGACCGCGGACGAGGACCTCGCCGAGCTCCTCGTCGGCCGTCGGAGTCGCCGGTCATGCCCAGGCGCACCTCGACGCCGGGCAGCGGGAAGCCGACCGTGCCGGCCCGGCGTTCCCCGTCGTAGGGGTTGGAGGTGATCATCAGTGTCTCGGTCATGCCGTAGCGCTCGAGGACGGGCGAGCCCAGGGCGGCGCTGGCCTCGGCGTGCAGTGGCCGCGGACAACGGGGCCGAGCCCGAGACGCACAGGCGGAGACCGCGCAGGTCGGCGACGGCGCCCGAGGTCACGAGCCGGTGGTACATGGTGGGGACGCCGAAGAACAGCGTGGCTGACTCCCGCCGGGCGGCCTCGGCCACGCGTGCCGGGTCGAAGGCACCGAGGAGCACCGCGGAAGCACCGGACAGCATGGTGCCGTAGGCGCCCACGCACAGCCCGTGCGAGTGGAACAGCGGCAGGCAGTGGACAAGACGGTCCTCGGGGTCCCATCGCCACGCCCAGCGCAACGACTCGGTGGCGGCGAGCAGGTGACGATGGCAGAGCAACGCCCCCTTGGGTGCCGCGGTCGTCCCCGAGGTCATCCCGATGAGGGCGGGATCGTCGGGGACGACCCGGTCGACGGCCTCGGCGGGGCTGTCGGGCAGGTCGACGCCGGGACCGGTCACGACCACGTCGTCCGCCGGCCGCCTCCCGGACCCACCGCGCCCGGTCGTCGCCGTCCACGATCGCCCCCCGAGGACCGGTGACGGCGACCACCGAGGCGATCTCGGGTTGCGAATAGGCGGGGTTGACCGGCACCACCACGAGCCCGGCCCGCAGGCAGGCCACGTGGGCCACGAGGGCGTCCACCGACGGTGCCGTCGACCAGACGACCCGGTCGCCTGGCTCGAGCCCGGCACCGAGCAGGCGGCCGGCCGCCCGCCGGGTGGCGTCCTCGAAGGCGGCGTTGGTCCACCAGCGGCCGCCGTCTCGACCCGGCTCCAGCCACAGCGGTGCACCCGGTGCCTCGGCCCAGCGCCGCAGGAAGGCATGGACCAGCGTTCCCTCGGCGGCCAGGTCGGCGGCCGTCCGCCGGTCCCCCGGGGCGAGGTGGTCGGACCAGGGACGGAGCACCGACGGCGTCCGCCAGGGTCGACGAGACCGACGGCGACGAAACCGGGCCGGTCGCAGCCGCAGGCCGCGTGGCGCAGCGGGACACCACCACCCTCGTTCGCCACGTCGTAGTCTTAGCTGAAACCTCGGCCGGACAGGCGTTGGTCACAACGGGTGGTCTCGTTCCGGCGAACGGGGCACCGGCAGCTGGCGCACGTCCGGCACAGAGAGGCGAGCGAGGGGCCCACGAGCACAGAGCGCACGTCGGCGTGACGCCACCGGGCAACCGGGATCCCGCCGCCGAGTGGTGACGAAGAAGAGGCACGAGCGGAGTACGAACGGAAGCACCAGCGAAGGGAGACGACATGGGACTCATGGACCGGATGAAGGAGCAGGCCACGACGGGACTGGCCAAGGCCACCGAGGCGGCCAAGACGGGCCAGGCCAAGCTCGACGCAGCTCAGGCCAAGCACCGGGCCGACACGCTGCTGCATGACCTCGGGGCCGCCGTCTGGGCCGATCAGGCCGGCCGCGGTACCGCCGCGATCACGGCGGATGCCGAGCGCCTCGTCGGCGAGCTCAAGGCCTACGAGGCGGAGCACGGCCCGCTGACCCCGTGACCGCGGCCGCGGCCCCCGGGCCCGGGTCGGGGCCACCGGGGGCGGGGCCACCAGCAGCAGCGTCCCCCGATGGCGGCCCCCGGCGGGTCGCCATCGTTCCCCACACCCACTGGGACCGTGAGTGGTACGCGCCGTTCCAGACGTTCCGGTTCGAGCTGGTTCGCCTGGTCGACGACCTGCTCGACCAGATGGAGCGGGACAGCGCCTACCGGTCGTTCCTCCTCGACGGCCAGCTGGCGGTGGTCGACGACTACCTCGAGATCCGGCCCCAGGCGGAAGGCCGGCTGCGGGAACTGGCCGCCGCCGGCCGCATCTCGCTCGGCCCCTGGTACATCCTCATGGACGAGTTCCTGGTCTCGGGCGAGACCATCGTTCGCAACCTCCAGGCCGGCATCCGCCGGGCCACGGCCTTCGGCGGTCCCATGGAGGTCGGCTACCTGCCCGACATGTTCGGCCACGTGGCCCAGATGCCCCAGATCCTCCGCCAGGCCGGCTTCTCCCATGCCGTGGTCTGGCGCGGCGTGCCCTCGGCGGTGGACCGCACCGCCTTCGTCTGGCAGTCCCCCGACGGCTCGGCCGTCCGGGCCGAGTACCTCGTGGCCGGATACGGCAACGGGGCCGCCCTCCCCGACGACGCCAAGAGCCTCCTCCGTCGGCTGCGTTCCCTGGTCGACGAGTTCGGTCCCTTCCTCGGCGACGGTGAGCCGATGCTGGTCATGAACGGGACCGACCACCAGCACCCGCAGCCCTGGCTCGGACGGGTGGTCGCCGAGGTGAACCAGATGCAGTCGGAGCTGGAGCTCGAGATCACCTCGCTCGCCGAGTACCTGGCCGGCGCATCGAGCGACGCCGCTGCCGACGTGGTGCGGCGAGCTGCGCTCGGGGTGGCGGGCCAACCTGCTCATGGGCGTGGCCTCCAACCGGGTCGACGTCAAGGTGGCCGCAGCCCGGGCCGAGCGGGCGCTCGAGCGGCTGGCCGAACCCCTCTCGGCGCTGTTCCGGCCGGCGGCCGACTGGCCGGACGCCTACCTCGAGCTCGCCTGGAAGCTCGTCCTGCGCAACGCCGCCCACGACTCGGTGTGCGCCTGCTCCGTCGACGAGGTCACCGACGCCGTGCTCCACCGCTACGCCGAGGCCCGGCAGATCGGTGAGGGCCTGACCGACCAGTCCCTCCGGCGCCCTGGCCCGGTCGATGGCCGATCCGGGCACCGTGGTCGTCAATCCCGCGGCCTGCGATCGCGGCGGGATGGTCGAGGTGGTGGTGCCGGCCAGCGGCCTTCCCGGGCCCGACGTCCAGGTGCTGTCGGAGCACTCGGGCCTGCCCGGCCGCGTGACCCTCGACGGGGAGTCGGTGCGCACCATGCTCGGCCTCATCCAGGGCACGCGCATCGCCGAGGACGCCTACATCACCGGCGCCAGCCTGGAGGAGGACGAAACCGGGCTCGACATCGCCGTGACCGTGGGCAGCGAGCCCTGCGACGAAGCCCCGATCGAGGAGGTGAAGCGCGAGCTGTTCACCCGGCTCACGGCCCGGCCGGAGACCGAGGTGCGCCTGACCATCGACCAGCCGCCCGTCCGGCGCCTGCTGGCCCGCCAGGGCGTCGTCCCCGGCTTCGGATGGGCGGCGTTCGCGCCCGAGCCGCTGGCCCACCCGGTGACGGTCACCGACGGCGGGAACTCGGCCAGCGGGTCAGCGGGTAGCGGGTCCAGCGGGTCCGACGGGTGAGCGATCCGCGGCCCGTGATGGCCAACGGGCTGGTCACCGTGGTGGTCGACGCCACCGACGGCACCTTCTCGATCGACGGGATCCCCGGCTACGGCCGGCTGGTGGACGGCGGTGACTTCGGCGACACCTACAACTACTCGCCGCCCCTGCGGGACACGATGGTGGACCGCCCGGAGAAGGTCGCCGTCACGGTGACCGAACGCGGCCCGGTCCGGGCCATCGTCGAGGTGGCCGCCACCTACCGGTGGCCCGAGCGGGTGGACGAGGCCAAGAGTGCACGGGTGGGGTCGGTGGCGGTCGAGGTCACCACCGCCATCGAGGTGAGGGCGGAGGAGGCCGTCGTCCGGGTCCGGACCTCGTTCACCAACCCGTCGCGTGACCACCGCTTGCGTGTCCACCTGCCCCTGCCCCATCCGGCCACCTCCTCGCACGCCGAGTGCGCCTTCACCGTGGTCGAGCGGGGGCTGACCGCCGAGGGGCGGCCGGCGGAGACCCCGACGCCTACCTTCCCGTCGCGTCGGTTCGTGGCCAGTGGCGGGCTGACCGTCGTCCACGAAGGTCTGCTCGAATACGAGCTCGTCGACGTCGATCGACCAGGAAGGACCGTCCGGTCGGCGGGGCCGTGCCGCCGCCACGCTGGCCCTCACCCTGCTCCGCGCCACGGGCATGCTGTCGCGGCTCGGCATGACCACCCGTCCCTTCCCGGCCGGACCCCTGCTGCCCGTCGAGGGTCCGCAGCTGGTGGGGCCCATCGAGGCCAGCTACGCCCTGGTGAAGAGCGACGACATCGGAGCCGCCTACCGGGCGGCGGACGACGTGCTGGTGCCCCTGGCCACCGTGGCCAGTCTCGGGGGCGGATCTCGACCGGGAGGGGATCCGCTCTCTCGTGTCGGTGGCGCCGAGGTCTCCTCGCTCCGGCGCCAGGCCGGCCAGCTCGAGATCCGGGTGTTCAATCCCCGGTCCGAGCCCACCGAGGTCGAGGTGCCCGGGCGTTCGGGCTGGCTCGTCGACCTACGAGGTCGGGCCCAGCGTCCCCTTCGAGGGCCGATTCCCGCTGGCCGGCTTCGGCATCGCCACCGCCCGGCTCGACGGGGACTGAGGGAGCCGGCTCGGCCGAGGGCGCAGATCGGCTGAGGGCGTCAGGTGCGCTCGACCGTCGGATGCCGACCCGTCGGAGGTCGGCTCGGCGCCGCCGAGCGGGCGCCGGAAGCCTCCCGTCGGAGACGCTGGACCTGCGACCGCCGCTCGACGACCACACGCTCGCCCCGGTCGCGCACGTCGTCGAGCTGGCTCAGGACCTCGGAGAGGCGCTCCCAACGCACGTTCCGGCGGCGGTCCGCCCCCGGCTCGCTGCCGGCACGGATGAGCTTCCAGGCCTGGACCCGGCCGATGTCCTTCAGCGTGCGCGGCCGGAGCGGGTGCGTCTCGAACTCGCCGCCACCGTCCTCGACCAGGGCGGTGCGCAGCTCGTCGGACACGAGCACCGTGCCGGGGTGGGCGACGGCCACCAGCCGGCTGGCCAGGTTGACCACCGGGCCGTAGAGGTCGCCCTCCTGGACGAGAGTGGGCCCGACGGCCAGGGCCACTCGCACGTCGGAGAGCAGCTCGTCACCGGCATAGGCCTCGGCCAGGCTCAGCCCGATGCGGGCGGCGTTGACGGGGCTCTCGACGACGAACATGACCTCGTCGCCGATCATCTTGACCACCCGGCCGCCGAGAGCGACCACCGTGTCGTGGGCCAGCTCCTCGAAGCGGGCCACGATGGCGGCCAGCTCGGCGTCACCGAGGTGCTGGCTGAGCACGGTGAAGCCGACCATGTCGGCGAACCCCACCGCCATCACCGGCCGGGTCCCCTCGCCCAGCCCCCGCGCCCGCACGAGCATGGCCCGCCGGGTGGCGGCCTGCGAGATGGCGGCGCCAGACGTACTCGAGCAGCCGGGCCATGGCCGGGATCGACTCGGAGGCCCCGGCGGCGAACCGGTCGGCATCGATGATGCTGTCACCCGAGGACGTGACGAACGGGGTTGCCCCGGGTGCCGCCTCGGCCTCGGCGATGCGGGCCATCGACGTTCCGATGACACGGGCCATCTGCACCGCCGCCTCGGTGTCCACGAGGCCCATGGCCACCATGCCCTGGAAGGTGCGGACGGCCTCGAGGTCCATGTCGGTGAAGGCGGGGTCGTCGTCACCCACGTCGAGGAATCCGAGGGCGCGCCAGAACCGGCGGGCGTCCTCGGCCGGGATCGAGGTGTGGGCCGAGACCTCGGCCTGGGTCAGCCGGTGGCTGGTCGGGAACCAGCATGCGGTCGACGACCAGGAGGTCGACCACATCGTCCTCCACCGCCCGGTCGATCTCCTCTTCGGTGCACCCGAGGCCGAGGAGGACGGCTCGGACCCGGGCGAGGGCTTCGGCTGCGCTCGGCGTCGCGCTCGGCTCGTCGGCGCCGGACTCGTGGCCGTGGCGCGCCGGACTCGTTCGGGCGCGTTCGGCTGTCCTCAGGGGTGGCACCGTCCGCCGGGCGGGCCGGGTGGTGCAGAGCGTGAGGGCACCGCCGTACACCCTAAGACAACGGGAATGAGTGGCCGAAGTCCTGCCTACACTGGCTCGGTGCCTCCCGCCGGGTCGCGGTCGTCGCCCGGGGCATGGAGACAGCCTCTCGGCGCCCGCGCCGTCCTGGTGCCGGTCAAGTCTTTCGACGACGCCAAGGGTCGCCTGCACGCCGCCCTCGAACCGGCAGCGCGCGCCGCGCTCGCCCGCTCGATGGCCGACCGAGTGGTGGACGCCGCTGCCCCGCTCCCCGTGGCCGTCGTGTGCGACGACACGGAGGTGGCGGCCTGGGCCCGGCGGCGAGGCGCCCTGGTCGTGTGGGAGCCGGGTCGGGGCCTGAACGGCGCCGTCGAGGCCGGAGTCGACCACCTGACCGCGGCCGGCGTCGTCCAGGTCACCGTGGCCCACGCCGATCTTCCCCGCGCCGCCAACCTGGCCATGGTCGGGCTGGGCCCTGGCATCACGCTCGTGCCCGACCGGTACGGCAACGGGACCAACGTGATCGCCCTGCCCACCGGCGTGGGCTTCCGGTTCTCCTACGGGCCCGGCTCCTTCGCCCGCCACCGGGTCGAAGCCGAGCGCATCGGCATCGGCGTGCGCGTCCTCGATCGGCCCGACCTCGCCTGGGACGTGGACGAGCCCGCCGACGTGGTCCCGGTGGCCCACGGGCCCCGAGCCCCGGTGAGCGCCGGCAGATGGCGAGCCACGAGAGCCAGGATTGCCGGTCGGCGACCTGCCGCTGACCGGGTCGATCACGACGAGGGCTCTCCGTGCCGTCGCGGGCACTCGCCATCGGCGCCCACCCCGACGACATCGAATTCGGGTGCGGTGCGACCCTCGCCCGCTGGGCACAGCGCGGCGGGTGCTCGGTCCACCATCTGGTCCTCACCGACGGATCCAAGGGGACCTGGGATGCGCAGGCCGATCCGGCGACGCTCGTCACCACACGCCAGGACGAGTGCCGGGCCGCGGCCGCCGTCATCGACGGGCGACCGGGCGCCTCGCTGGACGGCGACCGAGTCCTGTTCCTCGGTGAGGTCGACGGCGAGCTGCGGAACGACGACCCGCAGCGACGGAGCGTCGTTGCCCACCTGCGCCGCCTCAGGCCGGACGTGGTGCTCGCCCACGATCCCTGGCGGCGATACCGGCTGCACCCCGACCACCGGGCGGCCGGCTATCCTGGCCATCGACGCCGTCGTCGCTGCCCGCGACCCACACTTCTTCCCCGACATCGGCCCAGCGCCCATCGGCCAGACCCGGATCCTGCTGTGGGAAGCCGACGAGCCCAACCACGTCGAGGACGCCACGGGTTCGAGGCGGTCAAGGTCGAGGCGCTGCTCTGCCACCGCAGCCAGCTCGAGTCGACCATGGGCATCGCGCCCGGCCAGTCGGAAGAGGACCGAAGGGCGGCGACGGCTGCCTTCGCCGACCGCGTCCGTCGGCAGCTGGCCGACCACGGGTCGCTGGCCGGGCTGCCGGTCGGCGAGGCTTTCCACCTCATCGACCGGGTCTGACCGCGGCCCCTACTCCACGAGGGACCGCCGGAGCGGAGCAGCCGGTGAGCAGGGGCCGGATCCGACCCCTGCTCACCCTGATGCTCGCTCAGGCCTTGCGTGCCCGCCTTCTGCGGGCCGGAGCCCGCTTGGTGGCGCGCTTGGCCGTGGACTTCCTGGCCGCCGTCTTGCGGGCCGGAGCCTTCTTGGCCGTCCGCTTGCGGGCCGGGGCCTTCTTGGCCGTCCGCTTGCGGGCGGTCGACTTGCGGGCCGGCGACTTCTTGGCCGTCCGCTTGGCCGTGGACTTCCTGGCCGTCGACTTGCGGGCGGTCGCCTTCTTGGCTGCCCGCTTCCGGCCCGTCGACTTCTTGGCCGACTTCCTGGCCGTCGACTTGCGAGCCGGAGCCCTCTTCGTCGTGCGCTTGGCCGTTGACTTCCGAGCCGCCGTCTTGCGAGCTGGCGCCTTCTTGGCCGAGCGTTTCCGTACTGCCTTTTTGACTGCCATCGCTTCTTCCTCCTTGGGGTTCAACGCCGATTTGAACGCCGAACCGGTGGCGAACCGGACTCCTTTCGACGCAGGGATCGGTACCACTGCACCGGTCCGTGGATTGCGACCCACACGGGGACCCCGATCGATCGGGTTGAACGAGCCAAACCCGACGACCGTGACTTTTCGTCCGGACCGAACCTCGGAGATGATCACTCCAAACAGAGTCTCGACCAAGTCCTCGACGGCGCGACGAGACGATGACGTCGTCTCGCTCACCGCTCGAACGAGTTGAGACCTGTTCACGATCGCCCTCCTCAGCGATACGCCATCTGTACAGCAAAATGGCATTCGCGCCTCAGGTCAAGCATTGTGCCGCGCACCGGGCACCGGGCCGACGGACGTGAGAGTGAGCTCCGCGACCACGTCGAGCCGCATCATCCGCGTCGAGCGCGACATTGCTGTCGATCGGTCATGGACAAAAAACCGTTTGTTTGCAAGGATTCTTCACGACAACGGTGATCCGTCGTCCTTCGTGGCTGCGACGAACAAACGCAGCCGCCGGCGCCATCGAGCATCTGAGGACCCGTTCACCGTGTCAGAAATTTTTTTGCGAAATTCGTCCGAAGAGCCCAAATTCGGCCATCGCGGCGTCCTTGACGCGCTCCGCGACCGCGGATGCGGCGTGTATCTCGGGCACGACCGTCGAGGCTGGTGCTTCACCGCGGCCGAGCATTCGGTGATGGTGCTCGGGCCGCCGCGTTCGGGGAAGACGACCTCGATCATCATCCCCAACGTGCTCGCCGCCGACGGTGCCGTGGTGTCGACATCGACCAAGCCGGACGTGCTCGACGCCACCGTGTCCGCCCGTTCGGAGGTCGGTGAGCTGCTTCGTCTTCGACCCGACAGGCTCGGTGGCCGGCAGGTGCGGCCTACCCGAGATCCGCTGGTCACCGGTGCAGAGCTGTGACACCTGGCTCGGGTCGCTGACCACCGCACAGGCGCTCGTGGCCACCGGTGGGCCTGGTCACGGCGCCGGCGACCGGCGTCCAGAGCACTCGCACTGGACAGAGCGGGCCGAGGCCCTCCTCGCTCCTCTGCTCCATGCCGCCGCCCTCGACGGAGGCGACATGCGCACCGTCCTCACCTGGGTGGACCGGCGGATCGCGCTTCCCGCCCAGCAGATCCTGGCCGGTGCTCCCGGCCGAGCCACCGAACTGGCCCGCAACCTCCTCGACGGCATCATCGCCACCGACGAGCGCGAGCTCAGCGGCATCTGGTCGACCGCCTCCGGGGCCCTCACCGGATTCCGCTCCCACGAGGCCCTCCGGGCCACCACCGACCCGACCTTCGATCCCGCTCGCTTCGTCCGGTCCTCCGACACCGTCTACATCGCCGCCCCCGCCCACCGGCAGTCGCTGGTGGCTCCCATGGTGGTCGGACTCCTCGAGGACATCCGACGCGCCGCCTACGAGGAGGCTGCACGCGCCCGCGGGACAGGGGACACGCCGACCGGTGCTCCTCGCCCTCGACGAGCTGGCCAACATCGCGCCGCTCCCCGACCTCCCTGCCATGATCAGCGAGGGTGGCGGCCAGGGTGTGACCACCTTGGCCTGCTTCCAGGACCTCACCCAGGCGAGGCGCCGTTGGCCGGTCCACGCCGACGGCTTCCCCTCGCTGTTCGGCACCACCGTGGTTCTGCCCGGCATCGGCGACGTGCGCACGCTCGAGGCGCTGTCCCAGCTGGCCGGCGAGGAGGAGGTGCCCACGCGCACGCTGAGCGCCGGCCGCAGCCTGGGCGATCATCCGGTCGTGGATCTCGTGACCGGTGGGCGCCCGCACGTGAGCGAGAGCGTGTCGACGCAATGGCGACGCCGGTTGCCCGTGGACGTGATCGCCCAGGGGGCGCCGGGCCATGCCGTCGCCTTCGACGAGCGCAATCGGCCTTCGTGGGTGCCGCTCGCCCCCTCGCACTGCACCGAGCCATGGCGGTCGCTGCGCGGAGCGGAGCGCGCTCCACACCATCGGATCGGTACCCGGGGCGCCGAGCGGTCGCCGCCGGGCCCGACGGGCATCGACCGCTGAACCGCGCGCCATCCGATCCGGCATGCGAGCCCGAGTGGGCTCCGCCTGTGCCTTCAACGCGAGAGCCCACGACCGTCGAGCTCGGGTGAACGGCTCGGCCGGGTCGGCGGCGGCTGCAAGCCGCCGACTGCCGGTCGAGGCCACGGCTGGCGGCGCGGTCCTGGTCGACGTGAGCCCAGCGTCGACCGGCACCACGGTCCGCCCCTGCCGCCGCTCGACCGATTCGGCCAGGTCCCGGGCTCGCCAGCGCTCGGTCCGTCGGACTGGACGTCAGGCCCTCGACCACGTGGTCGGTGATCGGCCTCGAGCGCGACCGCCGGGGCTCCCGTCGGGCAGGCTGCCGCCACCTGGGCCACGAGGTCACGCCGGGCCAGCGAGCGCTCGGTGGCGGCAAGCTCCCGCAACGCCTCGGGTCAGACGGTCCGGGTCCACGCCGATCTCGGTGGCGGGGCCGAGTCGTCGCTCCGACGCCGGTTCCCGCCCGGTCCCGGTGACCGACCGGCCCGACCCAGGCCGACCACCCGGGTGAGCTCGCTCGGAGGGAACCCCCATTCGCGGGCGCGGGCGCGCCACTCGCCGGCCAGGTCGTCGACGGTCCGGCTCATATCCTTCGGTGGCCGGGTCACCAGGGCGGCGATGCCCCTCGAGGCGGGCAGGTCCAGAGACCGGGCTGCCGATCGCCGGTACACGTGCTCGTCGACATCCGCCGATCGTCCCGAGAACAGCCGGCACAGAGTGGGGTCGACGCCGGCCACGTCACCCATCCCGGAAGGATGCAGGTGCCAGGCCACGCCCAGGCGGCAGGTGAGCTCGTGCCGCAGCCGGGCGTGGTACACGCCCTGGGCGGCGGGGCCGTGACGGAACAGGCGGCGGCTGTCGAGGGTCGACCAGAGCCCGTCGACTCCCTGGGCCACGTTGGCCACCACCACATGGGTGTGGAGATGCGGGGTAGGGAGGACAGACCCCCTCCGGGGGGACAGAAGCGCACACCGGAGAAGACGGGTGGTCCTCTTCCGGGAGTCCCTTGGGAGGAGGCGGGGTCGGGAGCAGGCCGGGGGCGGGGTGGTTGGGGTGGGCATGGGTGGCGAAACGCCCCCCCGTCAGCCCGCCGTTAGCTCAGGGCTAATACTGGGCTAGTACCGTTCATTCCGGCCCAACTATTCCTTGTGCGAACAAGCTGCGCCCGTCGTTTGAGACGCTACTGACAGTGTCCTGACGCAACCGTTTGTATGCCCAGAGCCAACTTCAAAAGGCGTGCAAGATTCTGCGACATCGATGTCGTCAACTGATCGACAGTGAAATTGGTCGGGAACAAACCGTGACTGCCAATGGTGTTATCCCAGCTGAAATTCAGAAATGGAGGCTTTCCGAGATCGACTCCACAACTCAGTCCTGCTGTTACTCCTAAGGCCAGTTGTCCGCTGATTCCGTAGGTTTCTCCAAACGTCCCGTCTAGCTGGTCCGCAAAGGTGAAACTGCCGGGGCCGAGATCGATCTCCACACCGAGCCCGGGTCCCGTCAGGAAGTTGTTGATTACGGGATCGCTCAGTGGGTTCGTGGCCGGCGTGCCGACGTATCCCGAACTTACCGAAACCACCTCGCCCGGGTTCAGGGATGGATCCACTCCGACCGCCCCTCCAGAGGTCACGAATATCTCGCCCGTGTGGGTAACTGAGACCGTTACCCCTCCACTGACGACGTCCGCACCCTTGGTAAAGCTCACCGAGAGGTAGTCCGGAGATCGATTGAACGTCGTAAGGAATGCCAGTCCCTGCTGCGCCTCGCAGGTGGTCAGCCCTAAGAGGACGGGGTTCGCAAATCCGAGCGCCATCAGGGCTGGATTGCATGTGTTCAGGACAGTGATGGACTGAGTGCCGGTCCCAGTCTGATTCGCGGCGTCCGTCTCGGTGAGGGCCACAGGAACGGAGCCGACGCTTGTGAAAACATGCGGGACGATGTGGAACGGAAACTCGTTAAGCCAGCTATTCATCATCGAGATGATGTCGGCGTCAGGGCTGGCAGTTGTGCCGAGCGCGACCATGCTGGCGGGAATCATTCCGGATAGGTACGCGTCGTTCCGAAGGGTCATATCGTTTGGATTTTGCGCCAGGGACTGAGCTAACGCGAGCATATGACGGGCATTGTTTGGCTCGTCGATGACCTCTGCTCCATCACCGAAGTGCCACACATATTCCTTGACCCGATTTTGATACTTGTTGGGTACGGCCGGTACGAAATAGGAGGCGACATTGGCCGGATTGTCAAGAGCAACCATCGACCACGTAGTGGGGTTTACAGGAAGAACACTGAAGTTCCCGGTTGGAGCCTTCCCCACGACGAGCACCCCGCCGGGCGAGACTTCTTCCCCGAACTGTGGTGAATCAACGGTGATTGTGGTCTTGGACGTCAGTGTGTCCGGATAGGTGTGTGATCCGAGGATCTTGAACTCCGTGAAGCCGCCTGCGGCTAACCCTGCTTCTTCGGAACGGGAAACGGCGACGACGGTTCCCGCCGAGGTTGTTCCATCACCCCAGGCGATGCTGGCAGAGAAGTCGGAGGCGGTGGCGATGCCATCGGTCACGAGAAAGGCGACCTCGTTGTGAAATGGTTGAGCCAAATGGGCAACGATGGTCTCCCCCGTGAGGTAGTAGGTCGGCTGTTTCGTCGTCAAGAACAGATTCGTCGAGACCGCCTGACCAGTTGCGTCTTGGACTTGGACGTCGGCCTCAAAGACACCCGCTGTCGACGGCGTTCCGGTGATGTGACCAGATCGACTCAGGCTCAGCCCCGATGGAAGACTTCCCGAGAGGACAGACCACCGATATGGGGCGGTCCCGCCGACTGCGCTGAGCTTGGCTGTGTAGGGGACGCCGAGCAGAGGCTGGGGCAGTGGGCCGGTGATCGTGAGGGGTTGTCCTGTAGTCGCAGATAGTGCGAGGCCAAAAGACTGGCCCGAAGCGACGGCAACAAAGGTAATTCCCCCGGGCATATTGACTGGGACGGGAACCGTGCTGCAGGGGTCTGCGTTATAGCACTTCTCAGGGCCGGTGTTAGTTCCGTCCCCGAGTTCGCCAAAGAGGTTGGACCCCCACGCCCAGGCCTCGCCGTGAGTGTCGAGGGCCAAGCCATTTCCTTCGCCCCCGGAGATGGCCGTAAACACGGTTCCGCTTGGCATCTTTACTGCCACGGGCACAGCGCTAGCCGTGGTGCTGGTGCCGTCCCCCAATTCGCCAAAGCTATTGTCTCCCCAGGCCCACGCCTGACCACTCGTGTCCAGGGCTAAGCCGAGGGGTCCCCCTGTGGAGATTGCGCTGAACGTGGTTCCCAGTGGCATGGTGACCGCCACGGGCACGTCAGTTTGGCCGCCGGTGATCCCATCACCTAATGCGGAATTAATGTTGTTTCCCCATGCCCAGGCCCGGCCCTTTGTGTCGAGGGCTAGCCCAATATCACCTCCGGCTGAAACAGAGCTGAAATTGATGCCGTTCGGCATACTCATAGAGATCGGCACATAACTGTCCGAAAAGGAACCATCGCCGAGTGTCCCAAAATTGTTGCCACCCCACGCCCAGGCGCGACCTTCGGTATCGAGGGAAAGGCTGAAGCCTGCGCCGGCAGAGATTGTGGTAAAAGCTACCCCGCTTGGCATAGTCACAGCCACGGGCACATCGCTGTTTCCCGTCGGTCCTATCCCTAACTGCCCGACTGAGTTCCACCCCCATGACCAGGCGCGACCAAGCGTATCCAGTGCCAGGCTGAAGCCGTCTCCGGCAGAGATTGCGGTGAAGGTGACGCCGCTAGGCATATTCACAGGCACAGGCACATCGCTGTTAGTGGTGTTGCCATCGCCCAGCTGTCCCTCGTTATTGGTCCCCCACGACCAAGCCCGACCGTGCGTGTCCAATCCCAGCCCATGGCCATAGCCGTCAGAAATAGCGGTGAAGGTGATGCCGCTCGGCATAGTCACAGCCACGGGGACATCGCTGCTGGTGGTGTTGCCATCGCCCAGCTCTCCCCGCTGTTGTCGCCCCAGGTCCAGAGTGTCCCGTCGGAACCAGAAGATGAACCCGCCAACTTCGCCGCGTGGACGGCCGACAGGCCCGACTCAAGGTGGCTCGGAGCACCGGTCGAATGAGCCGGGCCGTCGTGCAACCTTCTGGGTTTGCTGCTGGTAACCGTTGCAGCGGACGGGACGGATGAGAGGACCACAACAGCCACCACGGCCATGACAAGCAGAGGGTTCGCCCAGTTCCGACAGATACGGCTCGGTGTACCGGGGGCCTGCACCCGGACGTTTAGGAATCCCCACCGGCTTGTCATTCTGTTGCCCGCCGCCTCTGGGAACAAGACATGTAGCACCCCCGCCAGGTCCATCTTTTTGGTATCCCAGATAGTGCTAGCTGTCAAGTGGGATTTGGTCTGCCAGGCTCACCTTGAGACCCGGATCGAGACGGGGCGGCCCGGGCTCACGAGATTGAAGGGTGTTGAGATCAATCGCCCCTCCGAGTTCCACCAGATCAGCCCACCATTCCCGGTAAAGCTCCGAGATGATTCATCGTGGCGGAGATTCCCACCTTCTCCACGATGCCGAACGTGACGGAGTTCGACGCGCCTGTCATCGCCCGGCTGACAATGGAGCTGGCCCCGTCAGGAGTTAGCCGCGACCCGGAGCGACGTTGCGCTCTATAGAACGGCGAATGAGAAGCAGGCGACCTCAGCGACGAGGGCAAGGGCCCCGAGCACAAAGAGGTTCTGGAGAACGGACAAGACACGGCGGTCTCGCTTAACGTCCTTCGGGATCTTGCGGGCTTGGTACTCCTGCACCTGAACGCCTGTCAGCAGCTGGGGCCGGCCCACAAGGCCAAGCGTCTTGAACAGTTCAAGAAAATTCTCGACCGCCTCGATCACATCGCTCAACTCCAAGGGAAGTGGGACGTCGAAGTCGTGATGGCGATCCTGCGCCTGCAAAAAGCGCTGGGTTCTGCGAGCTGCTTCTGCCTCAATCAAGCGCATCAGATCCCGTGTCCCCGGATCCACCACTGGTCGACCGATTACTCCGACCCCGAGGTCCGTTATGTCATTTGGATCGAGGCTTGCAAATGGGCTCCGCGGGTTGCGCGGCTCGACCAGAGCTGGTGGCAGACCTGGGAGTTTCCGCCTTATCACCGGAAAGGTTATTACCTGGAAGGTTCTTACCTTGTCAGCAAGCGGCAGTTCCTTCGGATCCTCAAGACAACGGGTGCTTTCTACGACGAGAATCGTTCAACCAAGAATCCGACCGAAGTCTTGTGGAAGGACGACGACGACTGGATAGTTCCTAAAACAGAGCCCCGCTTCTAACAGAACTACCCAGATTCTTTAGCAGTGGGCGATATTGACATCGGCGGTTCACCGCCACGCCGAGGGAGGTTGGTGGCGTGGCCCTCGCGCGTATAGCGGATCTCCGGGTCGCGTTTGAGGTTGCCGACGATGGTGGTCGGTGATGCGGTGCTCATGGCTGATTGGCTCCCTGCTCGGTTGTCCGGTTGGCTCCCGCCGCTTTAGCGCCACTTAAGCCGTCGGAGCTCGGCAGCCATTGCAGTGAGGCACCTCTCTACGGCATCCGATGTCCTTGGAGCTGGGTATTGCTTACCCAGCTCCATGTTCATTCCGGCATCACTTGAGACCGGTTCGTGTAACCAGGCGTCTTTGGCGTAGGGATCAACCTCGTTTCGCAGGACATCTACAAGGTTGCGATATGCCGGCCCGACACCAGGCGCTTCGAGTGTGATCAGATTGACGTAGTAGTCCATGGATGTGTGCATTTGGGAAAGCCAGTCCGCAAACTTGGCCCGGGTAACAGCATCGTCGGCCTGGCGACGCCTGATCGCAAATGGGCACCCTCGGTACTCCCCGACAGGTCGAAGCGAGTCAGCGAATAGCTGAGCCAGCCGCTCGTTTCGCGAAAGCCGCTGAGTGAATAAGTAGCCAGCCGTTGCCACTGCAGCCGCGACAACGATGCCAGCTGCCGAAATGAAGGTCGTCACGGCCGGAGCCGAATTGGCCCCCAGGGTTGTTTGGTGTTGTTGGATTGCCGATGACGAGCCCGAACAGAGGACCAGCGGGCCGAAGGCGGTACCCCAAACCATCGGGGGGCCACGGCGAGACAGAGAGCGAGTTCTTTACCTTCGCCATCCAAATCGCCCCCCCCACACGCCCACAACGGCACTTCCGGGCAGGCTGGCTAAACGATCACCGATGACTTTTGCCTTCGTCGAGCGTCAGAACAACCAGCAAGCTGAGAGTCGAAGGAGCCGCCATGATGGATGCAGTGGAACTTCAGGAGGCTGAGCGCAGTGACATCATCGAGGAGGTCGAATCAGTGACAGGGGAAACGGCAGTGCCAGACATGCGGCTGGAACTCGTACCCATTCCGACCGCTGATGTCGACAGAGCGAAAGCCTTCTACGAGCAAGCTGGATTCGGGAATGTACACGACACCCAGGTTACGGACACGATGCGAGTCGTGCAGCTCACACCGCCGGGGTCAAGCTGCGCCATTGTCTTTGGTACCGGGATGGGTCCCATAACCGACATGACGCCTGGATCAATCAAAGACCTTCATCTCGTGGTCGAAGACATGGCTGCATCCTGTGCTGCTCTGACAGAGCGCGGTATAGCGCTGAGTGACATCGAGGACATGGGCGGAGTTCTTTACTCATACTTCAGCGATCCCGACGGAAACATGTGGGCCCTGCAGCAGTGGCCTCCTGGTTACCAGGCGAAATCGTCAGGTCGGAGGACGACGCTCGCCGCTGTCCCCGAACCGGATCGGCGGCGGTCTGAATGCACAGGGCGGGGCCCTGATCCCGTTCGGGGAGAATGGCGAAACGATGCAAGGAGACGATGACATTGAACAGGAACTGACTGCTCGGCGCAGAACCCTCATTGAGGAGTCCGCGGCGCTTCCAGGCACAGGCAACGTCGTTTCGTGGCAACGCGAACTATTCGATGAGCACGTACGTGCTGAGAGTCAGATGGCTATGAGTCGAGACAAGATGAAGTGGCACCGGAAGTGTTTGCGCTTGATCGCGGACAATCTCGTCTGGTCGCTCATTCCTCGCCACACCATTAGGTCTCTTGGCCGCCATCCGGGCGGACCGCCACCGGCACTAGCGGGACAATCATCGACGTTCGATGCGGTATGGGATGCTGCCGAACTGTTGCTAGATGGAGGGTTCGTCCCCATTGTTGCCGACCTCACCAACTTGATTCGGATTGGCGATGTGGTCGGATGGAACGCAACGGGAATCGTCGTGCTTGAGTGTAAAAACCAGCCGCCTCCAAAAGGTCTCGTTGTGAAGAGTGGTCGCGCTGCGAGGCAGCTCCAACGAGGAGAGGACTTGGAGACTTATCTCCGCGAAAGTTCGATCGAAGATGCGGATACCGGTCTGCATACCATTGCTCTGAACGTTGAGCGCGAACTACCAGAGCCAGACTGGTCAGCCGTTGAGACCCTCATCGACGATTGCTTAGAGTCGGATGAGGGCATCGCCTCCCTTCGATTTAACAACAGTGATGTCCTCATCCCTCGGAACCAGCACGATGCCAAGCTGAGGCGTTTATTCGACAAGTGGAGATTGACCCTGAGTGTCCCACGGTCGAGTTGCATTTCTTTTCTGAGCTAATGGACACCCCGACCTTCGTTGCCCGACCTCCATCTGCGTATCCCATCCGGCCCGAACTTGTGAGCAAGCTCTTAGAACGCGAGATAGGCATGTCGCGTGTGACGGATGTCAGTTCAGTTAGTGGGTCGTTCACGTGGTCTGGCAGAGAGGCGCGGTTGATTTCACGAGCTGCTGGTACAGAGAAACTTCGCGGTGGTCAGCGGTGACCATAGGGCGGAAATGTTGTGGCCAATGATCGAATACTTCCTGAGGTCGCCGATACCTGTCACTAAACTCCGTGATCACCTGCTGTCGTTCGGTCCAACCGCCCTGGACCTGGTCGTTGGGCAGGATGACCCTCCGCTTGCACCGGGAGATCGGGTGGCCTACGGAACCATGTATGGCACGGATGCCGAAAATCGAGTTGTCGTAGCTCGGTTCCCCGGCGAATCAACAGATGCTGGCGAGTGAAGTTCTGATTGCCCCCCATACGTCCACCCCAACCACCCCGCCCCCGGCCTGCTCCCGACCCCGCCTCCTCCCAAGGGACTCCCGGAAGAGGACCACCCGTCTTCTCCGGTGTGCGCTTCTGTCCCCCCGGAGGGGGTCTGTCCTCCCTACCCGGTGTGGAGATGCGGGTCGAGTGCTCGGCTCGTCCGGTGGACGAAAGCTGCTGACGCCAGGCCCGTCGCACCGAGGCGCACCTGCTGGCCGGACCGCATCCGGCGCACTCCTGCCGCCGCCCGCTCGAGGTAGTCGGCAGCATCGGCCGCCGCCGCCGCGTGCCCGTTCCCGACGGCGGCGGCGATCTCGGCCGGGCCCAGGAGGTGCAGCACGCTCACCGACTTCGGGGCGCAGAAGGCCAGATCAAAGCCGGCCGTCCCCCGTGCCCGCTCGTGCCGCAGCGGCCGGCCGTTCGACGGATGGCGCCCCTCGAGCAAGGCTGCGAACTCGGCCGTAGAGACAGTGCCCCGCAGGCCGAGGTCGGCCGCCGCCCGGCCCCACCACCCGCCCGGAGGCTCGCCCGACAACAGCGTGCCTTCAGCCCGACCCGGTACGAGGTCGTCGACGTAGTAGTCGTGGCCGCCCCGGCGCACGACGTGGATCCTGAGCAACCGTGCTCCGACTGTGGGCCCAGCGCTCGTCTCCCACCGGGCAGTCTTCTGCGGCCCCTCATATCATCTCGATGCATGCTACGCGCCGGGTGCAAGCGGTGGTCAAGCCGCTCCCGCACCGGAGGGCGCCTCGAGGTCCCCGCCGTAGCGGCGCAGGATGCGGCGGGCTGCGTCCCGGGCGAGCCCACGGTCTTCAGGCGGGTCGACCACCCTGGCGCCAGGTCCCAGCCGCAGGAGCAGGCGTTCGAGCCACGCCGTCCCGCCCACGAACACCTCGACCTCCATGCCGTCGACCACCGACTCCGGCGGTCCGGCCGACGGCACCGACTCCACCAACCAGGCAGAGGCCGGGTCCAAGGACAATCGCACCCGTCGATTGTCCGGGCCGGGCACGAAGACGGCGAACCCGGGATCGCCGGGCTGCGGGCCGGCGGCGGCCGCAGTCGCCATCCGGGCGGCCTGCGAAGTCGGCACCGGTGGTTTCGGCACCGGTGGTTGCGGCACCGGTGGCGTCGGCACCGGTGGCGTCGCCGACGGGTGGGTGGGCGCCCTCTCCCCCGCCGCTGGCCGGCCGCACCTCGGAGATGCGGTCGACTCGGAACCGGCGCATGTCACCGGCTGACCCGCACCAGGCGTCCACGTACCAATGCCCCTCTGAGGCGAACAGCCGGACGGGCAGGATCTCGCGCTCGGTGAGGCGGTCGCTGGACGCCGAGTAATAGGTCACGCCGAGCGGCGTGCCGGCGTCGGTGGCCTCCTTCACCTCGGTCAGCAGGGGCGGGCTGTCGAGCTCCACCCGCAGCTCCTGGCCGCCGAGGGCCCGGTCGAGCTTGGTCAGGGCGCGCGACAAGGCCCCGTTCTCGTCGCTCCCCGGTGTGGCCAGCAGTGCCCGGGCCGAGGCGGCCAGGGCGAACCCCTCGTGCGGACTGAGGCGCCGCGGGCGGGCCAGCGCCGCGCCGAGCCGGGCGGACACCGTGGTGTCGGTGACCACGATCTCCATGAGCTGGTCCGGCGTGAAGGGCGGAAGCCCGCAGCAGGCCGCCATCTCGAGCTCGCTGACCATTGCCTCGGGGCGCAGGTCGAATCGAGCGGACAGCTCGTCGATGGACGCCTCTTGCACCTGGGCCAGCCAGGCCAGGATGGCGAGCAGGCGGCGGAGGCGCCCGGCGGTGTCGGGAGGCCGCGTCATGGGCCGGTGCGCCATCACGGGCCGGTGGGCCGCCGGGATGAGGGAGTTCTCCGCCGACCCGTGCGCCCGGTCGTCGCCGGGCGCATCATCCGGCCATGGCCTGCAGCCGATCGACCACGGCGGCGCGGACTGGCTCGGGACGCAGCACCTCGGCGTGGTCGAGCAGATCGAGCACCCACGTGACCAAAGCATCGGTGTCGGTGACCGAGAGGCGGACGACCACCGCCCCTCGTTCACGGTGCTCGTGGACGGCAGCGGCACCGAGCTCGGCGATGACCCGGCCGGCCTCGGCCCCGTCGACCAGCACGTCGACGTCGACCTCGTCGCCGGTGCCGAAGCGCCACGGTCCGGGGGCGAAGGCGGCATCGGGGTCGAACGATGCAGGCAGCGAGGCAGACCCGGCCGCCCCGAGCCGCGGCGCCGACTCGATCCGGTCGACCCGGAACGTCCGGGGCTGACCGCGATCCACGTCGAACCCCACCACGTACCAGTGGCCGTTCCGGAAGCGCATGGCCGCCGGGTCGAGGTGGCGTGCATCGCCCCGGTAGGTGAAGGTGACCGTCGCCCGTTGGCGGACGGCGTCGAAGAGCACCGGCAACGCCGGCAGCTGGTCGGGCGAGGGCAGGTCGACGAGCGGTACCACGGTCTCCCGACCAGGCGACTCGCCGTCCACGCCCAGCTTGTTGAGGGCGCGCCGGCCGATAGGCTCGCCCAGGTGGACCCCGGCGACGGCCACGTTGAGGGCGGCCTGCTCGTCGGCCTCGAGCCCGAGGTCGGGGAGGTAGTAGGAGTCGGGGTCGATGCGGTACCCCTGCTGGTCCTCCCCTTCGATGGGCACGGTGAGGACGGGGACGCCTTCGCCCCGCAGGAGCGCCTTGTCCCGCTCGAATGCCTGGCGACGAGCGTCGTGGCCCTCGGGGTAGCCGGGCACCCGGTCGGCGATCTCTCGCAGGCTCAGCGGCCGGCCGGTGTCGAGGAGCACCAGCAACAGGTCGGTGACTCGTTCGAGCCGGTCGAGTTGGGGCATTCCGGCCAATTTACGGTGCCCCGTCAGGGAGGCTGACGGTGCCGGCCGGCCCAGGGCCGTACAGCTGGGAGCCGCACCTGGCCGCCTGGTTGCTGATGGCAGCGGGGGTGGGGGCCGTCGTGGCCGACCACTGGCGGCTGCAGCGATCGGCCACGGCACCGGTGATCTGGCCGCCACGCCGCATCCGGTGCTTCGCCGTGGCGGCGGCTGGCGTGGTGTTGGCCCTCACCTGGCCACTCGCCGACCTGGCCGCCCACTGGTCGCTCACCGCACTGGTCGTCCAGCGGCTGCTCCTCATGCTGGTGGTGGCGCCGATGCTGGTGCTCGGCCTTCCCGACGACGTGCTTGGCTCACCTCACCCGGCCGACCATCGTCGACGCCGTCCTCACCCAGCTCCAGCGGCCGCCGGTGGCCGTCGCGATCGTGACCGCCGTGTCGATCGGATCGATGACCCCCCCACTCGTGCGTGCCCAGGCCACGAGTGCGGTGGCCCGCGGCCTGCTCGACGGAGCCGTCCTGGCCGCCGGCCTCGTCCTCTGGCTCCCGGTGATCGGCCGCCTCCCCGGCATCCAACGACCCAAGCCGGTCGTCCGCTTCGGCTATCTCGTGTTCCAGGCCGTGGTGCCGGCCTTCCTGTCGTTCGTCTACATCTTCTCGAGGCATCCCCTCTACGACACGTTCTCGCGGTCGAAGGCCGCGCTCGGGTGTCCGCCCGCTCACCGACCAGCAGGTGGCCGGGTTCGTCTCCAAGCTGACCATGCTCATCGTGCTGCTGTCGGTGGGTTCGGTGGTGCTCGCCCGTGCGTCACGTTCGCGACGACGATCTCACTCTCGACGAGCCCTTGGTGTGGGCCGACGTCGAACGCGCCTTCGAACGGGCCGACCGACGGCGCAGCCGCAGGCCGGACTCGGTAGTGGACCCTCTCGGTGGTCCACTCGGGGACGGCGATCCGCCGGCTGACGACCGAGGCGCAGGTGGAGCCGGCTCGGATGGGCATGACTCGATACACGTCCAGAACCGCGTGAACCCGGTCACCGGGCGGAGCCGGGCGAGGGGCTACCTGGCGGCGGCCGCGGTGCCGGCGGCAGCGGTGGCCGCGGCAGCGGTGGCAGCGGCAGCGGTGGCAGCGGGCGGCCGATGGCGGCAGGGGCGAATGGCCTGGTCCGTAGCGGGCGACAGCGACCCTGCACCGGGCCCGCGCCGCCGACCGAGCGACGGCGGCGCACCTTGACGATTGACGACCGGACACGGCGGTGGCTCCCTAGCATGGGTCGATGACGGTCGAGGCCCCCACTGCTCCGATCTTCCGTCGCCGGGTGTCCGGGAGCATCCAGGCCGGCATCGAGGAGCTCGGTGGGCGTCCGGCCGTGGTGGTGCGGACGGCATCCGACGTGCGCCGGGGCGCGCTCAGCCTCGAGGACGGCGAGACCATGCGGCAGGCGGCCGCCGCGGCCTGCTCCTTCGGGTGCCCATCGTCCTCGTCCTGGCCACCAGCGGGGCGGACGTCTCGGAGGGCGTGGCCTCACTGCACGGGTGGGGTCGGGCGGCGCGGGCCCTGGCCGCCTGCTCGGGCGTGGTGCCGTTCGTCACGGTGGTCACCGGGTCCGGCCCTTTCGGGCCCGGCACTCCTCGTCGGACTCTCCGACCTCACCGTCATGACCGCCGAGGCGTACGCCTTCGTGTCCGGCCCGGCCATGGTCGAGGAGTTCACCGGTGTGCGCATCGGAATCCAGCAGCTGGGCGGGGTGGCCATGCACGCCCGGTCCAGCGGCCTGTGCGCCCTCGAGGCCGCCTCCGAGGCGGACGCCCTGGCTGCAGGTCGACGACCATCCTCGAGCATGCTCCCGGCCCACACCGACGAGCTCCCGCCGACTCGGACCTGTCCCGTCCGGACGGAGTGCTGGCCGACGAGGAACTGCGCGCCCTCGTACCGGACCGGGCCACCAGCTCCTACGACGTCCGCCGGGTGGCCGAGCGGCTCGCTGACGACGACCACGAGATCACCGAGCTGTGGACCCGTTGGGCGCCCCAGCTGGTGACGGCCCTCGGACGCATCGCCGGGCGCAGCGTCGGCTTCATGGCCAACCAGCCCCAGGCGCTGGCCGGCACCCTGGACATCGCCGCCTCGCAGAAGGGGGCGCGCTTCGTCCGCTTCTGCGACGCGTTCAACCTCCCGCTCGTCACCCTGGTGGACACCCCTGGCTTCCTGCCCGGCAAGGACCTCGAGTGGCGGGGCATGATCCGCCACGGCGCCGAGCTGGCCTTCGCCTACGCGGAGGCCACCGTGCCCCGGGTGTGCGTGATCCTGCGCAAGGCCTACGGCGGCGCCTACATCGTGATGGACTCCAAGGGCCTGGGCAACGACCTCTGCTTCGCCTGGCCCGGCGCCGAGATCGCGGTGATGGGGGCGGAGGGCGCCGTCCAGATCCTCCACCGGCGGGCCGACCCCGAAAAGCAGGCCGCCCTCCGCGAGGAGTACGCCGAGCGCTACCTGACCCCCTGGGAGGCCGCCGAGCGGGGATTCGTGGACGCCGTCATCGACCCGGCCGACACCCGGCTCGTGGTCGCCGAGGCCCTGGCCACTCTCGAGACTTCACGGGAGTTCCTGCCGGGACGAAAGCACACCGCAGGGCCGCTGTAAGCGGCGCTCTACCGACGACGGCATCGAACGTCGCCTGAGGCCGGGCGGGCGCCGCGCCGCCGCAAGCTCTGCGCCCTAGCGTCGGTCAGTGCACTCCCACAGACGCCAGATCCACCGCCTCCGTGCCGTCGATGGAGTTCTCTGCCGGCCCGAAGCCTTCGGCCCCTTCGGTTTCCGACTCGGTCGGCGAGGTTCGGCGCTCACCGGATCCGGGATGACTGAGGAAGAGGATCCCGCTCAGGCTGGCCACGACGGGTAGCCACCACGACCACGGACCCAGGTGGTGGTACGAGAACACCGTGACCTCGAGTGCCAAGGCGACGCAGGCCCAGAACCGTTTCGGCGGCTGCCTCGAGGCCACGATCAGGCACACGATGAGCGGCGGAGCCAGGTAGTAGGGGGTCATGACCGGCTCGAAGAAGCAGCGAGAGGCGAGCACCGCCGCGGCCAGCCACAGCAGGCCCATCGGCGTCTGAGGCCGACGGACCACGAAGACCCCGATGGCGATGACGAGGACGACGTCAATGAGACGACCGGCACCCCCAGCCACGTAGACAACCGGTTTCGGTACCTCGGTGGCCGGAACGATCACCGAGTGCCCAACGAAGGCGATGACCGTCGCTGCCCGACTCACATGGTCAGCGAATGCCATCACCGGGTTCACTTTCGGGGCCACCGCCACCCAGGGCGTCGGGTGATTCATGGAGGGTGGAGTCGGCTGGTCGAGGATGGTGCGCAGCGTGGCCGACGGAGCGGTGAGCAGTGCGGCGCCGACGAGGACGACGGAGAGGGCGGAGGCTCGCACGGCGAACCACAGTCGCATTCCCAGGGGTGTGGCAGCGATGAACAAGGGCAGCAGAAGCGCCACGAGAGGCTGTAAGGCGATGCCGAAGCCGAAGAGCCAACCGGCGGCACTCCACGATCCGTCGAGCACGGCGGTCATCGCCCACATGGCCAAGGCAACGGCCAGGAGGTCCTCGGCATGTCCCCACACCGCCACCGTCGGCCAGGCCATGACAGCCACCCAGAGGCAGAGGAGGCGCCGACGTCTCGAGTCCACGCCCAGGCGCTCAGCGAGAGCATCGCTGGCAAACAAGACGGTCGAGCCGAGAACCAGCTCGGCGGGAACCACCATGAGCGCAGCCGACGGCCTGGTCACGATCCAGAACCCGAACGATTCGGTCAGGCTCAAGTGATCGGAGAGCATGGCGATGGGCGCCAGGAGGATCTCCATGCCGGGGAAGGCGACGACGCCGGTCTGTCCGGAATACACGCCGCCGATGTCGCCCCATCCGACGTAATGCGCGCCCCGGAAGATGCCCCACAGGTCGTCGGCAACTGCCCAGTCCGGAATGTGATGGACGACCGGGTTCCAGAAAAAGAGGTAGGCGAGCCCCAGCGCCAACGACAGGGTCGAGATGACGATCGGCCATCGCCGGCGGTGGGCCCAGGATCGAGCGCTCGTCATACCCAGTCGCAGCGGGCGGACAGGTCGGCCATCGGACCGCTTCGACCGAATGGGCGGGGGCAAAAGGGCGGTGACCACGGTTCTTGTATCGGCAATGGGCCCCTCGGGTTGACGGATTCTGTCGTTTGTCAGGAGACTCACTCAGACGCGACGGTGCCCCCTCGGAGGAGGGGGCACCGTCGCAACGGATCGCCCGGGCCGCCGGCCCGAACGGCACTCAGTGGGTCACAGGCTCGGGAAGCCGCCCGTGGTCACGAACTTCTGAGTGGCGCCGTTGGCGCCGGCCGGTGCAGCGGTTGCAGCGCAGGCTGCACCTTGCGCCTTGTCCTCGCCGTAGTAGGTACCCTGGCCCACGA
Source organism: uncultured Acidimicrobiaceae bacterium (assembly GCA_963756195.1). Taxonomy (GTDB): domain Bacteria; phylum Actinomycetota; class Acidimicrobiia; order Acidimicrobiales; family RAAP-2; genus CAVSNH01. The sequence goes on from CAVWMT010000001.1 coordinate 43,016, forward strand.
AAACGGCCCCGACACCACTCCACGGAGCGGTAGCCGTCTCACCGGCGGATCCCGTGTTGTCCACGAGGTACCAGCAGTTTCCGGTTGACGTGGCCTGCACGGCAAGGATCACCGAGAGGTTGTCGGCGGACGTCAGAACGCTGATCGAGTTCGGCCCGGTCGACGCTCCTGTGGTGTAGGTCAGGCTCGGCTCAGCCGCAGCCAGAGACGACACCAGCGTCGCTGACACCGGATAGCTCTGGCTGTTCTGCTGGAACAGGGACTTCGCATTGGTGAAGGCCGTGTTCAAGTTGGACTGTGCAGCCCGGTCGTTCGCCGACTTCGTCACTCCGAGGAACGTCGGAATGGCGATGGCGAGCAGGATGGCCAGGATGAGCAACACCACCATCAGTTCGATGAGGGTGAACCCGGAATCCTCCCCGAGACCACTCGTGTTCCGACGCTTCTCGTTGAAGCGGTCGATAGCGGATGAAAACATTTACTGCCTCCTCGTTGTTATTGATGCATCAATGGATGGACTCCAAATCGGAGTCCAATTGCGCTATCGACGCGCGGAACATCCACCTTGAGGTGGTTCCTGTAAATACATCGAATTGCGACTGAGCGCGGTCAAAATCGCGCTGCCAGCGTTCTCAGTCGCAGCCCAAAAGGCCCGCACTGGGCCGGTGCCCGTCCGAACGAGCGTTTGTCCTGCTCGTTCCCGTACTCGGAAACAGCCCGCCGGCGGCGTCAGCCGCCGTTGGGAACGAGCTTGATGTAGTCGAACATCGGCAAATACAGGCAGATCACCATGGCACCAACACCGATGCCCATGATGACGGTCAAGAGGGGCTCGAGAAGCGAGGTCAGGTTCTTGACCGTCACCTCCACTTCTTGGTCATAGAACTCCGCGACCTTCCGCAGCATCGAATCCAGGGCACCGGTCTGCTCACCGACCTCGATCATCTGCGTGACCAGCGTTGGGATGACGTCCTCGTGCTCCCGAAGCGGATCAGCCAATGACCGACCCTCGCGGACTCCGTTCTTCGCCTCGATCAGGACGTCACCCACAGTGCGGTTCCCGGCCGTGTCGGCGCAAAGGTCGAGCGCCTCCAAGATGGGCACGCCGGATGAGATCAACGAGGACAGCGTCATGGTCATGCGAGCCAGCGAGATCTTGTGGAACAGGGGACCGAACACCGGTGGTTTCAGCATCAGCCGGTCCCACTTCCGTCGCCCCTCGTCGGTGGAGATCCACTTCCGCAGCGCAATGATCCCACCAATGATCACGGCAATGATGAGCAGTGCCCACACACTGGTGATCGTCTGGGAAACCTTGATGAGGACGAGGGTCGGAAACGGAAGCTTTCCGCCCAGCTGGGTGAACAACCTCTTGAACACCGGAACGATGAAGACAAGCATCGCCGTGAAGATGACGACCATGACGCTCAGGACCACCGCCGGGTAGGTCATGGCCGAACGGATGGTCCGGTTGAGCTGGGCTTGGTTCTCGATGGTGCTGGCCAGCCTGCCCAGCACCTCGTCGAGGTTCCCACCGGCCTCACCTGCCTCGATGAGAGTGCAGTACAGGTGGGAGAACACCTTCGGGTGCTTGGCACATGCTGCCGATAGCGAGGAACCGTGTTCGAGGTCGAGACGCACGGCAATGAGCACCTTGGCGAACGCCGGGTTCTGGACTTGGGCGGCGAGGATGCCAAGTGACCGAACGACTGACAGACCTGAATCGACCATGGTGGCAAGCTGCCGGGTCATGACCGCGATCTCACGGAGCCTCACCCGGTCGGACAGGCCAGGGATCTTGATCTCGGTTTTCAGGCTGACACTCGACTTGGGTGTCACCGAGATCGGCATGTAGCCCATCTCTCGAAGTCGTTTGACGACGAGGGCCATGCTGTCGCCGTCCAGTTGGCCCTCGACGAGGCCGCCCGAGCGATCCCTGACCTTGTAATCAAAGGTGATGGTCATGATTCAGCGCTCTCCTGCTCAGTCCACCTACAGCCGGTGGCTCATGCGTTGAGATGATTTCGGAGGTCTTCCTCGTTCTGCGAGCGGTCATAGGCGATGCTCTCCGAGATGAGCCCGTCTCTGACAAGCCGGGCCAGACCCTGATCCATGGTCTGCATGCCGAACGATCCGCCCACTTGCATCAGCGAATAGATCTGATGCGTCTTCGCTTGCCGGATCAGATTCCGGATGGCTGACGTGCAGACCATGACCTCTGAACACGGGATTCGTCCCGTCCCTTCGGCGTTGACGATGAGCTGCTGCGTCACCACACCTTCGAGCGTTGCCGCGAGCATGACCCGAATCTGCTCCTGCTGGTTCGTCGGGAACACGTCGATGATGCGGTCGATCGTCTGGGGTGCGTCCTGGGTGTGCAGGGTGGCAAATACGAGGTGGCCGGTCTCCGCTGCCGTCAAGGCAGTGGAGATGGTCTCGAGGTCGCGAAGCTCACCGACCAGAATCACATCCGGGTCCTGTCGTAGCACCCGGCGGAGGGATTCCGCGAATGAGAAGGTGTCCTCGCCGATCTCACGCTGGGTCACGATCGAACGCTTGTGGTCGTGCAGGAACTCGATCGGATCTTCGACGGTCACGATGTGAAGCGGCTTCGACCGGTTGATGATGTCGATTAACGAGGCGAGCGTCGTCGACTTCCCAGAACCGGTCGGGCCGGTCACGAGGACCAGTCCCCGACGCAGGTCGGTGAACGCATGGATCGAGTCAGGTAGCCCGAGGGTCTCGAATGCCGGCATCTCGTGGGGGATGGGTCGCAGCGCCGCGGCGACAGTCCCACGCTGCATGGAGACGTTGACACGGAAGCGGCCGACTCCGGCAATCGAGTGCGAAGTGTCGAGCTCTCGTTGTTCCTCGAAGCGCTCCCGCTGGGACGCAGGAAGAATCCCGAAGATCATGTCCCGAATGACTTCGTTCTCGAGTACCGGACATCCCTCGATTTGTCTGATGGCCCCGTGCAGCCGGATGGCAGCGGGCATCGCCGCGGTCAGGTGCAGGTCGGAGGCACCGACGCTCACCGCGTAGCGAAGCAGGTCGTCCACGTGAAGTGGGACACTCTCGTCGTGCGACAGCGTGATCCCACTTTGGAGAAGTCGGTCTGCCTCCGACGTGGGCGACCTTCCGTTGCTCACCGGCGTGTCATCGACCAAGGGCGAACCAGGCGCTGGACCCACAATCCCTGGAGACGTGACTCCGTTGACCCGGTCGTGGATGACGACCGGGTCACCGAGAACGGCTGTGACACGGCACCCGATCCGTGCAGCAAGGGCGTTGACGTCCTCAGATGTCGGAGGCTCGGCGAAGGCAACCGCCAACGTGTTGCCGTCGAATTGAAGGGCCAGCGCCTCGAGCTCCCGCGCCACGACGTTGGGCAGGGCTGACATCGCTTCGGCACTCGGCTCAACGGCAGCGACGTCGATCGCCGGCAAGTTGGCGATCTGCGCCAAGGTCCCGACGACAACGCCTGGAAGGGCCAACCCTCGGCTGATCAGCAACATGCCCAATGACTGGTTCGAGTCGCGGGCTTCAGCCACCAGCGGGGCCATATTGGCCTGGGTCTCGTAGCCGGCGTCGATGAGAGCCTGGGCCAACCGCGACGACCACTCACTTCTCCTGTCGGTGGCGGTCGGGCTCATGCGACCACCCGCAAGACTTCCTCGAGGGTTGTCTCACCCTCGATCGCCTTTCGAAGGCCACTTTGACGGAGCGTCACCATGCCCTGGCTCACACCAAGGCGATGGATGTCCTCCATCGACCCTCCTTCGATAATCATGCGCTCAACCTCCTCGGTCATTGGCAGGAGCTCTGCCAGCGCTTTTCTTCCGCGGTATCCGGTGTTCGAACAAGCCGAACACCCCACCGAGCGGTAGACCTTGCCCATCCCGCCGATCTTCTCCACCTCGTCAAGACTCCATCCCGCAGCCACGATGTCTGCCTCGGTCGGCTCGTAGGGGTCCTTGCAGTGCACGCACAGCCGGCGGGCCAGTCGCTGGGCGACGACGCCCGACAACGCCGAGGTGACGAGAAAGGGCTCCAGACCCATCTCGATGAGTCGCATCGGTGTGGCAGCGGCGTTGTTGGTGTGGAGTGTCGAGAGAACCAGGTGGCCGGTCATGGCAGCCTCGACGGCGATCACGGCCGTCTCCTTGTCACGGATCTCACCCACCAGCACGATGTCCGGGTCGGACCTCAGGATGGCCCGCAGAGCCGAGGCAAAGGTCAAGCCGGCTTTCACGTTGAGCTGGATCTGGCTGATGCCTTTGAGGGGCAGCTCCACCGGGTCCTCGACGGTGATGATGTTCTTCTCGGGCGAATTGAGAGCGGTCAGAGTTGTGTAGAGGGTCGTCGACTTGCCTGATCCTGTCGGTCCCGTCACGAGGATCGTCCCGTAGGGCTTCGTGAAGATCTCCTCGTATTTGACGAGCAGGTCGTCGTCGAAGCCGAGGTCGCTGAATCCCATCACGACGCTTGACTTGTCCAGGACCCGCATCACGACCTTCTCGCCGTTGATCGTTGGCAGGGTCGCCATACGCAGATCGATGCCCTTACTGCCGACATTGAGAGAGATGCGGCCGTCCTGGGGGATTCGGTGCTCGGCGATGTTCATGTCGGCCATCACCTTGAGCCGGGTCGTCACCGCCGCGCCGATGGACCGCGGCGCCTTCGAGACATCATGGAGCACGCCGTCGATGCGATATCGGATCCGAAGCTCGCCGCCCGTCGGCTCGATGTGGATGTCCGACGCGCGCTCGTTGAGCGCCTGGAGGATGAGCAGATTGACGTAGCGAACGATGGGCGCCTCTTCAGTGACAGCCTGGATGTCATCGACCGAGGAATCGCCCCCGGAGCCGTCGATGCCCATCGACGCCTCCATGGCCATGTCGGCTGCATCCCCACTATCGAACGCCTTGTCGATGTAGGCGCTGATCTGCGAACGAGTGGCCACCACCACTTTGAAGTTCCGGCCGATGATCGTCCGCAGGTCGTCCATGGCAAAGACGTCCGTTGGATTGGAGGCGGCCACCACCGGCCGACCCTCCTCCTCGGCGATGACGAGCACGTTGTGGTGGCGGGCCGTGGTTTCGGGGAGCATGCCCACGGCCGTGAAGTTGATGCCAAAGATGTCGAGGTCGACGAATTCGAGACCCATCTCCATCGCCATGCCCCACATCAAGTCGGCCTCGGTGACCAGCCCCTGTGACATCAAGACGTGGGCGACGTTTTGCCCAGAATGATCAGCCTCGTCGAGGGCGCCACGCATGTCTTCGAGAGACACCCGCTCGCCAGAGACCAAGGCCTTGGCCAGTGGTGGGAACAGGGCTGTCTCAGAAGCTCCTTCCGCTCCGGCCTCCACCCCGGTCTCTTCACCGCCTTCCTCGGCGCGCTGCTCCTGATACGTCGCGACCGCCTCGGTGACCAAGTCCGCCAGCTCTCCGGCCTCTGACTCGGAAGTGTCAGGCGTACCCGACCCCGGCTCGGTCGGTCCATCCGCCGATTCGGTCTCTACCGCCTCCGCCTCCGCCTCCGCCTTGGCCTGGTCGGATCCTGGCTGCAGCGCTTGTGCAGCCGCCTCCAAGGCGCTCATATCGGACGAGTTGCCAACCCCGGTGGGGAATGCGTCGAACGCGGTGCTCAGCTCCTCTGTTCCGGCGAGGTCCATGGTCAACCCGGTGACGTCCGCGCCATTGGACGTTCCGTTCCGATCGTGAGGAACGGCCCCGAGCTCCTCCACCTCGAGCTCCACGAAGTTCCGGCCGATGGCCTCCGGCTCATTGGCCTTGACGGCACCCTCCGCCTCGAGGGTCGGACCCTTCTTGCGACTCTTCCTGCGACGAGCACCGGGCTGATCGCCGTTCTCTTCGGGACCGAACGTTCGATCCAGGTAGTTGGTGATCTGTTCCTCGGAAGCCACCACCGAGATGAAGTCGCGCCCGATGGCCGCTTGGACGGCCTCCCGGGCGTCGAGATTCTCAGGTTGGGAGGTCGCGATCACCGGCGTCCCGAACTTGCGTTTGATGGCCGCCATGTGATGCTGGCGGGCAAGGTCCGCAGGCAAGATCTCGCTCGCGGCCGGGTCGACCCCGTAGTACTCGAGGTCGACGAACTCCAGGTCGTGTTCGCTCGCGAGATGCCGCATGGCATCAACGTCGGCCATGACCCCTCATCGGCACGGTGAGGCGTGAGATTGAACCCGAATCGGGGGCTCACCGGGGCTGTCTCGGCGCCTCATCCCAGGGAGGTCTCATGCCCGGCCCGGCCCGGCCGGGCCAGCGGGAGCGGCCAGGGCCATCTGGGGTCCAGCCTCAAGGACCGGGGAGCGGCGCGCCGATATCGACCAGGAGGGGGCTGCGCCAGGCGCCGCCGGTGTGCCCGGCGGTGGCCAAGCGTGACTGACCTGGCGAACGCACGAGGCCCTGGAGACGACGAGTGAACAGGGTGACGAGAGCACTGCGGCCGGGACGGGGTGGGGTGCTCGGTGTCCAGCCGGGTCAGCTGCAGCCCGCCGACGCCGCATGGGGAAGCCACCTTCAGTGGTGCTCGCCTCCCCCCCGGCGGTGAACGTCGTGGCGATCCAGGGTCCACCCGTCTGGATGGAGGTCGTCGGGGCCGGCCTCATCGGCCTGCTGGTCGGCTCCTTCCTCAACGTCGTGATCTACCGCGTGCCCCGCGCCCTCTCAGTCTTCAAGCCCCGGTCCTTCTGTCCGTCCTGCGACCACCAATTGGCCTGGTGGGAGAACATCCCCTTGCTCTCATGGACTTTCTTGCGAGGCCGGTGCCGGCTGTGCGGAGAGCACATCTCCATCCGGTATCCCATCGTCGAAGCCATCGCCGGGTTGCTCTTTGCCCTGATCACCTGGCATTGGCGGGGCACCGGATCTGCGGCCGGCTATTGCTTCCTGGCTGCGTCGATGCTCGTCATCGTCGCCATCGAGTTGGATGGCCGACGCATCTCGGGGGGCGTGGCCGGCATCGGCACCGGAGGTGCTCTCCTCCTGTTCGGGACAGCGGCAGCGTGGGGTGGCGAATGGCGGGTCCCGGTCGCCCACCTGGCCGGGACGGCCCTGGGTGGCGCCGCCGCGGCCCTGGCTATCCGTGATGGTGGAACCGCCGACTCGCGGGCCGGCGGAGGCGGCGGGTTGCTGGTCGCCGGGTGCTGGATGGGAGGCCTGCCGGTCGATGCGCTCGTCATCGCTGCCGTAGGAGGAGTGGTTGCCTACGCCGCCACCGCGGTGGGCGCCTGGGCGCTCAGCCGGCAGGGTGTTCCCGCCGGATCGAGCGCAGTTGACGGCCACCTGCTGCGGCCGGTGCTCGCCACGCCCCTGACCATCGCATTGGCCGCCGCCATGCTGGCCTCGCTCATGGTTCGAGGCTGAGACCGCTGATGGCCGGCATGACGGTGCCCGTTGAACGGCCGGCGGAGGACCGGCTCGCTGACCCCGCCTCGGGTGGTCCGGTCCCACCGCGGACCGTCGTGGTGGTCGACGACCACGAGCTGCTCCGTGCCGGCACCCGCCGGATCCTGAACGATGCCGACGACTTCCGCGTGATCGGCGAGGCGGCCGACGCCCAACAGGCCCTCGATCTCGTCGAGGAGCTCGAGCCGGACGTAGTCCTCCTCGACATCCGGCTGCCGACCGGCAACGGGATCGAAGTTGCCCGACGGATCCTCGCTGCCCGGCCTCAGGTGACGGTGGTCATCCTCAGTGCCTATGACGACGAGCACTACGTGCAGGCTGCCCTCGCCGCGGGAGTGTCCGGCTACCTCCTCAAGACGGTCCCGGCCGACGAGCTCGTTCGGCTGATCCGGTCGGCGTGCGAAGGACTAACGGTGGTGGTCGATGCACCCACCAGCGGGGGTGAGCGGCCCGACGGAGCAGCCGAGGAGCTTACGGTTCGCGAGCAGGAGGTTGTCCGACTGGTCATTCGCGGCCTGGCCAACAAACAGATCGCCCGCCGTCTGGGGATCAGCCCACGCACGGTCGAGGGCCACCTCAACCGTGTCTTCGAGAAGGTCGATGCCGCGTCGCGGACCGAGCTGGTCCATTACGCCCTGACGCACGGCCTCTTCGCCAGCGACGAGCCGGGGCCTGAACGGCGATCGACATGAACACAGCCTTCCCGTCGACAACCTCGGTCCAAGCCGACGTGCCGGCTGGCGCTCGGCTGCCTCGCCGCCCACGTGATCCGTCGGCGCGGGTGAGACGACCAGTCGGACCTGCTCATCCTTTGGCGAGACCTGCCTTCTGGACCAGGTCGGGATTCTGGCTGGTGGAGCTCCTGATCCTCGCCATTTCGCTCGTTCGTCTGGCCGTCGTCGTTCACTACGGCGTCAGCACGACAGCTCCGGCGGTCGAGTACTCGACCCTTCTCCTCTTCGTCCTCCCCGTGATCATTGCCGGGCTCGCTTACGGCCTGGATGGCGCCGTGGCGACGTGTTGCTGGGTGGTGGTTCTCTCGATCCCCCGGATCGCCGAGGCAATCAACCAGCGCCAACCAACGGCGGCAGCGACCGAAGGAATACAGCTCGCCGTCCTGGTCGCCGCCGGGATCGCAACCGGTTGGACGGTCCGCGCCGAGCGAAGAGGGCGACGTGTTGCCGAGCGTGCCCATGCCGACTCGGTCCACGCCGAGGCCTTCTACCGTGATCTCTTCGATTCCAACCTGTCCCCGATCCTGCTGATCGACGGGAACGGGACAGTCGTCGACGCCAACGCCACGGCGGTCAGCGTCTTCGCTGTGCCCGCTCAGCAGACCGAAAGCTGGGCTGGTTCGGGCGAGGTGGGCCGGCCGCCTCTCCGGCTCATCGACGTGATCGGGGCCGATGCTGCCGGCGACATCCTTGCCGGACTGCTCTCGGCGACACCAAGGCCTGACCGCCACGATGGAGCGGCCACGCCGTCGACGGACGACCGGCCGCCCGACGCCAGCCTCCCCCCGGTGGAGATCGTCGTCGACGGGCAACCCGCTCTCTACCGTCCGACGGCGACCATGTTGCTCGACGCCGACGATGCCCGCAGGATGCAGGTCGTTTTCCAGGACGTCACCGAGGAGCGGCGGCGGCGTCACCTCGTCGAGACCTTCGCCGCGCATGTGGTCCTCGGTCAAGAGGAGGAGCGGCGGCGCATCTCGCAGGAACTTCACGACGGACCGCTGCAGAGCCTCATCCACCTCTGTCGCCAGATCGACTCCCTCAGCCCACCCGTGCCGTCCTCTCATCTGTCGATCAGCCAGACCCGAGACCTACGCGAGATGGTGGAGGCCATCGTGAGCGAGATCCGGGCCATCGCCCGAGGGCTGCGGCCGTCGGTCCTCGACGATCTCGGGCTGGTGGCCTCCATCGGCCAGCTGGTCGCCGAAGCCGAACGCCGTCACCACTTCGGGACCTCGTTCGGGGTCACGGGCCCGGAGCGGCGGCTACCTCCAGACGTCGAGCTGGCGCTGTTCCGCATCGCGCAGGAGTCCCTGTCGAACGTCGAGCGGCATGCCGCCGCTCACAGAGTGGCGGTTGGACTCGACTTCGAGGGCGGAGGTCTGCGCCTGTTGGTGAAAGACGACGGCATCGGCTTCGACCCAGTGACCGAGCCCAGGTCGTCAGCCAATCAGTCGCTCGGGATTCCGGGCATGGCCGAGCGAGCCAACCTCATCGGGGCCAGATTGCAGGTGCATTCCCGTCCGGGCATGGGCACGGCTGTCGACGTCCGTGTTCCGTCTACGGTTCTCGTCGAATGACCTGTCTAGTTCCTCGTAATCCGTTCCTCTTCTGCTGTCTCGATCCGAGATCCGCAGGCTAGAACGCCATCGATGCGCCTCGATCCCGGTCCAACTGTCACCCAACCGACATCAAATCGGGGGTTGAGTCTCATCAATTCATGGGATACTGACTCCCGTGGAAGCAGATCGTGATCGAGTCGTGCCACAGCACGTGGATCATCGACATGGAGCACTCACGGTTCCGTCGCCTGGTCAAGGGTTCCGACTCGCGGACCAGCCCTGCGTCGACCGAGTGGCAGCCGTGCTACGGCGTGGAGATTGATCCCTTGTCCGAGTCTTTCGTGGTGTTGCTCAACCCCGAAGGGACACGCCTGCTTCGCAGTTGGCGTCATGTCGAGCACTGCTCGCAGTGCGGTGGTGAGGCGACTTCAGAGCTGTCACTCCGGGATCTCCGCTCCGCCGTCAGGAGCTGATCGTCCAGCGCGGTCAGCGCTCCTCGTCCCGCTTCCAGACGCCTGAGCTCCCACCGACTTTCTCCCAGAGCTTCAGCTGGCCGATGCTCATCGACCGATCCGTTCGTCTTGCACATGTCATAGACAGTGAGCGCGGCGATCACGCAGGCGGTCATTGCCTCCATCTCGACGCCCGTCCGATCCACCGTCTCGACCTTGGCTTCGACCTCCACGTAGTCGTCACCGATGGTGAAGTCGACGGACACCGCTCCGACGAGCAGGGGATGGCACATGGGCACGAGGTCCGCGGTCCGCTTGGCGGCCTGAATTCCAGCGACTCGGGCTGCCGCCAGCACGTCGCCCTTGGTGATGGCGTTGTTCGCCACCTTGGCCGTCGTCTCCGGCTGCATCGATACCCGACAACGGGCCATGGCCCGCCGGTGGGTGGCCTCCTTGGGCGAGACGTCGACCATGCGGGGGCCTCCGGAATGGGTCGAGGTGACTGAGGCTCCGGTCGGTCACCGGCACAGTGTACGGGAGGACAAGGATCGAATCGGTGTTGGCACTCTCTCCGGTAGACTGCCAACCTGGGACGGGCGCCGCAAAACAGGCAGGCAGACGCTCGTTGATGACCACCGACCGAGGAGCGCCGGCGTGCCCACCTACGAGTACCACTGCGACGTCGTGCGAAAAGAACTTCGACGTCGTCCAGTCCTTCCAGGATGACCCGCTGGGTACGTGCCCGACCTGCGGCGCACCGGTTCGCAAGGTCTTCGGGAACGTGGGCATCGTGTTCAAGGGAAGTGGCTTCTACAAGACGGACAGCCGCAGCCGTGCTTCCGTAGGTGGCGGGAAGGGCGACGGCTCGGAGGGCGGCTCGGAGGGCGGCTCGGAGGGCGGCTCGGAGGGCGGCAAGGACGGCGGCAAGGAGGGCGGCTCGGCGGGCAAGGACGGTGGCCCGTCGGATGCAGGTACCGCCTCTGACGGCCAGCATCGCCCGGTTCGGGCACCGGCAGTGAAGGCGCCAAGAAGCCCGCGACCACGACTGGCGACGGTCTGGGTCGACCGGAGGCGGCAAGGACGGAACCGCAGCACCAAGCAAGGCACCAGCGCCAGCCGGGAACACGTCTTCGAGCTGACGTCGCCAGTCAGCAACCATCGGCCCGGACGGGCTGGCCCGGTGTCCGGCACGATCCGATCGATTTGAATCCTCGCCTTTAGCGCGACCGGGTCGTAGAATGCCCGATGTGGACCAGGCGGACCTCGATCGATTGCTCGTGATGCTCGCCGAGCTCGATGGCTCGGACCTTCACATCAAGGCCGGGGCGCCGCCTCGCATGCGGATCGCCGGGGTCCTGCGAGCGTTGGAGGACGAGCCGTCGTTCACTGCCGACGAGACGAGAACGTTGGCACGCTCGATCATGCCTCCCAACATCCTCGAAATCTTCGACGAGAAGCACGAGGTCGACTTCGCCTACAGCCTCTCAGGCACCGGGCGGTTCCGTGTCAATGCTTACTACCAGCGCTCCTCGGTGGCCATGGCCATGCGTCGGGTCCGCCCAAACGCCTCCACTGTGGCTGAGCTGGGCCTTCCCGAGGTCGTCGACCGCCTCGCCGATGAGATGCGCGGCCTGGTGCTCGTCGCCGGCCCGACCGGCTCGGGCAAGACGACCACCCTGGCCGCGATGGTCGACCGCATCAACCACACCCGCTCGTGCCACATAGTGACGATCGAGGATCCCGTCGAGTACCTGCACTCGGACGATCTGGCCGCCATCGATCAACGGGAGATCGGCTTCGACACCAACTCGTTCTCGTCGGCGATGCGGGTGGTGCTCCGACAGGACCCCGACGTCATCCTGGTCGGGGAGATGCGAGACACGGAGACGGTGTCCGCCGCACTGACGGCAGCCGAGACCGGGCACCTGGTGCTGTCGACGCTCCACACCATCAATGCCACGGAGACCATCAACCGGATCGTGGACTTCTTCCCTCCGTTCCAGCAGACGCAGGTGCGGGTCAGCCTGGCCGGGTCCCTGAAGGGCATCATCTGCCAGCGGCTGCTGGCCACCGCCGACGGTAAGGGCCGGGTGCCCGCACTCGAGGTCCTCGTCGTCAATGGTCGCATCCAGCAGGCCATCCTCGATCCGGTGATCACCTCGGACATCGGCGAGATCGTCGCCGACGGCGAGTACTACGGGATGATCACCTTCGACCAGTCGCTGGTCGGGCTGGTCGAATCCGAAGCCATCACGCTGGCCGAGGCCATGGGAGCCGCAACCAACCCGCACGACCTCCGGGTCATGCTGGAGCAGCAGGGCATCATGAAGACCGGCTTCGCGGCGGCGAACCAGGCATAGCCGACACCGCCTGAACCGGGGCGGGATTGCCTCGCAGCATCGCCTCGGATCGCCTCGGGCGGGGGCTTGGGCTGCCTTCCGCACTGGCCCGGCAGACGAGGCCCGTCTGGCCCCTCTCGGCGGCTTCGGCGGGTCGTCCGGTTGCCCCGTCTGCTCGGGGTCCTGCACGGTGGGGGCCGAGGCCCGAGGCGCCCGCCGCCGCTGGAATCTCAAGATGACGGCGGTTCGATCCGATACACCCTCGGACAGTCTGGTGTTGTCTCACGATGGCACCGGCATCTGCTTGATCGTTGATGACAATGGCACGAGGACCGGAGACCACCGTGGCGAGATTGGCACCGCGCGCAGCTCAGGTTGGGCGAGATGTGAAGGGGGCTTTCGGATGGCGCATCTGACGGTAGGGCTGGACATCGGCACGAGCGCAGTTCGGGCCGCGGAGCTGGATGTCTCGAGGCCAAAGCCGGTCCTGCTCACCTACGGCCAGGTCGGGCTCCCGACCGGCTCGCTGGTCGACGGAGAGATCCGGGACCGGACGGCGGTCACCGAAGCGATCAGGAAGCTCTGGACGAACGGCCAGTTCTCGAGCTCGACAGTGGTCGTTGGCATCGCGGGCCTACGGGCCATCACCCGCGAGATCGACCTGCCCTTCGTGCCCGACAACGAAGTGGACAGCGCAGTCCGATTCCAGTCGGAAGAGGTCATCCCGTTCCCGCCCGACCAGACCATCTTGTCGTCTCAGGTCCTGGCCGACTACACGTCGCCCGAAGGCGACAAGATGCGCCGCATCCTGGTCGCCGCCGCGCACGTCGACCTGGTCGACGGGGTCATCGACGCGGTCGAGCAGGCAGGTCTGACCGTCGAGGGAGTCGATCTGATCTCCTCGGCGCTTGTCCGGGCCATCGGTGATCGGGGCACGGCCGAACAGCCCGAGGCGATCGTGTCGGTCGGTGCGGGGCTGACCGTTGTCGTCGTCCACCAGCAGGGTCGACCTCAGTTCGTGCGAACGGTGGGTGCCGGTGGCAACGCCACCACCGCCGCCATGGCGGCCGCGCTCGACATTCCCATGAACGACGCCGAAGCGGTCAAGCGCCGCCTCGACGAGGACACGCCGCAGATGCGGACCGCAGCACGTGCCGCAGAGTCGAGCATGAACGACGTCGTGAACGAGATCAAGAACTCCATCCAATACTTCGCCTCGCTCCCCGGCCGACTGCCGGTCTCCCGCGTCCTCGTCACCGGGGGCGGGATCGACCTCCACGGACTGGTCTCCATGCTCGAAGAGCAGACAGGGCTCCCGGTCCTCCGGGTCTCGCCGCTGAGCCGTGTCGACGACTCGAAGCTCGGCCTCAGCGAGGAACAGGCCACAGAGGTGGGACCGGTGCTGGCCGCGCCGATCGGCTTGGCCCTTCCCGAGCCCGACAAGGCGGTCAAGAAGTTCAACCTCATCCCGCCCGAGGTGGCCCGCCGGGTTCGCGCTGAAGCGAATCCAGGAGCGGACACTTCTGGCCTGCGCAGCGGTCGTCGTGCTCCTGCTCGGCTTCGGCGCATGGAAGCTCCTCCAGGTCCACAACACCCAGAACTCGGTGAGCGCGCTGCAGGCCAACATCAACACGCTCAACGCCCAAGTGCCCAAGTACGACGCACGTGGTGGCAGCCAACAATGCCTACACAGCCGGGCTCGCCCGACGGGCGTCGGTGCTGAATGCCGCGGTGGACTGGCCAGTCGCCCTCAACAGCCTCATTGCCATCACGCCGGCCAACGCCCAGGTGACCTCGTTCACCGGGCAGACCGTCGCTCCTACGGCCACCTCGGCAGCGACGACCGCCGCCGCGACAACGACAGCCACCAGCGGCTCCAGCGCAGCGGCAAGTGCAACTCCGACCGGATCGACTCCGCGGCAGGATCGGCGCCCACTTCAGCTGCGATCGGCACCATCCAACTCGGCGTCATCGGACCGGGACCAAGCCTTTCCATCTCCGAAGCATGGATCAACGCCATCGCGGGATCGCAGTTCTTCGCCAACCCGTGCAGGGCGCCACGGTGGCGAACCCCGATTCCATCGATCTCGTTCCCGTTCACGGTCTCGATCACTCCCAACGCCAGCCTCGACAAGAATGCGAGCCTCAAATGAACTCGGTCCGTGAACTGCGGATGCCCCTTTGATCAGCGGCGGGGCGCTTGTCGTCGCCCTGCTCATCTGGGTGGCACTGATCTCGCCACAGAATTCGAAGCTCTCGAGCCTGCGGTCCAGGCAGACACAGCTGACCAGCCAAGAGACCGCAGCTCCAGGCCAAGCTCGACTCCCTCAAGTCCGAGAAGCAGAAGCTGGCGTCGAGCTGTGCCGACCTGCAGAAGATCGCCACCCAGATCCCACCGTTCAGAGCCCGACGGATGTCGACGCCGAGGAGTCGTCGTTCGAGAGCCAGTTCAACGCCTTGACCGCATCTTCAGGGGTGACCCTGATCCAATTCAGCGGCTTCGCCCCGGCAGGAGCTCGCGGCGCGCACCGACGCCGACCACCACTACCGGATCGAGGCGACCCCGGCTGACGTCACCGCGGTTCCCACGACGCTGGCCGTCACTGGCAACTATCGGGCAGATCACCTCGTTCATCAACGGCCTGGACAACTTTCCCCGCCTCTTCGTGATCCAGAACTTCATCCTGGCCTATGGGTCGACCATCGCCCAGCTCCGGGTCGACAGGCGGCTCCACCGGCCTCGGCCGGCACTCGGCCCGGGGGCTCCGTCAGCCCGGCGACGCCACCACTGTGGACGGGCGGCGCGCCAACGTCACCCTCGGCGGGCCCTTACAGCCTGGCGATCACCGGCTCGATCTACTACACGTCGTCGCCCAACGCCCTGGAGGCCTGCACCAAGGCCACGGCCAGCCTCAAGTAAGACGGACGCACGGGCGACACGGTCGCTGCGCTCCAACCCAAGATCGTAGCTCAGCATGCGTCAGCTGCCGCTGACCTGCATGTCGCCGACGGCCAGGGTCTGGCCGGCGGCAACGCCCGGCAGCCACTCGACGTCGGCGCCCACGACGACGACCGGCTGGAGCATCCGCTGCAGGGTGGAGGCGACGGTGATCTCGCGCACCGGCTCGGCCAGCTGTCCGTCCCGGATCATGAGTCCCTCGGCACCGACCGAGAAGTCACCGCTCACCGGGCTCACCCCCGAGTGCACGCCGGTCACCGACTGGACGAAGAGGCCGCTTGCCCACCGCGGCCAGCACGCCGGCCTCGTCGTAGCCCTCGGGCCCGGGCGCCAGCACCAGGGCACGGCAGCCAGGTGAGGGCGTCCCGGCAAAGCCGCCGCGCACGGCCGACCCGGTCGAGCGGGTCCCGGCCCTCGATCCGGAGACCGTGTCGTAGACGAAGGCGCGCAGCACCCCGCGGTCGATGAGCACGTTTCGGCGACAGGCCAGGCCCTCGGCGTCATAGGCCGCGGCCCCGTAGGCGCGCGCGTCGGTGGGATCGTCGACCAGGGTGAGGCCGGCGTCGCCCACCTGCTCACCGAGGCGGCCGGCGAAGAACGACCGGCCCTTGGCCACGGCCTCGCCCGACAGCGCGGCGGAGACGACCGACAGCAGGGTCGAAGCGACCCGACGGTCGAGCACCACCGTCGGTCCGTCCCGACGACCCCTTGGTGGCCCCGAGCATCCGCACGGCCCGACCGACCGCGTCGGCGGTGGCGGCGTCGGGGTCGAGATCGGTGAACCCGCGTCCGACGCTGAATCCGGTGCCGGTCTGGCTCCCCTCCCCTTCGCCGGCGATGACCCGGACCGACAGGTAGCCCGAGGTCTTCCGGCTCTGAGCCCGGATCCCGGTGGTCGAAGCCAGCGCCACCTCGACGGCGGCGTCGCCGTAGTCGGCCGCGTCGACCTGGCGGATCCGCGGGTCCGACCGGCGAGCACCAGCCTCGAGGGTCAGGGCCAGCGCCACCTTGTCCGAGGTGGGCACGGCGTCGAGCCCGTCGTCCCACACGTCGATGGGGGCAGGGGCGACCCCGTCGGGCACGGCCAGCCGCACGTGCTCGTCGGGCGTGGCGAAGGTGGCGTTGTCCCGCGCCTCGGTGAGCGTCTCGCCGAGCACCTGCTCGTCGAGCGAGCCGGCCCAGGCGAACCCGAGCCGGTGGTCGGCGACCACCCGGATGCCGATGCCGGCCGAGGTGGCCGAGGTCAGCGACTCGACGTCGCCGTCGAAGGCACGGACCTCCGTCTCGCGACCCCGGGCCACGTAGACCTCGACGTCCTCGCCGGTGCCGGCCCAGCCGGCCACCCGCTCGGCCAGGGCCAGCAGGCTCGTCGTCCGTCAGATCCGGTGTCCCGGTCGGGCTGGGCCGGCGTCGGTGGTCTCGGTGGCGGCCGTCACTGGCCGGCCGTCCCTCCGATGGTGATGCCGGTGACCCGGAGGGTGGCCTGCCCGCAGCCCGACCGGCACGCTCTGGCCGTCCTTGCCGCAGGTGCCGGGCGTCATGCCGAAGTCGGTGGCCACGGCGTCGATTCGCTTGAGGATCTCCGGCCCGTTGCCGATGAGGTTGGCGTCGCGCAGGGGCTCGGTGATCCTTCCCCCCTCGATGAGATAGGCCTCGGTGGTGCCGAACACGAAGTCGCCGGTGGCCGTGTTGACCTGGCCGCCGCCGAGCTTGGCCACGTAGACGCCATTCGGCGTCTGGGCGACGATCTCGTCGGGGTCCTCCTCGCCGGCCAGGAGGAAGGTGTTGGTCATCCGCACCATGGGCAGGTGCTGGTAGCTCTGACGCCGGCCGTTGCCCGACGAGCGACGCCCCTCCCGCCGGGCCCGGAGGAAGTCCCACAGGTAGTCGGTCAGCACGCCGTGATCGATGAGCACGTTGCGCTGGGCCGGCCTCCCCTCGTCGTCGATGGCGTAGGTGCCCCACTCGTCGCCCACGGTGCCGTCGTCGACCAGCGTCACCAGGGGGCTCGCCACCTGCTCGCCCACCTGCCCGACGTAGACCGACGCCTCCTTCACGATGTGGTCGGCCTCGAGGCCGTGGCCGCACGCCTCGTGGAAGAGGATGCCGCCGCTGCCCCCGGCCAGGACGACCGGCAGCTCGCCGGTGGGAGCGGGGCGGGCCGCCAGCTTGGCCAGGGCCCGCCGGGCCGCCTGGTCGGCCAGCTCCTCGACCGACACCTCCTCGAAGAGCTCGGCCCCGACGGTCCTGGCCGCCGTCTCGAACCCGGTCTGCAGGCCGGTGTCGCCGACGGCCACACAGGACACCGAGAAGCGGGTGCGCCATTGGTCGTCGGCCGCCAGCAGCCCGTCGGAGTTGGCCACGAGCACCCGGCGGCGTGAGGAACCGCAGCCGGCCTGGACCTGCGAGATGGCGTCACCCGGCCGATCGCGCCGCCTCGTCCGCTCGGCGCAGGATCTCGAGGGAGTCCGCCTTGGAGGCGAGCCGGCGCCGATCCCTCTGCCCCGGCGTCCGCCCCGGCCCGGGCGTCCGGCGACTGTCAGCCGGAGGGGTGCCGCCGACACCGTGGTGGTGGAGCCGTCGTCCCGGCGGGCCACGGCGGACGCCGCCTCGGCCGCCCGCAGCAACCCCGACTCGCTGAGGTCGGCGGTGTGGGCGAACCCGGTGGTCTCGCCGACCACCACCCGGATGCCCGCCCCCCGCTCCCGTCCGGACGACAGCTCCTCGACCCGACCGTCGTCGAGCACCGACGACGACGGTGGCGCGGTCCTCGGCGAAGACCTCGGCGAAGTCGCCGCCGTGGCGCAGTGCCTCGCCCAGGACGCGTTCTGCGACCGCAGATTCGATCACCGCTCCTCCTCGCCTCGTCTCCATGGTCACGGTCACCAGGGCGACTGTGGATGGCTCCCCCTGGAGCGTGTCACGTATCGTACCGGCGTGGCACCCAAGACCGGCCTGTCGGCCCGCATCGAGATGGAGGTGACCGAGGCCGACACGGCCGAGTCACTCCGGACGGGATCGGTGCCCGTCCTGGCCACCCCGCGGCTCCTCGCCCTCTGCGAGGAGGCCAGCTGCAAGGCCCTCGAAGGCGAGCTCCCGGACAACTGCACCTCGGTGGCCAAACGGTCTGCAGTTCGACCATCTGGTCCCCGTGGGGGTCGGGGGCAAGGTGTGGGCCGAGGCCACCCTCGACCGCATCGAGGGCCGGCGCCTGGTCTTCACCCTGTCGGTGTCGGAGAGCGCCGGGCTGGTCGCCGCCGGCAAGCTGGTCCGGGTGATCGTCGACCGCGAATCGTTCCTGGCCAACGTTCGCTGAACCGGCGGCGGGGTTCGCCACAGCCATCGATGGACTCCCGGTCGGTGGCCGCTCAGCCGCTCAGCGCCGCTGGCGGCTAGCGGCCGACTCTCGCCGCCGGCCCGGCGAGGTCAGAGGTTCTTGCCGATCATCCCCCCGAGGACCCCGCCGATGCCGGCTGCCTCGGCCGGGTGCTCCGCCCCGCTCACGTAGGGGGAGATGGCTTGGGCCAGCACGGGGATCGGCATGCTCTGCAGCCAGACGTTGCCCGGACCGGTCAGTGAGACCAGGTGGAAGCCGTCGTCCCCGAAGACCATGTTCTTGATGCCCTGGACCCGGGTGACGGCGAAGTTCACCCGGTCCTCGAACAGGCCCACGTGGCCCGGGTGGACGAGCATCGACTGGCCGGCCTCGAGCTGGTAGCTGGTGATCTCACCGGAGAGCTCGATCCACGCCCGTCCCTGGCCCTCGAGGCGCTGCAGGATGAATCCGTCCCCGCCCCACATCCCTCCCTTGAAGGTCTGTTGGAGCCCCACGGTGGGCGTGATGCCGTCGGTGCCGCACACCCAGCCGTGGCGGTGCACGAGGTATCCCTGGCCCGGCGCGATGTCGATCGGGAAGATGGTGCCGGGCAGCTTGGCCCCGAAGGAGATCATGCCCTGGCCGCCCTGTGCCTCGTAACGGGTCAGGAAGATGCCGCCGCCGCCCACGGCCCGCTTGAGGCTGCCCATGAGCCCGCCCTGGCCGCCGCCCGATGGTCGTCTGGGACATCACCACGTTGGGCGTCATCCACGAGAGCTCGCCGTGGGTCGAGACGATGCTCTCGCCCGCCTCGAGCATCACCTCGAGCAGTGGCATGGTGTTTCCCTTGACGTCAGCCTGCATGGCACCTCCTGGCCCTCGGACCGCCGACGGCGGATCGATCGCGACCCCACCATCTTGGTCCCGGTCGGTGCGTGAGGCGCGGGATGGTGGGGCGCGGGAGGACGCCGGGCCTCGGCCGTTTCCGGATGGCCCGCTCGAGCCGATCAGGAGCGGCCGGCGCCGGGGGCGCCTGGCGGCGGCCGGCCGGGTGCCGCCCTCGCGGCCGGGATACCTCGAGGCCCCGCTGGTAGCCTGAGCCGAAACTGTCCCTCTACGTCCATGATCCTCGACCGCATCGACAGCCCCGCCGACCTCCGAACTCTCTCCCCGGCGGAGCTGGTGGAACTGAGCGCGGAGATCCGCACCTTCATCGTCGAGGCCGTCACCACCACACCGTTGGCGGTCATCTCGGATCCAACCTCGGGGTCGTCGAGCTGACCCTCGCTCTCCACCGCACCTTCGACTCCCCCCGGGACGTCCTGCTGTGGGACACGGGCCACCAGGCCTACGTGCACAAGCTGGTGACCGGCCGGCGAGACGCCTTCTCGAAGCTGCGCCAGGCCGGCGGGCTCTCGGGTTACCCCAACCGCAGCGAGTCGGCCCACGACTGGGTGGAGAACAGCCACGCCTCGACCATCCTGAGCTACGCCCACGGGCTGGCCAGCTCCTTCGAGCTCCAGGGCAGCGAACGACGGGTGATCGCCGTGGTCGGCGACGGGGCGCTCACCGGCGGCATGGCCTACGAGGCCCTCAACAACCTCGGCCATTCGGGCAAGCCGGTCCTCATCGTCCTCAACGACAACGGGCGCTCCTACGCACCGACCGTCTCGCGCCTCTCGCTCAGCTTGACCCATCTCCGCCTCAACCCCTCCTACGTCCAGGCCCGGCAGCGCATCCGCAATCTGCTGCGCGAGATCCCCGGCTGTCGGCGACCTCGCCTACTCCGGTGTGCACGGGCTGACCAGCGCGCTGCGCGAGGTGGTGACGCCCCACACGTTCTTCGAGGCGCTCGGCATCCGCTACGCCGGCCCCATCGACGGCCACGACATCGGCGAGACTCGAGCAGGCGCTGGCCAACGCGTCGGAGTGGCCGGGGCCCATCGTCGTGCACGTGCTGACCCAGAAGGGACGCGGCTACGCACCGGCCGAGGACGACGACATCCAGCGCCTGCACGATTTCAAGGTGCCATCCCGGCGGCCGACATCAAGCCGGAGCAACGAAGGCAGGCACGACACCGTCGGGGCAGCGTGGGTCGGCGCCACTGGGTCGGGAAACGTCGACCGCGGCGGCGGCCGGACGAACGGGCAGGTGGCGGCCAGGCTCCCCGCCACCACCTACACCGATGCCTTCACCCGTGCGCTGCTGCGGGCCGGCGAAGCAGACCCCCGCGTCGTGGCCCTGACGGCGGCGATGCCCGGGCCGACCGGGCTCCTCCCCTTCCAGGCGCGGTTCCCCGAGCGGTTCTTCGACGTCGGCATCGCCGAGCAGCACGCGGTGACAGCGGCGGCCGGCATGGCCATGGCCGGTCTCCGACCGGTGGTCGCCGTCTACTCGACCTTCTTCTGCCGAGCCTTCGACCAGGCCAACCTCGACGTCGGGCTGCACGGTCTGCCCGTGGTGTTCGTCCTCGACCGGGCCGGCATCACCGGTGACGACGGCCCCAGCCACCACGGGATGCTCGACATGGCTCTGGCCCTGGCCATCCCCGGCCTGACCCTCTTCGCCCCCTCCTCGGCCCCCGAGGTGGAGGTCATGCTCGAGACGGCGCTCGCCCTCGAGGGCCCGTCGATCATCCGCTTTCCCAGGACCCCGGCGCCCGTGTTCGTCCCCGGCATCGCGTCGGGCAGGGACATGGCGGCGCGCCAGGTCCGGCGAGGCGACGGCCGGGTGTGCATCGTGGCCGTGGGCAAGATGGTCGGGGCGGCCGGCATCGCCGCCGAGCTGCTGGCTGCCGACGGCATCCAGGCGACCATCTGGGACCCCCGGGTCATCTCGCACCCGGACCCGGTGATGATCGACGACATGGCCGGCCACGAGCTGGTGGTGACCGTCGAGGACGGCGTCGCGCCACGGCGGCGCCGGCATGTACCTGGCCGACGCCATGCGCCGGTCCGGTGCGCCCGGCCGGACGCCGCCGGTGGTCACGCTCGGGCACCCCCGCTCGTACCTGGCCCAGGGCAAGCCCGATGACATCCTCTCCGAGTCTCGGGCTCGACGGACCCGGGCTCGCCCGCTCCGTGCGGGAGGCAGCTGGCGGCGGTCAGGATGCGTTGGTGGCGCAGCCGGCGACCGTCGCCACCCCCGAACCGCTCGACTGACCGGAGAGCCGGCGGATCGCCGGGACTGTTCCGGGATCACGTGTCGGCCGACGTGACACCGCCATCGCCGCCCATCGAGCTCGGCGTCACCCAGGTCGTTGAATCAATTGCCGCCACAATCGAAACCTGTTCTACTAGCGTGCCGATGACCTTCAACCTCGCTGACCTCTTCGAGGCGGCCGTCGACGCCTACGGGGATCGCGAGTACCTGGTGGCCGGCAGCGAGCGCCGCACCTACGCCGAGATGGAGGCGCGTGCCAACCGCCTGGCCCACTTCCTGGCCGACCGCGGCGTGGGCCCAGGCGACCACGTCGGCATCTACGCCCTCAACAGCGCCGAGTGGGTGGAGACGGCGTGGGCCGTCTTCAAGCTGCGGGCGATCTGGATCAACATCAACTACCGGTACGTGAAGGACGAGCTCCGCTACCTGCTGTCCAACGCCGACCTGGTGGCCCTCGTGCACCAGGCGACGTTCGGGCCACAGGTGGGCGAGCTGCTCGGCGAGCTCCCCGACCTCCGCACCATCGTGACCGTCGACGACGGCTCGGGCGAAACCCTTCCCCCTGGCGCCGTCGCCTACGAGGAGGCCATGGCGAGCGGCCACCCCGAGCGTGACTTCGGCCCCGTTCCGGCGACGACCACTACATCCTCTACACCGGAGGCACGACGGGCCTCCCGAAGGGGGTCGTCTGGCGGCACGAAGACGTCTTCTACGCGCTGGGTGGCGGCGTCGATCCCCTCACCAACACCCGCGTGCAGCGCCCCGAGGAGATGGTCGAGAAGGGCCGCGGTGGACAGGTGAGCCTGCTTCCCATCGCGCCCCTGATGCACGGGGCGACGCAGTGGGCGGTCATGGGCCAGAGCTTCCAGGGCAACCGCGTCGTCCTCGTGGCCAAGTTCGACCCGCACGAGGTCTGGCAACTCGCCGAACAGGAGAAGGTCAACTCGATCATGATCACCGGCGACGCCATGGGGAAGCCCCTGGTCGAGGCGCTGGACGAGCCCGGGGTGAGCTACGACCTTTCGTCGCTCATGGCTCTCACCTCGTCGGCCGCCCTCTTTTCGGCGCCGGTCAAGGACGCCTTCTTCGAGCACTTCCCGAACCTCCTCATCACCGACGCCGTCGGCTCCTCGGAGACCGGCAACAACGGCATGGCCGTGATGGGCAAGGGGGCGACGGCCATGAAGAGCGGTCCCACGGTGAGCGTCCTCGGGCGGACCGTCGTCCTCGACGAGAACTTGAAGCCGGTCGAGCCGGGTTCGGGCGTGATCGGCAAGATCGCCAGGACCGGCGACATCCCCGTCGGCTACTACAACGACCCCGAGAAGACGGCCGAGGTGTTCATCACCGTCGGAGGGCGAGCGCTATGTGATGCCGGGTGACTTCGCCACCGTCGAGTCCGACGGCTCCATCACCCTCCTCGGGCGGGGCTCGGTGTCGATCAACTCGGGGGGCGAGAAGATCTTCCCCGAGGAGGTCGAGTCGGCCGTCCGCTCCCATCCCGACGTGTTCGACGCCATCGTGGTCGGCGCCCCCGACGAACGGTGGGGCCAGCAGGTGGCCGCCATCGTCCAACCGCGGCGACCCGACCGCCACCCCACGCTCCGGAGATCCAGGAGCACTGCCGGGACTCGATCGCCGGCTACAAGGTGCCGCGGCGCATGCACGTGGTCGACGACCATCCTGCGGTCACCGAGCGGCAAGCCGGACTACCGGTGGGCGGCCGAAGTGGTGAGCGGGGCGCCGGCCGAGTCGGATGCCGGCGGCGATCGCACGGCCTCCCGGTGACCGGGTGGCCGTCGACCTGACCGAGCTGGCGGCGCCCGGACACTGCGCGCTGCTCACCATGGAGATCCAGCGTGGGGTGGTCGGCGATCTCAGCTCCTTCCCCGAGCTCGCCGCTGCCGCCGAGGAGGCCGGCGTGGTCCAGACCACGGCGCGCCTCGTCACGGCAGCCCGTCGCCGGGGTGTGAGCGTCGTCCACTGCACGGCCGAGTTCCGAGCCGACCGGAAAGGCACCATCGTCAACTGCCAGCTGGTGGCGGCCGCCCTCCGCGACCCCGACCATCTACTGGCCGGCACGCCGACGACCGAGCTCGTGCCACCGCTCACCGTGGAGCCGGGCGATCTCGTCTCCACCCGGCTGCACGGCGTCTCGCCCTTCACCGGCACCGACCTCGACACCTGGCTGCGCAATCTGGGCGTCACAACGGTGGTGGCCACCGGCGTCTCGCTCAACCTGGGCATCCTCGGACTGGCCATCGAGGCGATCAACCTCGGCTACCAGGTGGTGGTGGTGCGCGACGCCGTGGCGGGCATCCCGTCCGACTACGCGGCCGCGGTCCTCACCAACACCCTGCCGATGATCTCGACGCTGGTCACCGCCGAGGCGCTCCTCGGCGTCTGGGAACGAGGGCAACTGACCAGCCGGCCCGCCGGCCCACCGTTGACCCGGGCATCGTCTCAACCGACGGGCACCGCCTCGTAGACCTCGACACTGCCCCCACTGGCGAGGACCGGGCAGCCCTTCGCCTTCTCACCAGCCTCGCCCAGCGTTTCGGCGGAGATGATGGAGTACCCGGTGAGGCTCGACCGGCCACCGTCGGACATCCTCGCCTGATTCGATGGTCGACGAGGAGCCGAAGGGGTTCCCGCCGTCCACGATGGCACCCCCCAGGGAGGCGAACCAGTTCATCCACTGGGTCATGGCCTCTTGCTGCTCCCCTTCAGTCTCCCCCATGCCGCCGCCGGTGTAGACGAGCACAAACTTTCCCACGACGATCCCTTTCTCGTTCATTTGGTTGCCGTCATTCGCCGCCCCGCAGCCGCGCTTCTGCCGCAGCCAGCGATTTGGGAGCGCCTCGACGATCGGTTGATGGGTCGGTGCCCACCGATATTTAGCTGCGAGGCCGTGGAGCCACCTGCCGCACGGCTCAGTCGATCGTCCGGGTGCCGTCCAGCTGGATCATGGCGTTGGTGGGCAGCTCCTCGACGGTGATGTCGGGGATGGGGAAGTTGAAGTCCTTGTACTTGCGCACCGCCGACTGCCGGTAGCGGGTGGTCGAGTGCACCGGATCGGAATCGAACTGCGGGATGACCTTGGTCCCGAAGATCTCCAACATCTCGAGCACCTCCTCTTGGGCCAGGGAGTCGGAGGGAACACCGAAGACCAGCTGGTCGCATCCCACCTGCTGGTAGCGGGCGCACTGCTCGGCCACCTCGTCCGGATCGCCGCAGAGCAGCCATCCCTCTTCGATCAGGTGGTCGAGCATGCCCTCGTCGGTGATGGTGTGGGGCCGCTCCGGCCAGACGGGCACCCCCTCGGCGTGAGGGATGGTGTCGTGGTAGTTGCATACGAGCGAGTAGAGGTAGCCGCGGCCCGGCCGTAGCGCGGCCTCGCGGGCCCGCTTGCGGTCGTTGAGGCAGATGACCGCATTGGTCATCATCACGTTGTCGTTCTTGAACTGGCCGAGCGGCTCGGTGCAGTTGGCCACGCCGTCCTTGTAGGCCTCGATCCGACCTCGCAGGTTGTAGACGGGCTCGAAGTTGAAGGCGATGGCTCCGATGCCGAGCTCGCCGGCTTGGGTGAACGTCGAGGGGTTGCCGCAACCCACCCAGATGGGCGGGTGGCCCTGGCCACCGTAGGGCTTGGGCAGGATGTTGTGGGGATAGGGGACGACGAAATGCTCGCCCTGGTACTGGTAGTCCCGCTCCTCCCACATGCGCGGGATCTGGCGGATCACCTCGTTCCACTCCGCCTTGGTCGAGTTCTTGTCGAGGATGTTGAACGTCGCGATCTCGTGGCTCCCCGCCCCGCGGCCCGTGCCCCACTCGAAGCGGCCCTCGAAGACGTGGTCGAGCATCATCACTCGCTCGGCGCAACGCACCGGATGGTTCACCCGGGGCGAGAGGTTCATGATCCCGGTGCCGACGTGGATCCGCTCGGTGGCATGGGCCAGGTAGCCCATGATGATCTCGGGCGATGACATGTGGCTGTACTCGGTCAGCGAGTGGTGCTCGCCTACCCAGACGTACTTCCAGTTGTGCTTGTCGGCCTCAATCGCATAGGCGATCTCGCGGCGGTACATCTCGTGCTCGCAAGTCGGATCGAAGGCGGCGGGCCCCGGGAGGTACCCGTTGATGAAGATGCCGAACTCCATGAGCGGGGCTCCTTCCCTCGGTGCCACCCCCGCACGCGGGACGCCGGGACGAGGTCGCCGGGCGCGCGCCTCACGGTAACAGGGCGCCTGATAAATTGCAACGTGTTCCAGATTTGTGCCTGGTGCCGCCGGTCAGGGCAGTGTTGGGGTTCCGTGGACGAGATCGACGAGAGCGCCGGGGAGAGGCGATGCCCACCATCGACGCCCTGATCCGCGCCCGCCGGTCGGACGACCGGGTGGGCCTCCTCTTCGAGGACCGGTCCTGGACCCACCGCGAGGTGGTCAGCGCCCAGGCGGCCCGGGCTGCCGCCCTCGAGCGGCTGCGCCAGCCGGGGCCGTTCCACGTCGCCCTCCTGCTCGACAACGTGCCCGAGTACGTCTTCTGGATGGGTGGAGCGCAACTGGCCGGGGCGGTGGTCGTCGGCGGCAACCCCACCCACCGCGGCGACGAACTGGCCCGCGACCTCTCCCACACCGAATGCCAGCTGCTCATCACCGACCGGGACCATGCCCCGCTGGTTGCCGGATATCGACCTCGGGCCGGCCCTGCCCCCCGACCGCGTGCTGGTCATCGACGATCCGGCCGGGCAGGCCACCACGGACGGCCCGGGCAGTCCGGGCAGTCCGGGCGATATCGAAGACGGCCAGGCACGCTGCCCACGTCCATCTATGCCCAGCTGCTGGCCTCGGTGGCCGATGCTCCCCTCCCCGACCCCGAACGCACCGGGGTCACCGACGCCTCACTCGGGTACCTGCTGTTCACCTCGGGGACTTCGGGCGCGCCCAAGGCTTGCCTGTGCAGCCAGGGGCGACTGGCCCGCATCGGCCAGATCGTCGCCCAGATGTTCGAGCTCAGTGCCGACGACGTCTGCTACCTGGCCATGCCCCTCTTCCACTCAAACGCACTCATGGCCGGCTGGGCGCCGGCGCTGGCCGCGGGGTCGACGGTGGCCCTGCGCCGGAGGTTCAGCGCCTCGCAGTTCCTTCCCGACGTGCGGCGCTACGGCGTGACCTACTTCAACTACGTGGGCAAGCCGCTGTCGTACATCCTGGCCACCCCCGAGCAACCCGACGACGCCGACAACCCGCTGCGCCGGGTGTTCGGCAACGAGGCGGCGGAGGCGGACGTGGCCCGTTTCGCCGAGCGCTTCGGTTGCTCGGTGCAGGACGCCTACGGCTCGACCGAAGGGGGTGCCTCGGTCACCCGGACACCCGACACCCCCGAGGGGAGCGCTGGGCCGGGCGCTGCCCGGCACCATGATCTGCAACCCCGAGACCGGCGAGGAGTGCCCCCGGGCCGTCTTCGACGCTCACGGGTGCCTGCTCAACGCCGAGGTGGCCATCGGCGAGCTCGTCAGTCAGACGGGAGGCACCGGCTTCGAGGGCTACTGGCGCAACGCCGAGGCCGATGCCGCCCGCCTGCGCAACGGCTGGTACTGGACCGGTGATCTCGCCTACCGCGACGAGAACGACTTCTTCTACTTCGCCGGGCGGGACATCGACTGGCTGCGCGTCGACGGCGAGAACTTCGCCGCCGCTCCGGTCGAGGCGATCCTCCAGCGCCACCCGGACGTGGTGCTGGCCTCGGTGTACGCCGTCCCCGACACCGTCGTCGGCGACCAGGTCATGGCCACCCTCCTCCTGCGGCCGGACGCAAGCTTCGATCCCGAGGGACTTCGTCCGCTTCCTCGCCGCGGAGCCCGACCTCGGGACCAAGTGGGCGCCGCGCTACGTACGCATCACCACCGCGCTGCCTCAGACGGCCACCACCAAGGTGCTCAAGCGCGTCCTGCGCAACCAGGGCTGGCGGAGTGCGGACCCGGTGTGGTGGCGCCCCGACAGCAGATCGGAGTACCGCACCCTGACCGATGCCGAGGCCGACGCCCTTGACCGAGCCGTGGCCGAACGGCAGTCAGGCAGGGTCACGCCGGCCTGATCCGGGCGCGCCAGGGCCGGAGCCCGGACGTAGGTCCTCGGCTCCGGCCCCGCGGTGGCGAATCACGCCCGCCTCCCCTCGGACGGCGGCGGTCCGCCTCTGGTAATCAGCCGACGGGGTCAGCCGACGGCGATGCCTTCGAGGCCGGTGTGGCCGGGCAGTTCCGGCGTGACCGAGCCGGTGAAGACCAGCGAGCCAGACGGCTGCACGGCGAAGGTGTCGAGGATGTCGCTCCCACCGGTCTCCACGTAGAGGGTCCGTCCGTCCGGCGATGCGGCCATGTCGATGGGCCCTACGTCCGTCGACGTCGTGCTCACGATGTTCGGCACGCCGTTGGCACCGATGGTGTAGCCGGTCACCTTGTTTGACCCGGCGTTGGCACCGAAGAAGAACCCGTCAGCTCCCGTCACCCAGCAGAGGGCGGACTGTCCGTTAGCCGTCGAGCCCCGCTCGCTGATGGTCCCGTTGGCGTGCACCACGTACGTGGTGAGGGAGTTGGTACCGGCCTCGGTCATCACCAGGTCCCCGAATTGGTCGAACGTGAACCCGAAGGGCACGGGGTTGGCCGATGGGTTGACGACCGGCGCTGAGAGGTTGCCGAATGGCCCAACGTTGAACACGTCGATGTCGCTGCTGTTGTGCTTGGTCGTGACCACCAGCTGGTGGCCGTCGGGCGTGAACCCGATCTGGCCTGGCGTGTTGAGGTACGGGGGCGTGAGCGTGGGGTTGAGCCCGAGCGAGTGGGCACTCCCCGGGATCGGGGTGAGAGTCGAGGCGTAGTACCCCTGGACCTCACCGGTGCCACCGGCGTTGAGGACGTAGATAAGGCCGCCACGAACAGCCACGCTCACCGGCGTGGTTCCACCGGACGGCACCACCCGGCGGAAGCCGAGGAAGGGCCCAAAGGACTGAAATACCGAGATCGTGTTGCTTCCGCCATTGACCGCCACCAGTTGCCCGTCAGCTTGGTTGAGGGCAAGGCTGCCCTGCGAGGCGAGGAGGTCCACGACCGCACCGCTGATAGCAACGCCGTCACCGCCGGTGTTGAAGCGGCCCACCTCGTGGAGTGCACCCGTTGGGCCGGGCAGATACGAGACGACCTGGTTGCCGGTCGGATCGTTGGTCTGCACGAACACGGGTGCCGCCCCTCCACCGGGCGACCACGAGTCGGCACCGGCAACGGCCGGCACACTCAGAGCCACAACCGCTGCGGTCGCGCCGGCCAGGGCGGCCAGCGTGAAGGTTCGCTTCATGGAGTCTCTCCTTTGGGTGGGCAGGACGACGTCGCAGGACGGGTCGCCGGTTGCACTGTCCCTTCGGGCCACTGGCGCGTTACACCGCGTCCGGATCGGCCTGCGAACCGAGAGGCGTCACCACCGGCCGTGCTGGTTGCCGCACCCGGTGCTGTAACGCTGTGCCGCTCGGTCGGACAGTGGAGGCAGATGTGCAACGGACGGCGACCGAGAGAAGACTTCCGATGGACGGCGGTAAAATGGACTGCGCCGCGCAGAATTCCGCGCACCGTCGACCTAACCTCCGATCCGTGGAGACCGACGTCGAGCTACTCGAACGGCTGCGAGCCGGTGACGAGGCGGCTTTCGTGACGATGGTCGGTCGGTACCACCCGTCGATGCTTCGGGTCGCCCGCGCCTACGTGCCCAACGACGCAGTGGCCGAGGAGGCGGCGCAGGAAACCTGGATGGGAGTCGTGCGCGGCATCGATCGGTTCGAGGGCCGTGCCTCTTTCAAGACGTGGCTCTTTCGCATCCTGATCAACCGGGCCCAATCACTGGGCGCGGCCGAGAAGCGAACCGTGCCGGTGGACGAACCCGAGCCGGCCGTCGACCCGTCACGCTTCGACTCCGGCGGAGCCTGGTCCCAACCCCCCGAGCCGTGGGAGTCGGCCATTGACGACCACCTTCTCGCCCAGTCGTGGCTCCCGTGCCTGCAGTACGGCCCTCGACGGACTTCCGTCGCGGCAACGTGAAGTGGTCGTGCTCCGCGACGTCGAGGGGATGGCCAGCGACGAGGTCTGCACCGTGCTCGGCATCAGCGAAGGCAACCAACGAGTGCTGCTCCATCGGGGCCGCAGCCGTCTCCGGTCCCAGCTCGAGGGCGAGCTGGAGAGAAGGGGGCGGTGATCATGCTGTTGCGCCGCCGGAGCGAGCTGAGCTGCCAGCAGGTCGTCGAGCTGGTCACCGAGTACCTCGAAGGCTCCTTGTCGAGGTCGGACCGTCGCCGGTTCGAGAAGCACCTGCGCGGCTGCCCGAATTGCTCGGCCTACTTTCAACAGATGCGGGCCACCATCCGGGCGACCGGCTCCCTCACCGCCGACGACCTCTCCCCCGCCGCTCAGGAGGAACTGACGGATCTGTTTCGCCATTGGCGAAGAGAGGACGGCGAACCGGACGGACCGGTCTGAGAGGGCTCGGTCTCCCGGCGGCCATGACGAGTGGCGCCCGCTCACCGACGGACGCCGACCGGTCGTCGATTGGGCGTCGACTATGCGTCGACGCCCAGGATGAGGCCGCTCGTCGGGACGCCGGTGCCTGCCGTCACCAGCGCATGGTGCACCTCGGCCACCTGGTTGACCGAGGTGCCCCGGACCTGGCGGGCTCCCTCGGCGATCCCGTTCATGCCGTGCAGGTAGGCCTCTCCGAGCTGGCCGCCATGGGTGTTGAGTGGGAGGCCGCCCCCGAGCTCGATGTTCCCGTCGCGGACGAAGTCCTTGGCCTCGCCCTTGGCGCAGAAGCCGAGCTCCTCGAGCTGGTAGAGGACATAGGGGGTGAAGTGGTCGTAGAGGACCGCGGTCTGGATGTCCGACGGGCCGAGCCCTGACGTCTCCCACAGCTGGCGGGCCACCACGGCCATCTCGTCAAGACCGGTCAGGTCCCCCGTGTAATAGGAGGTCATCATCTCCTGGCCCCGGCCCGATCCCTGGGCCGCCGCCTCGATGACGACGGGTGGATTGAGGAGGTCGCGAGCACGCTCAAGCGAGGTGACGACCAGGGCCTGGCCGCCATCCGTCTCCTGGCAGCAGTCGAGGAGATGGAGGGGCTCGACGATCCACCGCGACGCCTGATGGTCCTCGAGGGTGATGGGCTTTTCGAAGAACCAGGCCTTCGGGTTGGTGGCCGCGTGCTTGCGATCAGCCACGGCCACCCGGCCGAGGTCCTCGGAGGTGGCGCCGGTCAGGTGCAGATAGCGCTGCGCGGCCATGGCCACCCACTGGGCCGGGGTGAGCAACCCGAAGGGCGCGTACCAGGCGAAATTGGCCGTCTCGGCGTTGGGAGCCGGTGGCCGGTTCTGCACACCAGCGCCGAACCTGTTCCCCGAGCGCTCGTTGAATGCCCGGTAACAGACGACCACGTCGGCCACTCCGGCGTCGACGGCCATCGCCGCTTGCTGGATGGTCGCGCAACCCGCACCGCCTCCGTAGTGGATACGGCTGAAGAACGAGAGCTCGCCGATGCCCAGGCTCCGGGCCACCTCGATCTCGGGATTGGTGTCGGCGCTGAAGGTCACCAGGCCGTCGACCTCGGCCGGCTCGATGCCCGCGTCGCGCAGGGCGAGGTCCGTCGCCTCGGCGGCCAGGTGCAGCTCGCTGCGGCCCGACTCCTTGGAGAACTCGGTGGCCCCCACGCCGACGATGGCAGTGCGGCCGCAGAAGGAGTGACGGGTGCCACTCATGGGATGGCCAGATTGTCTGCCCGGTAGGCGCACTCGCACCGTCCCGCTCACGTGGTCTCCCAGGCTGTTGGCGCCCCGCAGGACGACCTCGACCTCGCCGAATCCGTCGTCACCCGGCCCATCGTCCCGGGCGGTGACCGACCCGGTGAGGACCATGGTGTCGTCGGGGTAGTTGGGAGCGCCGAGCCGGATGTTGACGTCGGTGAGGATGGCGCCCGGGCCCGTCCAGTCGGTCACGTAGCGGCCGACCAGCCCGTTGGTCGAGAGGATGTTCATGAAGATGTCCTTCGACCCCCGGGCCGCGGCAAGCTTGGGGTCGTGATGGACGTCCTGGTAGTCGCGGGTGGCGATGGCCGTCGAGATGATGAGCGTGCGGGTGAGCGGGATCTCGAGGGTCGGCAGGGCGTCACCGGGCTGGACGTCCTCGAGGCGCAACGTGGCATCGGTCCGGCCGGGCTGGGCTGGGGTTGGCGCGGTCGCTCTCATGTCGCGGTCGCCGTCATCCGCTCTCCGTGTCGCTGCGGGCGGCATCGGTGACCTGACGGCCGAGCCGGGCCAGGTGCGCGCTCGGAGATCCGAGCATGAGCTCGAGCTGCTTGCCCCACAGGAAGTAGCGGTGGATGGGGTACGCGATGTCGGCGCCGATCCCCCCGTGCAGGTGCTGGGTGGCGTGCACCACCCGCTGGCCGGCGTCGCCGGCGAACCAGGCCGCCACCGACACCGCCCGCTCGGCGTCCAAACCGTGATCGAGACGCCATGCCGCCTCCCACATGGTGACCCGCACCGCCTCGGTGTCGATGGCAGCGTCGGCCACCCGCAGCATGGTGCCCTGGAAGGTCGACAGCGGCCGGCCGAACTGCTGGCGGCCGTTGAGATAGGCCGCCGTCTGGGCCACCGCCGACTCGCACACCCCGACCTGGAGGGCGCACAGGCCTGTCCACGCCCGCTCGACCATCCAGCGCAGCGCCATCTGGCTCGGCTCTCGTTCGCCGCCGGCCAAGAGTCGATCGGTCGGCACGGCCACCCCGTCGAGGTGGAGGTGAGGGTGGACCTCGCGGTTGGTGGTCACCGCCCGCTCGAGGCTCACGGTTGCGGCGCGTGGGTCGATCGCGCCGATCACCACGCTCCCGTCGGGCAGGGCGGCAGGGACGAGCACGGCGTCGGCCACATGGGCGAAGGGAACGGCGATGGCCGTCCCCGACAGGAGGGCGCCACCGGGACCACGGATGGCCGTGACCGTCGGCCGTCCACTCCCGCCTGTGGCCAGGTCGGCGATGACCTCGGTCAGCGCCGCCGAGAGCACGACCTCACCCCGGGCCACCCCGGCCAGGAGCGAGCTCTGCGCCGCCTCGGTGCCGAACGCCGCCAGGGGCATGCCCCCGAGCACGACGGTCGCCCACAGCGGCAGGGGAGCGACCACTCGCCCCTGCGCCTCGAGGAGGATGGCCGCCTCGACCATTCCGTAGCCGGCACCACCCGCTGTCTCGGGCACGCAGATCCCGAGCAGGTCGGCCTCGGCCAGTTGTGCCCACAGCTCGCGGTCGAACCGGTCGTCGGAGGCCTCGATCTTTTGGATTCGCTCTGGTGTGGCCTGGCCGTCGAGGATGCCCTCGGCCGCCTCGGCCACTGCGCTCTGAGCGTCGTTGAAGAGGAAGTCCATCAGCGGCTCCCCGTCTCGGCGGGCTGCCGCGGCGCCTCGGCCTGCGGCTCCACCGGGTGGAAGACGGGGAGGGTGAGCTCCTCGTCGAAGGCCTCGAAGTGGGCCTCGACGGGCATGCCGATCTTCACCTCATCGGGGGCGATGTCCGGACAGGTCGGCGACCAGCCTCGTTCCTTCCTCGAGCTCGATGAGGGCGACGACGAGCGGGTAGTCGAAGGCGGGCACCTGCGGGTAGTGGTTGACGACGTAGCTGTAGACGGTTCCTCGGCCCGAGGCAGTCTGCGTGTCCCACTCGAAGGATCGGCAGTTGGCGCAAGCCGGCCGGGGTGGATGACGCAGAGTTCCGCAGCTGGTGCAGCGCTGGATGAGAAGCTTGCCCTCTCGGGCACCGTCGAAGAAGAAGCGGTTGTCCTGGGTGAGGGCCGGGCGCGGGCGCCTGGGCCGCTCCGACGGGCCGGAGCCCGTCTGGGCCGGTGTCGCGACTTCGGGCGCGGTCGTAGGCGCCGCGGGCTTGAACTTGAGGATCCGGAACTGCATGGTGGCGACGAGCTCGTCGCGCTGGTCCCGGTACTCGAGACGGGTGGTGATGAAGTGGCCGGGCCCGAGCGCCGTCGCCTTCTCGGCCGAGACCGAGTCGATCGTCGAGATCACCGAGAGCACGTCCCCGAGCACGACTGGCCGCTCATAATGCTGGTCGCAGTCGGTGGCCACCACCGAGGTGAATCCTGCCTCGTCGAGCAAGGCCATGAGGTCGTCGGTCGGAGATGGCGATGAGATGGACCGGCCCGCGGCCCGGGCCGCCTCCACCTCCAGTGAGGTGCGCAATCCACGCATGATCCACGCCTGCAGCATGGTGGGCGGGGCGATGATGCCGGGGAAACCGAACGATCGGGCGGCCTCGTCGTCGACGTAGACCGGGTTGAAATCGCCCATGGCCTCGACCCAGTGCCGGATCATCGGCAGATTGACCGGGTCAGGAGCACGGTTGGGCTCACCGCCGACCAGCCCCACGAAGGACTGCAGCTTCTCGTCGAGCACGCTGGCGCCGTCGAAGCCGGCATGGGGTTCGTGGGCCCCCACGACCTTGCCGGCTTGGTCGTGCGCTCACCGGGGCGACCGCTTCATCCCGAGCTTGGCGGTGGCCAGGATCTCGCGCTGGACCTCGTTCACACCGCCACCGAAGGTGTTGATCTGCGCATGGCGGCCGGCCGCCTCGAGCTCGCCGGACAGGGCGGCACCCGGCTCACCGCGACGCAGGTACCCGGCGGCTCCCACGATGCCGAGCAGCCGGCGGTAGATCTCGACGGTGGACTCGGTGCCGAAGACCTTGACCGCGGACGAGTCGCCGGGTCCGAGTGTGCCGTCGGCCACCGCGCTGGTCATCCGCCAATTGAGCAGCTTCTGTGCCGCCAGCAGGGCGTAGGTGCGGGCCAGGTCCTCTTGCACCCAGCCGACGTCGGCGAGGCCACGGTCGACGGCCCACTCGGCCGTCTCCGACCACAGCCGGTCGGCCAGGGCGCCCGACCGCGGCCAGCCCCACCCGCTCGTGGTTGAGCTGGCCGGTGATGAGGCGCCACCCCTCGTTGAGCTCGCCGACCAGGGCCGTCTTCGGCACCCGCACCCCGTCGTAGTAGGAGGCGGTGGTGGCCACGCCGCCAACGGTCACGATGGGCGTGCACGAGAACCCCGGCGACGAAGTCGGGACGAGGAAGATCGAGATGCCCTTGTGCTTGGGCGCATCGGGATCGGTGCGGGTGGCCAGCCAGATGTAGTCGGCCTGGTCGGCCCCGCTGGTGAACACCTTGTTGCCGTCGATCACCCACTCGTCGCCGTCGAGGACGGCCCGGGTCCGCAGCGAGGCGAGGTCGGTGCCCGCCTCGGGCTCGGTGTAGCCGATGGCGAAGTTGATCTCACCGGCCAGGATGCCCGAGAGGAAGAACCTCTTCTGCTCCTCGGTCCCGTGCCGCATGATCATGGGCCCGACCGTGTTGAGGGTGACGAACGGGAAGGGCGCCCGGGCCCGTTGCACCTCGGTGAAGAAGATGAACTGGTCGGAGGCGGGACGACCCTGGCCGCCGTACTCGGTGGGCCATCCGATCCCCAGCCAGCCGTCGGCGCCCATCTGGCGCACGATGGACCGGAAGGTGGCGCCGCCCTCCGACTCGGTGTCGAGGGCACGGCGGACCTCGTCGGTCACCAGCCCGGCGAAGTACGCCCGGAGCTCGGCCCGCAGGGCCTGCTGCTCGGCGGTCTCCTCGAGGTACATGGCGTGCCGTCTCTCTCCTCACTCACCGGGCAGTCCCGTCCGGAGCGGGGCCGGTCGGGGGCGATGCCGAGCCCCGGTCTGGGCCCGGGTCGTCGCCCTCGCCGGTGCACCCGGCGCCCGGGCGGTCCGGCAGGCCGTCGTCGGTCGGTGACCGCACCTGACCGCGCCGGCCGGCGGCCAGCATTGCACCGGCTCAGATGCCGCTGTCGTATGATAACTGATACACGTTCTAGAAATGCCACCGAATGGCTGCGGCAGCCGGCGGTGGCGGCAAGGTTGCGCCGAGCTGGCGGTCGGCGCATCCGGACTGGCGGTCGCCCCAGGGGGTTCGAATGGAACTGAGCGACATCAATCTCTGCGACCCCGACAACTTCGTGGCCGGCGTGCCCCACGACTGGTTCGCCCTGCTCCGACGCGAGGCTCCCGTCTACTGGCACCCCGATCCCGCCAGCTTGGGCGGCGGGTTCTGGGCGGTGACCCGCTACGACGACGCCGTGAACGTCAACCGCGACTACGAGCACTTCTCGTCGTCCCGGGCGGCCACCCTGTTCCACGACTTCGACGAGGAGGTACTGGCCCAGCAGCGGATGATGATGCTCAACATGGACCCGCCGATGCACACCCGGTACCGGCGGCTGGTCAACAAGGGCTTCACTCCCCGGATGATCCGGGACCTCGAGGAGAAGGTGGTGCTGGCCGCCGACGGCATCATCGACGAGCGTGTGCGAGGCAGGGACGGCCGATTTCGTCGAGCAGATCTCGGCCGAGCTGCCCCTCCAGGTGATCGCCGACCTCATGGGCGTCCCCCAAGACGACCGCCATCTCGTCTTCGACTGGTCCAACCGCATGATCGGCGCCGAGGACCCCGAGTACCAGGTGAGCCCGGAGGCCAGCACCCAGGCATCGCTCGAGCTCTACGCCTACGCCGACGAGCTGTGCGAGAAGAAGCGGCTCGACCCCCACGAGGATCTCTTCAGCGTGCTCACCCACGCCGAGATCGAGGGCGACCAGCTCTCCCAGCTCGAGCTCGACCTGTTCTTCCTGCTCCTGTCGGTGGCCGGCAACGAGACCACCCGCAACCTCATCTCCGGGGCCATGGTCGCCTTCTTCGACCATCCCGATCAGTGGGAGAAGCTCAAGGCCGACCGGTCGCTCCTGCCGTCGGCCATCGAGGAGATGCTGCGGTTCGTGTCCCCGGTCATGCACTTCCGCCGGCAGGCAACCTCGGACGTGACCATCGGCGACCAGAAGGTGTCGGAGGGAGACAAGGTCATCTTCTGGCACGCCTCGGCCAACCGGGACGAGTCGGCCTTCGACGACCCGGACACCTTCGACATCGCCCGCAGCCCGAACAACCACATGGCCTTCGGCGGCGGTGGACCCCACTTCTGTCTGGGCGCCAACCTGGCCCGCATGGAGATCCGGGTGATGTTCGACCGGCTCCTCGACCGCCTGCCCGACATCCGCCTCGACGGCGAGGTGCAACGGCTCCGCTCCAACTTCATCAACGGCGTGAAGCACATCCCGGTGGCCTTCACGCCGTCGGCCCCGCTCGGCCGAGCGTCGTAGCGCCGCCGCCGGCTGCCCGGGCCACTACTCGACCGAGCACTCTCGTGCGCTTCCACCTCGCCCTCCAGTTCCTCCCCACCGACGAGGCCGTGGTCTTCGGCGCCGCCGCCGACCGCTCGGCTATCAGGGCCTCTACTTCTCCGACCACCTGTTCAACCCCAAGGAGCTGCGCTCGCGGTACACCTACTCGGAGGCACCGGACGGCTCGCCGTTCTGGGCCAAGGAGACCGAGTGGCCCGACCTCATGTGCCTCATCTCGGCCCTGGCCGGCGGTGACCGAGACGGTGACCTTCACCACCGGCGTCTACATCGCCCCGGTCCGCGACCTCATCACCGTGGCCAAGTCGGTGGGGACGACCGCCGTCCTCTCCCACAACCGGGTCCGCCTCGGGGTGGGCGTGGGCTGGTGCGAGGAGGAGTACATCCAGACCGGACAGGACTTCCACAACCGGGGCAAGCGGCTGGACGACATGATCCCGGCCCTGCGAGCCCTGTGGCAGGGGGGCTGGGTCGAGTACCACGGCACCCACTACGACGTCCCCCTCTGCCAGATGAACCCGGCGCCCACCGAGCCCATCCCCATCCTCGGTGGTGGGGACTCGCCACCGGCCCTCCGGCGGGCCACCACCCTGTGCGACGGGTGGCTCAACACCGGCGCGGCGCCTGCCGAGGACGGCCTTCGCCCAGGTGAACATGGTGCGTCGAGGCGCTCGACCGGGCGGGACGGAAGGGTGACGACTTCGCCCTCTACATCGCCTTGAACGAGATGCCGGACCTCGACCTCTACCGCCGGCTCGAGGATGCCGGGGTCACCGACTTGCTGTGCGCCCCATGGATGGCTATCTGGCCCGAGGACGGGGCGCCGGCTGAGTCGGTCCGCGACCAGCGCCTCGAGGCATGCGGCGAGTTCGCCGAGCAGTTCGTCGCGGCCATGGTGTGACCATGGCTGGCCGGCCACCACCCATCGGGAGGATCCATGAAGGACATGAAGCTCGGACTGCAGCTCGGCTACTGGGGATCGGGCCCGCCGGCCAATGCCGGCGAGCAGGTGGCGGCGGCCGAGCGCCTGGGCTTCGACTCGGTGTGGACGGCCGAGGCCTACGGGTCCGACGCCCTCACCCCACTGGCCTGGTGGGGTTCGCGGACGAAGCGGGTGCGCCTGGGCACCGCCCTCTGCCAGCTCTCGGCCCGGACGCCGACGGCCATGGGCATGGCCGCCATCACCATGGACCACTTGACCGAGGGCCGGTTCGTGCTCGGGCTCGGTGTCTCCGGACCGCAGGTGGTCGAGGGCTGGTACGGCCAGTCCTTCGAGAAGCCGCTGGCCCGCACCCGTGAGTACATCGACATCGTGCGCCAGGTCGTCGCCCGCCGAGAGCCGGTCACCAGCGCCGGCCCGCACTACCCGCTCCCCTATCCAGGAGGTACCGGACTGGGCAAGCCGCTCAAGCCCATCGTGCACCCTCGGCGGCCCGAGATCCCCATCATCCTCGGCGCCGAGGGCCCGAAGAACGTGGCCCTGGCCGCCGAGATCGCCGAAGGCTGGTTCCCCATCTTCTTCTCCCCCAACGCGGTCAAGGCCTTCGAGCCGGCGCTGGCCGAGGGCTTCGCCCAGCCAGGGGCTCGCGCATACCGCCGAGGACTTCGAGGTCATCGCCTTCGCCCCCACCTCATCGACGACGACATCGAGCGGGCCGCCGACGGCTACCGGCCGATGATCGCGCTTGTACATCGGCGGGATGGGGGCCAAGTCCATGAACTTCCACTTCGACGTGTTCGCCCGCATGGGCTACGAGGCCGAGGCCACCAAGATCCAGGAGCTCTACCTGGCCGGCAAGAAGGACGAGGCCGCTGCCGCCGTGCCTACCCGGCTCATCGAGGACACCGCCCTGATCGGGCCCAAGGAGAAGATCCGCGACGACCTCGAGGCCTGGCGCGAGTCCATCGCCACCACTCTCCTGGTCGCCGGCGACCCGACGCGCTGGAGACGATGGCCGAGCTCGTGCTCTGACGCTGAGATCGAAGCTTTGGCACGCAGGTGCCACCGACTGGAACCGTGAGGGTCCGACCACTGCAATGGTGACGCCGGGACTCCGTGGGAATGTGCGGGTTGACAACCCACGGCCCGCGCTACCGTTCCGCGCTGGTGGGATTGGACGAGAATGGCAAGCGACCCAGGATCCGGGGGCTGTCGATGTCCATTGCCCCGCCGGATCCAGAGCGCTGGGAGCTTGATCCCGATGCATTCGACCGCTGAAGTAGGACGAGCGAGTCAAGCTCGACTTGCCCCCAATGAGGTGCTGAAGCTCATCATGGAGACAGGCGAGCAGCCGGAGGACGAGGCGCCCGAGACAAAGTCCTAGCGGGGTTGCACTAACCCCGCTAGCGGACCAGTAAGCGTCAGGTGTGCGCGGCTCGACGGCCGTACTGCTGAAGCGCAGAGACATCGTCATCAACAGCCTCGTACAGTCGGCGGACGGCGGGATTGTCCTTTGAGACCAAGGCTTTGATCGCGTCCAGCTCCCCCAGCTTCTGATCCTGCTCTGAGTCGACAACCTCATCCGCCGGAGCCTGGCCGCCATTCTGGGCCACCTGGGCTGTTTCCGCTGGTTCCGTCATAACCGTCATTCTAGGTGCCGCTTCACGAACTCCGTAAGGCGATCGATCGCCTCTCCTTGATTACTGACGATCTCCTCCAGGCGAGAGAGGGCTCTTCCGGACCTTGTCGCAGTCCACTCTGCCCCCTCCCGCCCGATCTTGTCCGGCAACCGCCCCTGCCATGCCAACCGACAAAACACCACTACCAGGAATGTCATTCCGAGCAGGGCGGCGGCGGCCCGCTCGCCCCGCAGGATCCAAGGGTCTCCAAGGGCATACGAGGGGCAGATGTGTCCCTTGGGTGATCCCGCCGGAGCGCATCCAGCCCGGAAGTGAAAGAAGAACCAGATCGCAAGCACGACGGCTAGACCCCCAGGGATTCTGACGATCCATGGATTTGGATTAGGCGACTGGGGGCCCCGGATCCGCCTGTTTGGCCGCCGTTTCCAGTGGATTGGGCCGATGTTTGGCTCATTCTGGCTGACGTTACTGGTGGCCACGGAGGCAACGTTTGCGGTCCGAAGAGCCAGGCAAGGACGGCGGCGATGCAAACAAGGATTCCCCAGAAGACGAAATCCTGGATCGCCACCACCGCATCCTAAGGAGGCTAACCACAGGGTCGAGGAGGACTGGATTTGTCAACCCGCACATTCCCGGCTCCGCGCTGCTCATTTCTGTCCGTGTCAAGTCGTCCGTGAATCTCCGACTACCTGTGGCGGGAAGCGACGGTTCCGTCGGCGGGTGAGGGTCCGGTAGAGCTCCAACGTGCTCGGGTGGACGGAGTCGAACGGCTCGATGTCGTCAGCTACGAGACGGACCAGCTCTGACATCGCGGCCTCGACGCCGGCAGGATTACCGCCCGGTGGCTGGCTGGCGTCGTTGAGCGTGAGTGGCGTATCCGTGCAGATCCACGGACCGCCAGCACCGGAGCCGGATCCGCCGGCGCCGCCTCCACCACTACCAGGCCCACCGGGCTGCGAGCCACCGCCAAAGGCGCCCACGCTCACGGTCCCGCCGGGGCCGTCCGTGCCGCTCGCGCCCGCACCTGCTGGCATTGATCCGAGGACCGAGCTGATGACCAGCGAGGCGAGGATGGAGACGACAGCCACGACGGCGACGAAGACGGCCATGCCGATCCTTCCCCGCGGTGGTCTCGTGGCGGCTACGACGCCTCGCACGCAGCCTCCCGGACCGACTGGTCTGCGAGCATCCATTCGCCCTTCCTTCGCTCCATCACTGAGATCACCAGCTCGTCGGCGACGCGACCCTCCAACCCGGGCACGGCGCGGCCGGACCTCTTCGAGATCACGATCTCCGCGTCTTTGAGGCAGGACCGGACGGTCGCCTCGGTCAGTGTGGCCGCGACGATCATCGGTCGACCCAGGCCGACCGATCCTCGGGCGACCTCGTCGGCCGCCCGCATCCCAGCGAGAAGGGACTGGGTCGTTCCGAGCTGGGGCTCAACAGTGGTCGCCACCAGCTCGGGCTCGGATTGGTCAGCCGAGAGTGCGGCGTTCTCGAACGCCTGCTGGGCCGAGCGCC
Source organism: uncultured Acidimicrobiaceae bacterium (assembly GCA_963756195.1). Lineage (GTDB taxonomy): Bacteria > Actinomycetota > Acidimicrobiia > Acidimicrobiales > RAAP-2 > CAVSNH01. The sequence continues at coordinate 84,395 of CAVWMT010000001.1, forward strand.
ACGCTCCGACGATCTCCTCGTCAGGATCCACTGCCTGCCTCTGAGCGAGCTCGCTGGGGGCCGAGCGGTCAGATGGTCCCGGGGCACCAGGTCGTTCGCCGCTCGGCGAACTGGGTGCAGCTCCGACAGTCCCGAGCCGGAGTGGCTGGATCCCCTCCGTGTTGGCGGCGACCCCGCATGCAGCACCCAGGAACACGATCAAGCAGATGCTGACGGCGGCGAGGCCGGTCGTCCTCGTCCGGCCAACTCGATTCAGCGGTTCGAGAGTCGTGCCGGCATCGCCGGCGGACGATACGAAGCTGCCTTTTGCCGCGCAACGAAGGTTGCATAGGGTGTGCAACTAGTTTGCCCGGAAAAGGCCAGCTCCATACGGGCCGCGTTCCCCGAAACCAGACAGGGGATCGGCGGGGCCATCACCGGCGAGATGCTGGCGTCAGTACCTTGCACGAGACTTGACGGCAACCTTGCATGCAGTTCGCTGCGCCGGAGAAGTTGCCTGCCCTACCCCCCTTCCTGTGAAATTGCCTTGTACTACCAAAGGAATTCGTGGTCACCGGGCCGGCCCAACGATCGGCCTGGGCATTGACCGTTACCCGTTCGGTGGGAGCTCGACAGTTTCGGTGAGCGAGGGAGTCGTCGATCCGACGACTGTCCGACGGCACCAACATTGAGCCACTCCCCAACAGTTCATCCGACCGCGGTTCGTATTGGACTAGCTACGGACAGCGATGAGGAGCAACCACCGCTCGGGCAGGCTGAACCAGTGGATAGGGGGTTGACGGAGCAGTCGGTCGGGAGAGGCGGTCCCTTGGCCGGCGGACCGAGTGCGTGCAGCAGGTGCACCACCACTGAATGCCATTGGTCGGACAACAGCCGTGGGATCTCGACCCGGGCATCCGTTCGTCTGCGGATGGGAAGACTCCTGATCGGCCGGACGGTCGGCGGGGGAACGGTCGGCGAGGGGCCGGCGCGGGCACGGGAGCCGGGTCGGAAGACTCGCTGGCCACGGGCCCCGGTGCCGGCTGCCACACTGGGCGCCGTGCCAGCCCAGTTCATCTACACCATGCGTGACCTGCGCCGGTTCTATCCCCCCGACCGAGAGGTCCTCCGGGGGATCAACCTGTCCTTCTATCCGGGGGCCAAGATCGGCGTCATCGGCGCCAACGGCTCAGGTAAGTCGTCCCTGCTGCGGATCATGGCCGGCGAGGACGACGGGTTCAGCGGCGAGGCCCGGCTCACGCCGGGGTTCACGGTGGGTTACCTCTCCCAGGAGCCGCAGCTCGATCCGACCAAGGACGTGCTCGGAAACGTCTCCGACGGGGTGGCCGAAACAAAGGCCCTCGTCGACCGGTTCAACGCCGTCTGCGAGGCCATGGGCCAGCCGGAGGCCGACTTCGACGCCCTGCTCGCCGAGCAGGCCGACCTGCAGGACAAGATCGAAGCCGCCGGCGCCTGGGACCTCGATCGGACCTTCGAGATCGCCATGGACGCCCTCCGCCTGCCCCCGGGCGACGCCGACGTTGCGACGCTGTCCGGTGGCGAGCGCCGACGGGTCGCGCTGTGCCGGCTCCTCCTGTCGAAGCCCGACCTGCTGCTCCTCGACGAGCCGACCAACCACCTGGACGCCGAGTCGGTGGCCTGGCTGGAGCGGACACTCCAGGAGTATCCGGGCACCGTCGTGGCCGTGACCCACGACCGGTACTTCCTGGACAACGTGGCCGGCTGGATCCTCGAGCTCGACCGAGGCGCCGGCATCCCCTGGGAGGGGAACTACTCCTCCTGGCTCGAGCAGAAGCAGAACCGCCTGGCCCAGGAGCAGAAGTCCGACCGATCCCGCCAGCTCGCCCTACAGCGTGAGCTCGAGTGGATCCGCATGTCTCCGCGGGCCCGCCAGTCCAAGGGCAAGGCCCGGATCAACGCATACAACGACCTGGTGGCCGAGGCCGAGTCGGCCGATCGGCAGGGGGACAAGGTCGAGATCTCCATCCCCCCGGGGCCCCGGCTCGGCGACCGGGTCGTCGACGCCAAGGAGGTGGTCAAGGGCTACGGGGACCGACTGCTGATCGACGGCCTCTCGTTCCTCTTGCCCCCGGGGGGCATCATCGGCGTCATCGGGCCGAACGGCGCCGGCAAGACCACGCTCTTCCGGATGATCGTCGGCCAGGAGTCGCCCGACAACGGTGAGCTCGTTGTCGGCCCCACGGTGGAGCTGGCCTACGTCGACCAGTCACGCGACGAGCTCGACGCTGATGCCACCGTCTTCGACGAGATCACCGGTGGACAGGACCGCATCGTCGTCGGAGGTCGCGAGCTCCATGCCCGTGCCTACGTGGCCAGCTTCGGGTTCATGGGCAGCGACCAGCAGAAGAAGGTTGGCCAGCTCTCGGGCGGCGAGCGGAACCGACTTCAACTGGCCAAGGTCCTGAAGAGCGGGGGCAATGTCCTCCTCCTCGACGAGCCGACCAACGACCTGGACGTCGACACCCTGCGGGCCCTGGAGGACGCAATCCTCGCCTTCCCCGGATGCGCCGTGGTCATCAGCCACGACCGTTGGTTCCTCGATCGCATTGCCACCCACGTGCTGGCCTTCGAGGGCGACTCCGAGGTTCGCTGGTGGGAAGGAAATTTCACCGACTACGAGGCGGACCGCAAGAAGCGCATGGGGGTCGAGGCGGACCAGCCCCACCGCATCCGCTACAAGCCGCTGGTGCGAGGATGAACCTCCCGGTCAGCAAGGTCATGCACGACCTCCCACCGCTTCGGAGCACGGGGTGGTGGCAGAGGTGACAGAGCGTGTATTGCGTCGGACATTCGCCAGCGACAACTTCGCCGGGGTGCATCCCGAGGTTCTGGAAGGCGTCCTCCGGGCAAACACCGGGCACGCCACGTCCTACGGCGACGACCCGATCACCGCCGAGGCCCACCGTCTGTTTCGCCAGCATTTCGGGGAAGCCGCCCAGATCTTCCTCACGTTCAACGGCACCGGTGCGAACGTGGTCGGGCTGCAGTCGATGCTGCGACCGTACGAAGCGGTCATCTGCTCGGCGAATGCTCACATCTATGTCGACGAATGCGGCGCTCCGGAAAGGTTTCTCGGAAGCAAGCTGGTGCCGATGGTGGCGCCGGACGGCAAGCTAACGCCCAATGTGATCGAGGGAGCTCTCGTCGGCATCGGAGACGAGCACCGAGTCCAGCCCCGGGTTGTCTCGATCACGCAGAGCACCGAGCTCGGAACGTGCTACTCGGTCGAGGAGATCACCACGCTCGCCGGATGGGTGCACGAGCGCGGGATGCTTCTGCACCTCGACGGTGCCAGACTCTCCAATGCGGCGGCATGGTTGGGGGTGGATCTCGACGTCTTCAGCCGAGCGGGTGTCGACGTCCTTTCCTTCGGCGGGACGAAAAACGGAGCCATGAGCCGCCGAAGCAGTCGTGTCGTTTCTGCCCAAGGCGGCGGAACACCTCCGGTTCATCCGAAAGCAGTCGATGCAGCTCGCTTCGAAGATGCGATTCGTCTCTGCGCAATTCGTCGCCCTTTTGTCCTCGGATTTGTGGATACGGAGCGCCCGGCATGCAAACGAGATGGCCAGGCGCCTCGGCGACGGCGTGCGCCAGATCGACGGTATCGAGGTCGTCCAGCCGATCGAGGCAAACGGTGTCTTCGCTTCGATGCCGGTGCCTGTCATCGAACCGTTGCAGCAGCAGTTCCCGTTCTACGTCTGGGAGGCCGGGGAGGGCGAGCGGGAGCATCGTTCGGTGGATGACATCCTTCGACACCACGACCGATGACGTCGACACATTTGTCGCCCTGGTGGCGGCGAAGATGTCCGATGTGGCGAGGAGCTGACCGAACGGTCAATCTCCGTCGAGCCACCATCTGGTCTGTGCCGTCACTTCGATCTCCGGGTGGGACCAGACGTACCGCTCGACGGTCTGTAGTACGTCGTCGACCTGGCTCTGGGAGCCCGCAACGGCGGCGAAGCCAAGCTCACTGCGCTGCCACAGGTCCTGATGGCCGACCTCCGAGGCGGCCACACCGAACCGGATCCGGCACGTCTCGACCAGGTGCTTCACCACCTTGCGTTTGGCCTTGAGTGATCCGCTGGACGGGATGTGGATCTCCATCGAGAGCGCGCAACAGTGCATCCTGGAATCCCATCATGCTGCGGATCGAATCGCAGCTCGCGCTGGGCAGGGCAGGAAGCGGGGGGTGGCCGGACGCTCGAGCGGCCACCCCCCACCCACTGATGAGCCGCGTTCGGCTCAGCTCTGGTTGTTCGCGGGAGCCGACCACCCGTTCGCAGGGCTCCCCGACTTGGGCGGTCCGCCCGACGTTCCGTGGAGCGGTGGTGGGCCGCCCGCGCCAGAGCGGGAAGGCGGTTCGCCGATCAGGACGGTCGTCGCGGTTACGACTCCGCTCTCGGACGTGCCCATCACCAGAACGTGCTTTCCGGCTTTGACATCAGACAACGTTGGACTGGTCACTCCCTCGTCCCTGTAGGCCGTCGATGAAGTCACGTCGACCGACACCGTCTCACCATTGGCCGTGGACAGGGTGAAGCTGTCCGAGGCGACGGACTTGACGGTGCCTATCGCCGCAGGCGGCTTGCCGCCGGGAGGGAGTCCACCGGGCGCACGTTGCCACGGGCCAACTTTGCCAGGGCCAACGGCGGAGCCGGTCGGTGGGTGCCCTGTGCCAGAAGCAGTCGGCGCCGAGGTAGCGGCACCGGCCACTGCACCATCGGCCAGCAGGCCTCCACCGAGGGCCAGCGCGAGGGCAGCAGCCACAGCCCCGGCGGTTACTCGAACGCCTCGGCGGCGCTTGTGAGTGTCCAGGGTTGCCATGAGCGTGTGCTGCCCGATCTGGCTATCGCGATCAGACTGCTCTTGTTGGTCCAATGCGTCGTCCGTCATTTGCTTCTCCTTTCGATGGTGAGTGTCACCACGGAGAAGCATGGAAGGCGAGCCTGTGCCCCTCCTGAGAAATCGAGAAGCTTCTCGTAAGAGTCGCGCATCGAGCGACAGAGCTCTCAATCAGCCTCGATTCACCGATCCTCGGTAGAGGGTTGTCTCATGACACGATGTGCCAGCACATCCGTTGAGCGGCCTCGCAAGGGAACTGCCGGGACACGCTCGCAGTCCGAACGGGAATGTCGCCGATCCGTCATGTAGCTTCACGAGATGCGGATTTTGGTGCTGGGTGCGGGCTTCGGGGGCTTGGAACTCTCAACGCGGCTGTCGGAAGAGTTCGGCGACGAACTCGACGTCGTTCTCATCGACAAGAGCGAAGGGTTCGTCTTCGGCTTCTCGAAGCTCGATGTGATGTTCGGTCGAGCCTTGCCAGCTGCCGTTCTTCATCCCTACCGCGAACTCGAGAAGCCAGGGCTTCAGTTTGTCCAGGCGACCATCCGTTCGATCGACCCCCGAGGAAAACGCGTCGAAACAGATGCAGGCGTCTTCGACGCTGACATCATGGTTGTCGCCCTAGGAGCAGATCTAGACCCATCGGCCACCCCGGGGCTCGTCGAAGGTGGCCACGAGTTCTATACGTTGTCTGGTGCCTTTGCGCTCCGCGACATCTTGTCGACCTTCGAGGGTGGCGAGGTGATCGTGGCAGTGACCTCGACTCCCTTCAAGTGTCCTCCGGCCCCGAGCGAGACCGCCTTGCTGATGCACGACTACCTCACTGACCGGGGAATCCGCCAAACCTCTGCCATCTCGCTGGTCATGCCCCTCCCTGTCCCCATCCCGCCATCCCCAGCGGCCTCGGAAGCGCTACTCGTCGCCTTCGAAGAACGAAGGATCAACTGGCTTCCCGAGCGACTGGTGACAGGTCTCGATCCCGGCCGGAAGGTCGCAATGCTCATGGATGGAACTGAGATGCCCTATGACCTCTTCCTCGGCGTTCCAGTGCACGAGGTGCCTCGCGTGGTGGAGGACTCGGGGCTGACAGTCGATGGATGGGTCCCCGTGGATGCCCGGACCCTCGAGACATCCTTTCCCGACGTCTTTGCCGTCGGCGATGTGACCAGCGTGGGCACACCAAAGGCGGGCGTCTTCGCAGAAGGGCAGGCATCGGTAGTCGCCGAGCAGATCGCCTCGCGAGTGCGTGGCCGTCCGGCAGCTGCAACGTATGACGGCCGCGGAACGTGCTACCTCGAGTTCGGGAACGACCTGGTCGCCCGCGTCAGCGTGACGTTCTTGAGCGGAGAGGCGCCGGTTGGAGATCTCGAAGGCCCGTCGCAAGAGATCGCGGACGACAAGATTGTGTTCGGTACCAGTCGCATCCAGCGATGGTTCGGCCGCGCCTGGACGGGCGGGCAAACGCTCCCAACCTGAGAGAGCGTTCCTGAGGATCTCATCGGCGATTGGATCCGGCGGCTGACGAGTTTGGCAGGGTCGGTGGCGGATTAGTCCGCCGATGCCACCATCTCGAGCACATCGTCCCAACCGAATCCCACAGTCTCCGCCACCACTGAGCGCGACGGACCGTCAACCAGGACAAAGACCGGATAGCTCATCACTTGAAACTCGGTCCACGCTTCGTCACTCATGACGACAGGCCAGTGAATGCCGGCGGCCAACCAGGCAATCTGAGCCACATCCGTGCGAGCGGCCGATCGCGTGATCACCACGCACGCCAGCCCAGCCGGAAGTATCGGAGGTTCTTGTGTTCCCAGCCCATGCCAGAAGGCTTCACAGCCGTCACACCGAGCGGCGAGGAATGCAAGCAGCGTTTGGCCGGATTGGTCGAGAGTCACCTCGATCGGTCGACCATCTGGCGAGGTTCCGCTGAGATGGCCGGTCGGCAACGGACGCGCCGTTTCCAACGTCCCCGAAGGGATCGGACGGAGTCCGTCCACGAATACCTTGTCAGAAATCGGGTTGGCGCGATCGCCGGCTGGTTGGCCCGGCGCGACCGACGAGGAGTTCTCCGGCGCGCGTCTCAGGAATCGATGATCTCGATGGCGTTGCCATGGCCGCACCACCGGCACAACACCTCCTCGACCTTCTCCTCGAGAACCTGCTCGTCCTCGACCGACAGCTCCCCGCCCACCGAGTAGTGATGGAAGGCCCTGGTCCGCCGCTTGGCGACCACGTCGAACCTGGTCAGGTTCCCACAGGCCGTGCAGCGGTACCGCGTGGGAATGGGTGACCCCAGGGTCGACCCGGTGTCAGCACGGGGGGACGACTCCGCGGCCACGGGACAACCGTAGCTGGGGTCGGCTGAGCCGGTTCCACATGAATCGAACACGTGTTCGATAACCTTGCGGCCATGCCCGCAGTCTCCGACCTCGAGTCCGACCTCCGAGTCGCCGTCCGCCCGCCAGGGAGAGTTCCAGGCGGCCCCGATGGGCGGGCGGGCGGGCAGAGCGTCGGCGTCGGCGTCGGCGTCGGCGTCGGCGCCAGCGCATGCAACGACCCTCCCCTACAGCCGAACCCCGCGCAGCTACATGGCCAGACCATTCCCCTATGGGACGTCACTTTTGTGGTCGTCGACGTCGAGACAACGGGTGGGTTTCCGTCGATGGCCTCGCTGACGGAGATCGCGGCCGCCCGTTACCGGGGGGGCGAGTGCACGGGCACCTTCCGGACGTTCGTCCGCCCCGACGAGCGGATACCGCCCTTCATCACGTTCCTGACCGGCATCAGCGAACGAAATGGTGGCCGCAGCTCCACCGGCGGGGGCGGTGCTCCCCTCTCTCCTCGAGTTCGTCAGCTCCTCTGTTCTCGTCGGGCACAACATTCGCTTCGACCTCTCGTTCATCAACCATGCTCTGGCTTCGACAGGACGCAACGAGCTCGAAAATCCGGCGATCGACACGTTGGCCATGGCTCGGCGGTTGATCCGAGACGAATACCTCAACTGCAAGCTATCGACGCTGGCTGACTCATTGCTCCTGGATCATCGACCCTCGCACCGGGCCCTCGCCGACGTGCTGGCCACCGGCGATCTGCTGCACGCCCTGCTGGAGCGCGCCGGCTCCTTCGGCATCGTCGATCTGTCGGAGCTGCTGTCCCTTCCCCGGTTGTTGGGCCATCCCCAGGCCGGCAAGCTGAGGTCAACGGCGGCACTGCCAGCTAGTCCCGGTGTGTACTGGTTCGTCGACGGTCGGCACCGACCCATCTTCGTCGAGCGAGCTGACGATCTCCGGGTGGCAGCCCGGACTCACTTTCTCGTCCAGCGCGACCGCTGGACGGCCCGGCTCCTTCGACAGGCACAGTCCGTCGGGCACCGGCGCTGCCCTGACCAGCGATCGGCCACTCGTGCTGCAGCAGCGTCTCGTCCAGGAGTGGGACCCCTCGTTCAACCGAACTCGTCGCACGCGGGTTGCCTGAAGGCCCGTACATCTCGAATGGACACCGGTGCACCCAAGAGGAACTGGGGTCCCGCCAATGAAGGCGACGAAGAGCCGGTCAGGGCCTGCGGAGGAACCGGCCAGAGCCAGGGACGTGCCCGAACGGTGGCTATCTGCCGTCGTCTGCCGCTTCTCGGGTCAGACGGATGAAGTCCTCGAGGACGCGGGCCGCTCGGCCGTCGTCTATGACCGATCGTGCGAGCTGGATGCCTTCGCTGAGGTCGTCCGCTTTCCCGATCACGACCAGCGACGCCGCCGCGTTGAGCACAGCCATGTCATGGTGGGGCGACGATTCTCCGCCCACGACACGCCGAATCACCGCCGCGTTGTAGGACGCGTCCCCACCGCGCAGCTCCTCGATGGTGGCCGGGGCGAGGCCCAGCTCAGCCGGGTCGACGCGGAAGGTCGTAGGTCGTCGATTCGCCACCTCCGGACGAACGGAGCTCGTGGACGGTCGACGGACCGGTGGTGCTGAGCTCGTCGAGGCCGTCGTCCCCATAGACGATCCAGGCCCGCTGCGCCCCGTTGGCGGCCAGGACTCCGAGCATCTTGTCGGCCATGGCCGGGTCGCTGACTCCGACGACCTGGTATCGGGCCCTTCCGGGGTTGGCCAGCGGGCCAAGGAAGTTGAAGACGGTCGGTATCCCGAGCTCCTTCCGCACCGGCGCCGCGTACCGCATGGCCGGGTGAAAGCGGGGAGCAAAGCAGAAGCCGATGCCGATCTCCTCGATGCAGCGGGCGACCCCTGCCGGTCCGAGGTCGGCGACGACCCCCAGCTCCTCGAGGACGTCAGCAGCCCCGACCGCCGACGACGAGGCCCGGCCACCGTGCTTGCACACCTTGGCCCCGGTGGCGGCAACAACCAAGGCGGCGATGGTGGACACGTTGATGCTTCGGAGGCGATCACCCCCCGTGCCACACGTATCGACGACATCGGTGCCGGCGGGAAGATCAAGCGGTACTGCGTGGGCGACCATGGCCCGGACGAACCCGGTCATCTCCTCGACCGACTCCCCCTTGCTGCGGAGAGCGACGGCCAGGCCGGCGATCTGCGCAGGAGTGGCCCGTCCGGCCAGCACCTCGCCGAGCACGGTCTCGGCCTCGTACGCGGTGAGCGATCCCCCGCTCAACACCTGACCGAGGACGCCGGGCCAACCACCCAGGGCTTCGAAGGACCCGACTGCCCCGCCCGTAGCGCTTGGCTCGACCACCTCGGCCGATTTACTCTCCTTGCCCGTCTCGCCCACTCAGTCCCACCACAGGTCGTGGGCAAGCACCCCTCTGGCGATCAGGTCGAGCTGGACCTGCGAGGTGCCTTCCACGATGGTCAGCTGGCGGGCGTCCCGGTACCAGAGCTCGGTCGGATGGTCCTCCATGTAGCCGGCCGCGCCGAGCAGCTGCACGGCCAACCCCGAGGCTCGAACGGCGAGCTCGGTGGCGAAGTACTTGGCCATCGAGAGGAAGGGGACGTACTCCTTGGTGAACTTGCCCTGATCGGCGAGCCATGCGGCGCGGTAGGTCAGCAGCCGGGCGGCTTCGATATCGACCGCCGTCTTGGCGATCTCCCACCGGATGCCCTGGAAGTCGGAGATCGTGCCGCCGAACGCCTCCCGGCCCTTCACGTATTCGGTGGCATACATGAGCGCGCCTTCGGCCAGTCCGATGCCCCGGGCGGCAACGATGGGCCGCATGGCGTTGAGCCCGAGCATGGCCAGCCGGAAGCCGCCCACCTCGCCGATGACGTTCTCGGCCGGCACGTGGACGTCGTCGAGCACCAGCTCACCGGTGTCGATACCCCGGACCCCCATCTTGTGGTCGGTCCGCGGCACCGAGACGCCTTCCCAGCCCCGCTCGACGATGAAGGCGGTGATCTCACCGTGGTCCCGTGAGGCAGGGTCACCGGTCTTGGCGAACACCGTGTACCAGTCGGCCTCACGGACACCCGACATCCAGCATTTCGTGCCCGACAGCATCCAGCCGCCTTTCGAGCCCGAGTCCTGCGACCCGGCAGCGCCGGTATAAGGCCGCGCCCGTGTGCGCATGCCGGCCACGTCGCTGCCCGCCTGCGGCTCGGACAGGCCGAATCCGGCCCGGAGCTCGCCGGTGGCGATGCCGGGCAGGTAGCGCTTCTTCTGCTCCTCGTTCCCGGCGATGAGCACGGGACCCACCGGCAGTCGGGTGAGCAGGAGCATCAGGGCTGCGGTGTTGGAGTACTTGGCCACCTCCTCGATGGCGATGGTGAGGCCCAGGATCCCGGCATCCGAGCCGCCGAGCTCGGTCGGAAGGCAGAGCCCGAGCATGTCGGCGTGCCGGAATGCGTCGAAGATGTCCTGCGGGTATCCCCGGTGGAGTCGATCTCGCGGGCCCGCGGCTTGATCTTGTCCTGGGCCAGCCGGCGGGCGCTCTGCTGGAGGGCGCTCATCTCGGGCGAGAGGTCGAAGTCCACGGGCCGCGAGGCTACTTGGGCGACCATCGGGCACGGTCAGAACCGACTCGGAGCTTTGGTGGCGAACTGGATCCTTCAGCGTCGCATCTACGTCTACGGTTGACTGCTCCACGGACGACCCGGAGCGGGCACCAGGCATAGGCTCAGGCGCCGTGACTCCGCCCGGACTGGCTCAACCCCCGCCTCTGGGGGCGTCCGCACTCCCGACAGGATGTTTCGACGACACCGTTGTCGTCGTGACCGGCGGCGGGACCGGGCTCGGCAAGGCCATCGCCACCGAGTTCGGCCGACTGGGTGCGTCCGTCGGCATCATGAGCCGGGACGAGCAGCACCGAGCTCAGGGCGTGGCCGCCGTAGAAGAGGCGGGCGGGACGGCGATGGACACACCCTGCGACATCCGGGATGCCGATGCCATCTTTGCCGCCTTCGACACCGTCGAGTCCGCCCTCGGCCCGGTCGACGTGCTCGTCAACAACGCGGCGGGCAACTTCCCGGTCCCCGCCGAGGACATGAGTCCCAACGCCTGGAGAACCGTCGTCGACATCGTGCTCAACGGGACCTTCCTGTGCTCGCGCGAGCTGGCCCGGCGGCTAATACCGGCCGAGCGAAACGGTGCCATCGTGAACATCGGTGCGTCGTACGCCTGGACCGGCGGCCCGGGCTTCGCCCACTCGGCCGCGGCCAAGGCCGGGGTGAAGAACCTCACCGAGACCCTCGCCGTGGAATGGGCCCCCTACGGCATCCGGGTCAATGGCCTGGTCCCCGGGCTCATGCCCCACGCAGACGAGGTCGACGCCATCACTGCGCTGCCGGGTCGGGGCGGGGACGGTGAGGACGACCGGGTGCCGGCCGGACGGGTGGGCCAGCCACGAGAACTGGCTTGGGCCGCCACCTTCCTCTGCTCCCCCTTCGCCAGCTACATCAGCGGTCACACACTGGTGGTGGACGGTGCCAACTGGCAGCGGCGGAGTGCCCTTCAGCCACCGTTCGTGCCCATCCGCCAGCAGCTGGGTCGACCGCCGTTCGGACAGACGGCGACAGCACCGGGATCGGCGGCGGGGACAGGAGCGGGGGCCGCAACAGAGGCCGCAACAGAGGCCGCGACGGGGACAGCGAAGGAATCAGCGAAGGGATCAGGCCGGTGACCAAGCTGAGCGAACAGGACCGCAACCTGGTCACTCTGGAGGTTGATGGACCCATCGCGATCATCACCAACAACCGCCCCGAGAAGCACAACGCCATGAGCGACGAGATGGACGCGCGTCTCTGGGAGGTGCTTGCCGAGGTCCATGGCATGCCCGGGCTCCGGGCCATCGTCTGGCGGGGAGCCGGCAAGTCGTTCTCCTCGGGGCGGGACACTGACCAGCTCGGGTTGCGCACCGAGGACATCTCCGACCTGGAGTTCATCGAGCGTGGACATCGGCCGACCCAGATGTTCCTGACCATGCCCTTCCCGATCATCTGCGCCCTCAAGGGCTGGGTCATCGGTGGGGCCTTCGAGCGGGCACTGCTCTGCGACATCCGGGTAGCAGCGGCCGGCACGAAGATGGTTCTCCCCGAGGTGGTCCACGGGGTCATCCCTGACTCGGGAGGGGTCGCCCGGCTCTTCCAGATGGTTGGCCACGGGATCGCCGCCGATCTCGCCCTCACCGGCCGGGTCCTGACGGCCGAGGAGGCCCTCACCCATGGCGTGATCAGTCGGCTGACCGCCGACGAGGACGAGCTCGAGTCGGTGACCATGGACATCGCCCGCACGATCGCCACCGCACCCGCCTTCACCGTCAAGATGGCCCGTCGCACGCTTTACAACCTCGGGGCGGCAGAGGTGCAACGCTCGATTTCGGACGAGGCACTCGAGCAGTCGATGGTCTTCGCCTCCGACGACTACCGGGAGATGAAGGCGGCCCGGGCCGAGGGCCGAGCCCCGCGGTTCCGGCAGCGCTGATCCGAGGACTGCAACCCCGCCGGATGCAGGCCCGGCAGGCCCGGCAGGGCCTGACAGGACTGGCTCGGCGCGGTCAGGACGCGGCTGTGAACACCACCGGTGCCGACCGGACGCCGGCGATGACCGGGGATGCCGTACGTCGGACCGGACCGGCGAGCTCGATGGACTCGAAGTGGGCGAGCAGCTCCTCCAACAGGATCCGGCCCTCGATCCGAGCCAGGACGGCGCCGATACAGAAATGGGGACCGAACCCGAAGGCGACGTGCGGGTTTGGGTCGCGGACGGGATCGAACCGATCGGCGTCGTCACCGAAGGCCGACTCGTCGCGGTTGGCCGATGCGTACAGCATGAGCACCGGTTCGCCCGCTCCCAGGTGGCGCCCGCCCAGCGATGTCGGCCGAGTTGTGGTGCGCATAAAGGCCACCACCGGCGTGGTCCAGCGCAACATCTCCTCGACAGCGGTGGGCACGGCACGGCTGACCGACGACTTCCAGCTGGTTCTGAGCCGGGACCATGTCTCCGGCGCCTCGGCGAAGGCCACCAGTCCGCCCGACATCATGTTGCGCGTGGTCTCGTTGCCGGCTACGAGCAACTGGACGAGGAACATGGCCAGCTCGGCGTCGGTCAGTCGGTCGTCGTCGACTTCAGCGGCCGCGAGCTCCGAGATCATGTCACCGCGCGGTTCGCGGCGGCGGTCTGCGGCGGCGGCGAGCAGGTAGGTCACCATCTCGGCGCTCAGGGCGTTCCGCTCCTCCTCAGGCCAGTCTGTGGCACCGGGGATCACCGCCTCGGACCAGCGAAAGAAGCGCGGCCACTCTTCCTCGGGGACTCCGAGGAGGTCGCTGATCACCTGCAGGGGCAGAGGCACCGACACTTCGGGCACGACGTCGACGGGAACGCCCGGCTCGATGCGGTCAATCAACACACGAGTCCGGTTCCGGATGCCCTCTTCGAGGGCCCGCATGAACGACGGCCGGAAGCCGGGCTGGACCAGCCCCCGATAGCGGGTGTGGTCGGGCGGGTCGGTGTGCATCATGGTCGGTGGGGTCGGGTACTCGGCCCCAATCTCCATTGCCAGGATCCCCTTACCCGAGCAGAAGACTTCGGCATCCCGAGAGACAGCGGTGACGTCGTCATGCCGGCTCACGAACCACAGACCGAGCGTTTCGTTGCGAGCCACCGGAGCCTCTGCCCGCAGCCGTGCATAGAGCGGGTAGGGATCCCCGGCGTAGAAGTCGGGATCGAGGAGCGGCGCTGTCAGCACGGTCTCATCGAGCCCTGGGGTGTCCATGCCCTGTCCCATGCTCTGTCCGCTCCTTGACCGGTGCCCTGTCCGATGTCCTGCCCCGTGTCGGGTCCTTATGTCCTGTCCGATGTCGCGACCGGTGTCGAGACCGGTGTCTGCCCTGCTCAGGGAGCGCGAGTTCGAAGGGGCCGGATCGGTCCAGTCGGACCTGAGTCAGCCGAGGATGACGCCGGCCGGCCGTTCGAAACCCTGGTCGACGGCGAGCGCCTCGTAAGCCGCCAGAGTGTCGGGGCCATCGCTGACGCTCTCGACCGAGTCGTCATCAGCCAGGTTGAGAAGGACTCCTTCGATGACAAAGAGCACCTCGGTGATCCCCTCGGTGTCGGCGGGCACGTCGAGCGTGTGCACCGAGCCGGCCGGTTCGTGAATGTAGGACCCGGCCACACTGTAGAAGTCGTATTCCAGGTAGTGCCAGCGACCGCTCACCGTGTAACCGTCGACCGCCCCGGTATGGCGGTGCCGCTGAAGTCGAGCACCCGGTTCGAAGCGATTTCGGACGACCCACACACCACTTCCCCGATCGACCCGCAACACCTTCAGCCAGATTCCGCTAGTGCCGTCGACCCACGGCAGGTCATCCTCGCCGGCATGTCGCACCACGTCGTCAACCTGGAGACTCGTCATCCCTGTTCCTCCATCTTCGTGTGTCGCTTCTGCATCATCTTGCTCGGCCCGTGATAGAGCAGGCGGTCAGGAGAGCCAATGGAGCTCATCGAGCCGGTGCGGCCAGTAGAGCCCGAGTGCCGGGAGAGCCCGAGTTGCCGGAAATCAATAGGGACCGATTCGCTGATCCGGACTCGTGTCCATGAGCTGCTGGCCGTTGAACGACACGTACGAGGTCCATTGGTTGCCGTCCCACCACCGGTAGTGGAACCTCCCGCCAGGATCCGGATGCCATGCGGGCGGCGACACCGCGGATTCCGCCGAGTGGGACTCTGGCTGGGTCGTCGCTTGAGTGACGCTCGCGGAGCCCGGGTCGGAGTTCTGCACGGGCATCTCGCCCACCCGTCCCCCAGCTGGCTGTGGACCGACAGGCCCGTTGGCCGGCCGCGGGTAGGCGGGGAACTGATCGGAAGCTGACGGCGGAACGGGTACGACTCCCGTCGCGATGCCCCTTCGGCCCGGGCTACCGGTCAGCCGGCCATCAGGCGACCGGCGGGCACGGCGGACGACATCGGAATGGGCGATCAGGTACAACACGAGGCCGAGGAGGATCGAAAGGAACCAGAAGAGGGCCCAGACACCGGATGGCAATCCCCAGGGTGTCCGGCCAAACCTCCGGCGGTCGTTCTCGGAAAGCCAGTAGCCCAACCCGGCAAAGACCACCCCGAGGACAAGAGCGGCGATAACCTCGCCGGTCGAGAACTTGATCACTTCTGGCCAGCTTATGCCGGGCTGTCGGTCACGATCGGCGAAGGACGGGCGACGATGAGGGATGGGAGCCCGCGGGCCCGCGGATGGCTCAGTCCCGCTCGACGCAGCCCACCGAGCCCCTCTGACGCCGCTTGGGTCCGGGCGCTTGGGTCCCTCCGCCAGGTCCCGTCGCTCACGATGGCAACGGATGTGCCTGGAAGAAGGCCCACATCGTCGAGTTGGCGTCGACCGCCTTCGACTGGGGGCCGAGGGTGCGGGTGAGCGACCGGCTCAAGGGAGGGCCACCTGGCCACTCGTGGCCCTCCCCCACGATCGTGAAGAGCTCAACCGCCGCCCCGTCGCGACAGTGACCGTAGCTGGTCACCATCACCGTGGACGCTGGACTCGAAGTGCTGGACGTGGGTGAGCAGCCGTCCTGGGCAGCCCACATCTGCGCGGCGGCAGGCACGCTGTAGGTCCAGTAGGCCTGGCCATGGCCGTCGTAGGGGTCGACCGGGTCCGCCGTACCGTGGAAGGCGATGACCGGCACGGCACGGGTCGTCGGGCAGGGAGCGGGAAGGCGGATCCCGCTGACCGGGGCGGCGGCGGCGAAGATCGAAGAAGCATCGCAGGCCAGTTGGCTCGACATGCGGGCGCCTCCGGAAAAGCCGGTCGCATAGACGCGGTTCTCGTCGATGCAATAACGCTGTTCAAGGAGGGAGACGAGCTGTTCGAGGAACGAGACATCGTTCGGCGCGGTGGCGGGCACGGGCGCTCCGCCGAACAGCGGCTCGTTCGGCACGTTCCACTCGAACCCGGTGCCAGCCGCTATGCCACCCTGCGGGTAGACGACGAAGAAGTGGTCGGCATCGGCAGTAGCGTCCATCCCGGTGAACACCTCTTGCGCCACCGCCGTCGACTGACTCCCATGCAGGTTGAGGATGAGCGGCGTCGCCGTACCCGGGCTATACCCAGTGGGTTCGTGAACGATCACCGTCCGGACGAGACCCCCAATGACTGGCTGCAGCGTGATGCTCGTCCCGGGGGCTTGCGTGGTCGGTGCGGGGTCACACCCTGGGCTCAGCTTCGCGGCGCCGTGGACCACTGGCAATGAGTTGGCCGGGGAAGTGGTCGCCGGCGAGGCTCCCGGGCTCGTTGATCCACCGCAGGCCGCGATCCCCGTCCCGAACACCAGCACCCCAATTGCCAGTGCGAGCGCTCGGCCGGAAGTGTGCCTCTGGCCCCCAAGCCATCCTCTCATCCAATTCTGTGTGACCGCTGCTCCCATCCTGAAAATGACCTCCATCCACGAGGATCGCAATGATGCCGCCACTCATCGACCGGTCATCATGGCACCAAGGGACGCCCGGTTCGGGCATGAATGGCCGACGACATCGGCACGATGAAGCCGGTGGGCGGTGGTGTTCTCCATGGCCCGGCAGCTCCCAGGTCAGTAGCCAGTGTAGTGACACGTAAATTGACGCGCGATAGTCCTAGGGAGTCGCATGGCTATCTGAGTTCCGCACGAGAAGTCACCATGGCCATTCAGATCGTATTTGAGACCCACTCCACGACTGAGGACAACGAGAACGGCGTGGCCACCGGGTGGTTGCCTGGTCGACTCTCGGCTGCTGGTAGAGAACAAGCCGCCGCCCTCGGCCGGCGCCGGCGACACGACGGTCTTGCCTGTGTGTTCACCTCCGATCTCGGTCGGGCAGCGGACACCGCCAACATCGCCTTCTCGGGTTCGCCCGTGCCGATCCTGCATGATTGGAGGCTTCGGGAATGCGACTATGGGGAATTGAACGGGGCGCCGTCGACAGAGGTCCATGGCGATAGGAGCGTCTACCTGAATCGTGCCCATCCCAGCGGAGAGAGCTGGAACGACGCAACCGAGCGAGTGGGTCGGTTCCTCGCCGACTTGCCGCCGCGGTGGGACGGTCTCCGGATCCTCGTGGTCGGACACGTTGCCACCCGATGGGGCCTGGATCGCTTCATCAACGGTTCTGATCTTCGTGATCTGGCAACTAGTGAGTTCGCCTGGCAGGAGGGGCGGGGAGTACAGGCTGGGGTGAGGTCGTCCGCAAGGGAGCTCCCGCTTCCAAATATCGCGTTATTTGAGTGTCACGGCATCAGTGAGGCCAGCCTCGGACCGCCGAGGGCGCCACGTCGGTGAGTGACCTACGTTCATCCGGCCGGACGTTGGGTCCGAGCCTGGCCTCGCGGGGGTGGTGCCGGTGCCAGACCTGGTCAACATCAACGAAGTCCTCGACGGGCACGTCACGCTCGATCTCGACTGTCTCGATCGCATCTATCTGAACGTCTACATCCCGAACCTCCAGGTGGGTGGCCAGGTCATCACCTTCCTCACCAAGCACCTCGGCTATGAGATCCCCTCACCGTCGCTGTTCAAGAAGATCGGCGACCGCTTCCGGAAAGATGTTGCGTCCTTTACCGAAGACAACCACATCCCGCTCCTGCGGCTGAGACGGCCCGACCGCACCCGCTGGGACGACCGCAAGCTCGACCACGTCCGCCCCTACCTCGAGGCCGCCGAAGCCGAGGGCCGCAGCGGGGTGGTGGCCGTCGTCGCCGCTCAGGAGGTCCAGAAGGTCTTCATGGGCTACGAGCGCGGCAAGGGCTCCCACGGCAAGGCCGTCAACTTCGGATTCGACAAGGTCGACCGTGCCGTCACCGTCTACTACTTCTATGTCTTCGATCCCGACTTCGGCCCCGGCTTCATCAAGCTCTGCAGCTACTTCCCCTACCCGGGGAAGGTCTGGCTGAACGGCCACGAGTGGCTGAAGCGCCAGGCCGAAGAGGCCGGTCTCGCCTACGAGCCCCTGGCCAACGGGTTCTCGTCCTGTAACGATCCCCGGCGCCTCCAACGCTTGGCCGACCGGCTCGGGCCGGCCCAGATCCAGCGCTTCTTCGAGCGCTGGATGGCGGTCATCCCGACCCCGCTCACGAGTGCTGACCGGGCCGGCGGCTACTGGTGGGAGCTCTCCATGCGCCAGGTCAAGGTCAGCCGGACCCTGGTCTTCGACGATCCTCGCCGGGCGAGGGGCTTCTTCGAGTCCCTGGTGGCCGACAACGTGGGGGTGGGCCGGCCCGAAGAGGTGGCGGTCGTCTTCGCCCGCCAAGTGCGAAAGACCACCAAGGAGCCGTTCCGAACCCGCGTCTTCGGACCGGGCACCGAGGTCAAGATGGACTTCTCCTACAAGCACAGCCGGGTCAAGCAATACCTGAAGGAAGGGAGGGCACTGCGTATCGAAACCGTCATCAACAAGCCATACGACATCGGCGTCCTGGCCCGTCTCGAGCACCTGCCCGAGCTGATGGCCAAGGTCCGCCAGGTCAACCATCGGCTGCTTATGATCGAACGTGCCGGCCAGGGCTGTGCCCTCGGAGACTCGCTCTTTGAGCGACTCCAACAGCCCTACGTACGGGAGGGCCAACGAACCGGGGCCATTCGCTTCGGGGATCTGCGCGTCATGGCCCTGGCCGGTGCTCTTTGCGTGCACGCCCACGCCGTCGCCGGCTTCACCAACAAGAGCCTCAGGAGCCTCGTCGCCGGACTGCTCGGCACCGACTACACGTCAGCCCAGATGACCTATGACCTGCGCAGGCTCCGGCTCCACGGCCTGATCGTCCGCCTCGAGCACACCAACACCTACATGACCACCCCCGAAGGCCTCCGCGTGGCGTTCTTCTACACCAAGGTCCACGACCGCATTCTCCGACCGATCCTGGCCCCCGACGCTCCGCCCAAGTCCACAGCGCTCCGTCGCGCCCTCACCAGCATCGACCATGCGGTGGACGACTACGTCACAGCCGCCCGCCTCGGCGTCGCCGCTTGAAACTTGTCACATCGTTCTGAGTTGGGACCCCCAAGAAGATCTAGCTCAGTCAGCTCGGCCAGCTCAGCTCATGGCCGCGATCGGATGCTTGGGCGGGTACCGTCCAAACGTCGAAAAGTGGGCGGCAATTCCGGATGTGAAACTGTCGATGTAGGCGAGCTTCCTGATCATGTAGCTCCTGGTTTCCTTGGGGTCGAGATACAGGTTGTACAGGCGGCCATGCGAGTACTTCTGGGTCACCCCCGTGAAGCCGCCCAAGTTGAGGCAGTCCCGGTCGTCGTCGGAGGTGGAGGCAACCATGAACTTCCACTCACCCACCCGCAGGGCGGAGAAGACGTTGGTCAGCCAGTAGTAGATGTACTTGCGGTTCGACGCTCCTTGCGGATCGAGCAGGAATGAGCTCTGGTCTACGCCGTCGATGTAACGATCGTCGGGGACTGCTTCGCCGGCTCCGGCCAGAGACAGGAAGGTGTTGAACAGGTCCATCTGCGAGAAGAGGCCGTCGGTCGCCCGGTCGGCGGCCACCGTCCCGTGCCAGGAGAAGATTCCCGGCACCCGCTGGCCCCCCTCCCAGGTCGAGCCCTTGGCGCTGCGGAACGGCGAGTAGGCGGCGTCAGGCCAGGTCTCCATCTCCGGCCCGTTGTCCGACGAGAGGAAGACCAGCGTGTCCTCGAGCTGGCCTGTCCTTCGAGCTCGTCGACGAGGCGCCCGACGATATCGTCGAGCTCGACGATGGTGTCCTTGTAGGGGTGCTTGGCCGACGACGCTCCGAGGTAGCGCTCGTGCGGATAGTTGTCGAAGTGGGCGCCGCGGGTGCAGTGGTAGAGGAACCAAGGTTGGCGCTCGGCAGCCGCCGGCTCACCCATGCGCCGGATGAACTCGGACGAGTACGTGCACCACCGTTCGTCCAGTAGCGGAGAGGACCGGCACGGTCACCTCCTCGACGTTCTCGACCTCGCCGCCCCGGCTGGCGTGCACGAAGCATTTGTTGAACGGGAGGTTCTCGACCCACTTCGTCCGTTCCTCGCTGTAGACGATCTCCGGGAAGAAGTTGGGGTCCCGCCACTCCGTGTACATGTCCGACACCGAGAGGAAGCCATAGAAGTCGTCGAAGCCCACGTGCTGGGGTTGGGATACCTCGTTCTCCCCCATGTGCCACTTCCCACTGCCTGCGTCACGTAGCCGGCATCGGACAGCAGCGACGCCAAGGTCACCTCGCCCTCCAGGCCGCCAGGCTGGCCGTACATGGGCGGCCGAAGCAGGCCGTGGCGCATAGGCAACCGGCCGGTCATGATCGACGCCCTCGACGGAGTGCACGATGGCTCCGAGTAGCACGAGGTGAGCAACATGCCCTGGCGGGCCAACCGATCGATGTTTGGAGTGGCCGCACCCACAGCGACGCCTCCGCCATAGCAGCCGAAGTCGCCCCAACCCACGTCGTCGAAGAGGATCACCAGGAAGTTGGGACTCCTACCCGTGGCGCGGTAACGACCGAGCACCTCGGCGGCCTGCTGCTCCTGGTCGGGAAGGACGAACCTGGGCTCGAGGCTGTCACGCTCTCTCGTCGTCTCGGCCACCACCGGGTCATGGCTCATGCCTGCTCCTCGTCACCGGCCCATAGCGGGGCCGCCGCTGGTCGGGTTGGCTGTCGGACGGTCGGCAATATTTTCCCCCTCTCGTCCTCTCATACCGCCGGAGCATTCTGCACGGTGGGCGGCCACGGTGGGAGACCACGGCGGGAGACCACCGATTGAGCCAAGCGGCAGCGGGATGATCCGCCGCCGTTTCGGCCCAGCCGCCATCCCCCGGCGACGCACCGCCGGCGGGCAGCGGCGAGCTACCAGCCGACCTGGCCGTCGACGAGCTCGCGGATGAGGTCGGCGTGTCCGTTGTGCCGGGCGTACTCCTCGATCATGTGGACATAGATCCAGCGCAGTGAGCACGGCTGCCCACGTCGCACGCCGAGGTCGTCGAGGCTCCGGGGCGCGGCGGCCTCTCGGCTGAACTGGCATTCGTCCTGCCATGCCCGGAGATCGGACTCCCAATCAGCGTCGTCGAGGGGGACGAGCTCGCTGTCCTCTCGGGCCGGGTCATACCAGATCGACGGAAGCTCCGGCTCGACGAGCAGACAGCGATGGAACCAATTGCGCTCGACCTCGGCCATGTGGCGGACGAGCCCGTGCAACGAGAGGCGAGAGGTGGCGATTGGGCGTTGCTTCCGCTGCACGTCGTCGAGGCCTTCGCACTTCAACACCAACGTCATTCGATGGAATTCGAGCCACTGCTCGAGCATCTCCCGTTCGCCGAGTAGGAAGCTCGGCTCGTGGCGCCGCGGGTCATCCAGGTCGTCGACCACAGGGTCTCCCTCCGTTTCGGGGTCGAAAAGGACCGGCTTCCCGCTGAGTTTGGCCCAATTCGGTCCGGGTAGTGACGGGTACGATCGCCTCGGGCATTCCGTCGGGTGCGCCGGCGGCCGCCGAGACGGCCAGTGGCGAGTGGATCACGGCCCTTCTCGCCGAGGGCGAGCACGGGTGCCAGGCAGCGATGACGTCGAGGAGTTCAAGGGAGAGGAGCATGGAAGATCGAATCGAACCAGATAACAGCACCCGATCCGTCGAGGAGGACGAATCCGGCTGCGTCCATGAAGCGGACCGACCGCCGAGCAGTCCGAGGAACGCGACGCGGAGCGCCACCTTCAAGAGTCGGAGGAAGAGAAGCGCACGAGCGTCGCCGAGCACTACGAGGAGATGTCCGAGATCGGTGCGGAGGCAAAGGGAGAGGGCCGGATCGAGTAGTTCTCGTCCGGCATCCATCGGCCTCGGCAGGATCACCGTCGGCCTCGGCAGGCTCATCCATCGGCGTCGGCAGCGGCGGGGAGCGGGGGCCGGAAGCTCCCGAGTGGCGGAAGAGCCTCAGCATGAAAGAGGAAGGAGATCCCAGCTCCGACCTCAGACTCGATCACTCCCGTCTCCATCAACTGTCGTCGAGCCGCTCCAGGGTGGCCTGGTCAGGTTGCCCGTCGAAGAAGCGCTCGAGGACCTGGTCGAACTCATCGAGCTCGGGTGCCGCCGCCTGGAACAGCGTCATCGACGAGCGGAGCTTCAGCGCATCGACCGCGCCGAGGATCTCCTCAGCCGACCGGATGTCGATTCCGAGGAGGCACCTTGCAGCTTGGACGAGACGGGGGCCGAGCACGGGGTGCTGGCAAAAGGAACTGGCCTCGTCGAGCGATGCGATGGCGAAGCGTCGGGACATCGAACTGTGCCCGAGGCCAGCGAATTGAGGGAAGACGAACCACATCCAATGGGTTCGCTTGTGGCCACCTCTCAGCTCGAGAACGGCACGGTCGTAGGTGCCGTCGGCATTTTGCGCGTCCACGAATCGCTGGAGGTCGTACGGGTCGTTCAATGGCACCAATGTGACTGATGGGACCGCCGGATCATGGTTTACAGGCTTTCCCTGGAGCTCGGCCCTCGGGGGAGCGGATCTCGTTGAAGGCCCGAGTGCGCGTCGGGGGTTATGTGTGATCCTCGCCTGGTGGTCTTGAGGTGTCATAAGGCGAAACCGTTTGCCCAGGTTGATGGGCTCCCGGTTCAACTGCCGCCGCCAACACGGCGATCCGGCGAGGGCCGGGCGAACGGTCGCTGAGTGCCGGCCTAACCGGCAAGACGCTATAATCCTGTACATGACGACGCTCCCCGTTGCTGAAGCTCGTGCCCAGCTTTCCAAGCTCATCGACGAGGCTGCCTCCACCCATGAACGCTTCGAGATCACGCGCAACGGCCAACGAGCGGCTGTTCTGCTCGGTGTCGACGATTACGACGCCTTACAAGAAACGATCGCCGTGCTCGGAGACTCACAGTTGCTCCATGACCACCTCGAGGGCATGAGTTCACTCCAACAAGGTGACAGCGTGGACCAAGAGGGGCTTGCCGCGAGGATGCGGGGAGTGGGACGCCTTCCAGCCACAAAGTGACCAGCGAGCCGTACCGACTCCGGATCTCTGGTCCGGCGGCACGGTCGCTCGCCGAGGTGCTGCCGGCGAAGGTGGCCGCGGCTGCCTATGCGTTTATCACCGGACCTCTGCTCGAAAATCCGCACAGAGTGGGCAAGCCTTTGAGCCCACCTCTCGATCCAGCCTGGTCTGCCAGACGCGGCGACTACCGAGTGCTGTACCTGATTGACGACGTTGCTCGAATGGTGGACGTCACGGCTGTCCGCCATCGAAGCGACACCTATCGCATATGACGCCGGCCGTGCTTCGACTCGCCGATCGGTGACGGCGGTCACTCCTCGGACCGACGCGGGTTTCGCACAATGACACCTTGTGGGGACGGAGGGGGTCGAACCCTCACTGGAGGCGGTTTAAGCGCCCTGCCTCTACCAAATTGGGCTACGTCCCCTTCTTCGTTGGGGCCGGGCGGTGTCAACACCACTCGATTGCATGGAACCCTAGGCGAACCTATCGACGGTTCTGGGCCCGTGTCTGCGCCGGGCACAGGCAATGACGAGCAACGACCGGCAATGGCAACAACGAGAATCCTGACGAGCCGTCAGCGGACTGTCCGTTCGCCGATGCCGAGGGCAGCCGCCGTGACGTCGAGCTCCTCGTGCCGCGGGTCCTCCGCCACACGAGCGGGGAGGCCATCGGACTCCCACGGTCCGAGCACGGTCGTTGGTCGTCGGGTCGGCTCCCAGGCGCACCACTGAGCAGGCTTCTCGCTGCCGTTTCGAGCGACACCGGTGCCGTCGAGCCCGAGCTCGAGCCTGACTCCTCCAGTGGCTCCAGATTGACCGTCGAGACTTGAGGCCGCCCCGCCGGCCACACCTGCCGCGCCGGCCACTCCTGGCATGCCTGCGGTCCCCCCTCCGAGACGCCCGTCTTGCGGATTTCCTGAACGAGCGAACGCAGTCCAGGACGCCCGCATCACCGACGACAAAGCGAAGGCCGCCTCGTCGCCGCCGGAGAAGGCCTGGACCGCCGGGTTGTGCACACCCACCCCTCAGGAGAGATTCTCGACCGCGTCGAGCTCGATCCTCTGCCGATCGGTCCCGTCTGCTGGTACCCGGACCGGAGCGATCGCATTCTGTTCGCCGGCTGCGACGGCGACTCTATCGCTACGAGTTCGCCCAAGGTGTCCGGTACGGATGTCGCGCCACGCACGCCGAGCCGATTCGATGGGATTGCGCCGCGCCGTGGATGGACCATGTCTACTTTCTTGACACTTGCTGGCCGAGCGACCCTGCCTTCGGCGGACGTCTCCTCGTCACCCTGTTCCACCAGGATGACGTCTCGAGCCGTTTTGGGAATACGCAGCTTTGGTGGAACCGTCTGAGTCCCGACGGGACCCGGATCGTCGCTGCCGGGCTCGTTTTCGATCAGAACGCGGGTGGCCCTCGGGCGGAGGTGGTACGCTTGCCGGCTGTGGGGAAGACGGGCCACGCCGTTGCTGGCCTACCTGACCCGCGTAGAGGGCCGATGGGGCTTAGACCTGTGGGTGACGACGATTGCTGGGGATGCGGCGGTTGGCGAGTCGAAGGCCCTGGCGATGACCGGCCGCAGATTGGCCGGGGCTGCCAGCCGTTAGAACCCGCCTTCTCTCCCGACGGGCGATGGGTCTATGCGTCGGTTTGGGTCGGGCCATCCCACGAGTCCCGCCTCGAGCGGTTCGCGGTGTCTGTGAAGGAGGGTGTTCCTTACCGAAAGTTCAAGGAGGGTTGCCGCCGTTTTGAGTGAGACTCCAACCGTCGGGGATCCGGCCAACTCGAGCGTGAACTCAAGGCCCATTCGGGCAGAAAAACGCGACAATTCCAGCGAAATTCCCGGCACTGGCGCGACGGCACCGGTCAGCGCAGGTACGCAGTCATCCCAAACGTCAAACGACTCGACGGACAAGCCCCGCGAGTCAGGCCCACACTGTCACCTCGAGAGAATCCGTAACTCGTTCTCATTCCTGGAGATACGATCGAGACTCCCCGTAAAAAAGGCCGCCTATGCCTACAGAGGTATGAGAGAGGCCATCTCTTTGCGCCACACCGGCCGTTCCGGGGCCGCGTCATCCTTTCCGTTCCCCTTGCTTGGAGCTCTCCGTCATGTCCCGTCGCAATCGCCACAAGGACCAATCGCAGAACGCCGCCCGCCCGCAGGAAGCGGTGCCCAGCAGCGCGGCGGTAGATGAACGAAATGCCCCTGCCGAGCGGGCGTCACCTACATCCCGAACATCCGCATCTGCCCCGGCGATCCACCGCCACCGCCACCCCCGGCCGACGGCGAAGACGAGTCCACCCAGCCCCCGCGCGAGTCCCGGGCGAACAGCGTAAAGAGGGCCCTCCGGAGCCGGATTTTATTTCCACTGTCGATTCTTGAAAAGATACAATCACTTGCCGATGACTTCGCCCGGCAGCTCGGCGCATCGACAAGTCTTCTGAAGTGGTTGACGGTCGAGCTCGCAAGGACCAGCGTCCAGTGCGATGAATGCCACGATCAATTGCTTCTTAATAAAGTGCGCGTCGTGGAACGTGTCGGCACAAGTTGGGATGACGATTGCAGTGAACGTTTGGACCGTACAGCGTCCAGGTTACATGAGTCGCCCGTCCAAGTTCCAGAGGGCCCTGGCCCGGACCAAGCATGGCGCACTGATACTTATCGATAAGTGGACGTTGTTGGGTGATGCGATCGATTCCGAGCGCGGAATCGACGAACCGCTCCGCCAGACGGCCTATGATCTACTTGGGATCGATCAAGTGTTCAGACATGGATTTAACCGGGTCCCGGCGGCGACAGATGTCGTCGGCCTTCGCGCGCTGGTCCAGCGCGAGGTCGAGAAACATCGCTTGAACCTCGAGCGGTCCTTGAACGCGCGGAGCGAGTCCGAACGCGAAATGGCCCAGATGGGCATCGCCCGTTTTCGGGACACCACCACGAATCTTTAAGAGGTGACCTCAATCGCGCCCGGCGCCGCTTCTCATGGTGTTTGGAGACCTTCCGCTCCCTGAAGAACGGGGCCGACCCGGCCACGTTTGATCGACCCCCTGACAGGTCAGCCGGTCGCCGTCGGGCCACCCCTGGCGGCCGTCCCGGACCCGAAACGTCCTGCGGCTCCACCTCCGGAAGAAGCCAAGGCGTCCCCGCAGCCGGCACCGGCACGGCGCCGGCGTCGCCGCCGGCAGCACCGATACCTCCGCTTCCGCCCGGCTGTTCGGAGGACGGGAAAGAGATGTGGTGGGTGGCCGCCGGCACCATTCTGAGCCAGTCGGCGGCGCCCGCCGGCGCCGAGCCCGGGCCGCCGCCGCCAACGGCCTGAACAAAAGGGCAGAAGTCCACTGCGGACGCTCTTGATCCAGGCACCGGTGCGCGCGGGTCGGAGCGTTTTTTGCCGATTGTCGCGGTGGGAGGAGTTGCCGGCATCTTCCGGATGATCCGGTCGGATCGACCGCACGTGGGGCGACGATTCTCCGGGGCCCTGGGGTGAGATGCGGCCTCCCGAGGCCCCGGACGCGGTGGCGGTGCAACCGGTGCGATCCGTTTTACCGATTCCTTCCGTCCGCGGCTGGGGTGGCTCGCGGCGCAAACGAAATGGACCGTCTCGACTTTGACGCAAGAGTCATGGGTGTTTCCAGTGAATGGCGAACTTGATAGCAGGCTGAAAAAGATCCTCACCCTCGTGAAGACGTGTCCCCGGCCGGATGCCAGGCGCACGGTGTCGCGGAGGAGGTCGACTGCCGCGACGTCCTGCTCGCGCCGGCCGGGGAGCTACGCCGGCGCTGCGGCCGGTGCACGCCTGCTCGACGCGTGCCGCGACGATCCCGCGCGGTTTCAGGAGGAGGTCCTCGGCCGCCGGCTCTGGGCCAAGCAGGTCGAGGTTTGCCAGGCGATCGCGCGGAGCCCGATCACCGTCGTGCCGGCCGGGCGGGCGGTGGGCAAGAGCTTTCTGCTGGCGGGGACCGTGCTCTGGTGGCTCTACACCCGGCCCGAGGAGCCTGGTGATCACCACCGGGCCCGACCATCGCCAGGTGGTCTCGGTGCTCTGGAAGGAGATCCGCCGGGCACTTCGGCCGCGCTCGAGCAGGCGGGCCGGGACAGCCCCGGGCTCGTCCTGGGCCACGACCATCTCACCGCGGGCTACAATTCGCCCCAGCGCCTCGTCGGTGAAGCATGGGGACCGACTGGGGTGCCCTGGGCTTCGCGGCGCAGTACGAGGAGGGCTTCAGCGGGCAGCACGCCGGCGACCTGCTCGTGATCGTCGACGAGGCCAGCGGCGTCACCGCGCCGATCTGGTCGGCCATTCACGGCCTGGCCGCCTCGCGCCTGGTGGTGGCCGGCAACCCGATCCGCTACGACTGCCACTTCCGCGAGCTCCACGACCTGCGCCGTGAAGGGCTCGACGACCATCACGTCGGTCGGCATCTCGAGCCTCGAGTCGCCCGACGCCGCGGAACGACGTCTCACCCGTCGGGATGGCGTCGCGGTCGTTCCTGAACCAGATGCGCGAGATTCACGGCGAGGAATCGCCCTGGTGGCGGTCGAACATCCTCGGCATCTTCCCGGGTCAGGAGTCGGTGCGGTTCCTGCCGTCGGCCTGGCTCGACGCCTGCACGCGGGAGAGCGTGCCCCGCGATGAGCTCTGGACCGATTACCCGGCGGGAAGCGCGTTCATGGGCGTGGATATCGGCGGCGGTGTCGGGGCCGATCGCTCGGTGGTCGTGGTGCGGAACCGGAAGCAGATCCTGGCGGTCTTCGCGTCCGAGTGGCACGGCGTCCTCGACGACGCCCGGCACCGGCTCGAGCCGGTGGTCGTCGAGCTGGCGCGGAAGTGGGGCGTCGCGCCCGACCGCCTGGTCTACGACAAGGCGGGCATCGGCCGCTCGTTCGGCTCCTACCTGGCCAGCCATGGCTTCGAGGGCGCCGTGGGCTACTTCGGCGCGGGCAAGGGGGGCAAGCTCTACGTCAACCGCCGCACCGCCAACGCGTTCGCGCTGCAGCGCCGGCTCGATCCCGCACCGCGAGAACCACGTGCCGTTCTACTGCGGCGGCATCCCCGAGTGGCCGGGCCTGCGCCAGGAGCTGGCCGAGCTCCGCAGCCCGACGATGGAGATCGAGGAGGGCCAGGTCAAGCAGGTCCTCGAAGACAAGGAGGCCCTCGCCGCCCGCCTGCACCGCTCGCCCGACCTGCTCGATGCGCTCTTGATGACGTTCACGTACTCGGACCAGGAATGAGCCCGGAGAAGACGAAATCCGAAATCGAAACAAATGGCGGAGTTCGGAGGAACCAAGAAAACTCCAAACGGCCGACGGGCCACCCTCCCCCGGGAGGCATAGGCGGTTTGCGGATATCGTGCTTTCCTTCCCCTCCAGGAGCCGTGCTGGATTTAGGGAGTGGATTTCGGAATTGTCTCGGATTTCGGCTACCGGATTTCGTGCCTTCTCCGCAATCTATGGAACACTCAACACCACCACACAAATGAAAACTTCACATCAACAGCGGCTCCCGATCGAGGAGTACGCCTTGCTCACGGAGAACGCCCCCGAGCTGGGGGCGAAGCTCGACTAGTGGTACAGCTTCTACCAGCCGGCCACGCCGGGCGAATGCGAGCAGCTCGACCTGGCCGTGATGGCTTCGGTCCAGGCGCGGCGGGTGTACGCGTGCCTGACCGCGATGGTGAACCAGCAGATCCACACCGCGGTCTTCGACTACGACTGCGAGCAGGAAGACGAGGTGGATCGTTACCGGGCGATGCTCGGACTCAGCCCGGAGTCGCGGTGGTCGGGTTGAAACGGTCGGCCCTGGGCGTGCGGTTCTTGATCGCCCGCTGGGAGCGGCTCTTGCGGCTGATCACAGGAGGAAGGGACGCTCTACGGTAATGATCGGAACGAGGCCATCAACTACCAGGGGGCCAAGGCGAACCAGCCCGAGGACCTGTTCCAATCGGAAGGGGCTTATTTGACCTGGATGTATTGTTTGATGTGCCAGCCCGCGCCCAAGGACGAGCAGTTCGTGGCCATGGGCAACGAGCAATGGATGCCGGCGGGGCTGATGGACCGGAACATCGAGCACTGGCTGGGTGAGGCGTCGCTTTGCAGGAAGCTCCTGGTCGAGCTTGCGGAGCGTGAGCTCGCGTATTTGCGGCCGCGCGAAGAGCGGCTCCGGAAGAACTATGAGACGCCGGCGCGGGACGGCGCCGAGGTCCGCAGGCAGGTGCTCCAGGAGTCCGGAGGGGGCCCGGCTGCTGCGGGAGGCGGAGAGCCACGACCGCCAGTACCACCGCGCCTACAACGCCTTCCTGAAGGGGCGTGGCCTATAGCGCGAAGACCGGCCGGCTGCCGGGTCAACCCCAGGCGGACCTGCACGGCGAGGCGGACGAGACCACGGCCACCGTCGCGCCGGTGTCGGCGCCGGAGCCGATGTCGGTCGAGCAGGGGGTCGCGCAGCGGAAGCAGGCGGCCGCGGCGCTGGCGCCGGGCGGGGAGAACGGGATCGGCATGCCGATGGCCCGGGGAGACGACGGGCGGGCGGCGGTGATGGCGACGGGGCCGTTCTCGGCCGAGGTCTAGTCGTTCGTCTCGCCCGCGCACGGCCGACAACCTGCTGGAAGAGGCGCGGGTGCGGTCGGCGTGGCGGGCGGCAGTCGGCGCGGAAGGCGGCGATCGTGGCGGCGGAGTCGGCCTCCTCGTAGTTGAGCCGGCGGGCCAGGCGAACGAGCTCGCCGGGTCGTCGGGGAAGGTCGACTGCCGCTGCGGTTGTGGACGATCCGCAGCCGGCTCTCGACGGTGCGCAGGAAGTCGTAGGCGTCGCGCAGATCGGCATGGACTTCGGCGTCGAGCAGCCTGACGCGGCGGAGTGCGTCGAGCGCGTCCCAGAGGTTGGGCCGAAGGATCTCGGGAAGCTCGGCGGCGTGGACGAGCTGGAGGTACTGGACGAGGAACTCGATGTCGGCGAGCCCGCCGAAACCGCGTTTCAGGTGGGTGCGGGCGTGCGAGGCCTCGAGCTTGCGGCGCATCGCGAGGACCTCGCGCGCCAGGGCCGCGGCATCGACGGGCGGCCAGCGATCGCGCGGATCGTGTCGGTGACGGTCCGGCCGAAGCCGCCGGTGGCGAAGACGACCCGGGCGCGGGTCAGGGCCATCCGCTCCCAGGTCTGTGCCGCTGGTCTGGAAGTAGTCGCGGAAGGCGTCGAGCGTCAGGACCAGCGGGCCCGGAGGCGCCGTGGGGCCGGAGCCGGGCATCGACCGCGTAGAGCGGGCCGGCCGAGTCGACCCGGTGCCGGCCAGCATCTTGAGGATCGCGCCGGACGACCTCGGTGACGAACTGGTCGTTGGAGATCGACTGCGTGGCCGCCCGCGGTCGTAGCCGTCGGCCTCGTGGAGGAAGACCAGGTCGAGGTCGCTGTGGTAGTTCAGCTCGCGGCCGCCGAACTTGCCCAGGCCGAGGATCGCCCACCGGTCGCGCCGGCCGTCGCCGGGCGGCGCGGGCGTGCCGTACCGGCGCGGCCCGCCGCTCCCACTGGTTGCGGGCCACCTGGGTCACGATCGCCTCGGCGACGTCGGCCAGCTCGCGGGTCACCTCGCGGATCGGCTCGCGGCCCAGGATGTCGCGGGTGCCGATCCGGACCCATTCCTTGTTGCGGAAGCTCCAGAGGATCGGCGCCAGGTCCTCCGCCCCCTTGCAGAGCTCGGCCAGCTCGGCCTTGATCGCCGCGCCCGGCAGCGGCCGGTCCACGACCAGCGAATCCATCAGGTCGTCGATCATGCCCGGGTTGTTGATCAGGATCTCGGAGAGGAACTGGCTGGTCGCGCAGAGCTCGACGTAGAGCCGCAGGCTCGGCGGGTTGAAGTTGAACAGCTCCCAGAGGATCGCCTTGGCGCCGAGCGAGGCCGAGACCTTCTCGAGGTTCGTCAGCGTCATGTCCGGGTCGGGCGTGCGGCCGACCGCCTGGAGCAGCCGGGGGGCGATCGCGGCCAGGAAGTGGCGGCATCGGGCCTGCGACAGGAACGGGAAGTCCTCGCGCGCCAGGGCCATCAGGTTGTGATAGGCGGTCGCGCGGTCGCGGAACGGGTAGGGGCCGAGCACCTCGGCGATGAGTTCGGGGCCCGGGTCGGGGTCGAGCACCAGGTCGACGATCGGGTCGGCCGCCGCGCCGTCGTCGTCGCGGAAGGCGTCGTGGAGCAGGTGATTGAGGATCCGGCGGTTCAGCTCGGTCTTGCTGCGGTAGTCGGTCAGGAACCGGTGCGCCGGGCCGGTCCGGTCCTCCCAGGCGCTCGCCGGCGGGTAGCCCATGCGGATCGCCAGGGTGCGCAGCGCCTCGAGGTCGCGCGGCATCTCGTGCGTCTGGCGGTCGAACACGATCTGGAGCCGGTGCTCGACCCGGCGGAGGAAGCGGTAGGTGTCGTCCATGATGCTACCGCTCCTCGGCGGTCAGGCAGCCGACCTGCTCGAGCCGGGCGATGGCCGTGGAGCGTGTTGCCGTGCCGGACCTCGGGATACTCGCCGCCGTGCAGGAGCTGGAGGAACTGGACGACGAACTCGACGTCGCGGATGCCGCCGCGCCCGGTCTTGACCTCGACCTCGGCGGTCCCGGCCGAGACGGTCCGCTGCTCGATCCGCCGCTTGAGCGCCTTGATCTCGGCGATCTCGGCGGCGCTCAGGTAGCGGCGATAGACGAACGGGGTGATCGCCTCCAGGAAGGTGCGGCCCAGGTCGAGGTCGCCGGCGATCGGGCGGCACTTGATCAGCGCCTGGCGCTCCCAGGTGCGGCCGCGCGGTCACGTAGTAGCCCAGCGTCGCGTCCAGCGAGCGGGCCAGGGCGCCCTGTTCGCCGTCCGGGCGCAGCCGCATGTCCACCCGATAGGCCATCCCCAGCGCGGTGTGCTCGGCCAGCAGCCGGACGATCTCGCTCCCCATCCGGGCGAAGAACTCGGCGTTGGAGACGACCTTCGGGCCCGCTGGTCTGGCCCTCGTCGTCGTAGAGGAAGATCAGGTCGATGTCGGAGCTGTAGTTGAGCTCCTCGCCGCCGAGCTTGCCCAGGCCCAGCACGACGAACCGGGCGGGCGTGCCCGTGGCCGTCGTGGGACACCGAACCGGGCCTCGGCCGCGGCCGCGGGCCAGCCGCACGGCGGCCTCGACGCAGGCGTCGGCCAGGTGCGAGAGGTCCTGGGTGATCACTTCCAGCGGGAAGCCGCGGACGATGTCGTTGTAGCCGATCCGCAGGCTCTCGCGCTGGCGGAACCGCCGCAGGGCCAGCTCTGCTCGTCGCTCGGTCGCCAGCGGCCGCGAGCGTGTTCCAGAGCTCCTCGATCAGGGCCGCGCGGTCGCGGCGCTCGGCCCCGCGCCGCAGCCAGTCGAGCAGCTCGGGGTCGCGGATCAGGACCTCGCTGAAGTACTGGCTGGTGCTGAAGACCTGGAGCAGGATCTCGGTGGTCCGGGGTTGCTCGGCCAGCTGCGCCGAGCGTCGCGTCGAGCCGCGGGCCGGCGGCCACGAACCGCTCGAGGTTGTCGAGCGCCATGCCCGGGTCGGGGCACCGCGGCAGGACCGCGTCGAGCTGGCACGGCGATCCGGGCGACCAGCTCCAGGCACGCCGGGCCGGCGCGCCGGGTCAGGTCGGCGAGGTCGCGGGCCCCGCGCTCGGGGTCGCGAACGCCCAGCCCGGCCAGCCAGCGCTGGATCAGCTCGCGGGATCTCGTGATAGGCTCAGGAACCAGTCGGTGCTCGTCAGCGAGATGTCGGGCATGCCGCAGCCTCTGGAGCGGGAGTCGATCGCGCTCCAGGACGGCTCGATCGGATCCTCACGACCGGCGAAGCCGGGCCCGACGTGCTGGAGGTGGCGGAAGATCATCTCGACGTCGCCCCGGCTGAGGCCCAGGCGTGCGGCGATCATCGCGCTCGTCGGCGCCGGCGCTGCAAGGGCAGGACCGGTCGGCGAACGCGGCGGAGGCGGTCGGGCAAGGGCGGGCCGGCGTGTGGCGGCGATGCGACGGCCACGGATCGCCGAGGTCGACGAAGCCCGGGTCGAACCAGTATTCGCGGCCCCCCTGGCGCAGCAGCTCGAGGAACCATTCCTCGAAGCTGCGCGCGATGATCCGCGGGCGGGCTGCCGCGAGGCGTCGTCGCCCGAGGTGAAGATCGGGAAGCCGCCGCCGGGCAGGCGATAGGCCAGGTCGATGCAGATCGGTCTGGAGGTTGGGGTTGCCCAGCTCGAACCAGCTCTCGGGCTGGACGATCATGCTCGGGCACGCGGGCGAACGGGACCATCGGCCCGATCGCCGCGATCGGGTGGATCGAGCGGCCCCGAGCGATAGAGACCGTTCGGAGAGCATCAGCCAGGCCCGCAGGCCCGCGGGCAAGCGATAGCCGTGCCGCTCCTCCCAGGCGGCGATCTCGCGCGGATCGGCGCCGGGCCGGCAGGGCTCGAGCCGCCCGCGGAACCCCGACTCCAGCGCGGCCGGCGTCGGCGCCAGGCGGGCGTCGATCCCCCCCAGGCCATCCAGCATCTCACCAGGTCGTCGAGCGGGTCCGGCCATCGACTCTTCCCTTCACGCCGGAGGTCGCGACCGCGATTCGCTGGGTGGTTTCCACCCGCCCGAACAGGGTCACCGCGCTGGCGTCTTCGACCTCGACCCGGACAATCCGGCCGATCAGCCGCTCGGGCCCGTCAAAGACCACGATCCGGTCGCAGGCCGTCCGGCCCGTCAGCTGGCCGACCCGCCGTCCCAGCCGTCCCGCGCGCGGCCGACTTCGGCTCGGCCCTTCGACCAGGACCTCGACCGTCCGGCCGATCCAACGCCGGTTGTCCTCGAGGCTGATCGCCGTCTGGACGGCCAGCAGCTCGTTGTTCCGCCGCTTCTTGACCGCCTCGGGCACGTCGTCGGTGAAGAGCTGGTCGGCCTTGGTCCCCTGCCGCGGGCTGTACTTGAAGATGAAGCTGTTCTTGAACCGGGACCGCTCGACCAGCCCGACCGTCCGCTCGAACGACGCCTCGTTCTCGCCGCAGAAGCCGACGATGAAATCGCTCGAGACCGCGACGCTCGGGAATCGTCGCGCGCATCCGGCCAGCATGTCCTCGTAGAAGCGCGACCGTGTACATCCGCTTCATCCGCTTGAGGACCTCGTCGCAGCCGCTCTGCGCGGGGACGTGGAGGTAGCGCGAGACCTTGGGCAGGTCGCGGACCGCCTGGAGCAGGTCGTCGGTCATGTCGTTGGGGAAGTTGGTGATGAACTTGATCCGCTCGATGCCGGCGATGTCGTGCGATCCGCGCGAGCAGGTCGGAGAGCCGGCCGATCCGGCCGTCGGGCTCGCGATACTGGTAGCTGTTGACCGTCTGGCCCAGGAGCGTGATCTCCTTGACGCCCTGGTCGGCCAGCAGCCGGGCCTCGGCCAGGATCGCGCCGGGCGGCCGGCTCTGCTCGGGCCCGCGGACCGAGGGCACGATGCAGTACGTGCAGAACTTGTCGCAGCCCATCATGACCCGGACGAACGCCTGGAACGGGCTGGGCCGCATCGCCGGCTCGCGGTCGGCGTCGTAGCTCTCGAAGCTCGCCGCGATCGACTCGAGCGAGCCGGCGTTCGCGGCCCGGCTCACGGCCAGCTGGCGGCGACTCGTGCTTCGCGGACCTCGGCCAGCAGCTCGGGCACTCGCGCAAGCTGGCCCGGGCCCGACGACGAGGTCGACGTGCGGCGCGCGGCGGAAGATCGGCTCCTGGTCCTTCTGGGCCATGCAGCCCAGGACGCCGATGGCCACCTCCGGCTTGCGCTCCTTGAGCCGCTTGATCCGGCCCAGAGCGCTGTAGATCTTGTCCTCGGCGTGCTGCCGGACCGAGCACGTGTTGTAGAGGATCGCGTCGGCCTGGTTGATGTCGTCGGTCAGCTCGTAGCCTTCCTGCGCAGCTTGGCCACGACCAGCTCGCTGTCCAGCAGGTTCATCTGGCAGCCGACCGTCTCGATGTAGAGTTTTTTTCGAGCCGGAGTTACGTCGGACATTCCGCAAGCTCCGAAATCGGCGGACTAGCGGCCGCCGCATCGGCGGAGATTGACTGCGAGTCGACAGGATGCATTGTACCAACGGGGAGGTTTAGTGGGAACGGCGCCATTGCGGAGGCACGCCGCCCTACCCTACGGCTTGGGGAAGTGCTCGACGAAGAACCGCACCTGGTCCTGGTTCATCCGTACGGCTGCGTCCGGGCCGGCCCCGGCGTAGTCTTCGCGGAAGTGAAGCGCCACTG
Organism: uncultured Acidimicrobiaceae bacterium; assembly: GCA_963756195.1. Lineage (GTDB taxonomy): Bacteria > Actinomycetota > Acidimicrobiia > Acidimicrobiales > RAAP-2 > CAVSNH01. The sequence continues at coordinate 119,880 of CAVWMT010000001.1, forward strand.
CACGCCAGCCTTGTCCATCCGTTCCTTGAGATAGGTGCCGAAGACCGGGTTATGGGCGCGCTTCGACGCGAGGGTGTCGGGAGTGATCGGCGTGTTGGGGAATCCGTAGTAGAGGAACACCGGCGGGTCGTCCCGGGTGAGATGGGTGGCCGCGGTGCCGTCTTCATAGAGCTTGTGCGCTACGCTCGGTGTCGATCTCGTCGTCACGCAAGCCGAAGAGGTCGAGCAGGGGCCGGTTCAGGAAGCCTTCCTTCTGGAGGAGTGTGTTCACCACCCGCAGGTCGAGCATGGTCTGGGCGTCGCGTGCCCCGGCGCAGGAGAGGCGCCGTCGACTGCCGCTTCACCGGGTCGTCGCTGGCGGGCTCGGCCAGGTCGTCGTGGAAGGCGAGCCAGAGCGCGATGTCGGCCCCCGACGGGCCGCCGGTCACCGCCACCGCCTTGGGGTTGAGGTTGTGTTCCTTCGCGTGCAACCTGCAGGGACTCCGCGGCGACGCAGGGCGGCGTCGTGGAACGGCGCGGGGTACGGAGCGCTGCGTCGCGTATCGATGGTTGATCGACGCCACCGTGATCCCGGCTTCTTGCACACGTCGAGCAGGTGGAAGCGGGATCACCTTCTTGTCGCTGCCGACCCACGCCCCGCCGTCGATCCAGACAACCAGAGGGGCCGGCTGGTCCGATTTTGCCAGGTAGAGGTCGAGGACGTTCGGCTCGTGGGGGCCGTAGCGGACATCCTCGAAGCTGGGTGGCCGCGGCGGGCGGTCGGGCAGGTTTTTCTCTTGCCGGCCTGTACCTGGAGCCGCCTCGCCGAGCCGAAGAACAGAAGAACGGACCATGCGGCCCAGCGGCGGATCATGGTGCGCTCACCCGGTGTTGCTCGCGACGGTTTCATGGCGTGCTTCATTGTATCAAAGCAAAGCACCAGATTCATGCGTGGCCCGGGAGACACGTTTTACCAGTCGGTATCGCCGGCACCCGCGGCTTGCTTGTGGGAACGGGCCGGGACAATCCAGGCTCGCACCTCGGGACACGGCTCCACCTGACCTCGATCACGTCCCGGAATGACTCGTCATGCCCATCGAAGTCACCTGCGACCAGTGCCAGTCCCCTATCATCTCAAGGATCAGTGCCGGCAAGAAGGCTCCGCTGTAAGCAAGTGCGGCAACATCATCGCTGGTTCCCGAATTGGATGAGCCGGAAATGGCTCGTGCCGCTCGTCGACCGCGGCTACCATCCGGCGTTCGCCCGCGACAAGTTCCTGATGAACCAGAAGCGGATGCTGATCATGTCGCTCATGCGGCGGATCCTGCCGGAGATCATCTCCGTCTTCATCCTACCAGTTCGGATGCGGGGCCGTGATGCCACAGGTTGACAACCGCGCCCATCTTGGAGGTCTGCTCGCCGGGGTCGTGCTCGGTCTGCTCTTGCCCACAGCCGTCCTCGAGGGCCGGGATGAAGTGAATGCCAGGGGGAGCACCCGGGCGAGCCTGGTCCTGGCCGCCGTGGCGGATCTTGGTCGCGACCGCAACGATGTTCGTTCCCGGTTGCTGGGGTGAGTTGGATGAGGAGGCCAAACCGATGCCACTGCACGACTGGACCGACGATCGGGGCTGGGACAGTGTTCACCTGCTCTGGATCAATTCCTTGCTCAACGGGTTCCAGGATCGTTTGCCCGCGGGCTATCGGGCGTATCTGGGCTCGGTCCCTGGACGGGGATCGCGGCCGAGTCGGGGCGTCCGGACGTGGGCGTCCGCGTTGGCAGCCTCCAGGCCAGGAAAGCAGGAACCCCCCTCGAGCGCGCTCGTCGACGAACCTCAGCCGGACTTTCAGGCCGTCGCCTTGCTCAACCCCGAGCCTCCCTCGGCGGTTCACGTGTTTCACCAAGGACGGCTTGTCGCGGCCATCGAGCTCGTTTCGCCTCGCAACAAGGATCGCCCCTCCTCTCGCGAGTTCTACCGAAATCGCTACATCGGCTACGTGTGGGCTGGCGTCAACCTGTTGCTGGCCGACGTCCACCGCAGGCCGTCGGGCTATTCCTTCGTCGAGGCGATGGCGGGGAGTCGGGTCGGTTCCCGGTCGGGATGCCGCCTCATGCCGTGAGCTGGAACGTCGGCGGGCCGACTCCGGACGGTGGCCTGTTCCTCGACGGCTGGTATCGTTCGCTGGCCGTGGGCGACTCGTTGCCGTCTTTGCCCCTGGTCTCGCGGCCGGTAAGTCGCTGCTGATCGACCTCGAGCAGACTACGCCGATGCGGCACCAGGGCCTACCTGGATTGAAGGACAACCCCACGACGGGGGAATTGCTGCGGGAGTGCGAACAGGTCTATACGGCAGGTTTCCTGAGCAACAGAGCGACCCGAAACTCCGCCCCGATCCTTTCCCTGGTACTCGTCCTCGTGGTCGTCGGTCTGGTCCAGGCGGCCGAGCGCCGGCCGAACCTCGTCTTCATCCTGACGGATAACCAGGGGCCTGGACGCTCGGTTGTTACGGCAACCCCGAGATCCGCACGCCGAACATCGACCGGCTGGCCGCCGAGGGCATTCGTTTCACGCGGGCGCTGAGCAGCAACCCGGTCTGCTCGCCGACCCGTGCGACGTTCCTCACGGGGCTGTTGCCGTCGCAGCACGGCGTGCACAGCTACCTCGGCGGCGAGGTGCCGAATGCGCAGATGGGTCCGGATGCGTATTGCACGATCCGCGAGTTCGCCAACTTGCCCAAGATCTTGAGCGACGCGGGCTACGTCTGCGGGCTCAGCGGCAAGTGGCACCTGGGTGCCAACCTGACGCCGCAGGAAGGCTTCAGCGACTGGATCACGATGCCGCACGGGCACACCACCGAGTTCTACGACGTGCAGGTCATCGAGAACGGTGCGGTGCGAAGGAGCCGGGTTATTTGACCGACCTCTGGACCGAGCGCGGCGTCCGATTCATCGAGCGGAACAAGGACCGGCCGTTCTTCCTCTATCTCGCCTATAACGGTCCCTATGGACTGGGCAACCTGTTGAAACATCCCGCGCGCAATCGCCACGCCGCCTACTACGCGGACCAGCCCCTGTTCAGCTTCCCCCGCGACGCGATGCATCCCTGGCTATTCAACAACAAGGAATTCCTCAACAGCCCGATGGCTATCCGCCGCGTCGCCGCCGAGACCAGTGGCGTGGACGACGGCGTCGGCGCGATCATGGACACCCTTCGGCGGCTCGGCCTCGATCACAACACGCTGGTCGTCTATGCCGGCGACCAGGGGTGGATGGGGGGTCAAAATGGCATTTGGGGGATGGGTGACCACACGCGGCCCGCCGGTGCCCACGAGTTGATGATGCACATCCCGCTCCTCTTCCGCCAACCGGGCCGCATCGCCGCGGGGCGGACCAGCGACCTGATTGTGAGCAACTACGACTTTCTTCCCGCAGTGCTCGCCTACCTCGGCCTCGGCGACAAGACGCCCGGGCTATCGCCGGGCCGCGATTTCTCTCCCGTGCTGGCGGGCGGTACGATCGCCTGGGAGAACGTGATGTTCTACGAGATGGAGAACACCCGCGCCATTCGCACCGAGCGCTGGAAGTACGTGGCGCGGCATCCTTCTGGCCCATTCGAGCTCTACGACATGGAGACCGATCCCCGTGAACGCTTCAACCTCTATGGTCAGCCGGACCAGGCCGAACGCACGCCGCCACTTGCGGCCAGCTCGACGGTTTCTTCCAGCGCCATGCCGACCCGCAATATGACGTTTGGCACGGCGGCCGATCCAAGGCAGGGAGGCTGGTCAGGAAGGCCCCGGCGGCGTCAGAAACGAAACGATGATCGGGCTGGCCTCCAGGGCTCAACCCTTCTCCGGCCCCGCGCTCGCCCAGAGGCGGGCCAAGTCCTGGACGACCCTCGGGCCACGGCCCATGCGGGTGAGGAGCCGTCCCGCGGTCAGGCCCATTGCGGTGGCCGCGGACGCGGCCGGTGGGTTGCCGTCCGGGATATCGATGAAGACCGATTCTCCCGCGTACCGCTGGTGGGCTTCGGCGAAGAGCAGGGGGCCGGCGTCCTCGCCGGCGATGCACGGGCCGATCTGACGTGCGTGCGCCGCCGGTCGAGAGAGCAGGAATCCGGTCACCCCTGCTTCATTGGCGACGACCCGGAGCGATCGGGGATGCTCTTCGGCCAGCCGGTGGAGAAGCCGGCCGCGGTCGGTTCCCGTGACGTCGCGATCGAGGGCACAGATGCGTTCGAGCATGTCGTGAAAGTGCACCGAGGTGCGCCCGGGTGCTGGTTCGGTGGGTGCGACGGTTCCCTCGTATCGGGTAAAGACCCTCTCGACGACGAAGCCGAGTGACTCATACAAGGGACGGCCCAGTGGGGTCGCATCGAGACGCACCGATTGAACTCCGCGGGCGTCGAGGTCGTCGAGCGCGTGGACCATCAGCGCCCGGCCGATCCCGCGGCCGCGGACGCGCTCCTCGACCAGCATCATCGCCACCCACGCCACCGGGCCGAACCGGCAGGTCACGACCGTCCCGACGGCGGCTCCATCCAGCTCGGCGACAAAACCGGCCTCGGGTGCAAGTCGAGCAAGCGCCGCCAGTCGGCCTCGACCTGGTTCCAGCCGGCCTGGTTCTTCAGGCGCATGCCCGTCGGGATGTCGGCGACGGTCATGCCACGGATGCAGAGCACAGGCAGGATCCTCTCCGCGATCGCCCCGTTCTATACCGCGACTGCCTTTTGATCGCGAAGCCAAGTATACCAGGCTTCCAGACCATCGCCCCGGGTGGCCGAGACGCGCACGATGGTAATGGCCGGGTTGACCTGCCGTGCGTTCTCGATGAACCGCGCCTCGTCGAAGGACACATACGGCAAAAGGTCGATCTTGTTCAGGACCAGGAGTGCACTGGCACGGAACATGTGAGGATACTTGAGCGGCTTGTCTTCGCCTTCGGTGACCGAGGCGATCACGACCTTGGCGCACTCGCCGAGGTCGAAGAGGGCGGGGCAGACCAGGTTGCCGACGTTCTCGACCATGACGAACGAGCCGGCGGGCGGGTCGAGTTGCTCGCAGGCCGCGGGCGACCATCGAGGCGTCGAGGTGGCAGCCGGTCCCGGTGTTGATCTGGACGACGCGGCAGCCGGTCGCCCGGATCCGCTCGGCATCGTGCAGGGTCTCCTGGTCCCCCTCGATGACCGAGATCGGCAATTCGCCGGCCAGGTCGCGGATCGTCCGCTCCAGCAGCGTCGTCTTGCCCGCCCCGGGCGAGCTGACCAGGTTCAGCGCCAGCGATTTCCCGGCCGGCCAGCCAGTCGCGGTTCTGCTCCGCCAGCCGGTCGTTGCGGGCGAGGACCGCCTGTCTCCAGCGTGATCACGGTCCGTGCCCATGGTGATGCCCGTGATCGTGGTCGTGATGGTGGTGCGTGGTCGTGGTCGATGATCATGGTCATGACCGTGCTGGTGATCCGTGATCCGTCGGTGACCGAGCGCGATCGTCGCACCGGTCTCCAGATCGGTGACCCGGGGCCGGGATTGGTCGGAGCAACCGCAGGTTACACACATCGGGCCACCTCGAATTCCTTGATGATGAGTTCTTCGCCGGACAGCCACTCGAGGTCGGTGCTGCCGCACGCGCAGCGGCCGAAGGGGCGTTCGAGCGGGACGTCTCCGCCGCAGGCGCGGCAGCGCGCCCGGCCGGGGGTCTCGATGATGACAAGGCGGGCGCCCTGCGCACGGTGTCTCCTCGCTGCAGAGGTCGAAGCAGAACCGGAGTCGCGTCGGGCAGGATCGCCGCGAGCTTGCCGATCTCCAGCACCACGCGGAGGACCCGCGCGCCCTGGCCGCGCTCGACACATGCGCGACGATCTCCTGGGCGATCCCCAGCTCGTGCATTGCGGTCCCCTACATGCTCTTCGCCTTGAGTACCTGCCGATCGAGCCGAAGGCGACGAGGCTGCCCACGAGCAGGACCAGCATGGACACGCCGCCGAGCGCGACTCCGCCAAGATACTTCCAGGGCTTTCATGAGAGATGATCTCCGTGGTACGGGAGCGATTCCGATCAAGGATTCCGCCTCTTCCGCGTCGGGGTACGACCGGAGCGGATCCGGGTGACCAGCGACTCGATCATCACGAACGGCCTCATCGACGGCCGCCTGGACGGCGGCGCTCAGCTCCACCATCGGGTCGTCGTCGGGGCCGAGGGGGGTGGGCTCGCAGCCGAGCACGAGGAGGCGCTTCGGCCCGGCCGCCGAGGGCCGCCGACCAGGCGGAGGACGCGGGCCGGGTCGAGCCGTGGGTCTCGAGCGGCAGCGATAGCGAGGGGTCCGGTCCCTCCGCCTTCCGGACTCGGGCTCGATGACGTAGAGCGTGCCGGGGGCTCGCCGCGCGGGGCCGCGTCGACCAGGATGGACGACGTCGTGGCGTCGTCGAGCAGCGCGTAGGCCAGGTCGAAGCCCGCGGATGCCGAAGTCGACCACCCGCACGCCTCGGCGGCAGCGGCCGGCCCGCCAGCCGGCGCGCCGACCTCGACGCCGAACGCGTCGTCGCCCAGGAAGATGTTGCCGATGCCGGCGATCAGGATCCGCGGGGCGCGTGCCACGTGGTCACTCATGTCGGCCTCCGCGCTCGTCGAGCGGCTCGACCTCTTCCGGCCGGAAGAAGAAGCGATGCCCGGGCTTGCCCATCACGCCGAGGTCCCGGCCCGGGTCGTCGTCCACCGTGACGGCGAGGTGGATGCGGTCCTCGTAGTCCTGCTCGATGGCCGCGATGACGGCGGTCTTCCCCTTCAGTGCCAGGTCCATGATGTCGGCTCGCCCGAGCGGCCAGAGCCGGACGCGGTCGCCCACCCGGTACTCCACGCCGGCGACGCGCACGCGCTCAAGCGGGCCGGTCGTTCCGTAGTCGGGTCCCAGCTGATCCATGATCGAGGTCTCCCTCCTCGACGACGGCCGGAGCCCGCGGAAGGTCCCGTGCAAGCCCATGAGCTGTTCCGCGCGCAGCGCTTCGGTCCGCTCGAGCAGCGCCGGCCGCGGCTCGTCGAGGCGGCCATCGGCCCGCTTCTCGTCGTCGGTCAGGGTCAGGATCCGGAGCGTCAGGATCTCGTCGATCTCGGTCGCGTCGAAGAGGTCGCCGGGGCTTTCCGGGGCGATCTGCGGGTAGTCGTAGAGGATGATCGGCGACGAGAGCATCGTGTCGTTCTCCCCGGCGTCGCCGACCAGGACCGGCCAGGTCCCGACGTTGCGGCACGCCGCCGCCAGCGTCGCGGAGCGGCTCAGGCGGATCGAGCAGCGAGACGAATTCGCCGTCCGCGACGCCCAGGATCGTATGAGTCGAGACCAGCGCCTGCAACAGGGCCTCGTCGCGGTCGGCGGCGGCGGCTCGCAGGGGGGTCCGGTTCAGGATCCGCACCGTCAGCCGGAAAAGCCCGTCTCCGACGACCTCGGCGCGAGAGCTCGACGCCGCCGTCGATCGGCCTGCTGCTCGCGCACGATGACCCCGACGATCGTCCCGCCGGCGCCGCGCAACGGCTCCAGCTCGCGACCGGCGGCGAAGTCGAACTCGCACCCGCGGGCCGATCGACGAGGTCGCCGAGGTCGCAGCTCGCCCAGGGCGATCTCGCGCTCGACCGCCTCTTGCCAGGAGTGATACGACGTCGTCCCCGACCTGGAGCGACTCGACAGGCGAAAGGGCGGCACCCATCGTCCTCGGCCAGTCGTGCCAGCGGCGCGTCGAACTCGCCGACCCGGCGCGCGACGAGCTGCAGGAACCGGACCGAGACCGTCAGCAGCGTCGCCGGCCGCTGCCCCGGACCAGACATTCCGTCTGCATGGCCCAGGCGTCGGTACCCTCCTGTGCGCCGCTGTACGCGGCGGATACAGGCCGCCGAACGTCCAGCGCTGGCGGTTCTTCACCGACGGACGATAGGGATAGAGCAGGTATCCCTCGTAGAGGACGGCGTTGGCGATCTGATCCACGAGGGCCTGGTTCATGGTTCGACCCGCTCGCTCGGCGCTCGCGCAGGAGGCGCTCCAGCGCCTGCTCCCAGGTCGGCAACCCCTGCCGGCTCTTGTACTGGTAAAGCCGATCGAAAACATCCTGGCGCAGGCAGAGCCAGGCGCTATTCGGATAATAATGGTCCATCATCTCCTTCCAGACCCGCACCGGGAGCCGGAAATCGGCTTCCTTCTCCCAGGGGATCGGGCGACCTGGAGGCCGCCGTCGTCCGGTCGGCGTAGAAGATCGTCCCGCTGAAGAGCAGGCTGAGCGGGACCTCGCCGTCCTCCAGGGCGTCGAAGTACTTGGTCGCGGCCACGTTGAAGTCGAACGTGCAGGGCACGGGGAGATCGACGACGGTGCGTGCCGGTGAACGGCGGGACGATGAGGCGGCGTGCGTCCAGAGCATGCTCCGCAGCGTCTGTCCCCAGCGCTCCGGGTCGCCGAACAGGTCGAGGAGCCGTTCTTGCTCGGCCGGCTCATAACGGCGGCGGGTCGGCTCGATCCGGATCTGGCAGCGCAGCGCCACGGCGGTGGATCGGCGGTCGGCGCCGTCCCCGGCTTCGGCGATCCGGAGCTTGAAGACCAGCTGGGGCGCCGCGGCATGCGGGAGCGGCTCGGCCCGCTCGACCTCGAAGTTCAGGTCCGGCATCCGCGTGGCCTCCCGGCGGCTGGCGACCGCCGTTCAGGCCGGCGAAGAAGCGCCCGATCTCGTCCCAGACCTCCGTGCCGCCGGAGAGGCCGCGCCAGTGGGTGCGGATCAGGCCGACCAGCTTGTAACACTCGTCGATCGACACGACGGTAATACTCCGGCGCCTAGCCGACGCGGTTCACCAGCAGGGCCTCGACGTCCGGCTCCAGCGCGAGGAGGACAGGGTTGTCCGCCGCCAGCCTCCCACGCCTCGAGCGGCAGGAGCGATTCGGTGGCCCCGGCCGGGCTCGGGAAGTAGGCCAGAACTCGTCCCGCCGCGTGCTGTGGACGAAGTAGGCCAGGTTGATCGGCAGATGCAAGTCGTCCCACTGGGCGTCGGTCATGCGGAATCCGGTCAAGAGCTCGACCCGCGGTTCGACCCGCCGGAAGCGGGCATCATCCCGGCCGCTGAAGAGGATCTCGCGCACGGGTCGCAACTGCAGTGCATCTTCCGGCTCGCGGGTTCGAGCAGATGGCGATGCACCGCCGCCAGGGGAGCGCCGAAGGTCGCGGCGCTCCGCCGGCGGCCGCGGCCGGGCGAACCGGCGCAGGGTCGACCAGAGACTCTGCTCCTGGGTTGGGATC
>CAVWMT010000002.1:0-149356 GCA_963756195.1 uncultured Acidimicrobiaceae bacterium
GGCGTCTCGGTACCGAGGTTCCTCAGCATCCAGTGACCTGATGCCTCGTGACGGTGCACGAGACATTGGTTCAGGCCGTAACTCCCAGCTCAGGGGATCGATAGACCAGTTCTGTTCTCGCTCTCCGAGTAGTCACCCGCCAGTGCGGCGGCGCGGCCGGGGCGCTCGCTGTAGCAAGCGAACCGTCAGCTGTCCTGGATATTGCGACGCGTAGTCGGCATCGTTCGGGGCGAGGGCGCGACGAGACGTCGGGTCGGCGGTAATGGGCACGACCGGCTGACGTCATCGTTGGGCAACCGGCCGGTCCTCAGAACTGGAACGATTCAATCCAGCTGATGCGGGCGAGGGTCCAGCGAAACTCGGAGCGCTGTCCTCTAACACGGCGGGCGATCACGAAGCTATCGGTTCGCTGGCGAACCTGTATCGAGCACATGTACGTCTCCATTGGGATCGATGGCGATCAGGGCCGTGGCATTGGACGCGCCACTGGCCCCATCCGGGTCGGCGTAGATCTCGCCGTTGGAAGCAACGGCGACTCCTGACGGCTGAAGAATGCCCTTGATGCCCGTAATACCACCGACGGTGAATGCCTTCACGACGCTGACGCTCGAGCCTGTGATGCGGTCCACGGCAAAGTTCCCATAGTCCGCGAGCACGATGCTCCCGTCCGGTGCGGTGGCGAGACCCGCTGGGACTCCATAGATCCCTATTTCCAGCGACTCCTGTCCGACAAGGCTCGGAGGGCGACCCGGCGGAAACTGAAGAATGAGTTTGGGTGAGAAGTTGGCCACATAGATGTCACCGGTCGCTGAAATGGCGATGGCGTCCGGATCGAAGGCAACCGGGATGCCTCCAATGGATATGTCGAAGGAGGGTCCCTCCGGTGTGGGCCCCGACTGTGGTGCGATGACCGTTTGAACGGTTCCCCCTGGACCCACAGATTGGATGCCCGCGCTGTCTACGACATAGACCGTTCCGTTGGGACCCACCGCTAGTGCTCCTGGCTGGGACACTTGCGCGAGGGTGGTGATGATTCCAGCTGGAGAGACCGCTCGGATGCGGTTGTTGCCAAGATCGGCAATGTAGATAGTGCCGTCGGCCCCGACCGCTATCGCCACGGGTCCTTGGAGCTCGGCCTGGCTAGCTGGTCCGCCATCACCGGCCAGGCCGACTCGACCGTTCCCAGCGATCACCCGGAAAGCGCCGTTCGATTCACGCTCAAAGATCTGATCCGACACCTGGCTGTCAATCAGAATCCCACCATTGGGTGCAACCGCGAGTGCCTGAGGATCCTTCATTGCTCGTGCGATCACACCCGATCCCGATGGAGGCGGGGCGACCGTTGGATGCGTCCGAAGTCGGAGCGACCTCGGTTTCACGGGGCCTGACTCCCCGTGAGCGAACACGACCATCAATACAACAACCGAAAGAACGACCACCGCACTCCCACTGACAAAGATCCAACGTCGGCGCTGCCGTTGTCGGGCCTCACGGATCACGGCCTCGGGCGGCCCGGGTGGAGCAGGCCTCTCTTTCAATGCCGTTGGTCCCTCCGCATAATGGTGATACTCTGCCTATCACCATGAAGGAAGTCAAGCTGCGCCGGAACGACTCTCTACCGCTCCACGATCAGGTCGCCGCCGAGATTCGCCGTGACATCGCCAACGGCGACGTGAAGCCGGGTCAACGCCTCCCGCCGGCAAAAGACATGGCGGCGGTCCTTGGCGTCCATCCCAACACGGTCTTCCGTGCGCTCCGGATCCTGCGAGATGAAGGGGTCCTGGAGTTTTGCCGGGGCCGTGGCGTGACGGTGGTCGGGACACCGGAGAAGAGCGCTCTTCTCAGCAAGGTCCGGGAGTTAGTGGACTTTGGCCGCCGACAGGGCTACCAGCGCGAGGAGATCATCGACATGATCCAGGCCATTCCCTAATGACGGTCGACCTGCCATCACGGGCATCCGACAGTCTCCTGCCGCCGGAGAGTCCGGTCCAAGCGGCGAACGAAGAGCTGGTTATCAAGGAAGCTCGCCGATGTCACCGCCAACGCCTGATCCTCACCGGGGTCGTGGTGCTTGCCTCCGCGACGGCACTCGTCATCGCCGCACTCGTGGTGAGGTCAACCTCAAACCCCCCCGCTCCGTCGAAGCAGGTTGCCCGAAGTCCGAGAGGGCCGGTTTCGGCCGCAACTGGGAGCGTTCAACCCATCGCGCCGGGACCCCTCGCGGTCGGACCAAATGGGACCTTGTATGTCGCCGACGAGGGCCGGAACGAGATCCTGGCCAGCCTTCCCTCGGGCCGCTCAAAGCTCCCCTCTGGGCGCTTCCGAGTCGTTGCTGGTGACGGAAAGGCGGGATTCTCGGGAGATGGCGGCCCCGCCGTCGATGCAGAGCTTGACCAACCAGAGGGCATGGCGGTGGGCTCCGATGGGACCATCTACTTCGCCGACCGCGGAAACAATCGGATCCGGGCTGTCTTGCCGAACGGCACCATCACGACCATCGCAGGCAATGGGCAAGAGCCCGCATCCCTAGAGGTGGTGAGTTCTGACCTTCCAGCAGTGCAGCAACCCATCGGGCAGCTCACGGACGTAGCCATCGGGCCCGACGGTTCCGTGTATTTCGGCGACGAGAGCGACGTGGTCAAGGTGGACTCAGCAGGAAACCTTGTTATCGTCGATGATGGCGCCGAGCTCGATGCAGCGGATCAGGGTGTGATGTTCGAGCAGGGGTGCTACCCGGCCTCCTTGGTCTTCGACGCATCGGACAACCTGTACATCGGTTGTTCTAGCCCCTGGGTGATGCTCGAACAGACCACCGACGGCGCCCTTCATTATTTGGGGACGGACCGTCCGCATGACGCGTGGGCTGGGCTCACGGCGGCACCCGGTGGGGGCGTATTTGCGACCGATGGCGCAGCCGTGATCACCTACGGCTCCGGACCTGCCATCTTTCGAGGTGGGTACGAGTTTCTGCGCTACAAACTCCCCGCTGGCGGCTCTTTCTGGCCACAAGGCGTCGCAGCGTCTCCGACGTACCTCTTTCTGGATGCTGATGGCGACTCGGGCATTGGGCCTCCGGCGATCGTGACGGGTGGACCGCCCGGATCCGTCACGGTTCTTTGGGCGCAAAGCTACAAGGGCTGGATCCACTCGATGCAGCAATTCTTCGGCTCCGGCAGCTGAGGTCCGGCCCGTCGACGAGGCGGTGATGGAGGCGGCCCATGGGTGACGCTTCCGGCTTCCCTATGGGGGATGAACATTGATCCCAGCGGTACGGAACGGCCACTGAGCCATGGGCCATCCTCCGCCGCCATCCCTTCGGTCCCGAGGTTGGTGAGGATTCAGTAAACCCATGTCTCCGGCGAGCCACCTGCACCTCGCTCCAACCGGGGAAGCCGCGGGTCAGCTAGCCGATCTCATTTCCAACTGTCCGACATGGCAATCGTCGTTCATGTCCGTCACATCGGAGGAGCCGAGCGCCAGAGCCGTCGCTCTGGGCACCTTGGCGCCTGGTGCATTCGTTCGCGACCCGGCCCACATGAAGGGTTCTGTGATTCAGGCTTCTGCGTTGTCTGTAGATCAAGCTGCCGCAGTCCATGCGCACAGACGATGTGCTGCAATAGCTCTTGTGCGGTGGGACCGTCTGCTGGTGCTCGGACTGCTGGTGATGCTGGGTGGACTGATCGTCCCGCCAACACCTCTAGCTGGTGCCTCCAGCACGGCGGAGGCCACCGTGCACGAGGTTCGTGCGCTTCGTGTTCACCTGGTGCTGCTCGCCGGCCGCACCCTGTCGGCCGGTGCCTCGACGAGCGGCTATGTCGTCATCGACAACACGGCCAAGACATCGATCGCGGTGACGCAAGCTTGTGGGGGAAAGCCAGACGTTGCCGTTGTCCTCTCCAGCCCCAAGGTGCGCCAGGCGGCCGCCTTCGCCCTCGTGAAGTGCCCTGACGTCGAACTGACCCCCGGGCTACACCGCTACCCCATTGACATCAGGGCCTCCTATCAAGGGTGCATCGGACCCGGTGGCTCAGGTGGGGGCTTTCCACCATGTTTTCCGGCACCCGAGAACGGACCACCACCGCTGCCGGTGGGCCGCTATCAGGCGGTGATGGCCACCGATTCCTCCATCCCGACAGCCAAGCCACTGCCCGTGACCGTCATCTACCCACGCGCCAACCCAATCGCCTACCGCGCTGCTCCCTTGGCCACCAGGCTGACCGTGCCGACCCTCAGATCCCTTGAGGAGAGTGCCGCCGACGAGGCTCGTGTGAACGGCGATGCCTCCGTCCACCGTGGCTACATCATCTTGACGACGCGCGAGCGAGCGGCGGCTCCCGACATCGTGAACGGTGATCAGCCGGTCTACGAGGTGGTGATCCAGGGTCGCTTCACCTGTGGGGGCTGTTCGATACCACCGGGAGCGAAAACTCCGACCGGAACGGTGATCACGTCATCCGTGGACCGCCAGACTTTCCAGGGCCTGGACTTCGGCATCACACGATCGCTCCCCACGGTGCTCGTGGGAGAGCCAGTCTACCGCTTTAGATTCTGATCGGCCGGGCCGAGATCCGAAACCTGAGCCGTCGTTCGGCGCTGCCGACCTGGTCATCGCCTGCTTGCCGCGCTCGTTGCCGTAATGGTTCATCTGCGTCTCCTAGCGACCCGATCGAGCCAACGGAGTTTGGCGCTGCTCAGATGCCGTCGAGCAGCGCGATGATGAAGAGCGTCTCCCAGGGATGGGGAGATCGGCAGGATCCGATTCAGGATGCAGCCTCGCTCGGGGACGGGGTGAGCCACGATGCCAACCAGAACGTCATGTCACCGGTGGCGGATCCGCTATCTCGCGTTCGTTCTTGTCGCACTGATCGGGGTCGTCTGGTCGCCCTCGGCTGCCATCGCCTCAGTCGTCACGTCGCCGAAGCGGACTGCCGTGCTATCCGGTGACTCCGTAGACTCCGTCCGGTTCGGGGAGTCGCAAGAGAAGGCCGTTGGCACGCTGAAGAAGCTGATCGGCGCAACGGAGGGCGGTGTGCAAGACGCGAAGGGGAACTGCACCATCGATGCCGCGCTCTATTGGATCAACTTCTCGGTGTACTTCCTTAGGAGAAGATTCGTCGGCTACCAGACCGGTAACAACCTCACTGATAAGTGGGAGCCGACGTTCAACGGGAAGACGCCGCAGGGGCTCCGCATACGCGACACGTTGGCCAAAGCGCGCAAGCTCTACCCCGGCCGCGTGACAACAGGTGGCGAGAACGGAGGCGTCTACGCGATCAAGACCACTATGGGGACGATCCGTGGCTACCTGTCGCTCGAGACCTCGAGCCCGCCGAACAAGATCAGGATCGTCTCTATCTCGGCGGGGTCTGTCGGCTGCCCCGCTGCTTCACCAGGCTGAGGGCGAGTCAATACAGCGTGCCATCCGCAGTCGGCCCCCAGAATCGGCTGATATGTGCTCGGGCGACGGGGCCCACGTAGTCAAGTGTGCTGAGCTACGAGTCGGCGGTCGGTGCTCGCCCGTCGGTGAGTTTTTGTATTCCGAATTCCCCCTTGGGCCGCGACAAGGCCGCGTAGGCGACGACGCCATGCACGCGAGCAACGGGCGAGGTCGGTGAGGATTCAGTAAACCCATGTCTCCCCCCGAACGACCCTGGAGCACGAACCCGCAGGTCAACGGCACCATTCGTGCCGGGCGACGCCCTTCTTGCCGAAGATGGCCCATGTCTCGATTCGAACTGACTGCGTCGCCATCGCGGTTTCGTCCGCGATTTGTGCGCGATTGGGTGCGGAGAGTAGGGGTCAACAAAGGTCACTATCGGTCTACCGAAATGGCGATCTAGCTGGGCTTTCTCGCAAATACCCAGGTCGGAAGATAGGCCGGTCTGAATTCGCAACGTAGAAGTCGGCGGTTCGAGTCCGCTCACCTCCACCGACCCGGACGGTGCGCGAACCGCATCGTCCACCAGGTGGTTCCCTCCCAATGGCACACGGAAGGCCGGGTGGATGGCCTGTCGGCTGTCCACCCGGATTTCGTGGATGAGGGCCTGGAGAAGCACCTTGACCAGGGCACTCGATCCGCCGGCTACCGATTCCTCGACGCGTTGACGAATCTCGCTGAGTTCGACCGGTGTGGGAGCAACAAGCTCAGCTTCGGTCAGCTCCGCATCGATTTCGAGACAACGGGCTCGCAGCGCCGCCGCCTTCGCCCCAAGATCCTTTACCCGTTCGCCACAGATCGCTTCTGGCATCGTCCCGGTCTCGAAGGCCCGCAGGTACCGATCGATGCCCCACTCCACCTTGTCCAGCTCAGCAACAAGAGCAGCTCGTTCTCCTTCGTGGGCTGATTCTCCCAGGTCGGTCCGCTCCTGGGCCTCGGCGATGGCCTTTGAGAACAGGTCGGTCTCCTTGTAGACGGAGAGAAGCGAATCAATGACTGCGTCGTCGAGGGCCTGGGCCGGGAGCCGGTCGGCGGCGCATCTCTTCGTGCCGTAGCGCTGTCGTTCACCGCACGTGTAGTAACGGTAGGTGGCGCTGCGACCAGTGGCCCTCGTGCCGGTGAACCGGCTCCCGCACGTCCCGCACACCACCAGGCCCGTCAACAGGTAGTCCGAGCTGTTCGAGGCCCGCTTCGAGACGTCTTCTCCCCGTTCGACCAGGATGGCCTGGGCCGCATCGAACAGGCCCTGTTCGACCAAGGGAGGGTGATCACTGTCGCTCCAAGTGTCCCGGAAGTTGACCTGGCCGAGATAGGTGCGGTTGCGCAGCACAGTGAGTATCGACTTGAACTGCCACGGTCTTCCCGACCGGGTGGACAGGCCTGTAGCCGTCAGCCGGTTGGCGATGGCGTGACTTCCCAGGCGCTTGTTGGCATAGAGGTCGAAGATGACAGGTATCAACGGCCCTTCATCTTCGTCGACTTCGAGGCGCCCTTCACCCTTGACGGCCCGGTAGCCGAAGGGCTGGGTCCCGCCGCACCAGCCACCCTGGGCCGACTTCCGTTCCATGCCGGCGATCACTCGGTCGATGATGGTTGCCCGTTCGAATTCGGCGAACACACCGAGCATCTGGACCATCATCCGTCCGGCGGGAGACGTCGTATCGAACGGTTCCGTGGCCGATCGGAAGCCGACCCCGGCTGCGTCCAGTGTCTCTAGAACCTCGGCCAGGCCGCGAACTGATCGGGTCAGTCGGTCCACCCGGTAGACGAGAAGAAGATCGAACCGACCGGCCCGGGCGGCCCGCAGTGCCTTCTGTAGGCCCGGGCGTTCCAGCTTGGCCCCGGACATCTGATCGGTGAAGCTGCCGACCAGACCCCAGCCCTCCTGGCTGGCCACATAGGAGGCCAGCCGTTCGGACTGGGCTCCGAGCGAGTAGGGCTGGTTGACCTCGTCGGTCGAAATCCGGGTGTAGGTGGCGATCCGCACGTCGGGCTCCTTCGGTGGTCCGGCCCATTGTGGTCTCCGGCTCAAGGCGGCACCGGGGTGGCCTCCTCCGACCAGGGGGGCCTCAGTTCGACCGAATCAAGCCTCTCCCCTGACTGTGACATCTGTCGGGACCGGCGAGTCGGCCTGTTGTGGGATCGCCTGGACAGGGACGGGCACCAGCAGCTCGGCCAGTGCCTCGACCGCCCGGCGCTCATCGTCAGCCGAGAGGTCCACGAAGGAGGGAGCCGACACACGGATGGCAGCACCACCGGATAGGGACGCACGGACGGGCCGGGGAGCCTCTCGCGGCCGGGTCGAGCCACGAGGAGCCGTCTTCGGTCGAGAGCGCCAGTCTCGCTGTGGTCGATCTCGCTTGGTCACCAGTCCTCCATCGTCCGGACCGGGCACATGTTCCCGGCCAATCCCATGGTCCTGATGGACGTCACCCGATCGTCATCCCCGCCGAACCGGCGTCATGGCCGAACGTCACCCTCACCACTTCTCGGGCCCGCCCCAACGTCACCTCGGCTGCTGGCAACGTCACCCTCACGCCTGACGACGGCGCTGTTGCTGGAAACCGCCCCGTGACGTGAAGAGAAGGAAAGCGCCAGGACCTCGATCCGGCCTCAAGGGACGCTGTGGGGCGCCGCCACGGTGATGCCCGGCTCCGCCGTCGCCTCGACGAGCTCGGCTCCGTCACCGGGCTTCGCTCCTCGCTCGGCAGGGAGGCCGCCCGTTGACCCCCCGAATCGATCTCCTGTGGGCCCTCGGCGGTCACGGAAGCAAGGGACAGGCCCTTGCTTCCCACCGGTCACAACCGGCCCCGAGGCCGCCGTCTGACTCCCCTTGTCTCAGACGCTCTCAGCAAGCCAGTTTGCGGCGTCTGGGAGCGCGTGGGTAACCAGCTCGGCGCGGTACCGACGTTAGGGCGGAAGACGATTGCAAGGTCCCCTTGCGGGGGTCTGGCGACCTCTGGCGCAACGCCAGCCATGTCGCCGCTCGTGGTCCTTTGGCGCTCCGTCAGCTCCGCTCCCGTCCCCGAGCAGGGGGGCAACGGAACAACCCGTCAGTGGGTCCGAACGGTGGGCGGTCAGGCGGGCATCGAGCCCGCCGTGACCGCGTAAAACTCACCAGCAGGTCGGTGCCCCGAAGGCGGTACGAACAGTGCACACCCGTGCATCATCGATGCGAACGTCACCCTCACCCGTTTTGGCCTCAGCCGCCGCACGGAACTTCGTTCAGCCGTATGCACGAGACAACCATCAGTGAGCGGCACCGACCACCGAATCTGGCGAGTCCAACGGGCCGTTCGAAGGGCGCACCCTGATGGTGCAGGTGTGTGCACTCTGAGTACCGCTCTGGCAGAGCCGATCAAGGTGACGCTGCATCGGCGCTCATGGCGGGCTCGATGCCCGCCTGGGCGCCGCTCGGTTCGGGAGCACCAACGAGAGTGCTCGGATGCGCTCCGGATCGCGGTGGGGTCGGGCGGGAGCGGCGATGGGTCAGCGTCTCGCCAGAGGGCGCCAGAGCGACCGCGGAGCGGAGCGCGAGGCGACGGGCGACTCACCTGAGCCCCTTTCCCGCGCACCCCCTCCAGCGCCGCTGGAGGGGGTCGATCGTGTTCAAGATATTGGGTGGGTGTTACACGGCCGGCGGGCGCCGGAGAAAGCTGCGAGCCGCGGCATTGCGCGGGTCTCTGGGACACGCGTGAGAATGCTGGATGGACGACTGCGTCGCTAAGACGGCTGAACGAGCAGCTGCGGCGTGTGCCCCAAGATAGTCGCGCATGGGCGAGATCGGGCGCAGAACAAACGGGCCGTGGTGGCGCCAGGGCATGACTCCAGAAACCAGCGCTCTACCAGGGAAGGTGACATTCAAAGTTGGCCCGCAAAGCTCGCGGGAGACGTTCGTCGGTCCCAGGGTGACGTTCCAAGAGCGGGGGGGCAACCAGAGGGTGACGTTCCAAGAGCGGAGGGTGGGCGGCGGCGCCGAGAGTGACGTTGCCGACGATGAGTTCTTACCGCAGGGTGACGCACGTTCGGACAATGGGTGGTGATCACGACACAGGATCTGCCACCAACCGTCGACGCCACGAATGCGATCCACAGATTCGACCACGACCCAGGAGTCAGAAGCTCAGTGAAGATCTTACTCCTAGACGACGTGCAACTCGTCTGCTGGGCCGCCGCGCAAGTGGGCATCCACGATGTTCCTCGACGGACACGAGCGGGCCGCCGTTCACGCGCTGCTCGACGCGTTCCTAGCCCACCACGGCGCACGGCATGGTGAAGAAGGACCCCGCGGGCCGAGAGCCCGGCGCAGCCGGGCTTGATCCATCCGTCACCTCGCCGGGCGAGTCACCTCCCCCCGCGAGCTGCCGCAGAAGGCCACCACGCGCTGGGTGTCCGTGCCGATGTCGCTACCAGGCTCCAGCCAACCGACATGCACGCGGCGGCCAGGTACCAGCGACAGGACGTCGCATGGTGATGCTCCTCGCACTCTGATGAGAAAGGGATCTCCCTCTCATGTAAGTACGGGACATCTCGCACCCCGAAATGGGACAACGCCCAGCTCAGGGCACCCGAATCAAGTCCTCCCGCCGAGGCCCTCGGAACGGCGTTCCCGTCGGCACCGGGACGAGGAATGAGCCTCCATCCGAACCGATGCGACTGCCCACGAACCCCTCAGCCGTACCGCTTCCGTGTCCATTCCGAGACTTCGGTCGCCGGCTCCATCGCCTCCGCCGGCTCCGCCGCCCGCACCTCACGACAAGCGAACGAATGAAGATCATCAACGGACGCTCGTTGCTGGCGCACGGCCACATCCCGTGGCCGCTTGCCCTCGTGGCGGATTCTCGGAGTTGGCGTCAGGAGAACATCGGGCGACCAGGGCTGCGCGTATCTCTCTACTCCCTTAAGTTCCATTGCTTGGCTGATTGCTTTGAACGAATGACCTGGGAACGTTGTAGCGATCACACCAGGAAGTCAGAGACAAGAGGGCCAGGTCACGTTCAATCTCTTGGACTCGTTGACGAGCTTCTTCGTCCGATAGTGCTTTCTCCAATACTCGCTTTTTCCCGCGCGATTTACCACGACGATGCGGGGTGGTTTTCCAGAGACCGACGTCACTTGCCCGCCAGTCGCTGCGCTGACCAAATCGACTATTGCCAACCACGAGATTCGAGCTCTCTTGACCTCGAACGTCAAGCCATAGTCATTCCTCGCCGGCATCGCCAATTCTATGCTCGCCTCTAATCATTCGACACATCCCGAAGAGTCCTTGTTCGATGTGAGGGACGCAAAGTAACTCGCTGATACCGGGGAAAATCGATTAGATGACAGAGCGCCAAACTCACCGGCATCTCCAGCGGCATTGTCGATCCAAGTTAAGGCTTCACCACCCCAGATCTCAAGCTGCGCCGCTCCGGCCTCGGACTCTTGAACGATATCCCTGGTTACTTGAACAAAATCTTGGTTCACTCCAACATAAGTCATTTTGAAAGCGTTGTAAGCGTGGTCGGCCGCCTGTGCGATTGGACGAACGGCATGGTACGCCTCCACAAACGTGCACAATCCCCAACAGATCATTCCGTTCGGGTCGCTCGCGTTCACTGGATCGTCCCCGGCGTAACTGAACGGCTGCCCGGTCACACTCACCAACGGGTCCACGCTGATGAACTGGTCCGTGGAGGGGTCGTAGTAGCGGTTGACGAGATAGATCAGACCGTTGGAGTCGGTATGGCCGTCCTCGAAGCCGAACGCTGTCTTCACCGTGCAGCTGACGCACTGGCCGTAGGGGTTGTAGGTGTTCGATCCGTCGGTGGCCCCGTTGGCCTTGAACTGGTAGCGAACACCCGTCGGATCAGAGACCAGGTACGTGTCGGTCGCTCCAGACGTCGTCATGTCTTCGACCGGTGTCCCGCTCGGTCCGTAGATGTAGGAGTCGGTGCCGTCGGCGAGAAGGAGCGGCACCGAACCGGAGACGTCCCAAGTGAACTGCTGAAGCGAGCCGTTGGCCGGGGTGTCGGACATGCGCAGGCCGTCCCCGTTGTAGGCATAGGTGGTGGTCTTGGTGCTCGATGGGTTCGAGCAGGTCACGCCCTTGGTCCCACTGGCCGTATCGCAGGTGAGCTCGCCCAGCTGGTTGTAGGCGTAAGTGTGAAGAGTCCGGTCATTGGGCGGGCTGGCGCAGGTGCCAGTGGTGCCGCTGGTATCGCTGAAGCAGCGTTCGTCGATGGCGTTCACCCCGTAGGTGGTAGCTCCCGACGGCGGGCTGGAGCAGCTGGTGCTCGTTCCCGTCCCCGACCAGCAGAGGGCTGAGTCGGACGTGTAGCCGTAGTTGATGGCCGAGCCTCCGCTCGGGGTGTCCGAGGTGACCCGACCCAGCTCATCGTAGGTAAAGGAGTCCGAACCAGTGAGGCTGGTGACCTGGTTGATAGTGGAATAGCCGTAGTCATCGACTGTTCCCCCGTTGGCTTGGGTGGAGGCGAACAGCTCATCGCCATCTGGGGTCCAGGCCGTCGACTGCGAACCTCCCGAGAGGTTGGCGTTGGTAACCGTCTCTCCGGTCAGGTTGTCGGCGTTGCCGTAGGTCTCGGACACTGAGGTGGCATGGGTGGTGGTCGGGTAGGTGGTCGAGTTCCAGTTGGAGTCCAGGTCGTAACCGAAGGTGATGGTCTTGGAGTTCCAGTCTTCGAGCGAGGTCATCCGATCGGCCGTGTCGTAACCGTAGGTCACGATGCCCGTCGCCCCCGTCGTCGAGTTCTGGCAGGTGTTGGTCCCCGAGTTGGGATAGGAGATGCAGGTGGTGTCACCATCTGAGTCGTAGCCATAGGTGACCTTGCTGCTAGCACCGTCTGTGACCGACTGGAGACGACCGTAGGGGTCGTAGCCGTAGGTGGTGGTCCCGGTCGAGTCCACCATGGTCTTCCTGGCCCCGTCGTTGTAGTAGGTGAAGCTGGTCGAGCTGGACGGGGCAGTGAAGCCGGTCTGCGTGTTGGAGAAGCTCTCCGATTCCAGCCAGTTATTGGGGAAGTACCCGTATGTGGTGGTGCCGGCTCCGGTCGTGGTGGTGGCCAGGTTGTTGTCCTGGTCGTAGGTGTTGGCCGTGACCTCCCCACCCGGGTCAGTGGTCTGGATGAGGTTGTCGAAGGCGTCGTAATAGTAGGAGGTCACGGCGTTGAGGGCCCCGCCTCCTGTGCCTTCGGCCTGGGTCATGACCGTGCAGTAGGTGGCGTTGGTCACCGACGAGGAGCAGTCGGTGCCACCGGGGGCTACGTCGTAAGCGGTGGTGGTGACCGTCTGGTTCGAGGTGTAGTAGCCGTCCACCACCTCGGTGGTGCGATCGTCGGCGTCGAAGACGTTGACCGTGAAGTGGCCGTTCGGGTCCTCGATCACTTGCTGGTTCCCGTCAGCGTCGTAGGAGTAGGTAGTGGTCCCACCATTGGGATCGGTGGTCGTCGCCACCAGTGTGTCGGAGGAGTCGAAGGTCTCAGAGGTGGTGTCGGCCACCCGGGTCGAGGGTGAGGTTGGGCAGACGACGCTGGCGTGGGTGGCGTTGGGTGAGGTCGAGCAGTAGAGCTGACCGATCGAGGTGTAGGCGTAAGTGGTGTCATCGCCCTTGGGATCGGTCGAAGACATCAGGTCACCGTCGGAGTCGTAGGTGTAGGTGGTCGCATAGCCCCGCGGGTCGGTGGTCGACTCCAGCTCACCCTCCTTGTAGCTGTTCCCGCCGCTGCTGCAGGTGGCCGACTCGCAGACGGTGTAGTTGGTGGTGAGCGGGCTGGACGGATCCTCGACGGTCTTGGTCAGGTTGCCGTTGGTGTCGTAGGTGTTGACGGTCTCCGGCTGGCTCGAGCCCGAGGGCGGTGTGGCCGTGAGCAGCTCGTTGAATTGGTTGTAGGTGTAGGTCCAGGTGTTGTTGGAGGCGTCGGTCGAGGTCAGGATGTTGCCGTATTGGTCGTAGGTGTAGGTGCTCGTTTTCCCGTTGCCATCGGTGACCGAAGTCGGCATGTCCAGCGCATTGCGGGCATAGGTGGTTGTCTCGGGATGAGAGGTGTTCACCCCTGCAATATGTGAGATAAGGACGCCCTCGCCGTAGTTGTCCTCTGAGACGTTGCCATGGGGATCGGTGATTGTGGTCGTGCCCTTGCCCACCATGCTGCTCCCGGAGTACGAGAAGGAGATCGTGAGTCCGGCGGGGTCGGTCTCCGAAATCACATAACCGAGTGGCGCGGTGGCAGAGTTGGCCGACTCCTCGTAGGCGATGGTCAGGCTCTTGCCGGCGTCTGGTCCACCGGACTGGCCGTTGGGCTCGGTCAGCGTGGTCATGTTGTGGACCATGGTCGGGTTGGCCGAACCCGTGTCGTAGCCGAAGGACTCGATGCCAGACCGCGGGTTCGTAATGCTGGTCAAGTTGTCGTTGCCGTCATAGCCGAGCGTCCAGGTGCGCCCGGTCGGGTCGATGACTTTGGAGACCAGGCCGGTCGAGGTCGAATAGACGATGTCGAGGACACGACTTTCAGCGTCAGTCTCGGTTTCACAGGCCGTCCCGGAGGCCGAGCAGTTCGATCCCGTTGTGACGCCGTATTGGAAGGTCTCGCTGTAGCCGTTGGCGTCCGAGATCGAGGCGAGCTGCCCTGAGGAGTTGAAGTTGTAGGTGGTCAATCCGTCGTTGCGAGAGAACTGATAGGTGTCATTGGAGAAGTTCTCTTCGAGCACGGCAGTGACGTCTGCCTCTTGTGCGACGTAGCACCCAACAGTGCTACTTGCCGCGCACGTCGATCCGTCGAATCCGGGACCAGTCGCTGCTGGCGTGTAGGAGACCTCGGCGCCACCCTCTTCGTTGACGACAACGGCCCCGCTCCCACCGGCGCCAATCAGGCTCATCGAGGCGTTGGAACTCCAACCCCAACCGAGCGGCCCAGGCGACGTCTGCCCATCGGCAACCTCGGTTTGGGCGAGGTCGGAGTCGTAAGTGGCGATAAACGAGAGATTCGGGCCGAGACCGGGAATCGAGACGATTGGAACAGCCTCGGTGTAGTCGCCGTCGGCCGTATCGACGGGGTCACCGTCGAAGCCCTGGGGCGACAAACCGGCTGCCTCAAGGGCACAGGCGAAACAGGGGCGGGAACCATCGGGTCCACCGACGGTGTCCGCTTCAATCAGTGGTGTGAGATTCGGAAGGAACGTGGACGAGCTGATCGCGTTCGTCGACAAGACGAGCGAGGTCTCAGCGCCTTGGATGGAGGCGCCTGGCACCGAGCTGACAGAGTTGCCGCCAACGGCGAAACACACACCAGAGGCCGGACAAGCGGCACCGCTCACGACACCGTTAGCCAGCGGAAGCCCGATTGCAGAGAAGGTGGTCCCTGACCCCCCGACGTCGGTTGATTGTGCTCCGCCGCTCTCGTTGCTGAAGATGGCACAGGACGACGTCGTGTCGCAGCCGACGGTGGTGAGCGCTGCGTTGGGGATGTTCGATCCCGTTACCTGCGTCAGGGTATTGACATTCGATCCACCGACGGCAGTCCCAACCACCACCGCAGATTGAGCGCCAGCTCCACCAACCGCCATGCAGACCGCAGCGGACGGACACGACACGGCGTTCAATTGGTCGGTCGTCGGACTGGAGAGGGACGTCAGGGACCACGAGCCTCCCGATTCGGCCAATAGGGCCACCGCGCCGCCATAGCCAACCAGCAAGCACATCGTGGTCGACCCACAGGCAATGGCCGTGTAGCCGCTTCCGTTGGTATTGGATACGGCGGACCAACCTGACGTGCTATCAGCGTTCCCGTTGACGAGAACGCCTTGTGTGGTCGAGTTTGGATTTACCGTTGCGCAGAACGTCGTTCCGAGGGCGCAGGCGGTGAAAGCCCCGCCGTCGTTGGTGGGTGTCCAGTCCGCGCCCAAATTGGTCGTCAACAGAGTTGAGGTGCCGATCTCCAACAAGCAGCTGGTCGAGCTGAAGCAGGCGACATCAGTGGCACTTTCGCATCCGGCCGATTGGAAGAGGCAGTTGTTCGCCCTCGCCGAAGGAAGGTTGTACCAGTCGGCACCCTGGTCATTGGTGGCCACCACGCTCCCTGTATTGGTTATAGCCAAGCAATTCGAGCTCGATCCGCAGGAGATTTGAGTGAGCGCCGGTGACTCGAAGGCAACCGGTGCATAGGTGGACCCGCCATTGGTGGATTCGTCGATACCAAACGAACCTCCCACGAAGCACTCGTTCGCGCTCGGGCACGCGGATGCGTTCGCATAGGCGAAGGGCGACTCGCTTTCGTCGAGAGGCAACGTCTGATACGTCTCGGTCCCGGGATTGGATCCGGCATCCGTGACCGAGAGCGCGTAAAGGCGGAACCAACTTCCGTACAGCTGGAGCTGGCCAAAGGTCTCACATGAAGAGGCTCCGGGCCCACAGGCAACCGTGAAAAGCTCTCCCACGTTCCCGAGGTACTGCGTCCACGACGTGCCCGAGTTCGTCGTTACCCACGCTGACGATGACGAATTGCACGTGTAGATTCCCGAATTGCAGTACCCGACCACCATGCAGGTTGTTGATCCGCTACTTGGATTACAAGAGATGGCATCGAAGAAGGCGTTACCTTCGACGATCGGCAGGCCGGACGATTGCGACCATGTTTGTGATGACGTGGAGTAATACCAGACGTACCCGAACGAATCGCTCTCCTGATCGAGGGCGGCGCAGTTGGATGTCGAGGGGCAGCTCACGCTGTCCACGACTCCTCTGTCATCAAGCGACTGCGGGGTTCCCCACGTCGGGCTCGACCCGGGGGCGAAGCTCACCACCGATCCATAGCCGTAGCCCTCGTAGGTTTGAGAGCCAGCCACCATACAAAGCGTGGTCTGCGGGCAGGACACGGCATCCACCGACATCATCGGACTTGGAATCGATGATTGCGACCAGGTCGACCCCCCGTTCAGGGTCTGCTCGACGACGTAACCATTGCTGCTGTTTTGTCCCGTCACCACGCAGACAGCCGTCGACGGGCAAGAGATGGCGGTTGTGTGGCTGAGACCCGAGATCGCTGTCGGCGCGGTCCATGTCGAGCCGGTCATGTCGGTGAAGGCTCCGCCCTCGCTGATGTTCCCTGAGGCGAAGCACGTTGTCGTAGTCGGACAAGCAATTCCGGTGGTGGTGAACCCGTCGTGTTGCACACTCCAGGAGCCAGAGCCGCTCGTGAGGCGTACGTGAGACAAGCGCTTGACGGTATGCGTTGGCGTTGCGCCAGGCGACACTCTGGTTGTGGTACCGACCACCGACATCGCCGGCACCAGCGCAATGGCAATCACGGGCAAACCATGGAGTCGATGGACCAATCGGCCCAGATCGGCACTGCGATGCGCGCCAAAAAGCCAAGGTTCCTTCTGTCGCCACGGCCTCATGACCCTCTCCCCTCGACACCTGGAGACGACACGGCGGGTCCAGATGCCAGCACTGTACGTAGCGCCGAGTTCACACTGAGCGTCGGCAATGCCGATCCGGAACCGCCCAACCCCACCTGTCAAGAAACATTTATCAGCGGACGAGCGAGCGGATCGAACGAAAGGGAATCAGAAGTCACAGGGTGGCGCGCACGGGGTTGTTGGCCGGATGTCGTGAGCTGATCCACCCGTTGTGCGAGTCCGATCCCCCAGTCGAGGAAAGGAGGACCGCACACCATGAAACGACGCCGGCACCCGACCAGATCCAAGGAGGCCACAGGAGGGGAAT
Source organism: uncultured Acidimicrobiaceae bacterium (assembly GCA_963756195.1). GTDB lineage: Bacteria > Actinomycetota > Acidimicrobiia > Acidimicrobiales > RAAP-2 > CAVSNH01. The sequence goes on from CAVWMT010000002.1 coordinate 17,160, forward strand.
TTCCAATGAACAGGTCTGGGGAGAGTTACGTGAGCGCGGTCACCAGTAGCACGGCAGCGCCCACTAGACATTGGGAGAGAGGGGGAAGGGCAGCCAGCCAACCATGCCCCCCAGGCAAAAGAGCGCGGACAAACCACAGGTCGGAAGGACCTCAGAACCGAGGCTCAGAACCAGTCAGAGCCTTGGGCAGCCGGCAGTGGCCGGCCACAGCAGCTGTGGAGTGCTCCGATGTGTAAGTTTCGGTAGGGGATGCGGGTTGCGGCGCCTTCCGGTGGCAAAACTCAGCATCAGAAGAGGGCGACAAATCCCAACACGCGTCCCCAACAAATGTGATTCACAGCGTCGCATCCCATCGCAGCCAGTTCAGAACTAAGAGCGATATCCCGGGTGTGAACTGGTGTAACGCGCACCTTTGCGATAGCCAGCGACACCGGGCCTCTACCCGTATCAGCCTTACAAGCAGCGGATCATCGGTTCGAGTCCGATAGGGGTTCCCCTACGGGGTGGACCGCGATTGTCAGCTGAGGTGGATTACGGGCCCAGCGATCATGAGGTCCCGGTTCTTATTGTGTCCCCTGAGGTCCACTGAAAAGGCCAGGTCAGAGGCCCAGGAGTGGTCTTCCCCGGAGAGTGGTGAGCGCTACGTTGCCGTTGCAAATTCGGCCGTTCGAGGGCGCGCACTCTCGCTAAGAAATGCCTGTTCATCACCCAAGAGTGGCAATGTTGCTTGAGGTCGAAGGAACCTGCTTGAAGGTGTGGGACTCAACAGGACTCAGTTCGTAAGGTTGGTTGGCAATTTCTCCCAGCTCTTCCAAGGGATCGATCGCGATCCTCATTCTGTGGATGACTTCTTCAAGGAGTTAGCTGATCCCACTCGAAGGTCTCTCCGAGCATGAGGTCCAGGACATCGGGTCAACGTCGACGCTTCGCGACCGTGGCACGTCTGAAGGAGCCCCACTCCATCAGACGTGCCCTGAGCGGTGGAACCGTCGCGCGGGCCGGGGACCTTTCAGGTGCCGCTGCCCCTCCTCATGGTGATCAGTAGCCACTGCCGCCGCCCGACGACCCGGCCGGCGCCGACGATGACGCGGCGGTCGTCACGGCTGTCCCGTGCACGTCGACGACCCACCAGATGCCGCCGAACGTCTTCGCTCCTTGGCCTTTGGCCTCGCCGGCGGCGGAGTCGCCGACGAAGGTGTAGAGCGGCCACTTGTTATAGGTCACTTGGACGGTGCCGTTGGCGTCGCGAACCGTCCCGAGCAGCGAGGAGGTCACGTCAGGACCGCCGGTGGGCTGGCCGGTGGCCGTCAGCGGCGGCCAGGCGGTCAAGCACGCGCCCGTGCACGTCGAGGTGGACTGCTTGTCCGTCGTGAACAGATAGAGCGTGTGACCGGACGCATTCACGAGCACCGTTCCGAACCCCGGCACATCCGCCGTCCGCACGGTGGCGCTGGCGGAAGAGGCACTCGTCGTCCGGGTGGTGGACGTGGAGGCTGAGGTGGTGGTCGTGGTGGTGCCGGAGCTCGACCCGCTGCTGCAGGCGGCGGCTAGCACGCCAACAGCAACCAGGGCCGCACCGGCAGCCACCCGACGGGTCTCTCGTCGGCTGCTGCGCCCCGTTGTCAACGCTGCTGTGTTCATGTCACACCTCCCGGCTTAGGGCTGATGCTGCCTGGTCGGAAAGCATCTTCCTCCTCGAGTTACGGGTGGGACGGCCGAACGGATTGGACGGCCGGGTCCCTTCCGCGACGATCATTGCATCCGCAGCCATCGCGGGAGAGCACCCCCGATGCGTGGACGACGTGCTCGGCTAGCGCGTCCTTCCTCAATAACGCGGCAGTTGCATCACGCTCGGCACCTCGTTACCGGCGCACGACCCGGCGCTGAGATGACGATCGACGTCTTCGCTGAATGTCGAGAGAGCCGACCTGACGATGCGGACGACGCCGTCAGGGTGCCGACAGGCCGCCGCGGCCATCGACCCAGGATGTCGAGGAGGATCAGGTTGACGACTGCTCGAACGATCTCGATGGCGCCTCGGCCGTGGCCAGGTCCGGCCCCAATCCCGTGGGCAATGGCTACCGGCCAACAACAGCGAGCAAGCTCCGATGGATCCAAGCCAGCACCAAAAGGGGCGGTCACCGGGCCGGCCCATCTGCCCGATGAGGATGTTGGCATGGGCCAGGTTGGCGCAGATGTCACGGGCGGCGCTGGCAAGCCAAAGGCCATGGCGGGGGCGCCGTAGGGCACTTGCTCGGCGCCAATGGGAGCTAAGCCTTGACGTTGAGAAGCCCGCTTCACGGTTGTGTTGAAGGTGGTCGCCAGACGTTCGGGCATCCGAGAGTTTGGCAAGGAGATCCAAGCGATCTTCCTTCAGGTCGGCGGATGGATTGGCGATGTGCCTTTGCGGTCTCCTGGCAGCTCAGGTGTTCACCAAAGTCCGCGCCAAGGCCAGACACACTCCGGGACCCGATCGCCTTGACCAGTGCGAGGCAAGCGGGCAGACTTTGCTCTACTACGTGATGTAGTCGGCAGGGCTGGTCGGGGCCACCGGCGTGGCAGAAGTGATCTTCTGAGGCGAGCCGGGAAGGGGGTTTGAATGGCGAGCGAGGCGGCGATCGGTAGCGAGCCGGGCATGCTCACTCTTGCGAGATCCGTCGTGGCAACGACGGATGGCCATGTATGGACCCGACCGGACGGTCGGAGGGCGCTCCAACTGGTGCTCGCCACCATCTGGCTCTTGGACGGGATTCTGCAGCTCCAGTCCTTCTTCTTTACCAAGAGTTTCGGTCTCCAGATGATCTCCGGGATGTCGTCGGGTAATCCGTCTGTCATTGCCCGTCCCATCAGCTGGTCGGGGACGATCATCGGCCACCATTCCGTGTTGACCGACACTGTCTTTGCGGTGGTGCAATGTTGCATCGGCTTCGCCATCGCATGGCGTCCAACAGTAAAGATTGGACTGGCTGTTTCCATCGCATGGGCGGTTGGCGTCTGGTGGGTCGGCGAGGGACTCGGCGGAGTAGTGAACGGCACCGCCAACCCAGTCAATGGGGCACCGGGAGCGGTCATGATTTACGCGTTGCTGGCAGTGCTGCTGTGGCCCAGCGACCGAACCGGTGAGAGGGCGCCTTTTATTGCGGCGCGGGCGGTGGGGGCGCCGATCGCCAAGGGCTTGTGGCTGGTGCTGTGGGGATCGATTTCCTACTTCGCGGTACTGGGTGCCAACCGGTCGTCGCAAGGCCTTCACAACTTGCTCAGCACCGAGGCCAGCGGCGAGCCGGGGTGGGTAGCTTGGATCGATCACCACACCGCCAATCTCGTCGACCACAGGGGCCTCACGGTGACCGTGGTGTTGTGCATCCTTCTGGTCGTAGTGGCAGTCGGCACCTACCTGCCACGGTCGTTCGCCAATGGGACGGTCGTTGTAGCTGTGGCAGTGAGCGCCGTCTTCTGGGTCGTCGGAGAGAATTTCGGCGCGATCTTCACCAATGGGGCGACCGACGTGAACTCCGGCCCTCTGTTGATATTGCTGGCCGTCGCCTACCGGAGATGGTCCCCGACCACTTCTCTCAGCCCAACGCCGGCGCTCGCCGAAGGATCGGTCCTGAGCGTCGAAGGAGCCTGATATGTCGAATCCGGTCTGGTTGAACGGTGTCTTCGCCGGACTGATGCTCATAGTGGCTGCATACAGCGTCGGTCGCCTGGTGGGGTCTCGGGCGTGGTCCCGCCCCATCCACCGTGACGTGGATGTGGCCCACATGCTCATGGGCACGGCAATGGCCGGCATGCTCGTATCAGACCTCAATCCAGTCCCAAGCGGAGTGTGGGAACTCGTGTTCTCAGTTCTCGCTGTGTGGTTCGTGGTGAGGTGCTACCAGTTCGTGGTCAACCCGGACAGCGAGACGTATTACCACGAACACGTGCACCGCCTGTCGCGCCGGGTCATCCACCTCGTCATGTCCTTGGCCATGCTCTACATGTACTTGGCTGCGTCCCCATCCGAAGTCGGGTCGGGAGGCAGTATGGCGATGGGAGCTGCGACCGGTACGACGACAGACTTCGCCCTTCTGCCCGCGGGCTTTATTCTCGCGCTGCTCGTATCTGCCATCTGGCAGCTGGATGAGCTCGGACGGTTTTCATCATCATCGGCCTATCGAGTACGGAGCCCTGCCTTGACAACTGTCGGCGCCGGCCCGTCGAGTTCCGCTGAATGGAAAAGGGCGACCGAGGTGCCGCTCGAAGGCCCATCGATCAACGGCACTGCAGATGCCCCCGCGTGGCTAGCACCTCGGCTCGAGGCGGGCTCACACATCGTCATGTGCCTCACCATGGCCTACATGCTTATTCTGATGCTCTGAATATCTCATGCCACCACATTCACCAGCCGTTACGATGACGACATGCGACAATCCAATGTGCGCGTGTGATCCCTGCACGTGCGACGAGTGCAGCTGCGGTGCGGCAAGGCTGGGAGCTTTCGAGCGCCGGGTGATGGAAATCCTGTGGGAGGACCCGGTCAGACAGTTCACCGTGCGCGATGTGGCCGCTGTGCTTCCCGAGTACGCCTACACGACGCATGCCACCGTTCTCGACCGGCTGGTTCACAAGGGGTTGGTACGCCGAAGGAAGGAAGGGCGTGTCGTCCAGTTCGCCGCCATTGGCACTGGAAGCATGCACTCCGCCGTTCTCATGTACCAGGCTCTCACTGCGGGCCCTGACCCGGACGATGCCCTCGTCCGATTCGCCGAGACTCTTTCGGCCTCGCAAGCTGCCGTCCTACGCCGTGCGCTGAAAACCCTTGAACGCAAGGCACGAAGGACTGGCCCATAGCGATCAAGCGGACTTGAACCCAACGGTCACCGAGCATCCCATATCGTTCGGCCGGAGTAGCCGTAGAAGTAGCCCCTAACGCAGGGTCGATGACTCCGCTCAGCACCTCGGAATTCAGCTGGAAACGGGGCGAACCCAGGTTGCTCGATAGTTCCAACTGTCCTGACTCGCTTGCTCGAAGCGGAACTCAACTTCTTTCCCAGCTGCAAGCGAACGGAAGCCCGACATTTGAATCACCGAGGAGTGAACCCAGACATCCCCTGGGCGCTTCATCGGGCTCGATGCCACCCCAGCCCTTATCCGGCTTGAAGAACTTCACACGTCCACGCAACGTCGGTTTGCCCATCGGGTGATCGTGCGTTCAGACCGCCGCCACCCAGGCAATGTCGGTCGTGCGTCACCCACCAGGTACGTATGGCCCGCACCGACCCCGGGGTCCGGTGCCTATAGGGTCCGAGAACCGGTACGAAGAAGGGAGTTGCCGTGACGCAACGCATGGTGGAGATTGAGGCCGCAGACGGGACCTGCCCGGCCGCTCTCAGCCTTCCCGTTGGAGAGGCGCCGAGGCCGGCGGTGATCATGTTTCCCGACGCCGGGGGAATGCGCGACGCCATGCGTCAGATGGGCGAGCGGCTGTCGGGCCTGGGCTATGTGTCCTGGTGCCCGACTTCTACTACCGCAACGGCCCCTACGAGCCCATCGACATGCGCACCGCGTTCTCCACCAAGGAGGCCGCGGAGAAGATCATGGGCATAATGCTGGCCTACAGCGTAGACCTGGTGGTGCGCGACGCCGGTACCTTCGCCGACTACCTCGACTCCCTGCCCGAAAAGAAGCCAGGTGGCGTCGGCACCACCAGCTACTGCATGGGCGGCCGGCTCTCGCTTATCACCGCTGCGAACCTGGGCGAGCGCATCGCTGTCGCAGCCTCCTTCCACGGTGGGAACCTCGCCAAGGCCGACGACCCGGACAGCCCCCACCACAAGGCGAGCGCCATCAAGGCCGCCGTGTATGTGGCGGGGGCGATTGAGGACCAGTCGTTCACCGACGAGCAGAAGGACCTGTTGGAGAAGTCGCTCAGCGAGGCCGGGGTTGTCCACACCATCGAGACCTATCAGGCCTACCACGGCTTCGCCGTCCCCGACAACGCGAGCTACGATGCAGCCGCGGCCGATCGTCACTGGAAGGCCACGGAGCAGCTCTTCGGATCCGTTCTCGGCCAGTGACGGCCGAAGGGCTCGCCTCGGCGCCGGCATGCGCGGAACGCTCCATCTGTTCTCGTTCGGCGATAAGAGCGATGCGCAGTTTGTAAGTGTCGATCGACGGTCGCCACACTGCTCACGGCGTTGGGCAGGTGGCACATAATCGCCGGCCCATGTTTCCGGTGCCCAGGGCGCCCTAAAAACGGGATCGGTGTGGCAGTCCGGCATATCCGGAGCACCCGTGCCCGAGCGGTATCCGGGGCCGATACCGGGCGGGTTCTAAATATCCCCGAACAATCGTTGCGGGTCTAGGTGGAGTACGACCCTGGCGATGAGTTTCGCTCGCTACTACCGTCAAACTGACATGAAATCTACAAATCTCGCAGACCTATACGGGCTACCGCTCATCGACTGGCTCGACATCGAACGACGACTTGCACAAGGAATAAGCCAGGCCCCGGGGACGGGGGGACCAGATCGCCACACTTGTTGGCTGGCGACGATCAATCAAGGAGGAAGCCCCCATGTGACCGGAGTTGGGGCAGTTTGGTTCGACGGTGCCTTCTGGTTCGAGACGGGTGAGACGACTCTCAAAGGGAGGAACCTTGCCCGCGATCCGCGCTGCTCCTTGAGCCTGGCGACGCACGAGTTCGACCTCGTTATCGAGGGAGTGGCCGAAAAGATCACGGATCGGGCGACGGTTGCCACGATGGCGAAGAAGTGGAGTGCACAGGGGTGGCCCGCTCAGGTCGATACGTCTGGTGTGGCGCTTACTGCTGACTACAGCGCCCCTTCCGCAGGGCCCCCTCCATGGAGGATCTACCGGATCGCAGCAATGCAAGCGACAGCACTGGCAACGATCGGTGTGGGTGGGGCAACGCGGTTTCAGTTCACAGTGGAGTGATGGCAGTCGTGCGTGGCAACGTCCACCATGACCCCTCTACGACGCTCGTGCTGCAAGTAGCTCATTGCAGTACCCCCGAAATTGCCGGGTCTGCGGCTGTTCGTCGGGTGGCCGGCAGACTGGCCCGCGTCTCGAATCGCGGGTCTTGCAGTCGAGAGCGATACGAACGCTTGGACGGCGTGTCCCAGGCGAACGGCCTACTTTTGGAATAGACCGTCAGCGGCGCAAGACGCCATGCCCTTCCATGGCAGCCGCGACTTCTGGGGACGGAGACCCCATCGCGGCCATCACCGCCGGCACATCCTGCACGTCCGCGGTTATCGCGATGGCCTTGCTTCCATCCTCGGCCACGTAGTCCACAACATTTGTGCACCCCATAGCCGTAATGGCGTCTGCCCGCCCCGCCTTGCCTTTCAGCCAGTTGTCCACGTCAACGACGGCGTGGGTGACCACCATCTTCGGCATGCCGTTCCTTCCAACGATGCGCCATCTCAGATGCGACGCCAGATCTCCTTTCTAGCCGAGCGTGACGCAGCCATCCAGGAAACTGCCGCTGTCACAGACATGCATCCCATAATTCAGGCCAGCCACTATCCCAGATCGCCCGGTCACTTCAGCAAGCGGTTCAGATCGTTCCATATATCCGGCCGGGCCGAAGGTCAAAGCCGGCTCGGCCGAAGGTCTAAATTTAGGGCGAACTCGATCTGTTTCCTCGGAGGCGAAGAATTGTTGGGCGATCAACAATCGAACTTGTCGTAAGGCTCGTTCACTCGAAGCCGAAAATGCCGGCTGACGGGACTCAACAGGACTCAACTGTTGCCCACGCGTCCTTCCAGTGCCCTTCGGTGCCCGTCGCACGTGCCCGATGGGCTGCCGTTTCATGCAAAACCCTGGTTACAACTAGTCGTCCAGATACGTTCGCAATGTAGAGGCCGAGGGTTCGAGTCCCTTCACCTCCACGACGTTGTAAGAATCACAACGTTTCCCCTAGTCAGAGGCAGTATTTCATTGGCATTTGCCGACCAAGGCAAGTGGCAATGTTCGAACCCTTCCGTGTCACGGGCATAGGTGAAGGCAACGCCGTTCGCACCAGCGAGCAGGTGTTCGCGCACCTAGCCCAAGAGGTGGATCACCTGTATAACCGGTGGTATGGGATACCCAGAACCATCCCGGTATCGGCCATCGGATGGGTCTACCCCGTCGAGAAGACCTCGAAGAGGCGAGTATCCGGTGGGCCTTCCACACGGCCCGACAAGTGCTCGTCGAGCAGTGGGCGGATGATCGCCGCCGCGGTCATGGCGTCGGCCTCGGAATCCCACAACACAAAGACGCCACCCTGCCCATTGCTCTCATCGCCGAAAATGGTGACACTCGCACAACCCGGTTGTGCTGCGATGAGGGGGGCCAGATGGTCAGCAAGTACCTGGCCTTCGGCGCGCTTCCCCGGGCCAAGCGAGTACCTGACAAGCCGTGCGAACATGAGTTGAACCTCCCGTCAGTAGATTCGAGTGCAGACTAACAACCCTCGGCCCGTCGCCGTGTGCGACGGCAAGGCCCGGAAGTGGGTCCGGCGATTCACTTAGGCGTCGACAAGTGCCACAGCCTTGTGGTTATTGGCTTCAAGGTACCGGCGGGCCATGAGGAGAGCGGCGATCCCGTCGCCCACCGCCGAACCCAGTTGCTTGGTCGACCCCGAACGGACGTCGCCGGCGGCGAACACGCCGGCGAAATTGGTTTCCATGGTGGGACTGGTTACGAGAAACCCTCCGGCGTCGCGCTCGACGGCATCACCGAGAAATCCATTGTTGGGATCGAGGCCGATGAATACGAAGGCGGCGGCGGCAGGGAACCGGCGGATTCCGCCGCTACCTCGATCTCGAACCACGACCGCGGAGAATCTGCTCCACTCGCCCTCTAGCTCAACGATATCCACGTCCGTATGAATGTCGAACTTGGGATCAGAACGCACCCGCTCCTGGAGGAGCGGCGAGGCGGAGAGGCCAGAGCGCGCAAGCACCCGTACCCGATTGGCGAACTCGGACAGGTGTAGCCCCTCCTCCAAGGCTGAGTTGCCGCCTCCGATGACGACCACTTCGTCGGCTCCCTTGTAAAAGGGCCCGTCGCAGGTGGCGCAGAAGTGGATGCCGGCACCGATGAGTTCCTCCTCGCCGGGTACCTCGAGTCGTCGATACGTCGACCCCGTAGCCACGATCACGGCGTGCGAGGCGAGCTGCTGGCCAGACGACAATGACGTCACGAGGTCTTGACCGTCGTGCTCCACGGCGGTTACCGAGACGGCCGATAGGAGTTCCACCCCGTAGCGACTCGCCTGGGCGACGAAGGGGTCGCTCAGTTCCGCGCCCGAGATCCCGTCAGGGAATCCCGGGTAGTTATCGATTCGGTCACTGATGCCGGCCTGGCCGCCGAGGGCGCTGGCGTCGACGACGATGGCGTCGATACCTTCCCGAGCGGCGTAGATGGCGGCCGCTAACCCGGCCGGTCCGCCCCCTATGATGACGAGGTCATACGCAGACCGATCGGCCTCGACTGCCAGGCCGATGCGAGCGGCCAGGGCCTCGTCACTCGGGTTCACTTCGTAAGTTCCGTCCCCAAACTCGACCATGGGGATGATTTGCCCGCCACCCTGCAGCTCCTTGAGGCGCTCGATCGCTTCGGGCTGCCCTTCGATGTCGACGTTGTCGTGTGGGACCCGGTGGGCGGCAAGGAACTTCTTCACTCGCTTGCAATGGGGACACCACGGGGCCCCGTACACGGTGATGGATGGGTCGCCGACAGAGGTCATCGTCCGACTTTAGGGCGGGTCGCTTCGTTGGATCGGACCGATCGCAACTGCCAACCGAGCGGGTCAAACTTGAGCGTAGGGGTGTCCCCAAGGATTCGGTCAGTGGCATTTGCCCTCGGCAAGCACTCGTCCGTCGATAGCTTACCCACACCCGGCGATCCGGGGCCGTCCCGGCGGGGATTAAGCCGGATACGGATCACATGGCCATTACTGCGACGACACCGATACTCAACACTATGAATGTCAACAGGAATAGCCCGGTCCCGAAAAGCTTGGAGCGCCAACCCTGCCGTCGGACGAAGATGAAACCGCGTGTCGGGTTCCCCATGTGCTGAGCAGGGCACAGTGGGAGTTCGATCCCCTGCCGTGTCGACGACATCTCGACAGCTTCTAAGTCGTCGGCACCAACGGGCAAGTGTCGGCGTTCCCCGCCGGCACCGGCGGGTTCATCTTCTATCGTCGCGCAATGAAATTCGACATGATCGTCGTCGGCGGCGGCTCTGCCGGATGCGTACTCGCATCTCGATTGAGCGAGGATTCGGATTGCCACGTATTGCTGGTCGAGGCGGGTCCCGACCACCCTGATGCCTCCACCCTTCCCGCCGACGTCCTCGATGCTTCCCAGCCGACGGTCGAGCACGACTGGGGCTACACCGCCGATGAAGACCTCGATCGAGGGATCTCAGTCCCCCGAGCTCGGTTCATGGGGGGTTGTTCGGCAACGAACGCCTGTTTTGCGCAGCGAGGTGCCCCCCAGGACTACGACGGCTGGGTCGCCCTGGGCAACCCAGGGTGGGCCTTCGTTGACGTTCTCGAGGATTTCTGTCGGTTGGAGAGTGACGCAGATTTCAGTAATCAATGGCACGGTTCGGACGGACCCATTCCTGTTCGGCGACACCCGAGGAGCGAGCTGAACGCCGTTCAGACGGCGTTCCTCGACGGTGCCACTGCGGCGGGGCACCCGTACATCGAAGATCACAATCAACCAGGTGTTGTTGGAGTTGGACCATCGCCGCGCACCGCCAGAAACGGAACGCGCATGAGCACAGCGATCACATACCTCGCTCAAGCGCGTGGGCGACCAAATCTCACCATCCGACCAGAGACCATGGTCGCCTCAGTTGAGTGCGTGCAACGGCGCACGACCGGTATCCGGCTCCTCGACGGGACTCACATCGAAGCGGACCGAGTGGTGCTCGCTGCAGGGACATACGCCAGTCCTGCCATCCTCACCCGCTCAGGCATCGGACCCGTCGGCGAGCTGGAGCGATTGGAGATACAACCCGTCCTCGACCTGCCGGGAGTCGGTGCGAATCTCTCCGACCATGCGCTGCTCTCCATCGAGCTACCCACCCGGCCGTCCGAGGGTCCGAGCCGATTTGGAGTCCATGCGACTCTGCACTCGACGATTGCCGACCCCGATGGTCCAGCTGACCTGATGATGTTCACCGCGGGTCCGTTCGACGCCGACCCTGAGCAGATCCCGGGTGGTGCCGTGTTCGGAATCGTGGTCGGGCTCATGGCACCTCGGTCACGGGGATGGGTGCGCCTGGTCTCGGACGACCCCAACGCTCCTCCCCGCATTCACTTCGGACACCTCACCGATTCCGAGGACTTAGACGCGATGCTCGACGGCATCACCGAGGCGCGAGGGATCGCTCTCAGCGATGCCGTTGCCGCCATCTCCACCGGCACCGAGCTGTCCCCAGGACCGCAGATCGCATCGGATGACCGCCAAGCACTCGCAGCTTGGGCGTCGACAGCGGTGTCGACGTTCCATCATCCCGTGGGCACGTGCGCCATGGGTGAGGAGTCGGAGTTAGGTGCCGTCACTGACACTCATGGGACCGTCCATGGCATTGAAGGTCTGACCGTGGCCGATGCGTCGATCATGCCGACGGTCCCGACGGGTACCCCAAATCTTCCGACCATCATGGTGGCAGAGCACATCGCGCGACGGCTGAGGAGTCCTTGATCTGGCCCCGACGAGGCTGTCCGACGCCACATGGCGCTCCGGCCGGGTTCGAACGTAGTCCCGTCACTTCCGCTGTCGACCCTGCCACGAGCCGCTCGGCACCCGGATCACCCGTCAGTCCAGACCTTCGGGCGGCATAAGCCCAGGTCAACGGGCCAGGAGGGGTTCGAACATACTCCCATCACCTCCACTGAAAAGGCCAGGTCAGAGGGCCAATGTGGGATCCCCCAAGGTCATGTCTTTCGTCGATGTGACTTTATCGGTCACGTGACGAGTGAATCGGCGCCTGTGAATCGGCGCCATGCGTCGACCTCATCAGCGTCTTGCAGACGACGCTCCGGCGCACAGCGGGAGCAGAGGCGCCGCCGTCATTGGGGACCCGACCTGACGGGCTCAGAGCAGATCATCCATTGGCCGACCGAGCCGCTCACTGGAGCTACTACCGAAGGCCCATTCTCTGAAGAATCATGTCATTACCCGGCCGATCTGGGCACCAGGTGTGCGTTCGGAAACCGTCGGGGCAATTCCTATTGACTTCGGCGATACTTCTCTCCTGGCAACTGCATTTGGGAGGGCGGATGCCGAAAAACGCGATCATGTTGAACGAGTTCGAGTCAGAACAGGCAGATCTGGTTGCCCTCTGTACCGGTCTCAGCGACGAACAGTGGGCCCAGGCTTCGCTGTGCTCGCAGTGGACGGTCCGGCAAACGGTGGTCCATGTGGCCTGGCATATCCATCGGAGCACCGGCCAAGTGGCCGGGGCTTTCCTGTCGACGCTGGTCTACGGGTCGACGAAGGGTCCGGCCCGTCAGATCGCTCGCGACGAGAAACGTTCCACACAAAGTCTGATCGAATGGCTCGCGGCTTCGGGCCAGTGCGACAACGTGAATTTCGGGGAACTCCTCATCCACCAGCAGGACATCCGGCGCCCACTAGGTCTCTTGCGCGACGTACCAGTCCAGCGAGTGCGGCCGATCCTCGATTTCTGCCTGACCCGGGTGGGGAGCACGGTCCTCGTCCCTGGCGCCAGCAAGCGCGCCGCCGGTCTCCGCCTCGTGGCCACCGACATGGCCTGGTCGGCCGGTGACGGGCCCGCGGTCCACGGCACCGCGGAAGCCATTCTCATGGCCGTCAACGGGCGTCGCGCCGCCCTACGGGACCTCGACGGACCAGGCGTGCAGTTGCTAGGGAGTCGCCAGCCCACCGACCACACTTGAGATTCGGCCAGTGACGAGGGCTCATTCCCTAACGGCAAAGAGCTTCCACGAGCCCGGAACGCCCTTGAGCTCGTGTTCGCCGTGCTCCTCGAATTCGATACCCGATCCCGCAACGAGATCCTTCACCGTCCCAGAGACCAGGACGTCCCCTGGGCCCGCGAGCGCACCCACCCGGGCGGCGATGTGGACCGCGAGCCCAGCCAGGTCGTCGCCCCGGACCTCGCACTCCCCACAGTGCAGCCCGATCCCGACCTCGAGGCCGAGCGTCGCCAGCGACTCGGTGATGGCCTGCGCGCAACGGATCCCCCGCGCGGGCCCGTCGAAGGACACCACAAAACCGTCCCCGGTGGTGTTTATCTCGCGGCCGCGATAGAGACGCAGCTGCTCGCGAACGACTCGGTCATGGCTATCCAGCACGTGTCGCCACGCCTCGTCCCCGACGTCGGCCAGCTGCGACGTTGAGGCGACGATGTCGCTGAACAGGATGGTCGTGAGCACCCGGTCGATCGCAACCGGTGAGATTGATCCGGTGAGGAACTCCGCGATGTGCTCGGCGGTCGCGGGATAGCTCACCGGTATGAATCCGGTCGCCCGTCCGGGGCGCGCCACGAGCTGGGCGCCGGCGATGTGGTCGGCGAGGTATTCAGCATGGGAGAACGGGACGATGTCGCTTTCCGTCGCGTGCAGAATCAGAGTCGACGCCTGCAAAGAGGAAAGTGCGTCTCGCACGTCGACCTCCAAAAGCGTTCGCCACAACGCCCCGGCTGCCCGAGGAGTGAGGGCCGAACGCCACTGCCTCGCCAACAGCTCCACGAGCTCTTCGTCCTGAGCTAGATCCGGGGCGACGAGCTTGACCAGCTCGGCAGTGCCCCACTGCGCAGCGAAGGTGTCGAGGATCACCTCCCCTTCGTCGACGGTCAGCCCGATCGGGTAGTCGTCGGCGGCGACGTACCGGGCCGACGTGTTGCCCAACACCAAGGCACTGACCCGATCAGGGTGGGTCGCGGCAAACAGCACCGCGATCGGGCCGGCGTCGGCCTCGGCGTAGATCGCCGCGTGCTCGGATCCGACGGCATCGAGAACCGCGAGGATGTCCTCGGTGGCCTCCTCCCACGTCGGGATCGCGTTGAGGGCCACCGGGTCCGAGGCGCCGGTCCCCCGACGGTCGAAGAGGATCAGTCGGCTGAACGTTGCCAGACGCCGGAGGAACGGTCCCGCCCAGTCCCAGATGAACTCGAGGTGGCTCCCGATGCCGGTGAAGAAGGCGAGATCGAGCGGCCCGTCTCCGACTACTTGGTATGCCACCTCCGAGTCGCCCACGGTGACGTAGCTCGTATTCGGACGTTGCAAAGCCGCCATCTCCCTGAGTCTTGTCTAACGAGACGTCGGGTTGCTTACCGCAGCGAACCACGCGAGAAAGTGGGACCAAGAGAGATCGCGCCACCGCTACGGTGCCCAGATCGGGCCGCTCCCGGACGGGCAAAAGTCGCGAGCACTGAGTGCCGTGAAAACGTCTTGCCGGACACCCGCCTCGGCTGCCTGATCGTGACCGAGGACAGGGCGCCGGTCGTACTCGGCTTCTGCCGCTCCATCAGGGTCGCCCATAACGAGTGCCCGACTTCGGACCGACGCGTAGCCCCGAGGTGATGCCTGAATCGGTGGTGGGTAACCCGACTATTAATGGATGGCGCGAAAGGCCGTGGTCGTGGCTTCTCAAGGCTCGGAAGTCGTCGGGTTCCCCCTTCGAGCAACGACCCGTAGGTAGGGGCGACCGGAAGCTGCACTAACTGTTGGCCGACGGGGACTCAACAGGACTCAACTGTCGCCCTACGAGTCCTTCCAGTGCCCTTCGGTGCCCTTGATTAGTGCCGCGATTCGGCGTAGCAGGATCACTCAGTCAAGCGATCGGAGCAGCAAACACCCCTTCGCTCAACTGCGCCATAGCGAAGTGCCGCGCAGCAGTCAGGGCTCCGTGCCCTACTCAGTCCGCATAAGCGGCGCCCGTCCAACCTTCCTGGAACAGCTCGATCGGGTCGCGGAGGTCGAGCATGCCAAGGTAGCCGCCGCCGCGCTCGATGGCATCGTGCACGGCATAGCCCAAGACCTCTTGGCACTGTCGGGGCAGGCGGCAGGCCAGCTCTGGCGGCACGGCGAGATAGTTGTTCTCCTCAGTGCGCAACCAGCCCAACGTGTAAGACAGGTGAACGCCGCGGCGTGGCTCCAAACCGGAGTGGGCACCTCCGCCATGGAACGTCGATCCGAGATACACGATTGCCGAGCCGGCCGGCATCTCCGCAACGACGGCTTCGTCATTAGTCGGATAGCGCCCGGCCACCCAGTGGTGGCTTCCCGGAAAGACGCGAGTCGCACCGTTGTCAGCTGTGAAGTCGACCAGAGCGATCACCGAGGCAAGTTGCAGCTCGGGCTTGGGCTCGGGCACCAGGTTCCACACGATCTCGTCCTGATGCCAGAACTGATCTCCGGCGCCGGGCAGACGCTCCAGCAAGTGGGCCAGATTGAGCTGATAGCGGGCACACGACGGTCCGAGGATGGTGTCGCACACGGCCATGAGGAGCGGATGGATCATGACTTCGGTGGCAAAGGTGGGCGACTTGCCCGCCAGGCCGGAGACGTGACGGGTCTGGGAGTGGAAGAACTGCACCCCGGGGTTGAGATGACGCATGTCAGGGTTGGCCAGGTCGACGAACGGCTGGACCTCCGAATTGATCGCATTGACCACGTCACGGGACAGCAGATCGTGGACGATGACAGCCCCGTCCTGCAGGAGCGCGCCTACAACTTGTTCGGCCGGTGCGTCAGCCTCAACCCGTTGGAGCTGTCTGTTGTGAACTGATGACATGTACTCCCCCTTGACGGCACTCAGTCTGTCACGCCAGCACCATCACTCGACAAGTAATTGGTCCCGGATCACCTCGTTGCAGTCATTACCGGTCGCGAGCAACATCATTCACGACGCCCCAGCAGCGTCGGCCGATTTTCTGTCGGCCCAGGTCGGTTATTGACCAAGTGCGTGACGTACCAACCCGATGACGAGATAGGCCACGGCAAGCACTGGAAAGCCAATGACGAGAGTGAGAAGGACCAGTTCCACCCCGACCTCGCCGACGATTTGGATGTGACGACCCTGCGGGTCCTTGGACCGCATTGGTTCTACTGGTCAGGAATCGACTTCTATTCGACCGACGACGGCGGGATCGTTTGGACAAAGTGGCTTCCAAACATTGCCTTTGCGAAGTCCAACCAGGCCATCGTGAACTTCGTCGCCGGGGCGCAGTACGACAACCTCACCGTACCGATCACGTTCAGCTCCGTGTCTGATGGTTGGGCGATTGCATCTTCTGCCAACGTCTCTCTGATTCTCTCGACCCGCGATGCGGGTCGTCACTTCACTGCCTTTCACTCGCCAGGCGCCACCTTGTAGCAGACCGACCGATCCGTTCGAAGGGTTATGTGCGCCAATTCGTTGCTGCCATTCACTGCAGTCAGCTGGTCGGTTTCGTACCTATTCCTCCGAATTGACGGGTCGGAGACTTTCCTGGCCGGAGCCCTCACGTGCATGCGCTCGCCAATGATTGATCGGCGGGCAGTCGCGCCCTCATTACCTCTCGGACATCGACAGCTGGTCATTGCCAGTTGACCTGACCCCCGCCGCCGGACCAGGTGGTGTACGTCGAACCGGGTCAAGCCCACAAGACGGGATGTGGTCGTTCGAGGATGACAAGTCGTCTGCCTTTGATGTCGGTACGTTTGCCAGGCTGTCTCGATCTCGCTGAGGGCGGTGCGCTCGACGGCGACGATGAGTTTGCCATCGCGTGCCCATTGCACGATCTGACCGTAGGAGTCGGGGACGTTTTGCCCGTCGAGGCCTTTGGCGACTCCATAGATTTCGAGGCCGAAGGTGCGGACGCTCCGCGCCTTCGACTGAAAGGTACGGGCCGCCACAGCCGTCCCTCGAGCGCCTGTCCACGATCTCTCAAGGTCTCTGGATGTTTGTACCTCCGCCGACTAGCGTGATCGCGGCGAATTGACGGTGGAGGAGCGTTGATGCAGCAGCAGATCGCGGACGTGTTCACTTGGCCGGCGGATGACCCGCAGCTGATCGGCAGCCGGTGCGAGGGCTGCGGGGCGGTCACGTTCCCGGTGCAATCCCGGTGTCCGCGCTGTAGCGGCCCGGGCATGGCCGAACTACCCCTGCCACGCCGCGGCACCCTTGTGTCCTGGACGACCCAGGGGTTCCCGCCGAGCTTCGACTATATGGGCGATCCGACAGGGGCGTCCTTCGAGCCCTTTGGGGTAGGGCTGGTGCAGCTTGACGACGTCGTGCGGGTCGAGTCGCGGCTCACCGAAAGCGACCCGGAAAAGCTCGACTTCGGCATGGAGGTCGAGCTGCGAATCGTCCCGTTCTACGTCGACGGCGACGGCAATGAGATCATCACCTTCGCCTTCGCGCCGGTCGGGGTCCAGAACAACGAGGAGCGCTAAATGGACGACGTCGCTATCATCGGGGTCGGCCTCCACCCTTTCGGCCGCCACGGCGACAAGTCCGCGTTCGAGATGGGCGCCGATGCCGTGGAGCTGGCCTTGACCGACGCTGGCGTGCCGTGGAGTGACGTCCAGTGCGCCTTCGGCGGGAGCTGGGAGGTCTGGACCGACACCCTCACCGGTCTGATCGGCCTCACCGGCATCCCGTTCATCAACGTGTTCAGCGCGTGTGCGACCGGCGCCGCCACCATCCAGCAGGCCGCAAACGCCATCCTCGCCGGCACCGGCGACATCGTCATGGCCGTAGGCACGGACAAGCACCCTCGGGGCTCATTCAAGGGCAACCCAATGCTCACCAACGTGCCCGCCTGGTACGCCGACAACGGGCAATACGTCACCACCAAGTTCTTCGGCATGAAGATCAACAAGTACATGCACGATTACGGTGTGTCGCCTGCGACGCTGGCCAAGGTGGCGGCGAAGAACTATCGCAACGGCGCTCTCAACCCGAAGGCCTTCCGCCGCAAGCCGATCACCGAGGAGGAGATCCTCAGCTCACAGATGCTCAACTACCCGCTCACCTCGTATATGTTCTGCGCTCCCGACGAGGGCGCCGCGGCGGTCGTACTCTGTCGCGCCGACATCGCCCACCGATACAGCGATACGCCGGTGTACGTGAAGGCGACTGCCATCCGCACACGCAACTACGGCGCCTATGAGGTCAACACCACATGGGCGCCCGTAGAGGAAGATGTCGCCCCCACCGTGTACGCGTCCCGCGCCGCCTACGAGGTAGCTGGGATCGGGCCCGAGGACGTTGACGTGATCCAGCTCCAGGACACCGATGCTGGCGCCGAGGTCATCCACATGGCTGAGAACGGCTTCTGCGCCAACGGCGAGCAGGAGAAGCTTCTCGCCGCGGGCGCCACCGAGATCACCGGCTCCATGCCGGTCAACACCGATGGCGGCCTCATCGCCAACGGTGAGCCGATCGGCGCCTCCGGCCTCCGCCAGGTCCACGAGCTTGTGCTCCAGCTCCGCGGTCAGGCCGGCGACCGCCAGGTCCAAGGCGACCTGCGCGTCGGCTACGCCCAGGTCTACGGGGCCCCCGGCATCGCCGCCGTCACCATCCTGGCCCGCTGAGGGCACGCACCCTCTGCCCACGTTGAACAAACGTTCTAGCTCGACTGATAGCGGAGAAGTTCGCCCTAGTGGCCGCCGCTGTCCGGTGCAGCCCGTGGGAAGCCCAATGTGCCCTCCGCGACGATCTTGCGCCAGATCCCCTCGACGCCGCCGGAGCCAGCCTGCAGTTCCGAATGCGGGCGACCGCCGGCCTCGACCCGGACACCGCCGCCGGCGGCCTAACTGCCGCATCCCTCCTGGGCGCGGCGACCGGCTCGCGCTCCTGCTCTTCACCCTTCCGGCGATCTTGGGCGGCACCCAGGTGCGGCCCGGGCTTCGAGGGTGTCCCGTTCGCTGTTGAAGTTCAGCGGCGGTCACTGGTTGTTCAGGCTGCTGGCCGCCGACAGCGTCGGTTAGGCGGCAGTCCATGACTCTGTTAGAGCGTCACCAGGTCGGTTCGCCATCTGACGGCTCCACCGACGCCCTCATAAAGGAGGCTCGACAACGCAGGCGACGGCGTCGGTTAGAGGTTGGTGGAATCGCCTTCATTGTCGTCGCTGTGATCGCTCTGATCGTCAGCCCTCTCGTTCAAGGCGGCCCCGCCCGTCATCACACATCCCCTCGTGTCACCCGAGAGAAGCAGTTAAGCCCCCTACGACCCACCAGCGGTCTCCAGCCGGCGCAGCCAGGACCACTGGTCGTTGGTTCAAACGGTGACCTCTACATCGCAGACGGCCTCCGCAACCAAATCTTGGAGCGTCAAAGCGACGGACGCTTCCGGGTCCTTGTGGGCAACGGCAAGACAGGCTTCTCCGGGGACGGAGGTCCGGCAACGAATGCAGAACTCAACGACCCCCAGGGGATGGCGGTTGCTCCCGACGGAACCCTCTACTTCGCCGATTCTCGGAATGGACGCATCCGAGCCGTGTCGCCCGATGGAATCATCACCACTGTTGCCGGGAATGGTCAGGCCGGATGGGTAGCTGATGGCGCGCCCGCCCTATCTGCGTCGCTGACTCCGGTGGCGGTCGCCCTCTCAGCCACCAATCAGCTCTACGTTGCTGATCAAGACGAAGCTGATCAAGGCGAGGTGCTGCGGCTGAACGCAGTCGGGACCTTGACTCAAGTGCTCGGGATACGAACTGCCTCGGTCGCTTTTGTGAACGATTCCCTGGCGACCGATACCCCAGCGTTTGATCCCGACGCCCTAGCCTTTGATTCTGCGGGCGACCTCTTCGTCGCAGGGTACACGGACAAGGCACTGTTAATGGTTTCTCCCCAAGGAACCGTGACCTATCCGTTGGGCACGGTCGGCGCCTTGTACCCCAGGGGGAATGGCGGCTTGGTCACGGCCCCTAATGGATTAGTGCTTGCTATGGATGAACTGAGCGTGATGCGGGTCTCTCCCAACGGTGCTCAGCTGATCCAGTCCTTCTCGCTCAGCTTCCTCAACCTCAATGGATTTTCACCTGATGGCATCGCCGTGGCCTCAAATGGCACTGTCTACCTTGACACCGACTATGGCAACGGCTTCGCATTTGCCTCGGCGATCGTCGAACTGACACCGAACGGCAAAGCTGAGCTGCTTTGGAAAGGGGCGAAGGCTCCCTCTTGAGTGATCGCAGGCATCGTGCCGGCTGTTGGCCCTCTGAGCTAGGGGGTCGCTGCCCTAAGCCAGTTGCAGGCACCGCGCACGAGACATGGGTTAGCTGAATGCTGTGGAACCTCCGGACCGAGGGGATGGGCGGCGGAAGATGGCCCACGGTTCAGCGGCCGTTCCGTACCGGTGGGATCACGGCTTCATCCCCCACGGCGCCGACCCTCGCGAAGTTGCATGCGCCCGGATCGGCACTTCGAGGACGCGCTCTGCGTCATCCGGGCCGCGCGTTCTGGGGCACCCATGAAACGCCGAACGATGCTCTGCCGATTCGGTCGCTATGTGGTGGCGGCTACCGGCTGTCGTTCGGCGTCCTGTCGTCCTGTGCGCAGCAATTGAACCGGCGCGACGGTTGGGCGGTATCTCGTCGAGAGCTTCGACACCTTGGGGCAGGCGGTTCTGCTGAGTCTCGTCCCAGGAACGGCCAGTCGGATCGCAGCGGTGTCTTCTCGATGGCGCTGGGGACACCTGTGAGTTGGCAGACCTAGGCTTTGGGCGTGTCGGAGTCGGAAGCCTGGGAGACACTCCTGCGGTTGACGGGGCTGGGGGAACCGTGGGCGGTGCGGGTGGCTGCCACGTTGCGATTGGCCGATCTGCTCTCCAGCGAGAGTCGGCCTGTCAGCGATCTTGCAGCGTCGTCGGGTGCTGATCCCGATGCGCTTGGGTGACTCTTGCGGTTCCTTGTCGTTCGAGGATTGTTCGCCGAGACCGCTCCGGGAATGTTTGCCTTAAACGACGCAGCTCGTTTGCTCTTGGATGATCACCCCGGGCGTATGCGGCGCTGGCTCGATCTGGAGGCTATGTACATATCGCACCTCCTGATTGGCGACAGCCTCCGCTGTCGGTCGAGGTGGTGCGTGGATCCCTTGAAGCCGCCGCTGATACCGGGCGGGTTCTGGGAATCCCATACCGCTGCCGGCTTTGGGCGGGACCAATCAGCCTCCGCGACCTTGTGGATCGGTGCCCGCCGAAGGCAATCCGGGGCGCCACGTGGATGCTGACTCACCGGTGAAAGCAGCGTCCAGGTCGGCGTAGTGTCTAAGCAACATCGAGGAGAGAGGAGCTTGTCATGGCCGAGAGCGTGTACAAGGTCATAGAACTCGTAGGTACGAGCGGGGAATCCTGGGAGAAAGCCGCCAGCGCGGCGGTGGCCAAGGCAAGCGCGTCGTTGCGTGACCTTCGAATCGCCGAGGTGGCTGAACTCGACCTCCAGCTCGAGGATGGGAAGGTCAAGGCGTATCGAGCCAGGGTGAAGGTTTCTTTCAAGTACGAGGGTGGCGACTGAACTCCGACAACGCTCCCGACAATTGAGCGTCGGGATGTTCGTGACCTCGTGTTGGAGGTTGTGGGAGCAATAGCGAGGCGCGTGCCGACTTGGACTGAAGCTCACCTGCGGGCGAGCCCGAACGACGCTGCCGGTTCAGTGGGGCCCATTTCGCCACAATAGGACCGGGTGCTTGCTTTCGCGAGCGATGGAACACTGCTGACTCCCCGGGTGCTGCCAAGGATCAGAACCTGTTCTCCCCGCTCCAACGCGTGGAGCCTGAAATCGGGTTCTGTCGGCGCCCAACACTCGTGGCTGACGTCATCCATATCGAGGTGTGCTGTGGTCGTGCACCACTTGCTAAGCCTGCGCCAAGGGGTGCCCAGTCGACATCGAGTATGTCGACGCCATCGTGGACATGCCGGCTGTTGGCCCTCTGAGCTGGCGGGGTTCGCTGCCCCAAGCCAGTTGCAGGCACCGCGCACGAGACATGGTTAGTTGAATGCGCTGGAACCTCGGGACCGCGGGCATGGCGGCGGAGGATGGCCCATGGCTCAGTGGCCATTCGGTACCGCTGGGATCAATGTTTCATCCCCGATGGGACCAGCCTTCGCGAAAGTTGCATGCGCCCGGAACGGCACGAGTGGGATAGCCGTCGAGGCCATCCGTCGACGCACCGAGGCTGCTCTGGCAATCCTCAGTAATCTTCCGGCATGGCCACCATCACCTGCTCATGCTGCGGAGAGGCGGTTCAACAAACCGTTCAACTCCACTCGCACAAGGAGATCCAGATCTGTTATCAGTGCCTCGACTGGCTCAACATGAGGCGGGACAAAAAGACTGGGGCCCATGGTGGAGGATGGCAGGTCGCAGGGTTCGAGCCGATCTTCACTGTCGCTGACGTGCCGAGAGCGACCGATCACTACGACAAGATGGGTTTCGAGATCGGCCACCATGACGAGACCTACGCTTTCGCACATCGGGACAAGGACCTCACGATTCACCTGACATTGGCAGAGGGTGAGCCCACGCCCAGCAAGCTCTATCTGCACTGCGACGATGCCGACGAGCTTGCGGACGCTTGGCGGAAGGCAGGGGTCGTGGTCACAGATCCCCAGGACCACGACTACGGCAAGAGGGAAGGCACGCACACCGATCCCGACGGGAACCTCATCCGGTTCGGCTCACCTCTGCGGTAGGTAACGGGGTATCCCACATCACCGGGAGCCCCATTGTTGTGGGACAGGCAGTAGTTGGAACATCCGGGAAGGGTCTTTGCTCGTAGAGTGGCAGGTCTATGAAGTCGCCAGCGGCGAGGCTCTGGGTTCTAGCGGCCTGTCTCAGCGTGGCCCTGACGGCATGCGGTGGGAGCACCACGAGGAGTGCGTCGGGCACGCGGCCAGCGCCAACGGCCGCCTCACATTCGTCAACTTCGTTGCCGGTCGTAACAACGGCGCCCACCACAACGGTGACCAAAACAACGGTGACCACAACCACCGTCCTTCCTGTCGACACCGCCATTGGCGTCTACGGGAACTGCACGAGTCCTAGTGTCGAACCTGCGGAGATTGTTCTGACGTGTGCCGACTCCGGCGAAGTGCTGACGGGCCTCCACTGGACAAACTGGACGGCTACAAGTGCCTCGGCGGTCGGGACTCTTGTCTACAACGACTGCATTCCTGACTGCGCTAGCGGCCACCATCACAGCGTCCCAAGTACTACGGTCACGCTCACCGTCCCAATCCACGGTGCCGGTGGGAGCCTCGTATGGTCCGAGGTGCAAGAGAACCCCGAACCGCCGGGTTACGAGACTGGGCCTTACCACGGCGGCCCACAGCCGTTGCCCACACAGTCGGACTGAGAAGAGGAGCCTCACTACCGCATCGTGGGCAGTTATCCACACGCCCGGAGCGCGGTAGGGGGCACCCCGCCCGCTTCGAGTGGATTCACACCGACTGCAGTGCGGTGTGAACGTGCGTCGACTGTATTGACATCCGGTCATGCGCTTCGCAGATAGCGGCGGACTGCTCGTCGAACGACTTCGCCGGCGGACACTCCCTCAGCTTCAGCACGTTCTTCGATCGCTTCACGAAGTTCCGGCTCGAATCGAACAGGGAGCCCTTCAGCCGGCGCAGAACCCATGCGAGGCCTACCAGGACGCCGACGGAGCTTGCTGACGTCAAGGCCCTTCTCGGCTTCATCAGCCATTCTCTCGACCACTTCATCGGTGAGCTCCACTCCGCTGCGGGTCTTGCCGTACGAGCGCTTCTTTTTCTCAGTCATCTAAATCCCTCACCTCAAGAAGTAGCTGTTCGTACCTCGACGCATCCTCATCGCGTGGATCGCGACCTCCGAACCGTCCTCACGAACGGCCACGTATCTCCAAAAGCTGAGCAGCACGATCTGAGCCGAGATATAGAACCTTGTCCGGGTCCTCGCCACCGTCGCCCACGTACAGCGCATTCTCGACGGCGTGATGGATGTTGGCGTCTTCAAAGCTTTCATCCTTCTGATGCCGTCTCGCTGAAGGGGCGATCTCCAAGTGCTAATATCGTATTACGAAATAAATGAGGGCGTAGCAAATGCGTAGAAGTCGCTTTTGCGCGCGCCACATGTGCGTAGCAGTGGTCGATGAGGGTCAGCGTTGGTCGGCAGCGGTTACTCCGAATTGGCGATCACCAGGAGAACGGAAA
The DNA here is from genome assembly GCA_963756195.1 of uncultured Acidimicrobiaceae bacterium. GTDB lineage: Bacteria > Actinomycetota > Acidimicrobiia > Acidimicrobiales > RAAP-2 > CAVSNH01. The sequence goes on from CAVWMT010000002.1 coordinate 41,333, forward strand.
TAACTCCTGGGACTCTTCGTCGCCCGATGGCGTTCGCAACGTAGAAGTCGGCGGTTCGAGTCCGCTCACCTCCACCAGGACAGGTTGTGCGACTTCTCTGTTGCGAACACGACAGAATTGCTGGTCCCCACATCGCGCGAATCAGCTTGGTCTGATCATCGGTGATCAATCTCGGTAGAGAGTTATCACCCTCTGCCGTATGCAGCATAAGTCGCCGCAGTCAAGGAGCGCGTCGAAGGTTGGGGGAGGGGCTGCTCAGCGATATGGCGCGCGCACCCCTTCGCCATGGCGCCGCCATTGCGCGCCGCCGGTTGTCACCGATAGTCACGCTCGCAGACTTCGGGTAGGAGATGGCTATGCACCATCCAGCCGTGGCGAAGGGAGCGCATCCCGTCGATCTGATCGGCTCAAAAGGTCTGGGCCTGCCGATGGTGGTCGCGCTGAATGGACAATCTGTGCGCGCTCGAAGTGGCAACCGAGGGCGGCGATGAATTTTGCACGTCGACGGAGTCTGAACTGGTGCAACGCCACCACAGAAAGGAAGGCACATGGGCAAGCTCATCGTGACCGAGTTCGTGACCCTGGACGGGGTAGCTCAGGGGCCGGGAGGGGCCGACGAGGACCGCGACGGTGGCTTCAGGCACGGCGGATGGCAGGCACCACTGCGGGGCCCGGAGACCGCCGCCGTCCTTTTCGAGCAGGCCAGGAACATGGACGCCCTGCTTCTCGGCCGACGGACCTACGAGAACTTTGCCGGATTTTGGCCGACTGCTCCAAAGGAGATCCCGTTCACCGGCCTACTCAACGGCGTCCCCAAGTACGTCGCCAGTCGAACGCTCGCCGACCCTCTGGCCTGGCACGACTCGACGCTTCTCGCCGAGTCCATCGCCGAGAGCGTCACCTCCCTCAAGGAACGCCACGATGAACTCCACGTCATCGGCAGTCTCAACCTTGTGCAGTCACTATTGCGCTTCGGCCTCGTCGACCGCCTGAGCCTGTGGCTATACCCGCTGGTGCTGGGCAGTGGCAAGAAGGTGTTCGACGACGGGACCCTGCCCACTGCGCTGCGACTGACTGAATCGGTCACCTATGCCAACGGCGCGCTTCACCTGGCGTACGAGACCGTCGGCGCGCCCTCCTATGGCAACCTCGCCATATGAGAGACACGGCCCCGCCCTTCATGAACGGCGTTAGGGGCACCGTCGCGCTTTTGACGAGTTGCCGCGATCGAGTCGCCGGGCTGAATAAATGCCCCACTCCCGGTGTGTCCTCAACCGGTCAACGCAACAGCGTCGGCGAACGCCTTTGATGGTGTCATCCATCCGAGCGTCTGTCGAGGGCGTGTGTTGAGCTACCTGCGATGGCGTCGAGCTCCCGCTGAGTGCACTGAGAAAGATCGGCCGACTTGGGCAGGTACTGGCGAAGGAGTCCGTTGGTGTTCTCATTGCTCCCGCGCTGCCAGGGACTCTTGGGATCGCAGAAGTTGATCTGCACGCGGGTGTCGACAGTGAACTTACCCCGAGTGCGACCGAAATCGCCGTCGTAGTCGAATGCAACAGTGACGCCAATCATGGTGCCCTCCCATCCGTACTTGGTCGTTCAGCCTCGCAGTATTTGTTACCCGGGAGACTCCCATGTTTCGGAAACGAGTGCACCGAACTGCGGCGCCGGGCCTTCACCAGGGCGCACATAGCGACGCCGATCTCCACCAATGCGGCTCTTCGGATCTCAGCGGGATCTGGTGGCTGACCACGTCCCGTGCTCGTGATAGTTGCCTAACCCGGAACGTCACTTCCGGGCGTGGTGCGTCCTGAAAGGGGAGTGATGACGATGTAGAAGATCGCCAGCACGAACCGTGCTGTGTCAGGGATGGAGGGAGGCCCTCCGGGTTCGCCGTGCAGGCGGAGATCCCAAACCGCCGCAGTGTCATGCCGGTTAAGAGCCGGGGTGGGAAGCGACTGCGGAGAAGGCTCGCTGTCAGCGGGTCAGGTGAGCGACGAGAAGACGAACATGTGTGAACCACTGCTGACGCATCGAGAATGTGAACGATGACATCGAAACCGGGGCTGCACGCCCGCCTCGGGACAAGGGCACGTTTGTCGGCGTGTCCGGAGCCAGGGAGCTGCCTGCTCGTGGCCCTGGCGGTGTTCGGTGTAAAGGTGGCGTGAGCTCGTTGCAGGCCCTGGCATGGAACAGGAGAATCTGTCGTCTCGATACGAATGGCCAGTCGAAATGGGTGATGTTGGTCCCCTGGTCGTCGAGAGGGAGAACCCCGGGTGGCCACGGCCACGTGGGGGAGAGTACCGATGCGAGGCACAGAGGCGGACCAGCTCGTAGTAGCGATGAAGGCCCGTAATGGGGCTGGAGCGAAGGGGCTGGGCAGGCCAGGTCACCTATCAGTCAACCCTGCGGGGGAGGAGCTGATGGACGGACCACCGTTGGGAATGAAGTCGTTTGAGATTCGAAAGCGCCTCGTCTACGAGGCGTGGATGAAGGTCCAGGCGAACGATGGAGCGCCGGGCGTGGACTCCGTCAGCATCGAAGGCTTTGCAGACAACGAGAGGGACAACCTCTACAAGCTGTGGAACCGGATGAGTTCGGGGAGCTACTTCCCTGGGCCGGTGCGGGCGGTGGAGATACCGAAGGACCATGGGACCGGGGTCAGGGTGTTGGGGGTGCCGAACACGGTAGACCGCATCGCCCAGACCGCAGCTGCGATGCTGCTGGAAGAGGAGCTTGAGCCGATCTTCCACCATGACAGCTATGGCTATCGTCCGGGACGCAGTGCCCATGACGCCCTGGCCGTGACTCGTCAGCGTTGTTGGAAGAAGGACTGGGTGTTGGACATCGATGTCCGGGCCTTCTTCGATAGCGTTCCCCATGATCTGTTGCTCAAAGCGGTCGCTCACCATACCGACGAACGCTGGGTTCTGCTCTACATCGAACGGTGGCTCACCGCCCCCATGCAGATGCCAGATGGGACTCTGGTGGCACGGGAGAAGGGAACCCCGCAAGGGTCCCCGATCTCCCCGCTGCTCGCCAACCTCTTCATGCACTACGCGTTCGACAAGTGGATGGACCGGGACCACCCCGGCAGTCCCTTCGAGCGCTATGCGGATGACGTGGTCATCCACTGCGACACTGAGGCAAAGGCTTTGCATCTGTGGGCCGCACTCGCTGAACGGCTCGGGTCCTTGGGACTGGAGCTGCACCCTGAAAAGACGAAGGTCGTGTACTGCCAGGACACGAAACGCCGCAAGGACTACGAGCACACCAGCTTCGACTTCCTCGGCTACACCTTCCGGGGTCGTCTGGCCAAGGGTCGGCGGGGGTTCTTCATAGGCTTCTCACCGGCCATGAGCGCCCAGGCGAAGAAGGCGAAGGGCAAGCAGATCAGGGATTGGCACCTCAACCGTCGCAGTGGCACGGATCTATCCGGTCTCGCCTTGGCCATAAATGCCCAGGTCCGGGGCTGGATCAACTACTACGGAGCCTTCTATCGCTCCGAGTTGTATTCCATCGCAAGGCGCATCGACGAGCATCTGGTCAGATGGGCCATGCAGAAGTTCAAGCGACTGCGAGGGAAGCCTCAGCTGGCATGGGACCGGTTGCGTGAGGAACAACAGCGCAATCCCCGGCTCTTTGCCCACTGGCATCTTCTCGCAGCCACTCCCAACCGACCTGCAAGAGCCGGATGAGCCGAGAGGTTCACGTCCGGTTCTGTGAGAGCCGGGGGGTGCGATTCCCCCCGGCTACTCGACTGGATATCCCGTCACGGGACATAATTGCCGAATGCATGGTCCCGACACTCGATTCGGTTTTAGGAGGATGGATGCGAGTATCCGGAGTTGTTGCGAATCTTCCAGTTGACGACATTGCAGCGGCCCGTGACTTCTACACGGACTACCTCGGGTTGAGCGTCGAGGGATTCAACCTCGGGTGGGTCGCCCACTACCAATCGCCGGACGGCGAGGCCCACGTCCAGCTCGTCACCCGTGACACGAAAGCGCCCAAGGACTCAGTCATCTCAGTTCATGTTGGCTCCGGCGTTGAAGAGGCGTACGAGGAGGCCAAACGGCGTGGGTTCGAGATCGTCTACCCACTCACGGAAGAGTCGTGGGGTTTGCGCAGATTCTTCGTTCGCGCCCCCGATGGTAATGTGATCAACATCACGAGCCACACCGACGAATAGGTTCATCCGGTCGCATCTTCGGTGGTTGACCTCTGAGGGCGTCACCCACCGCCGCGACAGTGAGGCATTGCAGCGCTTCGGAAAAAGGTAATGGAGGTAGGTGTACTGTACGCAAGTGGATGTGATCACAGGAACCGGCTGGCTAGAAGCCAGCGTGACCTTGATCGCCATCTTCGTGGCCGGAATGGTTTACCTGCTTCCGTTCATCGTGGCCCAGACCCGACGAGCGTCGAATGTTGGAGCGGTATTTGCTGTGAATGTGCTATTCGGGTGGAGCATTTTTGGATGGATTGTGGCGTTAGTCTTGGTACTCAAGAGCAACACCCGGCCGTCTGTTAGGTCCGCTTGACGCACTGAGTCAACTGTCCCCGATCGCCGGTTGGGCGGGGCAAATGCCGGGCCCACCTAACGTTGGGTGCTTACTGTCGCGATCGCTACGCCCCGCTAATTTCCGAAGTGCCGGTTTGGCTCGAGAGTTGTCCGCTTCCCGCCACTAGCCCCAGTTGACCAACGCCACGAAGCGTTGGGCACAGGACCGCGGTGGGAACAATTAGCTTTTACCATCACCTGAGATTGGTTCCAGCTCGATCGCCGGCCGTCCGATGCCTCTGTCCGCCGCTGTTGGCATAGCGGCCATTGAATCGCTCGATGTGGCGGTCCCGAACGGAATGGAGTAGCGGGCATTCGCAAGTTCGGTCCGACTGCCTATGCGTAGGCTGCGCCCATGAAGGCTGGCCTTTTCCTGCCCATCTTCGACGAGCTAGCCAATCCGACTCTTCTTGCAGATCTGGCCGCTGAGGCGGAGGACGCAGGCTGGGACGGTGTCTTCGTTTGGGACCACATCTATTACCGGGATCCGGTCAAAGTGGTGACGGACCCCTGGATCTCGTTGGCTGCGATGGCAACGAGCACGACGAGGGTGGCCTTGGGGCCGATGGTCACGCCGCTGGCACGGCGCCGCCCACAGGTTGTGGCGCGCCACCTTGCAGCTCTTGACGACCTCTCACGTGGAAGGATCATCTTTGGCGTCGGATTGGGGCTCGATACCAGCGGTGGCGAATTTGCCCGATTCGGTGAGGAGCAGGACGGCTCGAGGCGATCGGCGATCTATGACGAGGCCCTTCAACTCATAGAGGACCTGCTGTCCGGGCAACCCGTTCAGCACGAAGGCAAACACTTCAAGGCGATCGACGTGCGTTTTCTCCCACGCCCCGTCCAGTCGCACCTACCCATCTGGGTGGCCGCGACGTGGCCTCACCATCGGCCGTTGGATCGAGCGGCTCGGCACGACGGGGTCTTTGTGCTCGGACTTCAGCCGCCAGACGTCCGAGATGTCTGCCGATATGTCGAGTCGATTCGCCCAGGCGGCTTAGCGGGCTTCGACATAGCCGTCCAAGACTCTACAGACGGCGATCCGCAAGCGTGGAAGGAGGCCGGTGCGACGTGGTGGATGGCGGCCTTTGACCCGTTTCGAGTGACGGCCGCAGACGTCCGGGCGGCCATCCGCCGATTGCCCGATCACTGAACTCATGAAGGTCCGCCTCGCAAGCCAACCGATGGTCACTTCATAGGTGACTTGCGAACGATGCAGTCAGGCCCAGTAGGTCTCGTTCTGACACCCGGGGCTGGCGCGCGCCGGGATCAGTCCAAACTTGTCGCGATCGACGAGGTGGTCACGCAGATTGGCATTGTGGTCGACCGAGTCGAGTTTCCCGGTCAAACAAACGGCAATCGCCGGCCAGATCCACCTTATGTATGCATTGAAGTCGTCCGGAGCGCGACAACATCGCTTGCCGATCGGCTTGGAGTGCACACCGGGCGACTGGCCCTAGGTGGCCGCTCATTCGGAGGGCGGATGTGCTCGATGGCAGCAGCACAGGGACTGAAGGTTGCTGCGCTAGTCCTCGTCAGCTATCCCCTTCATCCGCCCGGACGCCCTGAGCAACTTCGGAACTCGCACTTTCCGGATCTACACGTCCCGTGCCTGTTTATTTCAGGACGCGGAGACGCATACGGGTCCCCTGCGGAATTCGACGAAGAGACGGCGACGATCCCAGGGCCGGTCACGCTGAACTTCGTCAAAGGAGATCATTCGCTGCGGAGTCGCGATTCTGAAGTCGCAGGAATTGTGGCGAGGTGGTTAGGGAGCTTGTGGGATCCAAACAGTGACGTGTCGTGCCATGAATGAGCAACAGAATGGCCTAGCGACCCGAGCACTTGCACTGAGTTTTTCGGTTCGACCGCGGCGATGGCACTCAACAAGTCCATCGTGGCCATAGCCGCCGGATCGTTCACCATTCGGGTGAAGTCGGGGTGCCACAGGGCGGCCCTCCCCAGCACCATATTGACGGATGTCGACTCTCATCACAGGGTTTCATCTGCCACGCCTTCGCTCTCGAGCGCGCGAGTCACCACCGTGACGTCCTGCTGACCGAGGCCCTGTTTTACGATCTCCTCCCACTCTCGTGCAAGCGATGCGAGAACGGAAAAACGCTCCGGATCGGCTTGCTCAAGGGCAAGATGAACGTCCTTCAGTGCCAGCGTCAGAGGGAACTCGGGCGAATAGTTGCCGTCCCGTATGCGCGAGAGCTTTCCGGTCATCCATGGCGACATGAGGGGACCACCCTCAAACGCGTCCAATACGCTCCGAACCTCGAGGCCGAGCTGGCTTGCCAGGGCGAACGAGTTGGCCACCCCTTCGGCGCCGAATGCGAGCAGAGTGTTGTTCACCAGCTTCATGCACGAACCCGCTCCCACCGCTCCGAGCCAAACGGTGCGTTCCCCGATTGCTGCGAAGACAGGTTCGGCGGTGGGCCGAGCCCTTTCGGACCCGGAGGCAAAGATGGTGAGTTTTCCTTGCTCGGCGGGGACCTTGCTTCCCGACACCGGTGCGTCCAGGAAGAGGACGTCCGGTCGCTGCTTTTCGGCAATCGAGCTAATGGTCGCAGTCCCCTCGACGCCGACCGTGCTCATCTGTGCCCAGACGGCGCCAGCTGGAAGAGCCTCCAGCATGCCGAGATCGACGGCAATCGAGGTCACTGCCGCGGCGTCGGTGACCATCGTAATGGCCATGCTGACCGCCTTGACCGCATCCATGACCGACGTAGCAACCTCAGCTCCCGCATCGGCCATCCGACGGGCTACGTCGAGATCGCGATTCCACACGACGGTCGGGATTCCATTGCGTATTGCCGAACCAGCCATAGCCCGGCCCATCGTGCCGAGTCCAAGGACAGCGATCTTCGGTCTCTTGTCCGCCATGCTGGCCTCCCTAGGGTGTGTATTCTCCGCCAAGGACCGTGACAAGGCTCGCTAGATCGGATCGCTACCGACGGCGGCCTGGTACCGACCGTTGTCAGAACCATGCCTGAACTCAGCCATTTTCGCGCTGACCCGCGAGTCCGACAAGATCAGGAAGCTCCGAGGCAATGTGTCTACGCTCAAAGTGCACTCAGGCTGGCGATGCCGGAATACCTCACTCCGTATGTGATCCGTGTGCGATCCATGTGAATCAGAGATGAACAATTGTCGGCCCACACTCAACCGGAGCTGGCATTTAGCAAGGGACCATCTATATCAGTCCAGTGCACGTACCTCCGATCCCATGCTCATCTCCGGACACTCACCCGGGAAGCTGGCTGTGAGCTGAAAGAAGAGAGTGTAGGAGAGGTCCCAATCAGGGAACCGCAGCAAAGCCTGTCGACGAGCGGCCAATCGCTCACTATCGTCGGGCCAGTAAGCAGTCCATCTGGGAGGTAGGAATGAAATTCGTCCAACTGATCGAGTTCAAGACTGGCGACATCGACGCGTTCAACCGGACCCTCGACGAGTGGCTCGCCAAGACCAGTGGTGTTCGCACGTCGAGTCGGGCCATGCAAGGCCGAGACCGGGACAACGAACGTACCTACGTCCACATCGTCGAGTTCCCGTCCTACGAGGCAGCTATGGAGAACTCGAACCGGCCCGAGACGGCCGAGTTCGCTGCTCAACTAGCCAAGTTCTGCGACGGCCCTCCAACGTTCCGCAACCTGGACGTGACCCGAGAAGAGGAGATGTAGCTCCCGCCGGTCCCGCAGGTCCCGCCTAATGTGAACACGACGGCGGCAGCGCGTCAGCAGAAACCGAGATTCTCAGAGTCGAATCCTGCTCGCCGAAACGTCGATCGCACGGTCTCTGGACTACACCGAACTCCCCAGTATCTGCGAGAGAGTTGCCCCTGGTGTAGCAGCCGGCGGCCTCATCAGTGTGTCGTGGGCCGAGTCCGGGCTGCTTCGTGTGACTGGGTACGCGCTGCGGTCTGCTCGGTGACACTGAAGGCCTAATTCCAACCCCTCGGAAAGGGCGGAAGCAGGATTGAAGACCGCCGCCCCCTAGCGTATGTCACGCTCGTTGGATTCCTACTCGCCGTCGAAGAATCGATCGTGCAATTCGGGGTCGCTTGGAAGGTCCCAAAGGTCGGTTATTCGGCCTTTATTGTCGATCGCCAGTACATGGACTTCATTGACGTCCAGCGTGGCCCCGTCAGGACGACTGGCCGTCTCACGAAGTACCACTACGCCGTGGTGATCATCGGCAAAAATGTTGGCAATGTCTAGCTTCTGAGTACCGGCGGTGAGCTCGAAAGTGCCAACCAACGCTGTGCTGATCTGGTCGACGCCGGTGTGGTCGCCGCTCAGCGGACCCGAGCCATTGAAGTGGAACACAGCGTCGGACGCCAAGTCTTTCAATGCCACCGCAAGATCAGCCCTGGCGAACGCATCGTAGGCGCTGCGAATCCTTTGGACGTTCGGGTGCTCGGGCACGTTGAGACCTCCGAGTATTGCTGTGAAATCGATCAGGGACGGCGGCTCTTCAGGCCCGGAGCGGCGAGAGGTGCAGCGGCGACGATGGATGCGGCCAGACCCATGAAGGCCCCAAAGCCCCACCCGATGCCGCTAAACCCGATCCCACCAGGTTTGAGAAGAAAGGCGAGGATGGTGAGTACGGCGTTGACACTGGTGGCGATCAGCAGCAGCCGCTCGTTGGTCATCGGTAGTTTGATTGGCATCTCGCTGAAGCCGGCGCGTGCGACCAGATAGACGAAGATCGCCAAACACAGCAGCAGAACGAGGTACATCCAGCCGTGCCACAATCCGTCCACCGACACTGAAGCGAACCCGAAATTGTAAGTGAACCACGGCAGAAACAGCGAGATGAACAGCACCAGCGTGGCTATGCCGGCAATCCGCTCGGCCTGCGACCACCTCTTCAGGTCGAAAGAGAACGGCGGCAAACTCACCGCAGGAGAGGTGGCGGCTCCGGGACCCGGCGGAGCGGCGGCAGGTGGTGGGGTAGACGACGTCGGCGGCGGATCGTTTGGGTGCTGTTCCGGCGGGTACCACTTGCCGTCGGATGCTTCCCACCACCCTGGTCCCTGTGACGTGTCGCTCATTTTTCCCCCAACGCCGACTCACCTTACGGGCCCACCCCGCAGGGCACACAAAGTGTGCCATGTCTGTGCAGAATCGGGCGTGACTGCCTTTTGACAGTGGATAACTTTGTCAGTTTCGGTCACGCAGACCTGCATGACCCTGGTGAACACAGCGTTCAGGTCTCTGATGGCCTACAACCAGCACCTCGTCGGTTCGAGTCCGGCAGCGCCCATCATGAGGGCCTTACTCGAACCGCCGTCGTTTGAGTTACGACCCCCTTGTTCTCCACCCACAAACGTCCAGGCTCGCCGGAAGGACAGCCCGGCCTCCGGTGCCCAGAGCCCGGACGCGGCGGGGGAGAGGGTGAACTCCGTAGACGGGACGGGGCGACTTGCTGACTGGGACTAGCAATGCGGTACGGCGGTGGATCTTCTCGTGTCCGCAGCACTTCGGACGATCAGTGTCGGGGTCCCTTGACCGTCTAGACCTCAGGGTTCATGATGGCCGTGGCTGGACCTTGGAGGGCACCGGGGACTGAGCAGCGGACTATCGACGGGACGGCACACTGCCACCCCTGAACCTGCCCCTGAGGTGGAGAGCATGGGTCAGCATCTGCACGGTGGGGTTGCCAAGCTGGCTGGGGCAGGCCTGCTCACCCTCAGCCTTCTCGCTCTGTCGACGGTGGTGCTTCCCCAGGTGGCCGGCGCGCGCACTTGGACCGTCACAAACTGCAATGACTCCGGGCCCGGTTCGCTCCGTGCCGATGTGTTGGCCGCAGACTCGGGGGACACCATCCAGCTCGGCTCGTCGTGTCCGGTCATCACCCTCACCTCCGGTCCCATCCAGGTCTTCACGAACCTCACGATCAAGGGCCCAGGGGCAGCCAACCTGGCCGTGAGCGGGGATAACAGCACAACGGTCTTCTGGGTTGCGACAGCTGCCACGGTCACGATCTCCGGCCTCACCATCGAGGACGGACTGGGGTCCTTCAGCGTCCCGCATGGTCCTGCCTCCAACGGTGGCGGCATCTTCAACTTCGGTACCTTGACCGTCAAGGACAGCACGGTGACGAACAACACCGCCCTCGACGGCTTCGGCGGTGGTATTTACAATGCCGGCACCCTGACGGTCAAGTACAGCTCGGTATCCGACAACACTGCTGGCGAAGCTGGCGGTGGCATCTACAACTTCTTGAGCGCTACCGTCACCCACAGCACACTGACGAACAACGTTGCCGGTTTCGCCGGTGGTGGCATCTATAACAGCGGCAGCGCCGACAGGACCACCCTCTCCGTTGCCAACACCACTGTGACGGGCAACAGTTCCACGTACGGCAGCGCCGGTGGTATCTATAACTTTGATACCGTCGCAATCAAATACAGCACGCTGTCAGACAACAGCGCCGTCTCCAACGCTGGTGCCATCGAGAGTGACAGTGGCGCGGTGAGCATCAAGGACAGCTCCTTTTCGGGAAACACCGACTTTGACGGCGACATCGACCCGGGCATCTACATCCTCGGAGGCGCGCTGACCGTCAAGCGCACCACGTTTTCCTAAGAGCCCCAGGTGAAACACAAGCTGCTAACAGAGTTCACGCAAGGTGGCGCCGGCCTGATAGACCCCACAAGCTCATCGATCTAAGCCTGGATGGCCGTCAGTGATGTTCTGAATCTGCTTGGACAACGCTGCACCCAAAGGCTGTCGATGTCTTCATTCGTCTTAAGGGTTGCGGTCGTCGATCGACATGTGACTGAGATGGACCAGCCGGAGTGCCTATTGCAACAACGGTCAGCATCGGCTACCCAGCCGAATCAATGCCATCAATCAAGCGGCGCCATACCAACCATCTCGCGGAACTCGCCGGTCGAATTGGTCGCAGGAAAGGGCTCAGGGGGAACTGGTAACCCCAGGCGCTCGCAGATCGGGTCCCATCCGTCGCCGAGGTTCCACTCGAGCAGCCGGCTCGCAGCCACCTCGGTACGGACGGTGTCGTTGTGGCGCTCGTACGCATCCATCATCGCCGTCGGATCATCCAATCGATCGCTGAACCGATCTCGCAGGAGCTTGCGCATCGCCTCCATCCAGGGTGCCAGTTCCGGCGGCACGCGGTCGAAGGACAAGAAAATGGTATTCGAGGCGCTGCGATACCACTCTTCGGGGTCACGGACCGACAACAGCACGAGCGCATTGGGATTTTCCCGTGACAGCTCACGCCAGAATGAAGCACCGGGCCAGTCAACGATCGCCCGATAGCGCAAGAGCATGGCCGACCAGTCGACGGGTCTGCCCTCGACGGCGTCGATCCAGGCCGCAGCCTGGCCGGGATCTCCGAGAATCTCGAGCATGTGGTGGCACGGGGCATCAAGGAGCTGCTCCAGAGCGATCTTGAGTGAATGCGTTCCCGTCCGGCCAACACCGGCACCGACAACTTTGAGCTCCATCTTCTTCTCCCGTCACCACCTCAACCGCCGATATCCAATCACCGACCGCCATCCGCCCATCGATGTGGCCGCGACCCGGGTTGATCCTGTCATAGATCGTCTGAGAATCCACCCCGCAATTGCCTCACTGCAACCCGGGATGGTGGGCTCGCTTCGACACATACAATGCAGGGCTTCCCCGTCGTCTTGCCCTTCTTGACCACCCCAGCCGCATCTGCCCTCGTGATGACGATGCTTGGCTGGTGGGGTGGTGACCGACCAGGCCATGTGCACGAATGCTGAGTTCGTAATATCTCGATTTCCCCTACTACGAGTCGGTGTTGACGACGGCGAAGGCCCTGACGCTGCGCTGCAGCCCCAGCATTGGCTGCAGAGCGAGGGCCCGAAGAGACCAATGATCGGCAGACAGGACCGCCGCCGCCTCCTCGGTTACCACCAACGCGTCGGGTGGCGCCGCTTTCACCAGACGTGAGACCAGGTTCACGAGTGGACCGAAGTAGTCACCCTCCCGCGGCGTGACCGAGCCATGTCCAACGGCACCACGAGCCGAGGGCAGCATGGGGTCTTCCGCCGCAACCCTGCACACCTCGAGCCCGATCCGGCAGGCAGCGTCCACGGACGGAGCCACGAAGAACACCTCGTCACCGATCATCTTGACGACGCGCCCCCCATTCGAGACGGCACTGGTCCAGGCGGCAGACTCGAAGCGGGACAGAGCCAGACTGTGGTCTCGCAGGCTCAGATTCTCGGCCCATGCCGTGGAGCCGACCAGGTCGACGAAGCCCAGGTCCACAACCTCGCTCGGACCCGCCCGCTCCTCGGCCTCCGGGCCGGTCGGTGCCGACCATCCCCGGGTCACAGCAGCACGGTGGGAGGCTCGGTCGAACTGAGCCAAGACGAGCCGCGAGAGCACGTCGGGAACGGTGGCGAAGGCAAGTGTCGCCGTCTCCGCGGCCTGGGCACACGCTCGTTCGTCCGACCCCTCACGCCCCGAGCCCGGACCCATTTCGGCATAGAAGAGAGCGACGGCTGCCTCGGCGATGTTGGCCGCGGCCGTCCCCAAGACCCGGGTGAAGGCCAGGATGGCGTCTTCGCCCATGAGGTCAGCGGCCTGTTCGAAGGCCGAGATGAGTGCTCCAAGGTCATCGGGCAAGTTGGTGTCGGCAGCGACCGGCAATCCCATGGCCAGGAGTACTCGCTGCACTCGCTCCACCGGCACGCCGCCGCGGGCCGCCAGCTCCGTCACCGACACCGTGGCTCGGCCCTTTCCCAAGACCAGGTCGCCAGCAACCGAAGGCAGGTTCCCGAGTCGGTGAGCTTCCACCATCTGTTCGAGAGTGGCGCCTCGCTCCGCCAGGTAGTCGAGGACCGCCCGGCGCTCATCAGCCCCCGGGGCGTCGGGGTCGTAGAGGCCAGCCTTCTCCCAGGCCTCAGCGTTCACTGGCCCATCGTTTCACGAGGGGAAAACCGCATCCGAACCGGACACGAGGGGGCTGGGGTCCTCGGCGTGCGGAGAGACCATCGCCCATCGGAAGGACCCAAACCCGGTGCTACCCCGCGGACGACCTGGGGATCGAACGGCCCTTGGGTCCTCGAACCGTCCCCGCGGCCGAGACAGAATGCTCCATGCGCCGATGGGCCACAACAGGGATCGGCTTCGGTGTTGTGACCGTGTTGATTGCTGGCTGCAGCAGCGCCACCCACCGGCGCCTCGGGAATCCAAGTCGAAGAGCACGGCGACGTCCTCGACGGCCCCCTTGAGGATCGCTCCGACGACGACAACGACGCCGGTGGCCCCGACGACGACAACATCGACGCTCCCACCAGCCACTCTCGACACGGTCACCATCGGCGGTTGGACAGGTGCAGAGCCGGACATCATCTATTTCTCCGGTGATAGCGGGAACATCGTGAGCAATATCACCTGGTCCTCGTGGAGTAGCGAATCCGCGCTGGGCCACGGTATGTGGAACTACGACGACTGCGTCCCCAACTGCGCACAGGGCACCGTGACCCAGTACCCGACGACGATCATGTTGTCGATCCCGGTCGACGGTCAGTTCACATCGCTCACGGAAGACCAGGCCGGGCCCCACGGCAACACGTACAGCTACACGCTGCCCGATCGCGGGCTGGGCGGAGCGTCATAAGAGCAGTTCCCCAGTCAAGGTGATGCCGAGCGTGTCAGTATCACCTCGTGACCCTCCGCAATCAGGCCGGAGGCAAGACCCGGAGACTGCGTGGTCAGCCGCCGGACGGACAGGGTGCTCCGAAGTCGGAGAGGATCTCCGCCGGCACGAGATCTGTCGAGGGCGGGCATCCGACCTCGCCCGAACCGGGCCCGGCGACGATCTGCCACGTGCCGTTCACGAGCTCCGCGTATCCATAGCCCGACCCGATGGACGGGTCGTTGACAGACCATCTGGACCAGTCGGGGTTGTTGTGGTCCAGGGTCACGGTGAAGGCACTGGCCGGTTCCGAGAGTCGGGTGCAGCCACCGCTGCAGCCGCCTCTGAAGTAGGTCTGAAGTGTCGCCACCAGCGCCTGTGTCTGGTTCTGGGGCGCTGTGGTGGTCGATGGGGTTGTCGTCGAAGTGGTTGTTGTCACGGGTGAAGCAGGGGGCTCGGACGTCGGAGTCGACGTCGTCGTCGAGATTGCGATGTGCGCCGTCGAGCGGGTGACACTGCGCCTGGTGCCGCTTGCCGTGGACCCGCTGCATCCGGCGATGGCTCCGGTCAGCACCAACGCTCCGCAGAGGGAGGCCGTCGTACCGAGCCGCACACCGCGAGGCTAATGCTGTCCGGAGAGTCCATCGGAGCATCGACCCCGACGGCCACTAGTCCACGCGTGGGACCACGATGAGAGAATGAGCCTGTGCCAACGGAGCACCCCGAGCCCGACTGCTGGTTGGATCCAAGGGTCAAGGTCGGGCTGTCGAGCATCCATGGCTCCGGTCTCTTCGCCGCCTCCCCGATCCCGGTGGGAGCCACTGTTTCGCGCCTGGGTGGCCAACTCGTCTCGGGGGACGAGCTCGGTCGGCTTCTGTCCAGCCCCGGCAACCGCACCGGTCATTACGTGGACACGATTGCCGTCGATGACCATGTCCACCTCGTCCTTCCGCCCGGCAGTGCCAATCACTACGGCAATCACAGCTGCGACCCCAACCTGTGGTGGAGCAGCCCGTACACCCTGACGGCGCGACGGCGGATCGAGATCGGAGAGGAACTGACGAACGACTATGCGACGAGCACCGGGGCGGACGAGTTCATGATGGCCTGTTCCTGCGGCTCGACCCTGTGTCGGGGTGTCGTCACCGGCGGGGACTGGCGACGCCAGGAGCTCGAGGATCGCTACACGGACCATTGGGTTCCGGCACTGCTCCGGCGCATCGAGGAAACGCGCAGGCAGCGCAGCCAGCTTCCTTCTCGGCACGGTCTGCCGACTTGATCGATGCAGAGTCCGGGATCCCAACCGCTCGAGGCCGTGCCACGAGCGTTCGCTCTCGAACGGGTGCGGACGCTCCGGCCGAGGACCCGGAAGACCGTGCTGGTGGCCATCGACGGGCACGGCGGCGCCGGGAAGTCCAGTCTGGCTCGCCGTATCGCCCGGTCCGTGGAGGGTGTCACCGTCGTCTGCCTGGATGACTTCGCACGGCCGAGCCGTCCGGGCTGGGACCGAGAGCGCTTCTGCAGGCAAGTGCTCCTCCCCCTGCTCGAGGACCGATCGGGGAAGTATCAGAGGTGGAACTGGGTCACTGACCATGGTGCCGATTGGCGTGACGTCCCGGTTGGAGGCACGCTCGTCGTAGAAGGCGTGTCGGCGACCACCAACGAGCTAGGCCGCCCCTGGGACCTCACCATCTGGGTGGATGCGTCCGAAGACGTCCGGCTTCGACGTGGCGTCGAACGGGACGGCGAGGGGATGCGGCAGACCTGGGAGAAGGTCTGGATTCCCGCCGAGAATGCCTATGTGGCGTCGCAACACCCGCAGGAGCGCGTGGACCTCATCGTGAATGGATGTGAAGGGTTGCCCTCCGGCCAGGATTGAGCCTCAGGAAGGCCTGACAGGCGAGAAGCCCGACTTCGCCACAGTCTTCGCAGCCGGCGGGCGGCTCGCATACCGACCCGGCGGGGGCTGGGCAGGCGCTGCGCGTTGCAGATGAACGCCAAGAGGTAGCACAACTCAGGGGTTGAGAAGACGCCCCGTCGCGTGGCGACCTCCTCGGAGGAGAAGGTCGAGCGCTCGAGGCAGTTTCCTGCGTAGTTGAGCCCGAGGGAATGGGTGACCGAGAAACCGCACCGCCGCAGCATGATGAACAACTCCTCCGCCGTGTACTCGTGCTTGTGGTCAGGATCGATGAAGTCGACCTGCTGGAGCCGGGTGACCGACGCGTTGGGCGTGTCCAGGGCAAAGGTTCCGCCAGGGCGGAGCACCCGATGGACCTGGTCCATGACTCGCCAAGCCTCTCCTCGGGTCACGTGTTCGATGCTCTCCCCGCAATAGACCAGATCGAACGAGTGTGACTCGTAGGCGGACAGGTCGGCCATCGAGTGGTATCGGTAGAGGACCGTCCCCCTGCCGGGAACGGAGATCGAGTCCCGGGCCTGGTCCTCCCGATAGAGCTCGTGTCGATCGCTGCTCGGCAGGTCGACGATGACGAGCTCGTCGAACGAATACGGGTATCCCATCGATACCAAGGCTCCGTTCGGCTCATGAAGAGCCGTACCACCGAGATCGAGGATCCTCCGTGCCGGCGGCAATAGGCGGACGAAGGCGCCGCGGCTGACATGAAGCGACGGGCCCAGCTCCGACATCGTCGCCCGGTTGCTCCACTCGTCGGAATGGATCAGCCACTCCGCGAGCTGGCGGGGCGTGAGGCTCCCATCCTCGAGCTCCTTTACGAACGCTCCGTCAGGCGTGAGCACCGGGTCGCGTCCGAAGAGGAGGTGGAAGAGGCCACTCAGCAGCTGGCGCGGGGGAAGCTCATCGAGGTGGAACGGCGGTTCATCGCCCGAGGAGCTAGTCGGTGGGGGCTGCGACACCCCGGCGGGCTCGGTACTCATTCCTGTGGTCCGGGACCGCCCTCGCGCCGACACGTCCCGATTCTAGGGAGCCGTGCTCCGGTGCCCACAGCGGTCGGTCACTTCCTGACCGGGTAGGGCATGCTGTCCGAATGTCCCCGGTCGCCACCTATGAACTCGATGGCCACGTGGCCACCATCACCTACAACCGCCCAGCATCTCTCAATGCCGTCAATGGGGAAATGCGCCAGGCGCTCAACGGGGCGTTCGCCCGCTTCCGAGACGAGGAGGAGGCCTGGGTGGCGATCGTCACCGGCGCCGGCAAGGCGTTCTGCGCCGGAGGCGATATGGGGGACGGCGCGGGATCGACCGGCGAATTCGCCGGGACGTTCTGGGAGAAGCCGACCGTCAACTCCTTCGAGAGCGGGTGGGAGATCTACAAGCCTGTCATCGCCGCCGTCAATGGGTTCTGCCTGGGATACGGCCTAACCCTCGTCACGTGGTGCGACTTCGTGATCGCCAGCGACAGGGCTTCATTCGGGTTTCCCGAGGTTCGTCTCGGGCTGCCCACCATCGTCGGGGCCATACGGCTGCCACAGAAGGTGAACTGGCAGTACGCCATGGAGATGCTCCTCACCGGTGAGCCCATCGATGCGGCCCGAGCCAAGGAGATCGGACTGGTGGGGTGGGTCGTGCCCCACGACCGGTTGATGGAGGAGGCCCGATCACTCGCTGGCCGCCTCGTCGCCGCGGCTCCGCTCGCCGCTCGTGCCACCAAGGAGGTGGCGGTGCGATCACGGAGCCTCCCGCCCGTCGAGGCCATCCGGTTCGGTGAGACCATGCGCATCGTGGCAATGGCCAGCGAGGACGTACGGGAAGGCCTCAAGGCCGCGGCGGAGGGACGGCCTCCCCGGTGGCAGGGAAGATAGGCGGGAGCGACAGGGAGGTGATCCGGCGACGCCGCCGGGCACGGCACTCCGGCCGCGTCCCTCATGGGCGAGCTGCGCAACTGTGCCCGGGGCTCGCCATGGTCGGGTACCTGCCGTCCGAGCTTCTCGATGTCCTGCACATGATCACGGCTGAGAGCGGCCACGATTCCTTCGCCACGGCCGCCTATGCCCTCCTCGACCCGATCGAGCACCGACTGCGCTGGGCCGCGGCCGGCCACCTGCCCCCGCTCGAGTTCGACGACGAAGGTGCCCACTACGTCGACGACGTCCGCAGTCCACCCCTCGGATGCCCGTCACCACCCATCGTCGAGCAGGTGGCAAATGTGTCGGCAGCAGGCAGGGGCATCGTTCTCGTGACCGACGGTCTGGTCGAGAGCAGGAACCGCAGCCTCGATGCGGGCATGGAGCTGCTGCGGGAGCTCGTGGCTGCGAATCCGGCTTCGGGCGCCGAGCAGCTCACCGACCTCATCACCGACGAGTTGTGCCACGCGCCAGAGGACGATTGCTGCATCGTCGTCTTGCGGAGGCTCTGATCCCCACCGGACATCCTGCCGGCATCGTCTTCGGCCGGCTCGGCCTCGATGCCGGCAACCTCAACGATGTGGGACGGGTATTGACCGTCGCCTTCACCGATGATCCGTCCTTCAGCTTCCTCATGCCCAACTCTTCGGCTCGCCGCCCCGGGTTGCGTATCTATTTCGCCTCGGCGACCATCCCCGTCGTCATCACTCGGTCGTAGAAGGTCGGAACCACGGTGAGCGGGACGGTTTACTGTGGATGACCTCGCCGAGGCCGTCGGAAACGCCGGGGTGAACGAGCTCCCCCTGAACGTCGACGAGCCGAGCGATGTCGCCGCCGTCTCCTACACCTGCACCGGGGGCGCAAACGCCGGTGCACGGTACGGCCGCAATCTGTCGGCGGCACGCCCGGGCCAAGAGCACTCGCAGCTGTCCCTAAACCGGTCCGACGATCGGACCGCTGCCATGGGATACGCGTCGAAATCTCGCGCCGCTCGGGGCCGTCTTCTAGGATGAGGGCCGACCCGTCCGCCCGATGGCGGCCGGCCTCGAGACGTCGCGACGGGGAGGCGAGGCAGGTGGGATTGCGAAGGAACCTGGCGGTCATGGCCGCCGTTATGTGCTGTGGTGTGTTCGTGGCCGCGTGCTCGTCGGGATCGTCGTCGTCCCCGGCAACTTCGACCGGCAGCAGTGTCCCCCTCGTCTCCGGTGGCTCGCCCGGAAGCGCCAGCTACCTGGTGTACTGGGACCAGAACGAGGAGGAGGACTTCCTCTCCATGCCCTCAGGAGTCCAGGGCCAGCTCCTCCCCCCCTGGGACGCCAACGGGCAGATGTGCGTCCTGCCCGACGGCCGTTGGGTGGTCGGCTACGACCCGACCCTGCCCGCGCAAGACAACCTGGGCAGCGCCAAGCCGTACAAGCAGCCGGCCGACGGGGAGGAGCTCGACGAGCCCAACGGTTCGTTCAGCGGGCAGACCCTGTACGTGCCCGGGCCGTTCAAGATGAAGGGGCAGACCATAGGGAGCGACTCGCCCCCCACCTCGACCGGCGTCTTCAACAACAATCAGACCTACACCGGCTGCGTGGTCGACAAGGCCGGCAACGTGCTCGCCAACGACATCTCCACCGCGCAGGGCACTTACCCACCTCCGAGCAGCGGACGTCTCGTCGAGTGGTTCGCGCCCAACTACACGAGCTACTGCATCGTCTACGGCCCGGACGCCGGGGGTGTTGGCCCCCATCACGACACCGGTAGCGGGGGGCTGGCCCAGCCCGGGATGATGGCCCTCGCCGACAATGGTGACGTGCTGGTCCCGAACGTCGGTACCTCGAGCGTGCTCCGCTTCGCCGCGTCGTCACTGCCCACGAGCGCGGCCGGGTGCCCGGGCGGCATCTATCCGCGCCGCGAGCTGCACATCTCTTCGTTTGCCGCCAACATCTCGTTCCCTTCCGGCATCGCCAAGGACCCGACGTGCGACTGCTTTGCCATCAGCTCCTACATCGGCGACCCGTCCATCCGCTGGGTCACGAGCGCCGGCCAACCGGAGCCGAGTCGGGGGTCGGTGCCGGGGACGACGATCGCTGACCTGGGCAAGAATCCGGGCCAATACAACCCATTCGGCATGGCCTTCGCCTCGGACGGGACCCTCTACTTCATCGACATCCACATCGCCTGCACCGGGTATCTCACCGGGTGCGGGCCGGCCAACTACGGGGGCCGGGTGATGAAGGTGACCTTCACTAGCGGCCAGCCGTCCACCCCGGTCACCATCGCCGGCGGGTTCGACTTCCCGACGAGCGTGACGGTGTGTGTGCCGGCCAAGGCCGTCTGCCCTTATCCGCGGGGGACCTTCAAGGCCCCGCTGTCGGGGCCAGCGGAGAACCCGGCGCCCGACGCCGGGCCGAAGTCCAACGCCCCAGCGACGGCCGGCTTCGGCTGAGCGCCCTCCTCTCGGGTCCGAAGCAGGGGTGATGGCGGCCGCTCGCCCGGCGCGTGGGCGGGGGGCCCGCGCCCTGCTGGCCGTGCTGGCCGTGGCCGCCACCATGACGGCGTGCGGCGGCTCAGGCCCGCAGACCTCCGGCGGGGCCGTGGGGACGACCGGCCTGTCCGGGCCCTGGGACTGGCCCACCTACGGGCACGACGCCCAGCACACCTTCTCCGGTCGGACGACCCTCACGGAGGCATCGGCGAAGCGGCTCGAGCAGGCGTGGTTCTTCCACACGGCTGACGTCGTCACCGCCACACCCACGGTGGTCGGCGGCACGGTCTATGTGGGCTCGTGGGACGACTACTTCTACGCCCTCAACCTCGAGACCGGCGCCGTGCGCTGGAAGGTCCGGCTCAGCTCGCAGAACGCCATCACCCCGTATCCGGGCCAGGTCCCCCGTGACGACTCCTCGGACGGGGGACTCGTCACTTCCTCGGCCTGGTACCAAGCGGGCAGCGGCCCACGCCCGCCACTCGTGATCTTCGGCGGTGGTTACACGCTCTACGCGCTCAACGCCTCCACCGGCGCCGTCTACTGGCGACACGACTACACCGGGCGACCGGGCCAACCCCCGAACCCCAACGAGGATGGCACCCGCATCTTCTCCTCGCCCGTGGTCGCCGACGGGCTGGTGCTCTTCGGCGTCGACGTCGACGGCCAACGGAGCTCCCGCGGCTACATCGTGGGAGCCAGCCTGCAGACGGGGAATCCGGTCTGGCAGTACCAGACCGACATCGACGCCACCGGTGCCGTGCTCGACGACGGGTGCGGCAGCGTGTGGTCGTCGGGGACGTTGCTGCCCAGCCTCGGGCTCGTCGTGTTCGACACCGCAGACTGCGACCTCTCGAACACCCAGCACCTCTCAGACGCCGTCCTCGCCCTCCACATCGCTGACGGGCACCTCGCATGGGTGTACCGACCGCCGCTCCCTCACCTCACATGTGACTGGGACTTCGGGGCCACCGCCAACGCCGGGATCACGCCCCAGGGCACGGCGACTTTCCTCGGGGTCGGAGGCAAGGACGGGACCTACTACTCGCTGAACCCCGCTACCGGACGACTCCGATGGGCGACAAACGTGGTCTTTGGCGGGTTTTCCGGTGGGTTCATCGCCACGACGGCCTTCGATGGACGACGGGTCTATGGCTCGACGGCACTGGGCGACTACGGCCGATTCGAGAAGGACACCTCGATCCTCTGCGACCCGAGCAACCCTCGGGACACCGCCACCCAGGAGCCGTCTGTCCACGCCTTCGACGCCGACAGCGGCGCAGTGGCGTGGCAAGCCTCGAGCGGGGCTTCGTTTGGCGCCACCACCGTGGCCGGCGGCATGACCTTCAACGGGCCGGCGGTCGCCGGCCCCATCCTCGTAGTCCGCGACGCTGCCACCGGCACCGTCGTGACCCAAGTCAAGCTGCCGGGGGCGGACTGGTCGGGCGTGGCCACCGTGGGGGATGCACTTGTCACCGGGATCGGCTCTTCCGCGCGAGGGCCAGCCGGCAGGGGTCGTCGCGCTCACCCCCGGTGGCGCTCGGCCGGTCGTGCCCCGTGGCGGCTGATCAGGCCGAGGGATCGGTCCAAGGAGCCTCCGACGTGCGCTTCCAGGTCTCGAAGCGATACTCGATGGCGTTCTCGATGTGGTCGCCACTCTTGTCGGCGAGGGTGAAGTCCCGATCGTAAGGGGGGAAGAACTTGGTGCACCGGAAGTCCCCTTGGACCTGGGTGAGATGGAGCTCGGCGGCGTCGACGATCGCCTGGCTGAAGGTGGCCGCCCCGCCAATGATCCAGACGTCGTCGTCTCCATGCTCAGCGCGGAACGCACCTAGGCCGGCGACCGGCCGGAACCCCGGTCGAAGCTGCGCAGCTGTCCTGGTCAAGACGTAGTTGTCGCCACCGTGCAGGGGTGAGGCGAACTCGTCATAGGTGGACCGGCCCATGAGGATCGCCCCCGAGGTCGTGCGCTCACGGAAGTGTGCGACATCTCCGGGAAGGTTCCACGGTATCCCGGCATCCGTGGCAAGGCCGCGCTTGGCATCGATGGCGGCGATGAGCCGGATCATCGAGTCCTGACGAGTCCATTCGGCAACAATCCGTCGCGTCGCAGGCGATCCGGTGCTTCCGACACGCCGGCCATCTTGGCACGGCCGACGCGACAGACCCGGCGACCGTTCCCACCGACGGTCGCGTCTGCGGGCCACTCGTTCGCACCACAGCCGGCGAGTGCCCAACCCCCCACGCTCCAGCCCCACAACGCCAGTCCGAAACGCGATTGACCCCTCCGGTGGCGAGTGCTAAGCCGCAGGGCACGTCACCGCAGGGAATCCAGACCGAATTCTCGCCCCCTTTGGCCGGAGGGGTCGGCCGTTGATGCGCCGAGCCGTCCGGCGAAGGCTGGTGCTCGCCTCCATCGCCCTGCTGGCCTCGTCCGTTCTCACCGGGACCGTGCTTTCACCGGGGGCGGTGGCGCGGACGACACCGCCCGGGGCGCGCACCTCGATCGCACCGAGTGGCTACTGGATGGCGGCCGCCGACGGTGGTGTCTTCGCCGAGGGCGCCGCCCCGTTCGAGCAATCGCTGGGCGGGACGCGGCTCAACGCGCCCGTCGTGGGCATGGCCCGGACTCCGTCGAGCACGGGTTACTGGCTGGTGGCCAAAGACGGCGGCGTCTTCAGCTTCGGTGACGCCTCGTTCTTTGGGTCCCTGGGCGGCACGCGGCTCAACGCGCCGGTGGTGGGCATGGCCACGACGCCCGACGGCCAGGGGTACTGGCTGGTGGCCGCGGACGGCGGCGTCTTCGCCTTCGGGGATGCCGGATTCCGGGGTTCCATGGGCGGCACGCCGCTCAGTGCGCCGGTGGTGGGGATGGCGGCGACGCCCACCGGCAACGGCTACTGGCTGGTGGCCGCCGACGGGGGTGTCTTCTCCTTCGGGGACGCCACCTTCCACGGTTCCATGGGCGGCACGCCGCTCAATGCGCCGGTGGTGGGTATGGCCAGCGCACCGACCGGTGACGGCTACTGGCTGGTGGCCGCCGACGGCGGGGTCTTCTCCTTCGGCAGTGCCGCCTTCTATGGCTCGATGGGCGGCACGCGGCTCAACGAGCCGGTGGTGGGCGTGGCTGCGACCGGCGACGGCAACGGCTACTGGCTGGTGGCCTCCGACGGCGGTGTTTTTGCCTTCGGAGACGCCCCCTTCAGCGGTTCGCTCGGTGGCATCTCGCTCAACCAACCGGTCGTGGGCCTGTCTGCAGTGGGCCCGGCCATCGGCGGGCGAGTGCTGCTCGTCGGCACCTTCGACGGCATCCCTGGCCAGTACGAGTCCATCCAGGCCGCCGTCAACGCCGCCCAGCCCGGGGACTGGATCCTCGTCGCCCCCGGCGACTACCACGAGCAGGCTGACCACGACCACCCGCCGACAGCGGAGGAGATCTCCCTGGGCTGGTACGGGGGCGTCGCCATCCACACCGGTGACATTCATCTGCGGGGAATGAACCGGAGTTCGGTGATCGTCGACGGGACACTCCCCGGGTCACCTGCTTGCAGCAGCAATCCGGCCGATCAGGACCTCGGCGTGGTCGGTTCGGACGGACCGATCGGTCGCAACGGCATCGACATCTGGGCCAATGGCGTCAGTGTCGACAACCTCACGGTGTGCAACTTCCCGGTGATCCAGAACAGCATGGGCGACACCGTCGGCGACGGGGGGAACGGGATCTGGTGGGACGGCGGCGACAACACGGGTCGGATCGGGTTGGCGGGCTATGGGGGGAGCTACCTCACCGCCACCGACACTTTTGACGGCACCATCGACGGCGACTCCGTCTCCGGGAACTATGGGATCTTCTCGGGCGAGTCGCAGGGACCGGGGATCTGGAACCAGCTCTACGCCAACAACTTCTCGGACTCCGGGATGTACATCGGCGCCTGCCAGTCAGGTCTGCGACGCCTGGGTGCACAACGCCTGGATGGAGAACAACGCCCTCGGCTACTCGGGTACCAACTCGGGCGGCACCATCGTGATCGATCAGTCGCAGTTCGACGACAACACCGATGGGCTCGACACCAACACCCAGAGCGCCGGCGACCCGCCACCGCCCCAGAACGGCGCCTGCCCCTACGGCGGAATCAGCGCCCTGACCCAACACCAGTTCGTGCTGGGTGTTCATGGACAACAACGTGCACGGCAACAACAACAATCGGGCCCCGGGCGCCGGCTTGTCCGGCGAGCCCGTCGGGACGGGAATGACGGTGTCGGGTGCCACCAACGACACGGTGACGGACAACACGTTCACCGGCAACGACGCCTGGGGCACCCTCTTCGTGCCCTTCCCGGACAGCGACCCCGGACCGCCGGGGGTGTGCGCGGGCTCGGATGGGAATACCTCGTCTCTCCTGCCCGGCTACTGCATCTACGACCCGCAGGGTGATGCGTTGCTGGACAACACCTATGCCGGCAACGGCGGCTACGGCAACCCGACGAACGGGGACTTCGGCCAAATCACCCTCTTCGGAGATGAGGGACAGAACTGCTTCGGCGGGAACACCGCGCCCGGGGGTTTCACCCCGACCAACCTCGAGCAGGCACAGCCTCCCTCCAGCTGTGGGGTGCGGACGACAGCGGGCAACGCCGGTGGCGAGCTCCTCACCCAGGTGCTGTGCGATACCGGGTTCGCGTCGGGCATCGGCATCTCGTGCACTGGAGCCAACTATCCGAAACCGACGACACCTCCGACCATGACGACAGTGCCGGCCGGGCTGCCGACCATGCCCAATCCGTGTGCCGGCGTGCCCGACAACCCCTGGTGCGTCGGGGGCAGGCCGGACTGATCGCCACCGGGCGCCTCTCGGACCCGGCCAGTCAGATGAACTCGTAGGCGGCGGGGTCGGGTGCCTTCATCTCCTCACGGAACCGGATGAACGACCAGGGCCACACCGCCGGCAGGCCGCGGTCGTCGAGGTACCAGCTCTTGCAGCCGGTCACCCACACCGTGTTCCGGGCAGCCTGCGCCCGCTCCTCCTCGAACTTGGCAAGTGACTCGGGGGTGGCACTCACCTCGGAACACTCGCCCGCCCGGATGCGCTCGACCAGCTGCAGGATGTAGTTGACCTGGAGCTCGGCAACCTCGATGAGCGAGAAGTTCCCCACTGGGCCGTTGGGCCCGTTCACCATGAAGAGGTTCGGGAATTCGGGGATCGAGATCGACAGGTAGGCCACCGGCCGGGGCGTCCACGCCTGCTGAAGGGTCACGCCACCCCGCCCGACGATCTCCATGGGGCGCATGAAGGCGTCGACTTTGAACCCGGTGGCCAGCACTAGCACGTCGAGCTCATGGAGCCGGCCGTCTGCTGTGCGCACACCGGCCGGCTCGACCCGCTCGATGGCGTCGGTCACCACTTCGGCATGGGGACGCTGGATGGCGTCGTAGAAGTCGGGGGAGATCACCAGTCGCTTGCAGGCCGCCCGGTAGTTGGGTCGCAACTTCTCGCGGAGCACGGGGTCACGGACGTTGCGCTCGAGGTTCTCCAGGCAGGCCTGCTCGATCCACTCGAGCTCGTTCGACCGGACGTCCACGACGGCGTTGGCGAACATGTCGAAGAGATCGGACAGGTCCTGGCGGTGGGTGCGGAGGGACCCGAGATCGGTACGGTAGGTCGTCCGCTGCTCGTTGGAAACGGCGGGATTCTCCTGGGGCATCACCCATTGCGCCGTCCGCTGGAACAGGCTCAGGTGGGACACCCGGTCGACCACCGCCGAGACGATCTGCATCGACGTCGAGCCGGTGCCGACGATGCCCAGACGGGCGCCGTCGATGGGTGCGGAGTGGTCCCAGCGGGCACTGTGGAATGCCGCGCCTTCGAACCGGTCCAGTCCCTCGATGTCGGGGAGCCTCGGGTGGTGGAGGACTCCCGTGGCGGCGATGACGACGTCGGCCTCGTCCTCGTGTCCCGACTCGGTGGTGAGCCGCCATCGGCCGTCGGTGAAGACGCAGCCGGTGACGGCGTCGCCGAAGCGGACATGGGGCAGGACGCCGTACTCATCGGCCACCCGCTCGAAGTATGCCTGGATCTCGGGGCCGGGGGAGAAGCGGTGGCTCCACTCCGGAGTCAGGGCGAACGAGTACGAGTAGAGCTGTGACGGGACGTCGCACGACAAGCCCGGGATAGGTGTTCTCCCGCCACGTGCCGCCGACCCGGTCCGCCTTCTCATAGACGGTGACGTCGTCGATCCCGGCTTCCGCGCAGCTTGATGGCGCACAGGATGCCGGCCATGCCGGCACCGACGACCACGACCCGCAGCTGGCGGTCCTCCTTCTCCACGAGGTCATTCCACCACAACGAGATCGGGCACTCGGAGCCGACCGCTCCGAGACCCGTGCCTGGGCCGCAGGGCCGCACGGAAGGGCACCGGTCCAGGTCGGCCGTTCCGCTCACGGCCGGCCCTCGGAGCGATCACAATGGCCGTCACGGTGGGCGCTTCGGGCCGCCGGCGACGTTACCGAATGGAGATCTCATGACGAAGAACGGTCCAGCCGTCGTGGTGGGTGGCGCGTCGGGCATCGGCGCGGCGGTCGTCGAGCGTCTCCGGGAACGAGGGGACCGACGTCGTCGTGTGGGACGTCGCCGAGCCCCGCGACATCCGCCTGCGACGTCGCCGACCCCGACCAGGTCACCCGGGCGACGGCGGCCACCCTCGAGCGCATCGGGGTCCCTGCCACCGTCACGGTGTGCGCCGGGCATCGGCCACGGCCGGCTTGCTGGTCGACGCCGGGCCGGACGAGTGGGACCGGGTGATGGCCGTGAACGCCAGGGGTGCATGGCTGGTCATGCGGGCCTTCGCCGTCGCCATGTCAGCGGCGGAGGGAGGATCCATCGTCGCCATCAGCAGCGTGAGCTCGCGACTGGCCGACCGGTCCATGGGCCTCTACTGCGCGTCGAAAGCCGCGCTCGACATGGTTGTGCGAGTGGCCGCGGTCGAGTGGGGCCCGCGCCTGCGGGTCAATGCCGTCGCCCCCGGGGTGACCGACACACCCATGCTGGGCCGGCGCGCCCCGTTCGGGCCCCTGGCTCTCGGGTGTCGGGACGGCGCACCGCCCTCGGGCGGATCGGACGCCCGGGGGACGTCGCCGAAACGGTGTTGGCCGTGCACCGCCTCCCGTGGGTGACCGGTCAGGTCATCGACTGCGACGGCGGGCTGTCGTTGTTCAGCCCGATCGACCCCACCGGCGCTGGCTCCCCCGTGCCGTCACCGCCTACTGGCTGAACCCTGCAGCCCGACAGGGCCGAGCCCTCCGGTGGACAAGGAGCGAGGCCGAGCGGCCGGGGCAGCGATGTCGGTGGTGGCCAGGGCCACGGCGCCTGACCCACCGCGGGCGGCTTGCGGGAGCGGCTCGACGCCGCGTTCGAGCGCGCCTCCAGAACGGGGCACCGAGCCGAGGATCGTCGCGGCCACCCGACGCGATGATCCGCCCGCCGATCGCTTCGCTGACCAGTCATCCGGGCTCCCGGGCACCGGGGGCGCGAGCCGGCGCTCTCACCGACGCCTGACCCGCCACCGCCAAGCGCCGAACAGGAGCTTTCGTCACTCAGGGTTGCAAGTCCTGCGTTCGGGGAATGAGTCGCGGGGCAAGTCGCCAATCACGTCCCTGACCTGGTCGTTTCCCCGCTTTCGACGGGCCGCGCCAGCACCTCGGAAACTTTAACTTGCAAAACAGTTCGAAGTATCATAGTGTAAAGTTCGAAGTGTTAGGTGACACAGGGGCCGCCGGCACTTCAGAAAAGAGCTCAGAAAAGAAAGAGGAGGGCGCCGTTCGAGGTGCCGGGCCGCTCGTCAGCGGGCGGCGTGGTGCTCGCGCGGCGAAGGCAGCACCGACCTGTCCAGGAGCACGGGGGCTGGCCCGGAGGGGCCTGCCGGACGAGCAAGGAGATTGCATGGCCAAGACGGAGATGTACACGACCAAGGCGGGTGAGAGGCGCTTCCAGGTCGCCGCACCGGTGAGCGAGGAGGTCTACGAAGAGCTCCGTCGGCTCGCCTACGAGCAACGCACGACGGTCTCGGCTCAGGTTCGCCAGGCCGTCAACGAGTACGTGGACCGGACTCCTGCCGTCGTCCGGGCGCTCATGTCCATTCCACACGTCGTCCGAGCATGATCATTCGGGAGCGAACGGCGTGGTGGCGAGACGATGACAGTCGCATTCGACCGCCGGCTGACCGAGCCGGGGTTTCCGCCCGTCGAGCTCGAGCGTGCCTGCCGCCCGTCGAGCCGGAGCTGGCCGGCAGACTGACGTCGTCCGCTCCGGTGTAGACGGAGTCCACCTGGCCCCTCCCGGGCCGCTCACCGTCCTGTTCGTGGACAACCGGAACTGGGGCTGTTTCTTCCAGCTCGAGTCGGGGCTGCGGCGGGCCGGGTTCCGGACCGTGCGGGTCACCACCGGAACGGTCAGCAGGGCAGACAACGCGCTCTGCTTCGACCGGACCGTGCGGCTGCGGTCGGTCGACGAGCTCGAGCGCCTGCCCGAGATCCTCGAGGGCGAGAACGTCATCGACGTGCAGGTCGTGGAGTCGCTGGCGGTGGCCACGTTCGGTGCGCTGGCCAGGATGCCGGGGAGCCCGCACTACGCGACCTGGGCTCGTCGACGGGCAGCCGTCGACAAGCTCTACGTGTCGGACGTCCTGCATCGTCGGGGTCTGCACACGCCGGAGACCGTGCCGGCCTACCTGACCAGCGCGGAGTACGTCGCCGACGTGCTCGGCCTGCCGGCGGTGCACAAGCCGCGCCGAGGGAGTGGTGGAACGGGGGTGTCCATCGTCCGGACCATGAAGGATCTCCGCGAGATCCTGGCCGGCGATGGCGGCACCGAGGACTACTTCTTCGAACGGTTCATCGACGGGACTCCGCTGCAATTCAGCGGAGTCATCGCCAACGGCCAGGCACTGCTGAGCGCGACCTACCAGACCTTGGATCGGCGCTGTGACAACGGGCCGGCCAGCAGCCTCCGGTGCATCGAGGACTCTGCGCTCGAGGAGACGGGAGAGCTCGTCGCCGGACGCTGGGCGTCGACGGCCTGGTCAACGTCAACGTCCTCCGTGACTCAGAAGGTCGCAACTGGGTCCACGACGTCAATCCCCGGGTGTGGGGCTCCTGCATGGCCTTCCGTTCGGCATCGCTCGATTTCTGCGATGCGTACGTCGCCTACCTCCGTGGCACTCTGCCGTGAAGAGCTGTACCGCCGGGCTCCGGTCGGATCGGAGGTGACGGTCTTCCCGGCCGCGGTCGAGAGCTCGACCATCTCGGGAGCGACCGGGTTCGGCATGATGCCCTTCGCCCGAGGGGTCTGGCCCTACTTCCGCTGGCTGGGACCGAAGTACGCGGCCTACGAGTCGGTTCGCCATCTGCGCCGGATCGCCCACGAGCTGGTCCGTCCGGACGCGGCCGAGGCTTCCGGCCGATGGTTCGGCCCCGGTGGTCCCCCTGTCAGCGCCGGTGCCGGTGCCGGTGCCGCTGGGACGCCGAGGACCGGCGGGCCGCCAGCTGATCGAAGCTCTCCCGGCCGTGGCCGACGGGGTGCGATCGGGAGTAAGAAGGGGTCGGTAGAGATCAGGTGGCGGCGCGGGCGAAGTCGTCGAGGACGGCTGTTGCCTCCGCGGGCACCGAGATCGAGAGGACGACGTCGTCGGCTGCGATTCGCAAGGCGAAGTCGAAGAAGGGACAGCAGGCCTTCTCGCGCCGGGCGAGGTCGACGACGTCGTCCAGCCCACCATGGCGCAGGTGGACGAGTAGCTCGGTGGGGGTAGGCCGTTCGGTGGCGGTCCCGGACAGGAGCCCCCGCCATTCCCGCCCCTGGGCTTGCGCCGTGTCCGCATCCAGGCGGCACTCGAGCGACTGGCTCACGAACCACAGGGTAATGGGGGCCCTCGGTCGATCGGTTGAGCGCTCACTCCCGGCCTGCCGTCGCCCCGGGTAGGCGTCATCTCGCGCCTACGCTTTCCGGGTGTGATGGGTGTGATGTGATGGCGCCCCAGATCGCGGTCGTCGGTGGCGCGGACGCCTCGGGGGGCGTGCTGACCACCGCCGAAGCCGTGGGGGCGGCGTTGGCTGACGTCGGTGCGATCGTCGTCTGCGGCGGTCTCGGCGGTGTGATGGCCGCCGCTTGCCGGGGAGCCAGGTCGGCCGGCGGCCTCACCGTCGGCGTCCTCCCGGAAACCGACCATCGGACTGCCAATGAGTGGGTCGACGTGGTCATCGCCACCGGACTGGGGGAGGCCCGCAACGCCGTCGTGGTCGCCAGCGCCGGAGCGGTGATCGCCGTCGACGGCGAGTACGGCACGCTGTCGGAGATCGCCTTGGCCCTGCGGGCCGGCATTCCCGTGATCGGCGTCGGTACCTGGTCCCTCGTCCGCCCCGATGGCCAGGCGGACGCCGTGATCGAGGTGGTCGACGACCCGAAGGCGGCGGCAGCACGGGCACTGGAGCGAGCGAGGGCGGGTCGCTGACTCTGGCCGGACCGGCGCCGTCAGGAGTCAGCGAGGATTCAGGCGAGGCCGGCGGACTCGGCCAGTTGCCGCATGGCCCGGCACTCGGCGGTGCTCATGTGCGGGTCCTGCACCTTGTAGTCGACGACGGCCTGGAGCTGGCGCCGGACCGGGTCGAGGTCGAAGTGCGAGAGGAAGGCCCGGGTGAACATCGACCGGAACCGGCCGAGCAACGCCGTTCAATCGGCGCCGGCGCCGGGATCGCTCCCACTGTGCAGCAGCACCCAAGTGATGGCTACGTCGGTGGCCGGCTGGCCACGGACGGCGTTGGGCCAGTCGATGACCACCGGACCATGTCCGGCGATGATCACGTTGAGCGGGTGGAGGTCGAGATGGAGGAGGGCGTCGCCGTCCGTCCCCGGAGCGGCCGGCAGCCAATCCGGGGCCTCGATGGCGTGCAACCGCTGGTGCAAGTCGGCCAGCACCGCCGCCTGCTCCCGGAACGGCCAGGGCCTGCGCTTCATCACGTCGATCATCGAGGCACCGTCGATGCGTTCCATCACCAGGGCGGCACCGTCCTCGGTGATCTCATGGATCTCCGGGACCGGGTAACCCTGGGATCGGACGTACTCCATGGTCCGAGCCTCTGCGACCAGCGACCGGCCATTTCGTGCCCGGCGCAGCACCAGACCGGGGCCGTATTCGAAAATGTCCGAGTCGCGCCCCGATGCGATGAGCTGCCCAGCCGACGGCACGCAAGCCAACCTAGTGTCCTGCGGTTCGTCGACCCCGGTCGTGGTCGATCGGCTCAGGCCGGTGGTCTTCTTCCTCGCTCGGCCCGGCGCGCATGGCACTGTCCGTAGCGCGGCTACCGGTCGGCGAGCAGACGGGACAGGATCTCGTCGACAGCGCGGGCGCCGAGCGCGACGGCCCCGTCGGGATCCTCGTACCCGGCAACGAAGATGGCGATCTCGTTCATGGTGGCCAGGACGACGTGGCCGACGATGTCGACGAGCTCGGGCGCCAGCCCGCCCTCTTCGGCCATCGCACCCAAGGCGCCCTTGATAAGGCCGAGGGCGTGGCGCTGTTCCATGGCGCGCCAGCGCTCCCAGCCGAGCACGGCCGGTGTATCGATGAGCAGGATCTGTTGCATGGCCGGCTCGCTGGCCATGCCCACCCAGGCCGGCCGCAGAACCGTTCGAGGGGGTGCGTCCAGTTTGGGACACGGCGTCGGTACGCTCGACCTGGTCGGGCGGGAGCCTCCGGCACCCAAGCGACACCCTGGCCGGAGCGAGGCTTACTGCACCGCCGACGCCGACGAGCGCACGCCATGGTCGAGTACCAGATCCTCAAACCGCCACCGAAACGCCATAGGCGGATGGCTGCGGCCATCGCAGCCGGTGCCGTCGTGGTGGCGGCCGTGGCCGTCGGTGCCTTCGCGCTCGGAGCTCGGCACGGCTCCGGTCGGTCGGGGGGCGACACTCGGCACCCGCCACCACCGCCCGCCGCCCTCACCGTGGTCGCCACCACACCCGCAGCCGGTACGAGCGACGTCCCCTCCGACCAGCAGGTCTCCGTCCGGTTCTCCGCACCCATCGTCGCCGGTATCGGAGAGCCAACCTGGAACCCGCCGGTGGCCGGCTCGTGGGTGCGATCCGGGCCGGCGACGCTGACCTTCGAGCCGGCCGCAGCTTTCATTCCCACATCCACGGAGACGCTGACCGTGCCGTCGGGGGCGGCGGGCCCACGCACCGACAAGGGAGCGGTGCTGGCCGCCCCTGACAACGTCGCCTTCACGGTTGCCCAGGCCAGCACCGAGCGCCTCCAACAAATGCTCGCCCAACTGGACTACCTCCCCCTCGGTTTCACGCCGAGCGGCCCGTCACCTCCGCAGGATCAGATGTTCATTGGCCAGCCTGGTTCCTTTGCCTGGCGCTGGCCGGCCCTCCCCGTCAACCTCACCTCCTTGTGGACCGAGGGGACGGAGAACGTGATCACCAAGGGCGCGGTCATGAACTTCGAGAACCAGAACGGGCTGGCGGTCGACGGCTTGGCCGGCCCCGAGGTGTGGACGGCGCTCCTGTCCGACATATCTCACGCCAAGGTCGACGCCGCCCCGTACACGTACGTCTTCGTGTCCAAGCAGCTTCCCGAGGCTCTCACCGTGTTCAGCAACGGAACGCCGGTCCTCGTCAACATCCCGGTGAACACCGGGGCGCCGGGCGCCGACACCACCGACGGCACCTATCCCGTCTTCGAGCACGTGACCTCCTCCCGGATGGTGGGAACCAATCCCGACGGCAGTCATTACGACGACCCGAACGTGCCCTGGGCCAGCTACTTCAACGGTGGCGATGCCCTGCACGGATTCGTGCGCGCCGCCTACGGCTTTCCACAGAGCAACGGGTGCGTCGAGATGGCCCTCGCCAATGCGGCGCAGGCCTGGCCGCTTTCGCCGATCGGGACGCTGGTCACGGTGGTCGGGCCCCCGTCCTGAGCGACCGGGCCGGACCGCCGACTCGGTAGCGGGCACCGACGTGCGGGTCGGGCACACCTCGCCGGTCAATGCCATGCTCAGCGGGTGGTTCTCGACATGAAGTTCGACACCTACGACGAGGCGGTCGCCGCCGTGGCCGGCGGAGTCGATCCGGAGCAGGCGGCCCGCGGTCTCGTCGCCACGCTCACCCCCGAGGAGAAGCTCTGGTGTCTCGACGGCGACGCGCCGTGCTGGGCCGGCCTCGGGTTCCTTTCCGAAGGCGGCTACCACCGGGCGGCCTTCCGGGCCGGTCGCATCCCGCGGGTCGGCCTTCCCGGGCTGGCCTTCAGCGATGGGCCCCGTGGCGTGGTGGTCGGAAACCGGACCTGCTTTCCGGTCACGATGGCCCGCGGCGCGACGTGGGACCCCGCACTCGAGGAAGAGGTGGGCGAGGCCATCGGGCGCGAACTGAGGGTGGCCGGGGCCAATCTCTACGGGGGCGTGTGCGTCAACCTCCTCCGGCACCCGGCCTGGGGCCGCGCCCAGGAGACCTACGGCGAGGACCCCTGCCACGTGGGGGAGATGGGCGCCGCCCTCGCCCGCGGCGTCCAGCGCCACGCCATGGCCTGTGTGAAGCACCTTGCCTGCAACTCGATGGAGAACGCGCGGTTCCGGGTCGACGTCTCGGTGGACGAGATCGCTCTCCACGAGGTCTACCTGGCCCAGTTCAAGCGCATCGTGGACGACGGGGTGGCTGCCGTCATGAGCGCGTACAACGCGGTCAACGGGGCCTACTGCGGCGAGAACCGGCAGCTCCTGGTCGACATCCTCCGACAGGAGTGGGGCTTTGGCGGAGTGGTGATCAGTGACTGGATCTTCGGCCTCCGCCAGGCGGCTGCGTCCCTGGACGGCGGCCTCGACGTGGAGATGCCCTACCGCATGGTGCGCGCCAGCCATCTGCTGCAAGCACTGGGTGACGGCGAGGTGTCCTGGGAGCAGGTCGAGGAGGCAGCCACCCACCTGGTGGCCACTCTGCTGCGCTTCGAACCGGTACT
The DNA here is from genome assembly GCA_963756195.1 of uncultured Acidimicrobiaceae bacterium. GTDB lineage: Bacteria > Actinomycetota > Acidimicrobiia > Acidimicrobiales > RAAP-2 > CAVSNH01. The sequence goes on from CAVWMT010000002.1 coordinate 75,855, forward strand.
CGACGGGGGGCGGATGGCGGGCGGGGCGGCGTCCGGGACGACAAAGGAGTTGGCCGACTCGCACCGCAGCCTGGCCCGCCGGGCCGCCGCCCAATCGGTTGTTCTTCTCCGCAACGAGCCGGTTGAGGGCAGTCCGGTGCTGCCCCTCGAAGCCACGCCCGGGCGCGGGGTGGCGGTGTTCGGGTCGTTGGCGGCCACGGTCAACCTGGGCGATGCCGGCTCGAGCGACGTCTGGGCCCTCGATTGCGTGACCGTCCTCGCCGGATTGCGCGAGACCGCACCCGGCGTCACGGTCGTCGACGGGACGGAGGCCGATCCGCTTGACGTCGCCCACGCGGCTGCCGGGGTCGACGTGGCCATCGTGGTCGTCGGCTACACCTTCGAGGACGAGGGTGAGTACATCGGTGATGCCGGCGTCGATCTCTCCGGGCTGTTCCCGGGTCCCGACGATCCACAGCTGGTGGCCGCGTTCGAGACCGAGAACGCCGCCCTCGAACCGGTCATCGTGCCGGACCACGTGTACCCCCGTCCCGCTGAGCTCACCTTCGCCTCGGGCGGCGACCGCTCCAGCTTGCGGCTGCCACCCGCCGACGTCGAGCTGATCCGGGCCGTGTCCGCCGCCAATCCGCGGACCGTCGTGGTCCTCCAGGGCGGGAGCGCCATTCTCTGCTCGGAGTGGGACACGACGGTTCCGGCCATCGCGCACGCTTGGTATGGAGGGAGCGAGGCCGGGTCCGGCCTCGCCGACGTCCTCTTCGGGCGGGCCGAACCGGCTGGTCGCCTTCCCATCAGCGTCCCCGAAGAGGAGTCCGATCTCCCCGAGTTCGCGGGCGAGTCTGACCATGCCGTTTACGACCGATGGCACGGCTGGTGGCACCTGGAGCGTGCCGGCCGGCCTCCGGCCTACCCGTTCGGGTTCGGCCTCGCCTACACCACCTTCTCGATCGAGGACGCCGCCGCCCGCACCGATGGGTCGACCGTCGTGGTCGAGGGATGGGTGGCCAATACCGGTGGCCGCGACGGCTCCGACGTGGTGCAGGTCTACGCCCGCCTCGCCGACTCCAACCGTCCCCGCCGCCTGGTGGGCTTCACCCGGGTCGAGATCCCTGCCGGAGGGCGGCGACCCTTCTCGGTGCGCGCCCGACCGGAACGGCTTGCCTGCCGCGACCCGGAGTCCCACCGGTGGTTCGGGCCGAGCGGTGACGTCGAGCTCGAGGTCGCCCGCAACGCCTGGGACCGGCGCGGCCACCGGTTGACGGTCACCTTCTGATCGCCCGTCCGTGGCCGGCAACCCTGGCGGTGTCACGGTCCGCATCCAGTGCCCACGGGATCTTGGCACCCGCTCTGCTAGACAGCGTCGGTGGCGACCGCCAAGACGCCCCGACGAGCCCTGGTCACCGGGGCAACACGGGGCATCGGCAAGGCGACGGCGGTGGCTCTGGCCAATGCCGGCTGGGACGTCGCCTTCACCGGGCGGACCCGTCGGGCGGGGGAAGGCCGCGACGACTCGGACACCGGCGAAGGCCGTCCGCTGCCCGGCAGCCTCGACGAGACGGGCGCGCTCGTCCGCCACGCTGGTGGCCGGGCCCTGGCGCTGGTCGCCGACCTGCACGACCGAGCCGCACTCGACAAGGCGGTCGGCGAGGTCACGGAGCAGTGGGGAGGCATCGACCTGCTCGTCAACAACGCCGTCGACACCGGTCCGGGCAGCATGGTGCCCATCCTCGAGCTCACCGCCGACCAGGTGGACACCAAGCTCGACGCCAACGTGGTGGCCCCCTTTGTGCTGGTGCGGGCCGTGCTCCCCGGCATGCTCGAGCGCGGCTCCGGCGTCATCGTCGGAGTCACTTCGCATGTGGCCACTGCCGACCCGCCCGGGCCGGTCGGGAGGGGTGGCTGGGGACTCGCCTACGCCGCCTCCAAGGCGGCTTTCCATCGCATCGCTCCCCTGGTGGCCGTCGAGCTCGGCGGACAGGGGATCCGGGCCTTCAACCTCGATCCGGGATACGTCGAGAACGGAGCGACAGCAGGTGAACGCCGCCGCGCTCGGCCTGGTCGGGCACTACACCGGTGCCCCGCCGAGCGTGCCGGCCACCGCCATCGTCTGGATGGTCGACCACGCCGACGAGCTGGAGAACGGGGGGACGGTGCGGGCCCAGAAGCTCGTCCTCGAGCGCGAGCTCCATCCCGATTGGCGTCCGGACCGTGACGTCGGACCGAGGCGATCCGCGCCCGGTGACGGTGGACGGCGCGGCGGGGGCGCTGGCCGGTCGGGTGGCGGTCGTCACCGGGGCGGCGGCCGGCATCGGGCGGGCCACGGCCGGTCACCTGGCCCGCCTGGGGGCGGCGGTCGCCGTCACCGACCGCGACGCGGACGGCGCCGAAGGCGTGGCGGAGGAGCTTCGGGCGGCCGGCCACGAGGCGGCCGGCCTGTCGGTGTGACGTGGCCGACGGGGCCAGCATCTCGGCCATGGTCGATGCCGTGCTGTCCCGGTTCGGCGGCGTCGACATGCTCGACCACAACGCCGCCTGGACCAGCCCGGGGCGGGACACCGACGCTCTCGGCGTCGACATCGAGACGTGGGAGCAGGGTGTTCCGCACCAACACCACCGGCGCACTGCTCCTCACCCGGGCGGTGCTGCCTTCCATGCGCGCCCGCGGCGGGGGAGCCATCGTCTACATCTCGTCCGGCTCCGCCTCCATCGGCGAGCAGGTCTCGGCTGTCCTATGGAGTGTCGAAGGCGGGCGTCGAGCAGCTGACCCGCCATGTGGCCACCCGCTACGGACGGATCGGGGTGCGGGCCAACGCCGTCGCTCCCGGGTTCGTCCTCACCGATTCTGCGGCCCGGGGCGTGCCACCGGCACAGCGCCAGGCGCTTGCCGATCAGAGCCCGCTCGGGCGCCTTGGCACGCCCGAGGACGTGGCCGCCGTCGTCGGCTTCCTGCTCTCCGACGGTGCTGCCTTCGTCACCGGCCAGGTTGTGCGGGTGGACGGCGGGCTGTCCATCGCCCCGCGCCTTTCGCCCAGCGACGGCTGACCCGGCCCGAGCCGGACGGACGGGTCAGGCGAAGACGACGGTCTTACTTCCGCAGACGAGCACGTGGTCGGTGAGGTGGTGGCGGACGGCCCGGGCCAGCACCACCGTCTCGAGGTCCCGGCCCATCCGGACCAGGTCCTCGACTCCGTCGCGGTGGCTCACCCGCACGACGTCCTGCTCGATGATCGGTCCCTGGTCGAGGTCGGCGGTGGCGTAGTGGGCGGTCACGCCGATGACCTTCACGCCGCGTTCGTAAGCCTGGTGGTAGGGCCGGGCCCCGACGAAGGCGGGGAGGAACGAATGGTGGATGTTGATGATGCGCGACGGGAATCGGTCGACGAAGGCGGGCGAGAGGATCTGCATGTAGCGGGCCAGGACGACGAGCTCGACGCCGGCCTCCGCCGCCAGCCCGGCCAGCCGACCCTCCTGGTCGGTGCGGTTGTCGTTGGTGACCGGCAGGTGGTGGAAGGGGACCCCGAATCGCTCGGCCGCCGACGCACAGGTCGTGTGGTTGCTGGCCACGAAGGCGATCTGGCCGGGGAGGTCGCCCGTGGCCGACCGGCTCAACAGGTCGTAGAGGCAGTGCATCTGCCGCGAGGCGAGGACGGCGATGGGGCGTGGTTCGTCCGAGTACCGCAGCTGCCAGCGCATGGACAGCGGCTCGGTCACCGCTCGCAGCGCGTCGGGCAACGCTGGACCGGTCGAGATGGAAGCCCTGCATCCGGAACTCGACCCGCTGGAAGAACATCGCAGCCTCGTCGTCGGTGTGCTGGTCGGCGTCGATGATGTTGCCGCCGTGGTCGGCCACGAAGCCGGCGACGGCGGACACGAGCCCGGGCCGGTCCGGTGCGGCGATCAGCAGGCGGGCCGTGGCCGTCTCCTCCACTGCCGGCAGGGTAGCCGGGGGCGCTGGAACGCCTTCGAGAGCTGACCGGTGCCGGGCCGGTGACAGTCAGGCAGCGAAGGAGAAGAGGAAGAGCTGGGTGCCGTAGGCGACCAGGCGCGGTCGTCCGGTCCCGTCCGGGCCGCAGTCCCACAACGCCATGTCCGCCGACGCGTAGCCGTGGCCGGCGAAGCGGGCCCGGTTGTGGGCGAGCACCCACGAGGATCGGCAGACGTCGAGCAGGTGCACGGTCAGGTCGATGCTGGGGGCGAACCAGGCCCGGTCGCTCCGTCCGACGCGTTCGCCGACGGCTCCAGGCATGGTGTCGGCCAATACGACGAGGGCGAACGGGTCGATGCTGTCGTCGGGCAGCATCGGGGGCTCGTCGAAGCGGTACCAGAACACTCGCTCGGCCCGATCGGGGACGTAGTCCTCCCAAGGGGCGTGCCCGGATACGACCCGGCCCTCGACCCGCTCGGACCAGAACGCCATCTGGACGAAGCCCTCGACTCCCTCGGGAAGCGGATCGCGGAACGAGGGGCAGTCGGCCGGCGGCTGCACCTCGGACGGCGGCGACAGGTCGGTGAATTCGAAGCCCCGGCGCTCCGACCCGAAGATCGCCGTCGTCAGGTGGCCCCGCTCGGCGCCGGGGTTCGTCACCTCGGCGCGGAGTTGGGACATCGAACGTCCGCGCCGCAGGAGCTCCACGCCGATGTCGACCTCGCCGTCTGTGACCTGCGCGGCAAAACGTCGTGTGCAGCGAACGCAGCTGCTGGGCCGGCTCGCTCAACAGGTCAGCCATGGCCCGGAGGGCGGCAGCGGTCACGATCCCGCCCTGGGGCAGCGGCCGGAGGTTCCACGACGGGTCGATGGCCGCCCGGTAATGGCCGGGACCTACGGGGACGACCGCCGTGGTGTCGAAGAACGAAGCGGCCACGACTCGTGATGCTCATCGGGTGTGGACCGGGATGTCAATCCTTGGCGGAGTGTGGGCTGGGCGGTCACGGGAGACCGGATCGTCCGGCCGCAGGCCGCGAACGGTCGACTAGGGTCTTGCGCCGTGCGTGACGGGTGCTGGGCTTTTCGGCCATGAACATCGTGGTCAGCAACGTGAAAGGCGGGGTCGGGAAGACGACGACGGCCGTCTATCTGGCGGCGGCGGCGGTGGAACGGGGATGGTCGCCGGTCACGCTGGTCGACGCCGACCGCCAGGCCTCCTCGGCCGAGTGGTTCGACGAGCGACCGGTCGAAGGGGTCGAGCTGGTCGAGGCTCCGTCCGAACGCACCATTACCCGGGCCATGGGGGCGGACGACGGCCTCGTCGTCGTCGACACGCCGCCCGGCGACGAGCGCATCGTACGTGCCGCGCTCGAGCGAGCCGACAGCGTGGTCATCCCCACCCGGGCCGGTGGTGTCGAGTACACGAGGGTGGCGACGACGGTCGACATGATCGACTCGAGGACGTCTTTCGGTGTGGTCATCTGCGCTGCCCGGCTGGGGACGAACGACCTGGACGAGGCAGTGGCCTGGTGGACCAAGTCGAAGGTGCCCATCTGGGGCATCATCCCCGAGCGGGTGGGCATCGCTGCAGGTCCGGAGGCCCGCCTCTACCGGGAGGGCCTCGATGTCTATGACGAAGTCCTTCGGCGAGCCCTACGCAAGCGCTCCTGATCGGGACCGGGGCTCTCTCCGTCAGCCGGCGAGGTCCTCCGGCCCGGTGGGCACGTCGACCGCGTGCTCTCGCAACGCCTCGAGGGGGACGATGTCGAGGGCCCGCTCGTGGGTGGAGGCGAGCACCACGAAGGCGGCCGCCCCGTCGTGGTGGGCGCGCAGCCAGTTGGCCGCCGTCACGCACCACCGGTCGCCCGGTACGAGACCGGGGAAGCGGTATTGCGGTAGAGGAGTGATCAGGTCGTTCCCGATGCTGCGCTGGTGGGCCAGGAACTCGGCGGTCACCACCGCGCAGATGGTGTGGCTGCCGAGGTCCTCGGGACCCGTCGAGCAGCAGCCGTCACGGTAGAAGCCGGTCAGCGGCTCGGTCCCGCACGGCTCGAGCACACCCCCGAGGACGTTGCGCTCCGGCATGGTCGCAGTATCACCCAGGCGATGGCGACCCGCCACGATTGGTAGGCCGGATCAGCACTGCGACGTCGGTCAGCACTGCGACGCCGGTCGGCACTGCACTGGCGATCGACGAATCCCACGACGCCACTCGACCCCACGTCAGACGTCAGTTGAAGTCGTCGAGTTCGCCCTGGTCGCCCTCGCCACCGGGCTCGAGCCGCACTGCGAACCCGTCGATCATGTCGATCCGCTGGAGGGCGTCGACATGAGGACGTCCGGGGCCCGACCACTTCTCCTTGGCCCGGTCGCGGGCCTCCTTGGAGTCCGTCGCCACCACCAGGACGACCTCGTGCCCCTCACCCATGCGGTCCCCGTCCATGGGACCGCCCAGGAAAGCGGCGTAGAGCTGCACGTCCTCACGTTCCTCCACCCATCCCACGATAACGGTCCCCGCACACCGGCCCGGAGGGACTGGCGATACCCTCCTGCCTCGATGGGCAGGCGTGCAGGGGGACTGCTGAGCGCGGCGATGGCCTGCCTCGTGATCGTGGCCGGCACCGGGACGGTCGTCCTCCCGCCGGCCGCCGCCGCCGCCCCTCCACCCGCTGCCGCCGTCCTGCGGGTCGACCAGGTCGGGTACCCGATCGGCGCCACCAAGGTGGCGTATCTCATGTCGACGCATCCGGAGTCGGGCGCTCGCTTCGAGGTGCTCGACGCGTCGGCGCAGGCTGTTCTCTCCGGTCGGGTCGGCGTAAGCCGGGGGAAGTGGAACGCCTCCTACCGCTTCGTCTACCCGCTCACCCTCTCGGCGCTCGACACCCCCGGCACCTACACGGTGGTCGTAGGCACGGGACTGTCCGATCCCGCCCGGCACGCCGGTGCGACCGTGCGATCCCCGCCCTTCGAGGTGGCTCTGGCAGAGAGTCTGTGGTCGTTGCCCCTCGCCCATGCCCTGTCCTTCTACGAGAACGAGCGGGACGGGCCCGACTACATCCCCTCGGCGCTGCGAACCGCCCCCGGCCATCTCAACGACGAGCACGCCATGACCTACGCCACGCCGCGCATGTCGGCGAGCGGACACTTCTCGGGGAGCCTCACCCCGCTCGGGACGACGATGGACGCCTCCGGTGGATGGTGGGATGCCGGCGACTACCTCAAGTTCGTGGAGACGACCTCTTACGTCGTGGCCCTCCTGGCCGTCGGCGTCCGCGATCACCCGGACCAGATGGGCGCCACCTCCGGATCCGACTTCCTCGGCGAGATCCGCTTCGGCATCGAATGGCTCGAGAAGATGTGGGACGACCAGACGAAGACGCTCTACTACCAAGTCGGAATCGGCGAGGGCAACGCCAAGACCGTCGGTGACCATGACATCTGGCGTCTGCCCCAAGCCGACGACACCTACGGCGGCACCAATCCCGCCGACCGGTACATCCGGAACCGCCCCGTCTTCGAGGCGGCACCGCCCGGCTCGCCCATCAGCCCCAACCTGGCTGGTCGCCTCGCCGCCGACTTCGGCCTCTGCGCCCAGCTGTTCGCCACCAGCGATCCCGCCTTCGCCGCAACTTGCCTCCACGACGGTGCGGACGTCTACGCCCTCGCCGACACCCATCCGTCCGGGCGCCTGCTCACCACCGCTCCTCACAGCTTCTATCCCGAGACCCAGTGGCGCGACGACCTCGAGCTGGGTGCCACCGAGCTGGCCCGTGCCGTCGGCCCCGGGCCGCAGCGCACCGCCTACCTGGCCCAGGCCGCCTCGTGGGCCGCGGCCTACCTGCGCTCGCGAGACCAGGACACACTCAACCTCTACGACGTCGGGGGCCTCGCCCACTACGAGCTGGCCACGCTCATCGAGGAGACGGGGGCCACGGGGCTGGCCGTGACCCCCGCCCAGCTCGCCGGCCAGCTGCGCTCGCAGCTCGAGGGGGCCGAGTCGGTGGCAGCCACAGACCCGTTCGGCTTCGGGGACCCGTGGAGCTCCTCGGACACCGTGTCCCACGGGGCCGGGCTATCGGTCATGGCCAGCGAGTACGACGCCCTGACTGGCACTACCACCTTCGCTGGTCAGGCGCAGGAGTGGATGGACAACGTGCTGGGTGCCAACCCCTGGGGTGTTTCGTTCATCGTGGGCGACGGCACCCAGTTCCCGGACTGCATGCAGCACCAGGTGGCCAACCTGGCCGGCTCGCTGGACGGGGTGCCACCGGTCCTCGATGGCGCCGCCGTCGAGGGCCCGACCTCGAGTGCCAGCAGGGGGCTGGTCGCCGGCATGAGGGCCTGCCCGGTCGGCGGGGGCAACAGCGACGCCCCCTTCAACGGTCACGGAGCCGTCTACAAGGACAACGTGCAGTCCTACTCGACCGACGAGCCGGCCATCGATCTCACGGCGGCGACGCCTTTGGCCATGGCCTGGTTGAGCGCGTCGCCATGAGGCCGGCGAATTCGAGCCTCGAGCCTGAGGCCGTCGAGTCGCTCCTCGAGCCTCACGAGCTCCTGACGAAGTCCACGACGACCCGGGCCAACTCGGGACCTCGGTCCTCCTGCAGGAAGTGGCCGCCACCGGCGATGGTCGCATGGGGCTGGCCGGCCGCTCCGGGGACCCGCTGCTGGAACGGCGCGTCGAGGCCCCGCATGATCGGATCCTGGTCGCTGAAGGCGGTGAGGAACGGCTTCTCGAAGTGTTCGAGGGCCCGCCAGGCGGCGCGGTTGGCCGCGGAGGCTGGGTCGTCGGGCTCGATGGGCACGAGCAGCGGGAACTGGCGGGCACCGGCAACATAAGAGCTGTCGGGGAACGGCGCGTCGTAGGCAGCGATGACCTCGGGGCTGAGATCGGTGGTGCAACCGAAGTTGACGATGGTGCCGGCCGGGAAGGGCTCCACCTCCTGGGAGAACTTCCGCCAATTGAGAAAGGCCTCGCCCACCTTGCCGTCGCCGGTGGGGAGGGAGGTGTTGGCCGCCACCACCCGGTCGAAGCGCTCGGAGTGCTCGGCCACCAGGCGCAGGCCGACGAGACCGCCCCAGTCCTGGCCGACCAGGGTCAGGCCGGTGAGGTCGAGTGCGTGGAAGAGCAGGCTGCGCATCCACTCGACGTGGCGTTCGTAGGTGTAGTCGTCGCGTCGGGCCGGCTTGTCCGAACGTCCGAAGCCCACGAGGTCGGGGGCGAGGGCCCGGAGGCCGGCGTCACGCAGCACCGGGATCATGTGCCGGTAGAGATAGGACCAGGACGGCTCTCCGTGCATGAGGAGCACGGTGGGAGCGTCGGTGGGTCCTTCGTCGAGGTAGTGGACCCGCAGGGACCCGCCGCCTGGGTCGGCGACCTCGGCGTAGTTCGGCGCGAAGTCGTACCCGGGCAGGCCGTCGAATCGGGAGTCCGGCGTACGGAGGGTGTCCATGGTCACTGCTCCTTCGGGGTCAGAGGGCGAGGGTACCGGCGAGCTCGGGCAGAGGCCGCAGACGGGAAGTCAGCCAGTGGTCGACGGGCGCTCAGCGGGCGGCGTTCTTCACGAAGTCGTCGGTGCCGTATCCGGGCTCGAGCCGCCGGCCGGCGTGCCAGCTGCCCCGCAAGTGGCGTCGGACGGCCAGGGGACCGTCGGCCGTGGCCCGGGGGGCAGCGTGCCAGAGATCGGAATGGTGGAGGAGCACGTCCCCGCGTTCGGCGTAGACGGCGACCTGTCCAGGCACCCGTTCGAAGGTGGGTGGGATGCCGTCGGTCGTACCCAGGTGGCTGCTCGGCACCACCCGCAGGAAACCGTTGGCCGTCGACGGTTGCCTCCGGGTCGTCGAGGACGGGCGGTGGCGTGCTTCTGGTCGAGAGTTCCCTCCACCAGGCGGCGCTGGGTATCGACCAGCTCGGCTTCGGCCGCCTCGAGCGCTGCCGAAGAGAGGGTGTCCCTCAGGGTGGCGAAGCCATGGTGCGAGAACGAATCGGCCAGATCGTCGAGCTCGTCGGCGCCGAAGATCGAACGCCCAGAGGCGCCCAATGCCTGTGGACCTCCCGGTTCGACTGCAGCAGTTCCGCTGCCGGAGGAGGGCGTCGCAGACGAGCGAACCTGCGGCCTCGATGTTTCGAGGTTTGAGGCCGCGGGCACGGACCTGAGCCTAGATCCGGTGCTCATGAGAGTTGTGAGGAAGAAACGCGTATCGAAAGCCGGAACGGGGAGGCCGAATCCGCAGGTCGAGGGCATGGTTGCTGTTGCAATCGCTCAGTGCTTCCCCTAGGTTGCGCGTGGCTGTGCGGCAGGGGGGAACCGGCCCAGGCAGGGACTGCGTTCACAAATCGACATCGGAATGGGGAGCGGCCCTAGGGCCGCTCCCCAAAGTTGAGGAGAAGCCGCAGATGAGATCACATCGATTTCCGCTCGCCCGTTTGGCTGTGGCCAAGGAAACGGGGGAGGTCGGCACGGCCGGACGGAAGTGGTTTGGGTATCTCGCGGGACTGGCCTCGGTCAGCCTGATGGCTGGCATGGTGGCGGTCGGGGTGGTGTCCACGGCTGGGCCGGCTGCTGCCGCCACGGCATCGTGCACCTTCGATGGGTTGCCGGCGACCGCCTTCATACCCGTTAGCGGCGGGGGAGCGACGGTGACCATCGCCTGCAGCGGGCTACCGCCCAGCGCGAGCGTTGCAGCCGTTGAGGCGAGCCCACAGGCTGGCGTCATTACGCCTACATCCGACGAGACCAGCCAAGTCGACCTGACGGCTCTGAAGACCGGAACGACAACGGCCAGTGGCACCGTGAACATCTCGTTTACTCTTCCGGATCCGTTCACGGCCACCGACCACTCGGCTGTCTGTCCTCCCACACAGGCGCAGGTGAACACGGGACTGGTCGGCTGCGCGATCGCGGTGGCCAACATCGTGACGCAGACCGCCTACGCCGATGCCCTTCTGAAGTACTCGGGTCAGCCCGCTCCTCAGCCGCCAACCCTTGCCTTGGGTAGCGCGAGCGCGTCAGCCGGCCAAGCCGTCAGCGTGCACGACGCGGCTTCGGCAACTTCGTGGTGGTGGGGTAATGCGACCGCAGCGACCGCAATCCCGTCGTCAGGCATCACCGTTGGGACGGCTCATGCGGGCGCATCCACAGCCTCGGTCAGTGCGGCGAGCTACGTGTCCAGTGGAACGACTGGCACGCTGCACCCTCCGGCGCTCGGTGGCGGGTTCGTCGTTCCCTGCGGTGTCACCGGCCCTCAGACGGTGAGGATGACGGAGGCCAACAGCACCCCGGCTCCGGGGACCATTTCAGCCACCGCCAGTCTCACCGTCGTGCCGGGCACGACCCCTGCGATCACCTCGATCAGCCCCACAAGAGGACCCTCCGGCGGTGGGACCACGGTAACGATCAGCGGCTGCAACTTCAGCGGTGCGACGAGCGTGACCTTCGGGGGCGTGCCGGCGAAGAGCTTCACCGTCAACTCGCGGCACGTCCATTAGTGCTGTGTCGCCTGCCGGGCGTGGCACGGTCAACGTGGCCGTGACCGGGCCGGGAGGCACAAGCGGAACTTCGATCGCCACCCAGTTCAGCTACGGGTTCCAGGGGTACGACATGGCCGGTGCCGACGGTGGCGTGTTCGCCTTTGGCGACGCTCACTACCAGGGCTCGCTTCCTGGTCTCGGCGTCAAGCCCAACAAGCCAATCGTCGGTATGGCCCTCACCGCGGATGGCGGTGGCTACTGGGAGGTCGGTGCGGACGGTGGCGTCTATAGCTTCGGCGACGCCCACTTCTACGGCTCGATGGGCGGCGTGCCCCTCAACCAGCCGGTGGTCGGAATGGCGGCCACTCCTGATGGCGGCGGCTACTGGTTGGTCGCCGCCGACGGCGGCATCTTCGCCTTCGGCGACGCCCACTTCTACGGGTCGATGGGTGGGAAGCCGCTCAACAAGCCCATCGTGGGCATGACCGCTACTCCCGATGGCGGCGGCTACTGGTTGGTGGCCTCCGACGGCGGCATCTTCGCCTTCGGTGACGCCCACTTCTACGGCTCGATGGGTGGAACGCCACTGAATCAGCCCATCGTCGGAATAGCCTCCCCTGGCAGCGGCGGCTACTGGCTGGTGGCTGCCGACGGCGGCATCTTCGCCTTCGGCGATGCTGGCTACCACGGCTCTCTGCCAGGGGACAGTGTCGTCCCCAACAAGCCGATCATCTCCATCGTCTCGCCCGATCCAGGTGGTTATTGGGAGGTCGGAAGTGACGGTGGCGTTTATGCCTTCGGCGACGTGCCGTTCTTCGGCTCGTTGGGTGGGATCACACTGGCGGAGCCCATCGCGGCCGCCACGCTTGCCTGATATTCGTTTCTGAACTCAAAGCGCTTGAACTAGCCCCCGGCCCAGGCCGGGGGCTAGTTTCATGCGCGGTCGGCGGTCGAGTCCAGCGTTGCTGACCCGGTGGCCTGTCGGACCTTCGGGCCAAGACCGACCTCGTCGACGCGACCGCCTGAAGGGTCGACCACTCGACGTTCGTCCCGCCGCCGCCCAGTGAATGGGGGTGGCGTCGCTGCGCTTCCCCACGAACGGCTCTCCGACGATCGAAGTCCTTCTCTGGACTCGGCGCTCGACGGCGGGGAACGCGGCCGCTCTGGCCGCGGCATGCCACAAGTCGGCATCGTGGAATTGCGATGGATCCCGGTGCGGCTTCGGTCGAAGGCGTGAAAGCGCTTCAAGGCCAAAGGCATCGTCGACAGCACCAAATGGCCCAATCGGGCCTTCGACGACCTTGGCCTGGTGCGTTGTTTCATTAGTGCGAGTCAAGAAGCTTCGCCCGCCTAGGGCGCAGTCTGGGCTGAGCCGGATGCGAGACCCGCACATCCGGCTCTGATGGGGGCCCCTGGCCGAAAGGCCGGGGCCTACCCGCTTTCGTCGTCCGGCACGGTTTCGCGGCTCGCGACCGCTGCGGTGATCCGCCGGACGGCAGACCGCCTGGCGCGTCCTACCATGCAGCCATGAACCCGCCACCAAACCCGGACCCGTCGGAGGAGCCGCTGGTCGGTCGGAAGCCCCGGAGTCACGAGGTGACCGACGGGCCCACCCGGGCGCCGGCCCGGGCCATGTTGCGGGCGGTGGGAATGACCGACGACGACTGGGGCAAGTCGCAGATCGGCGTGGCCTCCTCGTGGAACGAGGTCACGCCCTGCAATCTCCCGCTGGCCCGGCTGGCCGGACGGGCCAAGGAGGGCGTCCGCCACGCCGGCGGCTTCCCCCTCGAGTTCACCACCATCGCCGTCTCCGACGGCATCTCCATGGGTCACGAGGGGATGCGGGCCTCGCTGGTCAGTCGCGAGATCATCGCCGACTCGGTGGAGATCATGATGCACGCCGAGCGGTTCGACGGGATGGTCACGCTGGCCGGCTGCGACAAGTCCCTCCCGGGCATGCTGATGGCCGCCGCCCGGCTCAACCTTCCCGCCGTCTTCCTCTACGGGGGGACGATCCTGCCGGGGCGGGTCGGGGACCGGGCCCTCGACGTCGTCTCCGTCTTCGAGGCGGTCGGGGCCCACGCCGCCGACGCCCTCTCCGACGAGGAGCTGAGCCTCATCGAGCACAACGCCTGCCCGACCGAGGGCTCGTGCGCCGGGATGTTCACCGCCAACACGATGGCCTCGGTGGCCGAGGCGCTCGGCATGTCCCTGCCGGGCTCGTCGACGGCACCGGCCGTCGACCGGCGGCGGGACGACGCCGCCTTCGCGTCGGGCCAGGCGGTGGTGGCCTTGCTCGAGGCGGGCATCCGGCCGCGCCAGATCCTCACCAAGCAGGCATTCGAGAACGCCATCGCCGTGACCATGGCCCTCGGCGGTTCCACCAATGCCGTGCTCCACCTCATGGCCATCGCCAACGAGGCGCGGGTGGAGCTCTCCCTCGACGACTTCAACTCGGTGGCCGCCCGGGTGCCGCACCTGGCCGACACCAAGCCGCACGGCAAGTTCCACATGGTCGATCTCGATCGCATCGGCGGCGTGCCGGTCGTGATGCGCGAGCTGCTCGAGGCCGGCCTCATCGACGGGGACTGCCTCACGGTGACGGGCCGGACGGTGGCCGAGAACCTCGACACGCTCCGCCCACCGGCTCCCGACGGCCAGGTCGTCCACGCCGTGGCCGACCCAATCCACGCCCAGGGCGGGATCGCCGTCCTCCGCGGCTCGCTCGCCCCGAACGGCGCGGTGGTCAAGGTGGCCGGCATCGACCAGCCGACGTTCTCCGGCACGGCCCGGGTGTTCGACGGTGAGGACGCGGCCCTCGCCGCCATCCTGGCCGGCGCCATCGAGCCCGGCACGGTGGTGGTGATCCGCTACGAGGGCCCGAGGGGCGGCCCCGGGATGCGAGAGATGCTGGCCGTGACCGGGGCCATGAAAGGGGTGGGGCGGGGCGCCGATTGCGCGCTCGTTACCGACGGCCGCTTCTCGGGTGGGACCCACGGGTTCTGCATCGGCCACGTCGCTCCCGAGGCCACCGACGGCGGTCCGATCGCTCTGGTGGCCGACGGCGACCGCATCGTCGTGGACGTCGACCGCCATGCTATCGACCTCGTGGTGGACGACACCGAGCTCGACCGTCGGCGCGCCCAGCTCAAGCACCCGGCCCCCCGGTACACGACCGGGAGCACTGGCCAAGTACGCCCGGCTGGTGACCGGTGCCGAGAAGGGCGCCATCACCGAGCCGTGACGCGGCGTCGTCGACCGGGCGCGGCGGGCACCCGCTCCGGGCCGGCTACGGCCCGAACACTTGTGGCCGCAACCGAGCCGTGTCACAATGGGAGGACTATGTCCATCCCGGCCGCACGCCGCACGATCATCCTGGTACTCGTTTCGTAGCGCACACGACGCCTTGCCGTGTGCGCTCTTCGACCTCCCCCATGGGAGGTCGTTTTCATGTCCGGGCGAAGGTGCGCCCGCCACCGGATAGCGCACGAGACACGAGCCGCCGAGCGCCACCGCAGAACACCGACACCGAACCGACACCGACACCGAACCGACACCGAACACCGACCGAACGCCATCCGACAAGGAGCAGAGATGGAACTCACCGGAGCCCAGGCCCTCATCAAGAGCCTCGAGATGCAGCAGGTGGAGGTCATGTTCGGCCTGCCCGGGGGGGCGATCCTCCCGGTCTACGACCCCATCATCGACTCGTCGATCCGGCACATCCTGGTCCGCCACGAGCAGGGCGCCGGCCACATGGCCGAGGGCTATGCCCAGGCCACCGGCCGGCCCGGCGTCGCCATGGTGACGAGCGGTCCGGGGGCGACCAACGCGGTGACGCCGCTCGCCGACGCCTACATGGACTCGATCCCGCTCGTGGTGGTGAGCGGCCAGGTCGCCGACCTCGGCCATCGGCACCGACGCCTTCCAGGAGAGCGACATCACCGGCATCACCATGGGCATCACCAAGCACAACTGGCTGATCACCGACGAAGCCGACATCCCGCGGGTGGTGGCCGAGGCGTTCACTGTCGCCACCACCGGCCGGCCCGGCCCGGTGCTCATCGACGTGCCCAAGGACGTGGCCCAACGGCCCATGGAGTGGTATTGGCCGGAGCCTTCCGACCTCGACCTGCCCGGCTACCGGCCCATGGCCGAGGGCGATCCTGCCCTCGTGCGTGAGGCCGCCGAGCTCCTCCTGGCCGCCGAGCGCCCGGTGATCTACGCCGGTGGCGGCATCCTCAAGGCCCGGGCCTGGGACGCCCTGCGGGAGCTGGCCGAGCGCACCGGCATCCCGGTGGTCACCACCCTCATGGCCCGGGGCTGCTTCCCCGACTCGCACCCCTTGTGCCTGGGCATGCCGGGCATGCACGGCAACTACACGGCCGTCACCTCCATGCAGAAGTCGGACCTGCTCATCGCCCTGGGGAGCCGGTTCGACGACCGGGTGACCGGCCGCATCGCCGACTTCGCCCCGAAGGCGAAGGTCATCCACGTCGACATCGACCCGGCCGAGCTCAACAAGGTGCGCCGGGCCGAGGTGGCCGTCGCCGGCGATTGCCGGCTGGTCATCGAGGAGCTGCTCGGGGCCCTCGACGCCCTCGGGCTCCCGCATTCCGAGGCCACCCGTGGGGGCCGGGGCGGCGCGCCATCCGACGCCGTGGCCGGGGCGCCAGGCCACGCCCGGGACGCTCGCCGCCCGCCATCCCCGTGAGCGGCTGATCCCCTGGCGGGCCCAGCTGACCGAGTGGCAGAGCCGCTACCCCCTGGTCTACGACCAGCAGCCCGGGGCCGGGGCGCTCAAGCCGCAGTTCGTCCTCGAGACGCCTCCGGGACTCGACCTCCGAGGACACCATCGTCGTCGCCGGGGTCGGCCAGCACCAGATGTTCGCCTCCCAGTGGTGGCGGTTCGAACACCCGCGCACCTGGATCAACTCCGGGGGGCTCGGCACCATGGGCTTCGCCGTGCCGGCCGCCATCGGGGCCAAGGTCGGCCGGCCCGACCGCACGGTGTGGGCCGTCGACGGCGACGGCTGCTTCCAGATGACCGCCCAGGAGCTGGTCACGGCCAGCTCGGAGCGCATCCCGGTCAAGGTGGCCATCCTCAACAACGCCTACTTGGGCATGGTCCGCCAGTGGCAGGAGATGTTCTACGGGGAGCGCTACTCGGAGGTCTATCTCTCGCCGGACCTGCCCGACTACGTCGGGTGGGCCGAGGCCATGGGCTGTGTGGGCATCCGGGTCGAGGCGGCCGAGGAGGTGGCACCGGCCATCGACAAGGCCAACACGCATCGACGACCGCCCGGTGGTCATCGACTTCCGGACCGACGCCTTCGAGAAGGTGTTCCCGATGGTCCCGGCAGGCGCGTCGAACGACGACATCGTCGTCGACCCGGTCCTCGAGGGAGGTGGGCCTTCATGAGCAGCGTCTACGGCGCCGACAAGCGCCACCACACCCTGACCGTGGTGGTCGAGAACAAGTCGGGGGTGCTGGCCCGGGTGGCCGGCCTCTTCTCGCGGCGGGGCTACAACATCTACAGCCTGGCCGTGGCCCCCACCGACGACGAGCGGTTGAGCCGCATCACCATCGTGGTCGACGTGCAGTCCTCACCGCTGGAGCAGATCATCAACCAGCTCGACAAGCTCGTACCGGTGGTGTCGATCACCGAGCTCGACCCCGCCCACTCCCGCGAGCGCGAGCTGCTGCTGGCCACCGTGAGGCGGGCCCGACACCCGCGGGCAGATCATCGAGCTGGTCGGCGTCTTCGAAGGCAAGATCGTCGACGTCGGATTCGAGCTGCCTGACCGTGATGCTGGCCGGTGCCCCGAGCAAGCTCGACGACTTCGAAGACCTCATCCGCGGCTACGGGATCATCGAGATGCAGCGGACCGGTCGAGTGGCCTTGCCTATGCTGGACCGTCCCGACCGGGCGCAGCGGCACCTCGAGCAGCTGCGCGACACGGAAAAGGCAGGTTGAGCCCGATGGCCACGCTGTATTACGAGAAGGACGCCGACGCCAGCCTCATCGGCAACCGGCACGTGGCCGTGATCGGCTACGGCTCCCAGGGCCATGCTCACGCCCTCAACCTCTCGGAATCGGGAGTCGACGTGCGGGTGGGCTTGCGTGAGGGCTCGTCCTCACGCCGCAAGGCGGAGGAGGCAGGGCTGCGGGTGACCTCGGTGGCCGACGCCGCCGGCGAGGCCGACGTCGTCATGATCCTCCTGCCCGACACCGAGCAAGCCGCCGTCTACGAGTCCGAGATCGCCCCGCAGCTGAAGGCCGGCGATGCGCTCTTCTTCGCCCACGGGTTCAACATCCGCTTCGGGCTCATCAGCCCGCCGCCCGACGTGGACGTGGCCATGGTCGCCCCCAAGGGGCCGGGACACCTGGTGCGGCGCACCTACGTCGAGGGAGGGGGCGTGCCCTCACTGGTGGCGGTGTCCGCCGACCCGTCGGGGAAGGCCCACGACCTCGCCCTGTCCTACGCCCACGCCATCGGCGCCACCAGGGCCGGGGTGCTGGACACGACCTTCGCCGAGGAGACGGAGACCGACCTCTTCGGCGAGCAGGTCGTGCTGTGCGGCGGGCTCACCGCCCTCGTGCAGGCCGGCTACGAGACCCTGGTCGATGCCGGGTACCAGCCCGAGTCGGCCTACTTCGAGTGCCTGCACGAGCTCAAGCTCATCGTCGACCTCATGTACGAGCAGGGGATCGGCGGCATGCGCTTCTCCATCTCCGACACGGCCGAGTACGGCGACCTGACCCGGGGGCCCCGGGTCATCAACCAGGCCGTTCGCGACGAGATGGGGCGCATCCTGTCCGAGATCCGTGACGGCTCCTTCGCCACCGAATGGGTGGAGGAGAACGCCAAGGGCCGTCCCCGCTTCAACGAGCTCCGCCAGCGCGGGCTGGAGCATCCCATCGAGAAGGTCGGCGCCGAGCTGCGCGACATGATGCCCTTCGTGCGGGCGGGGCGGCAGAAGATCCAGGACGTCTCCGGGGGCTGACGCCTCGGACGTCGGCAGTCGGGCAAGCTGCCGGCCGCCAGCCGCGGCCTCTCAGCTCGGGGTGGGCTTGAGCTTGCTCGTCTTCTGGGTGGGGATCGTCTGGTTCTTGTGGATGCGGGTATTGCGCCGTCGACGGGTTGAGCTCGAGGATCTGCGACGAGCTGCACTCGTTGCTGATGGGCGGCGCGCTCTCGTCGTCGGACACCACCGGCGAGCTTGGGTGCCTTGGTCACCGGCGAGTCGAGCACCGGCAGCGTCGTGGTGAGGTCGCCGACGGTCGATCGCCGCCAGGCGCTGATGTTGGGAGCGGTGACCCCGAAGAGCGTCTCGAGGAACTTGAGCTGCGAGGTGTGGTCGAAGACGTCCGAGCACGCCCAGCCGCCGGCCGAGAAGGGCGAGACCACCAGCATGGGCACCCGGACGCCGAGCCCGATGGGGCCGGCGATCCCGTCGGCCGACGAGGGCAGCGGATCGACGGTCAGGTACTCACCGTCGGTGCCGGCCGGCGCGGTCGGGGGCGGCACGTGGTCGAAGAACCCGTCGTTCTCGTCGTACATGATGAACAGCACCGTGCTGGCCCACACCTCGGGGTTGGACAGGAGGGTGTCCAGGATCTGCTGCGTGTACCACTCGCCGAGCTGGGCGGGCGCCGGCGGGTGCTCGTCGTAGGAGTCGGGCGAGATGATCCACGACACCTGAGGGAGGTGTTGCTGGCGACGTCGGCGGCGAAGTCGTCCGTGTTGGGATTGGCTGCGGTGAGACCGCCGTTCACGTTGGGCCCGTAGTAGTTGAACGCGTTCTGGTAGGGCGCCGACGACGGATCGCGTTCGGAGTACTGCTTGAAGTACAGCAGCATGTTCTTGCTGACGAAGGCCGAACTGCCCGGCTGATAGTTGGAGCCGTAGGGGTTGTAGCACTTCCAGCGAGACGCCGTTGACCGGTCAGGACATCGGGCATCGTCTCCCACGAGCACGTGCACTGGTACGATCGTCTGGTCGGAGTTGGTCACGATGATCGGCCCGCCGGCCACGCCGGCCGGGATCGAGGTTGGCGCCGAGATGGCCATGAGCCGGTTGGGGTGGGTGGGCCCGAGCACCGAGCAGAAGTAGTTGTCGCAGATGGTGAACTTGCTGGCCAGGTCCCAATAGAAGGGAATGTCGCCCTTCTCGTAGTAGCCCATGGTGTTGACCCCGAGGCATCCCTCGTACTGCGTCGAGGTGTGGGTGGAGACGAAGGCGTCCATGGCCCCGCCGTCCCAGCACAGGTGCTCGGCCGGCCAGCCGTGGTCGAGGTCGTAGGTGCACTCGCCGTCCTCCTTCTTGGTGTTGAAGTGGAACGGGAGCAGGTCCGGCTGGCTGCCGCCCGGCCACGCCTGGGTGAAGGCGCTCCGGTTGTTGGTGTCGTCGTATCCGGTCACCCCGCCCATGAGTGCCGAAGTAGTGGTCGAACGACCGGTTCTCCTGCATGAGGAAGACCACGTGCTTGACGGCACCGAGGTCACTGCCGGCCGGCTTGATGGTGGCGGCCCGGCGAGCGGTCTCGGCGCCGGTGGCCCGGACGTGGCCGATCCTGGCCAGTGAGAGTGCGGCTGCCCCCGAGATCCCCCCGGCGAGAACCTGCCTACGGCTGTATGTGCGGTTCGTCATGGCCGGATGTTTGCACAAAGTTCACATTGGCGCTCCTGACAATCCCGGTTGGCACTCTCGGGCCCTCGGGAGCACGAAACACCACGGTCCGTGGTCATATCGCCCGTCGGACACGGCGAGTGGGCGTTCCCGCACGCAGCTGCAGTCACGGTGGCTGGTCTGAATCCGGGGGCTGTGAGCGGAGCTGGGGGCTATCCGCCCGTGTCGGCCGACGACGACGCCGTGGTGCCGTCGACGTCGAATGGCCGCGGACGCTCTTGGCGTAGAGGGCCGCAAGGATGTGCTCGGCCAGCTCCTCGATGTGCGAGAGGGATCCGGACCCGACGACGACGACTTGCGCCGACCCGACGAGGGTGACGACCGTGTACGTCTCGACCTGCCCGGATGTGACCGTTCCCACGTAGGCCTGGCTTCCCAACCCCGCAATAGACGTCGTCGACCCGTAGTGCAACTCGAAGGCCTGTTGGCTGGCGGCGAAGGAGGTCGTGCTCGCTCCGCCCTGGAACTCGATGATCACGGATTGGGAGGGATCGGAAGCCTTGTACGTGCACGTCGTCGTGGATCCTCGGTTGGAAGCGGTTGGCGCGGCCACGTCCGTGCCCGTGATGGCTCGTATCTGTGTGGACGAAAGGATCGAGCACGCCGACCCGGCACCACGCGCCTTCTGTCCGGGAGCCGTCGTCGTCGAGGAGCGGTTGGGCGCGGTCGTGGCAGAGGACGAGTTCGTCGCCGAGCAGGCAGAGAGCAAGACGGGCACGGCCAGCGCGCAGCAGAGGACGGCGGTGACTCGTCCACCGGGCAGGGACACGGAAGGTCTATGCGCCTGCAGCAGGGGAGTGTTTCAACGAGATGACGGGGCGGGTCACTGGCTCAGGGCGCCCACGACGTAGTTGATGCAGCCGCACAGCGCGGCCACGTCGTCCGGGTCGATGGCGGGGAACATGGCGATGCGCAGCTGGTTGCGACCGAGCTTGCGGTAGGGCTCGGTGTCGACGATCCCGTGGGCACGCAGGACGGCGGCCACCGCCTTGGCGTCGACCGCCTCGACGAAGTCGATGGTTCCGACCACGTGGCTGCGGTCCTGCTCGCGGGAGACGAAGGGCGTGGCGAAGTCGGAGTTGTCGGCCCAGGTGTAGAGGATCTCGGCCGACGCATCGCAGCGGCCGGTGGAGAACGCCATCCCTCCCTGCTCGTTGAACCAGTTGACCTGGTGCTCGAAGAGGAAGAGGGTGGCGAGCGCCGGCGTGTTGTAGGTCTGGTCGAGCTTCGAGTTCTCCATGGCGATGGTGAGGTCCATGGACGCAGGCGCCCACCGTCCCGAAGCCGCCGATCCGCTCGATGCGCTCTTGGGCCGCCGGCGAGAGGAGAGCGACCCACAGGCCGCCGTCCGATGCCGAAGCATTTCTGCGGGGCGAAGTAGTAGGCGTCGAAGGCGGTCGGGTCCACCGGCAGCCCGCCGGCGCCCGAGGTGGCGTCCACGGCCACCAACCCGCCGCCCTCGTCCGGTGCTCGGGGCCCCTGACGGCCTGGCGATGGGCATCATGACACCCGGTCGACGTCTCGTTGTGGGTGAGGGCGTAGAGGTCGACGGTGTCGTCGGCGACCGGGTCGGGATGGGTGCCGACCTCCGAGGTGATGACGTCGGGTGCCTCGAGGTGTGGCGCGGCGGCTGCTGCGGCCGCGAACTTGGAGGAGAATTCGCCGAAGCTCAGGTGCTGGCTCTTGCGCTCGATGAGGCCGAAGGTGGCCGCGTCCCAGAAGCACGTGGTGCCCCCGTTGCCGAGGACGACCTCGTACCCGTCGGGTAGGCCGAACAGGTTGGCCAGACCCTCCCGAAGTCGACCGACGACGGACTTGACCGTGGGTTGCCGGTGGCTGGTGCCGAGGTAGCCGGCCGACGCCTTGGCCAGAGCTTCGACGGCCTCGGGACGGACCTTGGACGGACCGGAGCCGAACCGACCGTCGCCGGGCAGGAGGTTGGGAGGGATGCTGATGTCGGGGGTGTCGGTCACCTATGGAATCATGGCATCCATGGCCACGCAGGCAGAAACCGCCCCCGCCACCGGGGTCGCGCCGCGGCGCGCCGCGGGCCGCCAACCGGATCTCGGCCCGGGCCGCGGCCGTCTCGCCATCGGCCACCCTGGCCGTCGACGCCAAGGCCAAGGCCCTGCAGGCGGCCGGCGAGCACGTCATCGGGTTCGGCGCCGGTGAGCCCGACTTCGCCACCCCGGCCCACGTGCGTCGCCGCGGCCGTCGAGGCCTGTCGTCGACCCCGCAACCACAAGTACTCGCCGACCGGCGGCCTCCCCGAGCTGCGGGAAGCCCTGGTGAAGAAGACCGCCCGTGACTCCGGCCTCCAGGTCAGCGCCTCGCAGGTCCTGGTGACCAACGGCGGGAAGCAGGCGGTGGCCAACGCCTTCGCCGTGCTCTGCGACCCTGGCGACGAGGTCCTCGTCCCCGCCCCCTACTGGACGACCTATCCGGAGGCCATCGGCCTGGCCGGTGGCTCCCCGGTCGTCGTCCCGACCGACGCCAGCGTCGGGTTTCCGGGTGAGCATCGACCAGCTCGAGGCGGCGCTGACGGCGCGGACCAAGGTCCTGCTCTTCGTGTCGCCGTCGAACCCGACCGGGGCCGTCTATCCGCGGGCCGAGATCGAGGCCATCGGCCGCTGGGCCGTCGAACACGGGCTGTGGGTGGTCACCGACGAGATCTACGAGCACCTCGTCTACGGCGGCGCCGAGCACCATTCGATGCCCGTCGTGGTGCCCGAGCTCGCCGATCGGTGCGTGGTGGTGAACGGGGTGGCCAAGACCTACGCCATGACCGGATGGCGGGTGGGGTGGATGATCGGACCCCAGGACGTGATTGCCGCCGCCACCAACATCCAGTCCCACGAGACGTCCAATGTGGCCAACGTCTCGCAGCGGGCCGCGCTGGCCGCGGTCTCCGGGGATCTCGAGGCGGTGGCCGAGATGCGCGCCGCCTTCGACCGCCGGCGCCTGACCATGCATCGCATGCTCAACGAGATCGACGGCGTCACCTGCATCCTGCCCGAGGGCGCGTTCTACGCCTTTCCTTCGGTGGAGGGTCTCATCGGTCGCGAGATCCGCGGCCGCATCCCCGTCTCGAGCGACGAGTTGGCCACCCTGGCCATCGAAGAGGCGAAGGTGGCGGTGGTGGCTGGCGAGGCCTTCGGCGCGCCGGGTTACTTCCGGATGTCCTACGCCCTGGGTGACGACGACCTCGTCGAGGGAGTCTCCCGCCTGGCCGCGCTCTTCGGCGACGCGTCGTGACCGGCAGCACATCGATCACTGCCGAAGCTTCCGGGGCAAGGTCAGAGCCGAGGAGGAGTCACACGTGGGTAGGGTCCTCGTCACCGAGAAGATCGCGCCCTCCGGCCTCGATCTCATGTCCGAGGCCGGCCACGAGGTGGACGTGCGGCTCGACCTCTCGCCGGAAGAGCTGGTCGAGGCCGTGGCCGGAGCCCATGCCTTGGTCATCCGGTCGGCCACGACGGTGACGGCCCCGGTGATCGACGCCGGACAGCGACCTCGTGGTCATCGGCCGGGCCGGGATCGGCCTCGACAACGTCGACGTGGCGGCCGCCACCGAACGCGGCGTGATGGTGGTCAACGCCCCTCAGTCCAACATCCTCTCCGCCGCCGAGCAGGCCATGGCCCTGCTCCTGGCTCAGGCCCGCAACATCCCCCAGGCCCACGCCGCCCTGGTGGCGGGCAAGTGGGAACGCTCCAAGTGGGAGGGCGTGGAGCTGCACGGCAAGACGCTCGGGGTGGTCGGCCTCGGGCGGGTGGGGGCCCTGGTGGCCCAGCGGGCGCTCGCCTTCGGCATGCGGCTGGTGGCCTACGACCCGTACGTCTCGGCGGACCGGGCCCGCCACATGGGGGTCGAGCTCATGGAGCTCGACGAGCTCATGGCCGAGGCCGACTTCGTGACCGTGCACCTGCCCAAGAACAAGGAGACCCTCGGCCTCATCGGTAAGGACCTCCTGGCCCGGGCCAAGCCCGGGCAGCGCATCGTCAACACCGCCCGGGGCGGCATCATCGACGAGGATGCCCTGGCCGAGGCCATCCGGTCCGGCCACGTGCAGGGGGCCGGCCTCGACGTGTTCGCCACCGAGCCGACCACGGAGTCGCCGCTCTTCGAACTGCCGTCGGTGGTCGTCTCGCCGCACCTCGGCGCTTCGACCGTCGAAGCCCAGGACAAGGCCGGCGTCACCATCGCCGAGCAGGTGATCCTGGCCCTCAACGGCGACTTCGTGCCCTTCGCCGTCAACGTGGCGGCCTCCGATGTGTCCGAGACGGTCCGGCCCTTCATGGGGCTGGCCGAGCAGCTCGGCCGGATCCTCTCCTGCCTCAACGACGGGCTGCCCGACACTCTCGAGATCGAGTACCAAGGCGGCCTGGCCGGGGCGGGCACGAGCATCCTGACTCTCTCGGTGCTGAAGGGTGTGTTCGCCGCAGGGACCACCGAGCCGGTCTCCTACGTGAACGCGCCCCAGCTCGCGGCCGAACGCGGCCTCGAGGTCCGCGAGACGTCGACGGTCACCACCCGTGACTTCGTGAACCTCATCACATTGCGGGGCGGCGGCCATTCCGTGTCGGGGACGTTGACCGGGCCGCGCACCGAGCCGCGGCTGGTCATGATGGACGATCACACCGTCGAGGTGCCGCCCGCCGCCCAACATGCTCGTCGTCCGCAACGACGACCGGCCGGGGATGATCGGCGTGGTCGGGACCATCCTCGGTGAGGCCGGGGTCTCGATCTCGTCGATGGCCGTCGGCCCGTCGGCCACCGGCAACACCGCCCTCATGGTGCTCTCGACCGATCGCCTGGTACCCGACGAGGCGCTCGATCGTCTGCGCCGTTCTGACGGGATCAGCGACGTGCACATCGTCCGCTCCTGACCGCACCCTCGCGTTCGGGTTGAGCCGGTGGCCGAGCAGACTCACGTACCCGGGACGAGGGGACAGGCGAGCCTGAGGAGACCAATGGGGCCGGTGCGAACCGACCGGAGCTGGCCGAGGGTCAGATGGTCACTGTCTTTCGGAACCGCCGCCGGCCCGGCAGCGAGCAGGAGTACGACGAGCTGGCTTCCGTCATGCTCGCCGCCGCCCGGCAGTCGCCCGGGTTCGTCGACTTCAAGACGTTCACGGCCGACGGACGGAGAGCGGGTTTCGGTGGTCACGTTCGCCACGCCCGAGGACCATGGATCGTGGCGGGACGACGTGCGCCATCGGGAGGCGCAAAGACGGGGCCGATCGGACCTCTATGCCGAGTACTCGATCCAGACGGCGCGTTGTGTGCATGTACGCCGGTGGCGCCGCAGGTCCGACTGAGCCATCGCACCGCCGAGCGGACGGTTGGCTCCCGAGACGAACGCCGCTGTCAGGCCCGATGGTCTGGATTCAGCGGAACGGGCGGCCAACTGTCGCCGCCGATGCTCGACTCGGAGACTCGCTGCCGGATAATCAGCACAGCCACGACCCCTACGACCACGACTGCGCCGAGCACCGGCCGTACGGACCTTCGGCTCGTCCTCCGGTGCATAAGCGCACCCTACGACGACGGTGGTGCCGGGTGGAAATGAGCGACACGACAACTCCAGATGAACAGATTGCGACGACGAGATCTCAGATCCCCGCGGTGAGTTGACACGACGCGTCGGGCCTGGAAGAAACGGACCACCCCGCGGCGTCGCGGGCGCGTGCTCCATCGTGAGCCTGCTCGGTTCCGATGGACCCGACGACCACAGCTGCAGGAAAAGTTCGATGAACGGGGTGGCCCAACGCGACGTACGAGAGGACGGGCATGGCGGAACCGGGATCGTCGACGGCCTCACCTTGCCGGGCACCACGGTCCTCTTCACGGGACCGGACCCCAAGGCGGCTCGAGCCAGGGTGATTCCCGCCGGTAGCTCAGTGCTCGTCGCCCATCCCATCCTGTGCCCGACAGCTCGGGCTGAGACTGGCTCGCCTTCTTCATGATCTGCGGTGGGATCTGCGGTGGGAACGACCTGTACTGGCTCAGCGTGGACCAGCTCGAGCATCAGAACTCCACATTCGGACAGACGATGGCCCAGGACATCGCCATGCTCAGGGCCGCGCCTCCCTACCCGAAGTCCGGCATGGCCTCGCTCCTGCCGGTCGTGATCAATGTCAAGCACCGGTTCGCCTGGGTCACGCCCAACCTCGCCTTCCAGCCGGCTCGGGCCCAGTACCTGAGTTTCTGACCGCTGACCGCATTCCGCGTTCGCTTTCCGCGCTCAGCCCATCTTGCCGCGCGTCGAAGATGCTGATCACACAACGATCACCCGAGCCCTCGCGCAACGTTAGCAAAGCGTCCACTTTGGACCGCCAGCTTCATCCGCGTTCGCCACCGTCCTAGTGGTCCCGACCGGGCCAGCACGCACGAGGTCAGCCAACTGAGAAAGGCGTGAGGACGTGTCCATCGTTGACGCGCCCTGTGCGGACCCCGAAGGGCGGATCCCGCGACCCATCGTCCTTTCGAACGACCACAACCGCGGCGACAGGATCTTTCGCGGCGGGGTCAAGGTGGCCGGCGGATTCTCGCTGCTCATCCCGTTCTTCATCGGGCTGTTCCTTTTCCTGCAGGGATTGCCGGCCATGCCACGCGTCGGCTTTCACTTCTTCAACGCTTCGGGCTATGTGCCCAACGACGGAACCAATGGGGCGACCGGCTTCTGCCTCGTGCGGGCTGAACTTCGACTCACCGTCGTCACAACTGAAGAAGGCATCCTTTGCGGATGCCGGAGAAGCGGGGCCTGGCTCAGCCGGGCCCCGCTTGGCGCTCGGCTGACGGACCACCCCCTGGCGCACACCCCGGAGCGGGAAAATCGACTCCGGACGGCGGAGCGAGCTCGACGGAGCCCGCCCGAGCCCCAATCGACCGGCAATACCCGTTGACCGCCCGAGCCGCCCGTCCTACCATGGCAGCCGAGTCCATCGTGGCCAGCTCGGGCGGGAAGCGCCGGCCAGTGCGACGGAACGTGGGGAGGACACCGATGGCGGGAGGAATGGTGTTGACTACCCATACCGTCGGCTGGGTCATCGGGCGCGTAGCCTCCATTCCTTGCTCTGAGCAGCCCGTCGTGTACCGTTGGCGGCGGAGCCACCCTCACATGGCTGTCGGGGCCTTCGGGCAGGGGACGTGCGGAAGGTCGCCACACAACTTCGACGTTGCGGAAGGAGTCTGACCGGCTGCAACGCATCCTCCACCGGGTCCCCCGACGCTGGCTGCCCCCCTGCCCCTCGTGGTAGTCGGCGCCGGGGACCCGGCGGGCTCGACGGAGAGTCCGGGTGGTTCAGCGTGCGCCGAGTTCTCTCCTGACGCGCGACTCTGGCGCTTGCCCGTGCCGCGCCGACGACCAACCGCCTACCAGCTAACGCGCTGACCAGCTAACGCGCTACGAGCGGAGCAGTCTTCGGCCCTTAGCGGGTGGTGGGCAGCCAGTCCGGCCGGGTCGCTTCGAAGCGGTCGATCTCGTCCCGGTAGCGCAGAGTGAGGCCGATGTCGTCCCATCCGTTGAGCAGGCGGGCCCTGGTGAACTCGTCGAGGGCGAACTCAGTCACGATCCCGTGGGCCGGCACTTCGAGCCGGCCCCGCTCCACGTCCACGGTGATCTCGGCGACGGGATCGGCAGCGATGGTGTCGAGCAGTGCCCGCCCGGCACCATCGTCGACCTGGACGGGCACGAGCCCGGCCTTGGTGCAGTTGTTTCGGAAGATGTCGCCGAATCGCGGGGAGACCACGGCCTCGAACCCATAGTCCTGGAGGGCCCAGACGGCGTGCTCACGGGAGGAGCCGGTGCCGAAATTCGGGCCCGCCACCAAGATGGTGGCCCCGGCGTACTCCTCGCGGTTGAGGACGAAGTCACGGTCGTCCCGCCACTCGCTGAACAGCCCGGCGCCGAAGCCCGTTCGCTCCACCCGCTTGAGCCAGTCGGACGGGATGATCTGGTCGGTGTCCACGTCGGACCGGTCGAGGGGCACCCCCCGACCCACGACCACGCGCACGGCCCGCATCAATCCAGGTCCCGTGGTGCGGCGAAGTGTCCGGCCACGGCGGTGGCCGCGGCCACGGCCGGCGACACCAGGTGGGTGCGACCGCCCCGGCCCTGGCGTCCCTCGAAGTTCCGGTTGGAGGTCGAGGCCGCCCGCTCGCCGGGGGCCAGCTTGTCCGGGTTCATGGCCAGGCACATGGAGCATCCGGGCTCCCGCCATTCGAACCCGGCGGCTACGAAGACCCGGTCGAGCCCCTCGGCCTCGGCTGCCGCCTTCACCCGATGTGAGCCGGGCACGACCAGGGCCCGGGTTCCGGCCCGGATGCGGCGGCCACGGAGCACTTCGGCCGCGGCGCGCAGGTCCTCCAGGCGTGAGTTGGTGCACGATCCGATGAAGACCGTGTCCACCGCCACCTCCGACATCGGGGTCCCGGCCACCAGCCCCATGTAGTCGAGGGCTCGGGCCGCCGCTTCACGCTCTGCGGGATCGGAGAACGCGTCGGGGTCGGGGACGGAGCCGTCGATGGGGACGACCTGCGCCGGGTTGGTGCCCCAGGTCACGTGCGGGGCCAAGGTGGAGGCGTCCATCTCGACGGACCGGTCGAAGCCGGCGCCCTCGTCGGTGGGCAGGGCCCGCCAGACATCGAGGGCGGCCTCCCAGGCCGCGCCCTTGGGGGCATGGTCACGACCCTCGAGGTAGGCGAAGGTGACCTCGTCGGGGGCGACCATGCCGGCCCGGGCCCCCGCCTCGATGGACATGTTGCACACGGTCATCCGGCTCTCCATGGACAGGCCCCGGATGGCCGATCCCCGGTACTCGATGACGTGCCCGCTCCCCCCGCCGGTGCCGATCCGGCCGATCACCGCCAGGACCAGGTCCTTCGCCGTCACGCCGGCGGGCAGGTCGCCGTCCGCGGTCACCGACATGGTGGCCGGCCTTCGCTGGGGGAGGGTCTGGGTGGCGAGCACGTGCTCGACCTCGCTGGTGCCGATGCCGAAGGCCAGGGCGCCGAAGGCCCCGTGGGTGGAGGTGTGGCTGTCGCCGCACACGATGGTCATGCCCGGCTGGGTGAGGCCCTGCTCCGGCCCGATGATGTGGACGATGCCCTGGTTGGCATGCCCCATCGGGTAGCAGGTGATGCCGAATTCGGCGCAGTTGGCCGCCAGCACCTCGAGCTGCTTGGCCGAGATGGGGTCGGCCACCGGCGCGTCGATGTTGGTGGTGGGCACGTTGTGGTCGGCGGTGGCGATGGTGAGGTCGGGGCGGTGGACCCGCCGGCCCGCTATCCGGAGGCCGTCGAAGGCCTGGGGCGAGGTGACTTCGTGGACCAGGTGGAGGTCGATGAACAGGACGTCGGGCTCGGCGTCGGCACCGGCATGGACGACGTGGGCGTCCCAGACCTTCTCGGACAGCGTCCGCGGTGCGCCGGCCGCGGGCGTCACGGCGTCAGCCCCCCACGCTGACGATCTCGACCGTCAGGGTGCCGCCGGGTGCGGCGTACTCGACGGTGTCGCCGGCCACCCGCCCGAGGAGCGCCTGCCCGAGGGGGGAGTTGGGGGAGACCACGGTGAGGTCGCCGGGCTGCTCCTCGATGGAGCCCACGAAGTAGCCGGTGGTCTCGTCCTCGGGGTCGCCCGCATAGCGGAGGGTCACCGCCGACCCGGGCGAGACGGTGCCGTCGGCGGCCTCGTCCTCCCTCGACCACCGTCGCCGTCTTGAGCAGGTGCTTCAGCTGCCGGACGCGGGACTCCATCTTGCCCTGGGCGTCCTTGGCCGCGTGGTAGTCGCCGTTCTCCGACAGGTCACCGAGCGCCCGGGCCGACTCGATGGCCGAGGCGATCTCGACCCGGCCACGCGTGGTCAGGTCCTCGAGCTCGGCCGACAGCCGGTCGTAGGCGTCACGGGTCAGATGGGCGCGCGGACGGGGTGGTCACGGCCCACCAGGCTAACGGTTGGGGGTCGCTGCTCCGACCGGAGTGTGCAGGAGGTGGCCTCCGTGGAAAGATCGTGGACCTAGGCCTGAGAGGGACCTCAGTGGAAGGGAAGGACGCCATGGCGCAGCTGCAGGGCATCTGGGACCCACGGTTCGACGCGGTGGCGGAGACCCTCTCGTCCAGCCTCGATGCCGGCACCGACGTCGGGGCCTCGGTGGCAGTGGCCCTCGACGGCGAGCTGGTCGTCGACATCTGGGGTGGCACGGTTGACGAGGCGGGGACGGCGCCTTGGGAGCGTGACACCATCACCAACGTCTGGTCGACCACGAAGACCATGACCTTCCTCTGCGCGCTCATGCTGGCCGACCGCGGCGAGCTGGAGTTCTACTCCCCGGTGGCCAAGTACTGGCCCGAGTTCAAGGCGGCCGGCAAGGAGGCGGTCGAGGTCCGCCACGTCATGTCCCACACCGCCGGGCTCCCCGGCTGGACCGAGCCGATCGATCCCGAGGACCTGGCCGACTGGGAGAAGTGCACACAACTCCTGGCCGCCCAGGAGCCCTGGTGGGAGCCCGGGACGGCCTCGGGCTACCACGCCGTGACCCAGGGCTACCTCATCGGGGAGATCGTGCGGCGGATCACCGGCGAGACCATCGGCACCTGGTTCGCCAAGGAGGTGGCCGGGCCGCTCGGCGCCGACTTCCACATCGGCCTCCCGGTGTCGGAGGACCCGCGGGTCTCCTTCGTCATCCCGCCGCCCGCCATCGATCCGACCTCGCTCGGCATGGAGGTCTCGAAGATCACGCTCCGGGTGTTCTCCAACCCGCTCATCGACGCCACCTACCCCCACCGGGATTGGTGGCGGAGGGCCGAGATACCCGCCGCCAATGGCCACGGCAACGCCCGCTCGGTGGCCCTCGTCCAGTCGGTCATCGCCGGCTCCGGCGAGGTCCGCGGCACCCGCCTGCTCTCGGCCGCCGGCTGCGAGCCCATCTTCGACGAGCAGATCAACGGCACCGACCTCGTCCTCGGGCTCCCCAACCGGTTCGGGATGGGCTACGGACTGCGCAACGAGTTCATGCCCATCGGGCGCCGCGCCTGCTTCTGGGGCGGCTACGGCGGATCCCTCATCGTCATGGACCTCGACGCCCGCCTGACCGTCTGCTACGTGATGAACCGGATGGAGAGCGGCATCCAGGGAGACTTCCGGGGGGCAAACATCATGTTCTCCGCCGCCGCTGCCGCAGTTGCCGAGGGCTGAGCGCTCCGCCACCGACGGTGGTGCGCACCGGGGTCGTGAGCCAGCCGACGGGTAGGTGTCGCGGATGAGCGACCCGACCGAGCCCACCGAGCCGAGGCCCCCGGCCGGGGCCCGCGAGCAGACCGGGTCACAGCCCGGCGACGCCCGGCCCGGACAGCGCAGACCCGGATCGTTCGAGGACCTCTTCGAGAAGGAGCAGCAACGGCCCTTCCCGTGGAAGGCGGTCGTCAAGCGCTCGATCGTGATCGTCATCGCCGGCGCGGCTCTCTATGTCGTGGCTCCCGAGCTCATCGGTGTCTTCCACTCGTGGCCCAACATCGTGAAGCTCAACCTGCTCTGGTTCATCCCCGCCCTTTTCGCCGAAGGCGCCCACTTCGCCTGCACCTTCGCCCTCCAGCGCATCGCCCTTCGCACCAAGGAATGGTTCCCCGTGGTCACCGCCCAGCTGGCCGGCAATGCCATCTCCCTCATCGTGCCCGGCGGCCAGGCGCCCGGCGCCGCCGTGCAGTTCCGGATGCTGGGGGAGAGCGGGATGGACGCCACCGACACGGTCGGCGGACTCACCGCTTTCTCGTTCCTCGGCATTGGGGGCCTTCTGGCCCTACCCGTGTTCGTCTTGCCGGTCGTGCTCTTCGGCGCGCCGGTCAATGGCGAACTCGCCGGCGCCGCCATCTTTGGCGCCATCGGCTTCGTCCTGTTCGTGGGCTTCGGGGTCCTCGTGATGGTCACCGCCTCCCCGCTGCTGGCCGCCGGCCGCATCGCCCAGACGGTGCGGAACCGGCTGTTCCGAAAGCGCGAGCCGCTCACCGACCTGCCCGACCGGCTCCTCGAGCAGCGCGACCTCATCCGCAGCGTGCTCGGAGAGCAGTGGTGGCAGGCCACCCTGCTCTCCGCCGGCCGTCTCCTCTTCGACTATCTCTGCTTGCTGTTCTGTACGCGGGCGGTGGGCGCCCACCCACGCCCCTCGCTCATCCTGCTCACCTACGCGGTGGCCGGGGTCATCGGCCTCGTGCCCATCACCCCGGGCGGTCTCGGCATCGTCGAGGCCAGCCTCTCCCTTTTGCTCGTCGCCGCCGGCCTGACGGGGGCGCAGTCCGTCCTCGCCACCCTGGCCTACCGCCTCGCTTCCTACTGGCTCCCGCTCCTGTCCGGCCCGATCGCCTACTTCATCTTCCGGCACCGCTACCGGCAGCCGGACGCCCCCCCACCCATGTCGGTCGAGCCCTCTCCCACCTGAGGCGCACCCCGCCGGTGCCGGCTGCCAGAGCCCCGCCCGGGACAGGTACCGCATGTAGTGTTCTGTCGGGAGGCACAGTGGCGTTCATCTACGACGTGGAGGTGGACCCCGAGGCGGCGAATGTCGCCCAGTCCATCGCCCTACGACAGGTGGGCTTCAACAAGTCGGTCCTCGAGATCGGCTGTGCCGCCGGGCACGTGACCCGGGCCATGGCCGGCCAGGGCTGCCGGGTGGTGGGAGTCGAGATCGACCCCCCCGCCGCCGAAGTGGCCCGCCAGTGGGCGGCCGACGTGGTCGTCGGTGATGCCGACGGCACCGACGTCTGGGAGGCCCTCGGCGCCCACCCCGCCGCCCCCTTCGAGGTCGCTCTGTTCGGCGATGTGCTCGAACACCTGCGCGACCCCCTGTCCGCTCTGCGCAGTGCCGCTCGACTGGTGGCGCCCACCGGGACGTTCGTACTGTCCTTGCCCAACGTGGCCCACGGCGACGTGCGCCTGGCTCTCCTCTCTGGGTCGTTCCGCTACCGCGACCAGGGGCTGCTCGATCGCACTCATCTCCGGTTCTTCACCAAAGAGTCGATGCGCGAGCTTTGCCACCAGGCGGGCCTGGTCATCGTCGAGACCGAGCGAGTGGTCATACCCCTCTTCCACACCGAGCTAGGCCTGGTGCGCGACGACTTCGACCGCTCCACGGTCGACCGCATCCTCGAGGACCCCGAGGCCGAGACGTACCAGTTCGTGTTCCGAGCGGTCCACGACAACGGCGACGAGGCCGTCCGGGCCCTGGCCGAGCAGGTGTCCGAGCTGTCCGACCGGGCCCACCACGAGGTGGTGCGGGTCGCCCTGCTCCGGGCCGAGATGCGCGACCACGAGGAAGTCGTGGCCGTCGCCGCCGCCCGTGCCATCGAGATCGAGCGGTACGAGGCCACCCACCGCGAGCTCGCGGCCACCATCGCCGGCTTGCGGGCCGAGCTGGCCGCGGCCCGCGGGGAGCTCGAGGCTGTCTACGCCACGAAGACGATGCGACTGTGGCGCCCGGTGCGTCGCGTCTACGGGCGAGTGTCGCGGCCGATCCGCCGCTCCCGCCATCCCGGGACGTGACGATCGCCGAGGGCGCGCACCCAGAGGATTCGCCCCGGGTCATCGCCTTCTATCTCCCGCAGTTCCACGCCGTCCCGGAGAATGACGCCTGGCACGGCGCCGGCTTCACCGAGTGGAACGTGGCGGCGAGGAGCCGCCCGCTCTTCCCCGGGCACGACCAGCCCCATCTGCCCGCCGACCTCGGCTTCTATGACCTGCGAGTGCCAGAGGTCCGCGAGCGCCAGGCGCGCCTCGCCCGTCAGGCCGGCATCTCGGGCTTCCTCTACTACCACTACTGGTTCGGTGGCCGCCGCATGCTCGAGCGGACCTTCAGCGAGGTGCTGCGCTCGGGGCGGCCGGACTTCCCCTTCGCCCTGTGCTGGGCCAACGAGAGCTGGTTCCGCCGCTGGCAGCAAGAGAGTGACGAGCTGCTCCTCGAGCAGACTTACGACGAGGCCGACGACGTCGAACACATCCGCTGGCTCATCGCCGCCTTCCGCGACCCGCGCTACATCCGGGTTAGGGGCCGGCCCCTGCTCGCCGTCTACCGGCCCCATCTCCTGGCCGCGCCCAAGGTCAGCATCGACCTGTGGCGGGAGGAGTGCGCGGCGGCCGGGGTGGCGGAGCCCTGGCTGGTGGCGTTCGAGACCGACACCGAGATGGGCGACCCGGCCGAGCTCGGGTTCGACGCCAGCGCCGAATTCGTCCCCCACGGGCTGAACCTCCTGGCCGAGCCTCTGGAGCGGCCGGCCGGCATGGACGTGGCCGGCACCGTGTACGACTACACGGCAACCGCCGCCGCCTACCTCGGGCGCCCGTCGGCGGAGTGGACCCGGTACCCATGCGTGGTCACCGGCTGGGACAACACCCCGAGGCGCCCCGACGGGAACGCCATCATCCTGCATGGCTCGACACCCGAGGCCTACCGCGCCTGGCTGAGTGAGGCCATCGCCCGCCAGGCCCGCAGTGAAGGCGCACACGGGATCGTGTTCGTGAACGCCTGGAACGAGTGGGGCGAGGGGGCGCACCTCGAACCGGACGTCGCCCACGGGCGTGCGTACCTCGATGCCACCCGGGCGGCGCTGGATGGAGCCGCCACCGCCCCCCGCGTCCTCGGCTGGGAACCTGCGGCCGCAGCCGATGGGAGGCCATCCGGCCCGGGGAGCGTCGGCGCCGACGGCCAGTCGGCATCACCCACGGCCATCGAGGACCTCTACGACAATCTCTACGAGCGCTTCGTGCGGCTGCAGTCGGTGTCGAGCGGTCTCGAGGCCCACGCCCACCGTCGGTTGACGGCCCAGCGCCAGCATTACGAGCAGGAGCTGACCGCCGCCCGCGAGGAGAGCCGCCGGCTAGCCCGTGTCGCCCTCGATCTCGAGGAGCGCCTGTCGCTGGCCGAGCAGCGCACCGAGCGACTCCTGCGCCTCCTCGACAGTGCCCGCGACGCGGGGGAGCCGGAGACGCTCTGACGGCCCGGCCGGCCCGCCGCGCTCACAGTCGTGGGGCGCCCAGGTGAGGCCCCCTCGGTACACTTCGGTGATGCGAATCGCCGTCGGCTCGGACCATGCCGGCTTCGACCTGAAGGCGGCACTGGTCGGACATCTCAGCGAGGCGGGCCACGAGATCTCCGACCTCGGCACCGACTCCGCGGAGATCCCCATCGACTATCCCAACTACGGCATCGCCGTCGGTCGTGCTGTGGCCGAGGGCCGGGCCGACCGGGGCCTGTGTGTGTGCGGGACGGGGATCGGCATCAGCATCTCGGCCAACAAGGTGCGCGGGGTGCGCGCCGCCCTCGTCCACGACGTGACCACCGCGGCACTGGCCCGCCGGCACAACGATGCCAACGTCATCTGCCTGGGCGGACGGACCACCGGGACGGCCGAAGCTCTCGACGCGGCCGACACCTTCTTCACGACCGACTTCGAAGGGGGCCGTCACCGCCACCGCCATCGCCACCGTCACCGCCGCCATCTCGAGGAGATCAGTGACTACGAGGCGGAGGCCGCCGCTCCGCCCGACCTGCCCGACCGCGGCGCCGTCATGGAGACCAGCCGATGACGGCCGCGCCCGAGGGCTACGGGGCCTCACCGTTCGATGCCTGGCTGGCCGGCGATCCCGAGATCCTGCGACTCCTGGCCGAGGAAGCGGCCCGGCAGTCGACCACCCTGCAGCTCATCGCCTCGGAGAACTTCGCCTCTCCGGCGGTGCTCGCCGCCGCCGGCTCCGTCCTCACCAACAAGTACTCCGAGGGCTACCCGGGGCGCCGCTATTACGGAGGCAACCGGGTCATCGACGAGGTCGAGGACCTGGCCAGGGTGCGCCTCTGTGCCCTGTTCGGTGCCGAGCACGCCAACGTGCAGCCCCACGCCGGCGCCAACGCCAACCTCGCCGTGTACCAAGCACTGCTCGAGCCGGGCGACACCATCCTCGCCATGCGCCTCGACCACGGGGGACACTTGACCCACGGCTCGCCGGCCAGCGTCACCTCCAAGATCTGGCGATTCGTCTACTACGGCGTCTCCGCTGCCACCGACGACCCGGACAAGCCGGGCGAGATCATCGACTTCGACCAGGTCGCCGAGGTGGCCCGTCGCGAGCGCCCCAAGCTCATCGTGGCCGGCTCGACCGCCTACGCCCGGATCATCGACCCACTGCCCTTCCGCGAGATCGCCGACTCGATCGGCGCCCGGTTCCTCTTCGACGCTGCCCACCCGGCCGGCTTGATCGCCGGGGGCGTGCACCCCTCGCCCGTCGGGGTGGCCGACGTGGTCACCTTCACCACTCACAAGACCCTGCGCGGGCCGCGAGGCGGGGCCATCGTGTGCGGTGCCGAGCTGGCCAAGACGGTGGACAGCGCGGTGTTCCCGGGCCTCCAGGGCGGGCCGCTCGAGCACATCATCGCCGCCAAGGCGGTGGCCTTCGCCGAGGCGGCCAGGCCTGAGTTCCGCGACTACGCCGCCCAGGTGGTGGCCAACGCCGCTGCCCTTGGCCGCTCACTCATGGGCGCCGGCTTCCGCCTGGTGTCGGGCGGCACGGAGAACCACCAGGTCCTGGTCGACCTGCGCACCTTCGACCCCGAGCTCACCGGCAAGCAGGCCCAAGAGGTCCTCGATCGGGCCGGGATCACCTGCAACCGCAACGCCATCCCCGACGATCCCCGTCCCCCGTTCGTGACCTCGGGCCTGCGTCTCGGCTCGGCCGCCCAGACCACCGCGGGGATGGGTGAGAACGAGATGCATATCGTGGGTCAGCTCATCGATCGGACGCTTCGCCAGCGGGAGGACGCCGACACCGTGGCTGCCATTCGCGCCGAAGTGGGGGCCCTTTGCGCCGCCTTCCCGCCGTATCCGTCGTTCACCGGGCGGTGAGTCGCCGGCCGACCGGCCACCGGCGGGGACGACTGTCCCCTGAGCACCGCCTCGTGAGCGTCCTGCAGTCCGAGGAGCACAGCCGTCCTATGAGCACGGCCGACCTATGAACACGACCGCCCCATGAGCACGGCCGTCCGATGAGCACTGTCGTCCGATGAGCACTGTCGTCCCTCTCAATTGGTACGCGGTAGTCTTCGTCGTGGCCGTGGTGGCCTCGTGGCTCCTGACCTTTCCCGCTCGCCACCTGGCCACCGAGATCGGCTACGTCGCCCAGCCCGACGACCGCAAGGTCCACCAGCGGGTCACGCCACAGGCAGGCGGGGTGGCCATGTTCGTGGCCATGCTGGTGGCGTGGGCGGTGGCCGCCTCCATCCCCGCTCTGGCCCCGCTGTTCCGCAACACCTCCGAACCGCTCGGCCTCGTCCTCGGCGCGGCGGCCATCTTCGTGGTGGGCGTCATCGACGACCTGAGGGACATGTCGGCCCCGGCCAAGATGGCCGGCCAGGTGCTGGCAGCCACCATCCTCTACTTCCTCGGCGTCACCTGGTTCCAGTTCAAGGTGCCCCTGGCCGGGCTCGTGCTGTTGTCCCCCCAATGGACCCCGTTGTTCACCGCTCTCTGGGTCATTGCCATCACCAACGCCATCAACCTCATCGACGGCCTCGATGGGCTGGCCGCCGGCGTCGTGGCCATCGCCTCGGGGGCCCTGGCCTTCTACGGGTTCCACCTCCAGCATCTGGGGAACCTGTTCACCACCAACATGGGACCACTCATCGCCGTGATCACCTGCGGCATCTGTGTCGGGTTCCTGCCCCACAACTTCCATCCGGCCCGTATCTTCATGGGGGACGCCGGCGCCCTGTTGCTCGGGCTGCTCATGGCCGCCTCGACCATGCTTATCGGTGGTCGCTACCAGGGCACGGTGGGCGGAGGCGTGGCGTCCCACAGCGGGGAGACCTACTTCTTCTTCGCCCCGCTGTTCATCCCCTTCTTCATTCTCGGAGTGCCGATCCTGGACATGGCCTTCGCCTTCGTTAGGCGAACTGCCAACCGGACCGGGTTCTCCACCCCCGACAAGAACCACCTGCACCATCGCTTGCTCCGGCTGGGCCACGGCCACCGGCGCAGTGTGCTGATCCTCTGGGCCTGGACCGCCCTCCTCTCGGGCTTCATCCTCTTCCCGCTCTACGTCTCGGGCGTGAACGCCATCATCCCCTTCGGTGCCCTGGCTCTCGGGGTCATCCTCTACACCCTGTTCCACCCTTCGCTGCGCAGGGAGGTCGGTCTCGGCCCCGAAGGGGAGCTCCCGGTCGTCTAGAGAGCCACCGGCCTCGAGCCTGCGGCGGTCGCACCCTTCGGTCCGACCGGTTGGTCCGGCCGGTCCCGCAAGCGCCCCTGACCAGCGCGTGGCATCGCCCGGAGTGTGATCCGGAGTGTGAACGTTGTGTCTCCGTCGTTTTGCTGCGACCGGGTCTCGGATGCGATGATTCGGGTCGTGAATTGCAGGCCTCTCGATACCGCGTGCGCGTCCGCAGCCCCCTAGAAGCCGGTGAGCAAGCAGCCTCCCGGGCCGCCGATAGGTATTGATCCCACGGATCCGATGCCCCTCTCCCACACCAAAGACCCAAACCTGGTGCGCCAGCCGTGGTTGCACTATCTGGACGTGGTGCTGGTGGTCCTGGCCCTGGCTCCCGCACTGGCGCTCGGAGCGCCCGTCCTCGGCTTTGTCGTGGGTGCTGGCGGATGGATCCTTGCAGCGCGCCATCGCCGAAACCGACCGGCGCTGGATCCGCAGGGTGACCGAGCCGGTCAAGCAGCTTAGCGTCAGTCTGTTCGAGTCGTTCGGGCGGATCTGGCTGCTGGCGGGCGCGATCATCGTCGCGGGCGTCGCCGGCGGACGCGAAGACGGACTGACGGCAGCGCTGGTGATCTTCGGGGCGTACTCGGTGGCCTTCGCGATCAAGGTGATCACGGGACCACCGCGGCGCAGGGCGGTCCAATGAGCCTCCTGGCCACCATGAGCCCCCGCAGGAAGATCACCTACGGCATCGTTCTCGTCTATGTCGTGGGCTTGGCCGTGTTCGGGATCGTCTTCGGCGTCCACGAACACCAGAACACCCAGTTCAACATCGTCTCCCCCTATCAACTGGTGACGTGGGTGCACCTGGTCGGCCCGCTCGACATCAACAAGGGAGTGCTCTACCTGCTGCTCACCGCCGTGATCACGATCGGCATACTTGTGTGGGTCGCCCGGCACATGGAGATGCGGCCGAATCGCGTCCAGACCGCCGTCGAAATGGCCTACGACCTGATGGGGCGGCTGACGAACGACAGCATGGACGAGCAGATGGCCAGGAAGTGGTTTCCGCTCGTCTTCACCCTGTTCGTGTTCGTCCTCGTCACCAACCTCCTCGGCTACATCCCGCTGCCCGTCAACACCCTGGACAAGATCGATGTGGCCGGGGTGCACATCCCGTCGTTCCAGATCTATGCAGCGGACACCAACGTCGCCCTTCCGCTGGTACTGGCGCTGGGCGTATTCATCGCCTACAACGTCGAGGGTGTCCGCCACCACGGGTTCTCGGGGTACCTGAAGAGCCTGGTTCCGTCAGGTGTGGGCGGAGGCATGCTGCTCTTCCTGTTCCCACTGGAGATCCTCTCCCACTTCCTGCGGCTGCTCTCGTTGTGCCATCCGGCTCTGGGCCAACCTGCTGGCCGGGCACCTCCTGATCGATTTCATGGCGGGTGACATGGCCGTGCTGCTGGGCCTGCCGGTCGTGGGCTGGTTTACCCTGCCCATCGGTGTCGCGATCTACCTGTTCGAGTGCGTATTGATCGCCGGTCTGCAGGCATTCATCTTTGCTATTCTCACGTCCATCTACCTCGGCGGCGCCGTCGGTAGTCATTAGCAAAAAAGGAGCTTGATGTTTCATCTCTTCGATGTGGCTTTGATCCCCGGCCTTTTTCATCCGGTATTGGCGGCTGCGGCGCAGTCATATCAACTGGTAGGCGAGAAGGCTGGGAAAGCAATCGCCCTCGGTGTCGGGGCTGGCGGCGGCGCCGCTGGGGCCGGCGCGGGCATCGGGATGCTGTTCGGCAAGGTCATCGAGGCGACGACCCGCCAACCGGAGATGCGCGCCGAGATCACGCAGATCCAGTGGCTGGGGTTCGCGCTCACCGAGGCGACCTTCTTCTACGGCCTCGTCGGCGGCTTCATCGCCTTCTTCCTGTAGAGCCCACAGAGCCGACTCTCCGACATGACCGAAATGCTCGCCGCTGGGAGCTCCTGGTTGATCACGCCCGACGTCGGGCTGACGATCTGGACGCTCGTCGTGTTCGCCATCTCGCTCTTTATCCTCATAAAAGCCGTATTGCCTCGTATCGGTCAGGCGCTCGATAAACGCCAAAAAGCTATCGACGACTCGATCGACGCGGCCGAGGAAACCCGCCACGAGGCGGACCAGCTGCTCGCGGAATATCGCCAGCGGCTTCAAGAGGCGCGCCAGCAAGCCGAAGAGATCGTCGAACGTTCCCGCCAGGCGGCCGCCGCAAGCGAGCGCGAGGCTCGCAGTGAAGGCCAAGCGCGGCGCGAGCAGATGCTGGAGCAGACGCGCCGGGATATCGAGGCTGAGACCCGCCGCGTGCTCGACGAGATGCTCCGGGATGTCGCCGAGCTCACGGTCTTGGCGACCGAGAAGATGTTGCGCAAGGTGCTCACCGAGGAGGACCAGCGACGGCTGGTCGAAGACGCGCTCTCCGAGCTCGACTTCACGGTCTTGAGCGGCGGACCGAGTCGGCAACCGTGAGCTCCAAGAGGCCCCGCTAGTGGAAGAAGTCTCCGAGGTCTACGCACGGGCGCTCTTCGAGGTCGCCTCCGAGCGCGGCCAGCTCGACATGGTTCGAGACCAGCTCGGCCAGTTTGTCGACGCCCTGGACGCCAACCACAATCTCCAGACCTTCTTCTTCTCGCCGTACTTTCTCGACCCTGGAGAAGAAGGAGGGCTTGACTCGGTTGGTCGAGGGTGCCGATGAGACGGTCATGAACTTCCTCGAGACGCTCGTTGAGCGTCACCGGATGCCGGAGATCTTCCACATCCGCACGCGCTACGCCGAGCTATGGGACGCGGAGATGAAGCGGCTGCCGGTCGAGGTGACGAGTGCGGTGGATCTCGGCGAAGCCATCGTGCGCGACATCGGTGCGCGCATCGGCACCCAGACCGGGAACAAGATCGAGCTCACTAGCGTCATCGACCCCGACATCCTCGGTGGAATCGTGCTCCGCGTGGGTGACTTCGTCCTCGATGCATCGATTCGGAACAGCTTGGGTCAACTTCGCAAGCAAGTCGCACAAGCGCGACCACCTTCGCCTGGCAAGGAGCCACTCAATGCAGATCAAGCCTGACGAGATCACCTCAATCCTCAAGAGTCGGATCGAAGGCCTCGATGCCACGAGCGCTGACCTCACCGAGGTCGGGACCGTGCTGTCGGTTGCCGACGGCATTTGCCGCATCCACGGCCTCGACAACTGCATGTCGTTCGAGATGCTCGACCTCCCGCACGGCGTCACTGGGCTGGCGCTCAACCTCGAGTCCGACAACGTCGGCGCCGTGCTGTTCGGCGAGTGGGAGGAGGTCGCCGAGGGGGACACCGTCCGACGCACCAAGCGACTCCTGGAGATTCCCGTCGGTGAGGACCTGCTTGGGCGGATCGTCGATCCGCTCGGCAACCCCCTCGACGGCAAGGGAGAGATCCGGGCGGCCACGACGCGTGCGGTCGAGCACAAGGCTCCAGGAGTGGTCCAGCGTCAGCCGGTCAAGGAGCCAATGCTCACCGGGTTAAAGGCGATCGATTCGATGATCCCGATCGGCCGCGGCCAGCGCGAGCTGATCATCGGCGACCGCAAGACCGGCAAGACGGCGATCGCCATCGACACCATCATCAACAACAAGGATCGTGATCTGATCTGTGTCTACGTTGCCATCGGACAGCGCAAATCGACGGTGGCGTCAACTGGCGCTCGCCCTCGAGGAAGCCGACGCCCTGAAGAACACGATCATCGTGATGGCGGCCGCCGATGAGGCCGCGCCGATCAAATTCCTGGCGCCGTATGCGGGCTGCGCAATGGGTGAGTACTTCCTCTACAAGGGCATGGCTGCGCTGACAATCTACGACGACCTCACCAAGCACGCCTATGCCTATCGCCAGATGTCCCTGCTGCTGCGCCGACCACCGGGCCGCGAGGCCTATCCGGGTGATGTCTTCTACCTGCACTCACGGTTGCTGGAGCGGGCGGTCAAGCTGTCCGATGACCTCACCGATCCGGTGACGGGGGAGAAGCTACCGGGCGGCGGGTCCCTCACCGCTCTGCCGGTGATCGAGACGCAGGCCGGTGACGTGTCGGCCTACATCCCGACGAACGTGATCTCCATCACCGACGGACAGATCTACCTCGAGCCGGATCTCTTCTACTCTGGCGTGCGACCGGCCATCAACGTCGGCATCTCGGTCTCGCGTGTTGGCAGCAACGCCCAACGCACGCCGATGCGCCGGGTGGCGGGCCGCTTGAAGCTCGAGCTCTCGCAGTACCGCGAGCTCGAGGCCTTCTCCCAGTTCGGGTCCGAGCTCGACCCGGAGACCCAGCGGACACTCGCTCGCGGCCAGCGGCTCGTGAAGGCCCTCAACCAATCCGAGCGCAACCCGATGCCGGTCGAGGAGCAGGTGGTACAGATCTACGCGGCCACCAGCGGACACATCGATCGGATCACGATCGACAAGATCGAGCGGTTCCTCTCCGAGTTGATCGAACGGGTCCGCGCCAGCGACCCCGACCTGCTCCGCCAGATCGCGGACGGGAACTGGAGTGATGAGGTCCAGGGGCGAGTGGCGGCGGTGGTCGAGCAGTTCGCCGAGGACTTCGGGTTCGACCTCGACGAAGAGGGCCGACCGCTCCAAGAGGGTGCTGAGGAGCTGCGCCTCGCCAGTGAGGTGACGGCCACCGGCCCGTCGGAAGATGAGAAGGAGGGAGAGGCCGCGTTGGTGCAGTGATGCACTCGCGCCCCAACCACCATGGCACAGTCGCAGCGTGACGTCCGCACCCGCATCAGGGCGGTCACGAACATCGAGAAGATCACCCGGGCCATGGCAATGGTCGCCGCGGCCCGGTTGCGCCGTGCTGTGCAGCGGATCGAGGCGTTGCGGCCGTACGCGAACGCCATCCGGCGGATGACGCGACAGGCCGCGCAGGCCTCAGGCGCCGTCGGGCGTGTGCCGATCCTCCAAGAGCCCGCCGAGATGCGCACCGTCGGCTTGCTGCTCGTCGCCGGCGATCGCGGCCTCGCGGGAGCGTTCAACTCCAACGTCGTTCGCGCCGGGATCGCCGCCGGTCGCGAGCACGAGAGCCGCTGGCCGGCGGGTCGTCTACTTCGCTTCCGGCCGCAGAGTCGCCTCGTCCCTCACCTTCCGCGGACTGGAGCCGGCCGACAGCTTCACTGGCTTCACCGACCGTCCCACCTACGTCGATGCGCACCGAATCGCGGAGCGGCTGATGGCCGCCTTTCTTGATGAAGAGCGTCGACCAGGTGGAGATCTTCTACAACGGGTACGTCTC
This sequence comes from uncultured Acidimicrobiaceae bacterium, assembly GCA_963756195.1. GTDB lineage: Bacteria > Actinomycetota > Acidimicrobiia > Acidimicrobiales > RAAP-2 > CAVSNH01. Next base: position 119,438 of record CAVWMT010000002.1, read on the forward strand.
GGCCATCTCGCAGGTGGTCCGGCGTGAGACCCTGCTGCCCTTGCAGCAGGCCACCCTGCTCGAGGAGGAGCTGCCCGAGGAGTCAGCTTCTGACGTGAGCCAGCCCCGCGCCCGGCCTGAGTACGAGCCTGACCCCGAGCCGGTGCTCATGAGGCTCGTCCCCGACTACGTCGTGATCTCGATCTACCGCGCCCTGCTCGAGTCCACCGCCTCCGAGCACGGCGCTCGGATGACGGCGATGCGCCACGCCTCTGACAACGCGGGCGAGCTGATCCAGGACCTCACGCTGGCGATGAACCGGGCGCGCCAGGCCGAGATCACCCAGGAGATCATGGAGGTCGTCGCCGGGGCCGAGGGACTCGGCTAGATCCCTAGACAGGAAAGTGACATGACACTGACAGAACAGGCTCCATCGCCAGAGCGCCACAATGAGAATGTCGGCCGGATCGAATCGATCCAAGGCGTCGTGATCGACGCCGCCTTCACCGACAAGCTCCCTGAGATCAACCACGCCATCAAGGTGCGCCGACCGGCGGCCGAGCGCGTCGAGGAGGGTATCGACCCCGCCGCCACGGACGAGTACCTGGTCTGCGAGGTGCAGCAGCACCTCGGCGACGACCGCGTCCGGGCCGTGGCGCTGGATACCACCGACGGCTTGGCCCGCGGAGCCGAAGTGATCGACACGGGTGCCCCGATCACCGTTCCGGTAGGAAGAGCCACGCTCGGGAGGATCTTCAACCTGCTGGGAGAGCCGATCGACTCGGGTGCCCCGATGGAGGCGGACGTCCAGCGCCGGCCGATCCATCGCGAGGCCCCCACCCTCGAGGCGTTGACGCCGACCACGGAGATGTTCGAGACCGGCATCAAGGTCGTCGATCTGCTGGCGCCCTACGTCAAGGGCGGCAAGGTTGGGCTGTTCGGCGGTGCCGGCGTCGGCAAGACCGTGATCATCCAGGAGCTGATCCACAACCTCGCCCAGGAGCACGGTGGCCTGTCGGCCTTCTGCGGCGTCGGCGAGCGCTCGCGCGAGGGCAACGACCTGTGGCTGGAGATGAAGGAATCCGGGGTGCTCGACAAGACGATTCTCGTCTTCGGGCAGATGAACGAGCCGCCCGGCGCCCGCATGCGCGTGGCCCTTTCAGGTCTGACCATGGCGGAGTACTTCCGCGACGAGGAAGAGCAGGACGTGCTGCTCTTCATCGACAACATCTTCCGATTTGTCCAGGCGGGCTCGGAGGTCTCGGCTCTGCTCGGCCGGATGCCGTCGCAGGTCGGCTATCAACCGACACTCGAATCAGAGATGGGCCAGCTACAGGAGCGCATCACCTCCACGCGCCGGGGCTCGGTGACCAGCGTGCAGGCGATCTACGTGCCCGCCGACGACCTCACCGACCCAGCCCCGGCGTCAGTCTTCGCGCACTTGAACGCCACCACAGTGCTGTCACGGTCGATCGCCGAGAAGGGCATCTATCCGGCAGTCGACCCGCTCGAATCGACTTCGACGATCCTCAAGGCGGAGATCCTGGGCGAGGAGCACTTCCGCGTCGCCACCGAGGTACAGCAGGTGCTCCAGCGTTACAAGGAGTTGCAGGACATCATCGCCATCCTCGGAATCGACGAGCTCTCCGACGAGGACAAGGTGGCGGTCGCCCGGGCCCGCCGGCTCGAGCGGTTCCTCTCGCAGCCGTTCTACGTTGCCGAGCAGTTCACCGGCACGCCAGGCACGTACGTCCCGGTCGCTGAGACGGTCCGCGGCTTCAAGGAGATCCTCGAGGGCAAGTACGACGATTTCCCCGAGCGCGCGTTCTTCATGAAGGGCACGATCGACGAGGTGATCCGGGATGCCCGCGGCGAGGGAGAAGCTGAGCACTAGATGGCCCACGCCAAGTTTCCCGTCGAAGTGCTCACGCCCGAGGGTGAGGTGTTCAACGGCGAGGTGGAGATGGTCTCGACGCGCACCACGTTGGGTCTGATCGGCATTCTCGCTAGACATTCGCCGCTGTTGGCGACGCTCGAGCCCACCGAGCTTCGGCTGTACAAGACCGAGACAGACGTGCTTCGGTTCGCGCAGTCGGAAGGCTACATTCAGGTCGGTGACAACCACGCGTTGCTGCTGGTCGAGCAGGCTCAACTTGTCGGAGATCTGGACGTGGAGGAGTTGCGGGAGCGCCTGCGGATGGCTGAGCAAGAGCTTGAGCAGGCCGGCGAGGGTACCGAGAGGCGCCGGGCGGCCGAGCGTGACAAGCGGCGCTGGGAGCGGTTCCTGAGCCTCACCGAGTAGCGGCTCCGCACGGGTCACCGACGTGACCGGCCATGCGGAGGCGACGAGCTAGTGCCGCGACAGCCGGCTCGGGGTTCGGCTCGGTCCGGAGGAAGATGCTGACCGTAGGCCTCCCCGCCCTCCCCGGCTTCGCCAAAGGTGCCGCAACGGACGCCCGCGCTGACCGAGCCGATGATCGATGCAAGCTCCCAGCAGGACCGCCCGACCTCTGGACGCGGTATCAGCCGAGGATCACCTCGCCTAATACCGCGTTCATATCTGCCGGGTCAGCTTTCGTGGCATTGACGAAATGGGCAGGGTGCGGCGATCGCGATAGGACGCACCTGACGCTAATGGGGGCCCCAACGAATACTGTCCTGACTCTCCGCCGGGGGTGAGTTGCCGTCGGCGTCAGATTCGCAGAAATACTTGGTGCGCTGCTTACCACGCTCACCGCGGGGCCTGTTGAGCTGGAGAGTTCCGCCGCTCAGCCTCGTGATGAGCTGGCAGCTCTCGTGCCTTAAGATTTCAGCTGGCGCACGTGAGATGCTACGGGCCAGGGAGAGGGGGTTTTCAGTGCTTAGCCTTCGTCGGGCGTTTCAGGCCAGTGCCGCCACCGTGTTCATCGTTGCCACCCTGGCAGTAGGCGCCCTGACGGCGAGCCCTGCAGCGAGCGCCAGCAGATTCACCTGGTCAATCGTCTCGGCCCCAGGGAACACCCCTTTGTCTGGAGTGGCTTGCGTCACGGCATCGGACTGCTGGGCGGTCGGCGGAACTTTCTTCAGCGGGGGAACGGTCCAGAGCGTCGCCCAGCACTGGAACGGCAGCGCGTGGTCCATCGTCACCACCCCCAACACCAGCCCCTCACAGACCAATGATCTCATTGGAGTGAGCTGCGCCAGCAGCTCGGACTGCTGGGCGGTCGGAACCGCTGACAGCGGCAGCGGTTCTTCGGAAGAGACCCTGGCCGAGCACTGGAACGGGAGCGCTTGGTCCATTGTCACCACACCTAACACGAGTTCGCAGACCAACCTTCTCGATGGAGTGGCCTGCGTTAGCACCTCCGACTGCTGGGCGGTCGGTATCTCTAACATCGGTTCTGTCGCCACCCAGACTCTCGCTGAGCACTGGAACGGGAGCGCTTGGTCCATCGTCACCACGCCCAACACGAGTTCGCCGAGCAACGATCTCCAAGGAGTGACTTGCATCAGCTTCTCGGACTGCTGGGCCGTGGGCCTCAGCCGCAGCGGTCTACCGGAACAGACCCTGGCCTTGCAGTGGAACGGCAGCGCTTGGTCGATTGTCGCCACGCCCAATACGAGCCCTTCACAGACCAACGCTTTGTCGGGACTGGCCTGCCTCAGCGCCTCCGACTGCTGGGCCGTCGGCTTCGCTGACACCGGTCCAAACAGTCTGCCGCTGACCCTGGCCGAGCATTGGAACGGCAGTGCTTGGTCCATTGTCACGACACCCAACCCCGGGAGTCCCCCCCTGGGACAGGTCTATCTGACAGGAGTCGCTTGCATCGGCGCCTCTGACTGCTGGGCTGTTGGGTACGGGCCTGCCCTTGCCGAACATTGGAACGGGAGCACGTGGTCTATCGTCACCACGCCCAACACGCCAGAAACCAAGAGTCTCGCAGGAGTAGCCTGCATCAGCGCCTCAGACTGCTGGGCGGTCGGCACGGGCACCAGCCAGACTCTGATCGAGCATGGGTCGGTCAGAACCAGGATCAAGAGGCCCGATGCCCCCACAGCGGTCGTCGCCAGGCCTGGCATTGGGTCCATCTCCGTCTCCTGGACGGCTCCGGCTTCTGACGGCGGGTCTCCCATCCTCTACTACGTGGTGTCCGCCGTCTACAGCGGCAAGAACATCTGCACGTCGCCCGGTCCCACGGCCACCGGTCCCACCGCCTGTACCGTGACGGGCCTCAGGGGTGGCCATGACTACACACTCAGGGTCAGGGCCGTCAATGCCATTGGTGAGAGCCCAACAGCCAAGGCGACGGTATTCCTCCCGAGAGCCTGAGTGGCGATGACCTTGGCAGCGCCAACATGTCCGGCGCCCGCCTGCTCCGGTCACGGTCTGTCCCGTGCTGGCAAGACTGCCCCCGAAGTCCGATAGGGGGCAGGCAATAAACGGAGCCTCCTCCTGCCTTCCCCGTTGGATGAAACAATCCCGCATCTCCCGACATAGACGACGTCAGGGAGGTGAGGAGTGTCGGTGGCGCCCAGGGACGACGACAAGGAGTCCTTTGCCGCGCTCTACGCCTCGACGCGCCCCCGCCTGCTTGCTTATGCCCTGCGTCGCACTTCGAGTCCAGAGGATGCCGCCGACGTTGTAGCCGAGGTCTTTACAATCGCCTGGCGTCGCCATACAGAGGTTCCGAATGGCGAATCAGCTCTTCTTTGGCTGTACGCCGTAGCCCGCCGAGTCCTGGCTAATCAGGTCCGGCGGTCCCTTCACCGCAGCAAAGTGATCGAGAGGCTCCGTACAGAGGCAAGCCGAATCGTCGGAGAATCGAACCCGAGCAGCGAGAATGCGTTAACAGCCCGCCTATTACTTGCCAAGATGTCGGAAGACGATCGTGAGATTCTCACGCTCGTCGGCTGGGAGGGCCTCGACTCGGCGTCTGTCGCCTATGTGCTCGATTGCTCTCCCATTGCAGCGCGAATCCGCCTCCATCGAGCCCGTATTCGATTGGCGGCCGCGATGAGTGATGAAGGCGTTCATTCGAAACACACACTTCCCTTACGACATATACCACTTGAAAGCCAGATGTCCGCGACCACCAGCGAGACGGACGAGGGAATCGGTACCAAATGAGAGCGTCACGATCAATCGATCAGCTTCGGAAGCTCGATCCAGTCGACCCCCAAGCAGTCGACGTCTTGGCAACGCGATCGGAGTTCGACGAGTTGTTCGAGCTGATTACCGAAACCGATGAGACTCGACCTGCGGACGGTGATGCGGCTTCTGCACCAATCCGTGTGGGACCGCGCCCAGAACAGACGCGGCGTAACCGGTACTTGCTCGGTACTGCTGCGGCCGTAGTGCTGCTTGGGGCGGTACTGTCGATCGGATTCGCAGGTGGCTCCAGGACGAAAGGTCCGGCTGTGACGCCCTCGGTCGCGTCCCGGGCGCTCCCGCACCAGATCTACAGCACCAGCCCATCGACGACGTGGAAACTCGTGAGCAATCTTGTCAGTCTCGGGTGGAACCAGAGCACCTCAGGACCTCCACCCGGGACTCTGACGTGTCCCATGGTCTCGGCGTGTTACGGCCTAGCGCCTAAGTACGCATCGCCGAAAGGGAACGCGCCGCTTCTCTCAGTATCCCTTTATGTCTCCTCCGACTTCGGACTGACTTGGTCGGTCCTGCCCGTCCCGAGCGGCGTCGATCCCACTACTCCGCTCGCCTGTGGGGACGCCCAGAGCTGCTTTCTGGGGGGCACTTTGAATCGCAAGCCCTTGTTGCTAGCGACTGGGGACGGTGGACACCAATGGACATTGATCCCGCTACACCTCGGCGGGACACTCATTCGGCTTTCGTGCCCGAGCGCCACCTCATGCAGCGGCATCATCGCGAACCCGCCGAACCGGGCTCGGTATGGCGGCCTTCCCGCACCACCGGGAAAGGAACCGCACGAATCCTTTGTGAGCACGGCTGATGCGGGACAGCACTGGACCAGTCACAAGCTGTCTGGCGAAGACGGCGTTGCGGCGATGAGCTGTGCAGCCACCAGTCGCTGCCTACTGATAAGCGGCCAAGAGCCGATCGCTCGGGGGGCAGACGGCCCCCGCCTGTCGAGCGTCGCAATGCTCACCGTCGATGGCGGCAAACGGTGGACGCTTGGTCAACTACCGGCCCAACTCGAAATCTATCCCACTGGCGCCGGGTTATCTTGCGTGGACGGAGGAGCCTGTTTGGTCCTTGGACTCCAATCCGTCCCAAACCAGGACAAATGCTCGGGGCCATTCGACACTCCACCACCAGGGTCGAATGGTTGCAGCACGGCGTCGGCCAACCTCGTCACTGGGGTTGCGACGACAGCGAACTTCGGATTGACCTGGCAAATGCGCCCGCTGCCATCCGACGTACCGCAGCCAGAGCTAACGAATGTCGCCTGTGCGACGGCATCAACGTGCTGGCTCACGGGGTCGGAAGCTGTTCCAGAACAGATCGGCCAAACTTCCGACGGTGGATCGTCGGTGATCCTCGGTACGGCCGATTCGGGGGCGACTTGGACGAAGGTCACATTCGAGGTTCCGCCGGGAGCGCCGAACTATTACGGACAGTCCTACCTGAGCATTGGCTCGATTTCATGCCCCACCGCCAATGCCTGTATCGCTCTTGGGGTCACGGCACAGGGCGCCAAGAGTGCCCCCGTGTACAGGTACACCTCGCCGCCGTCAGCTTGAGGCCCTGTCCCGCCTCCCTGCCGCTCGCCTCGAGTAGCCGCCCCCTGGTGTCCTGGTTCTCTGCGGACGGCGCTTTTGGGCGGTTTTCGGCGACCGGGCCCCACGGAACCGGTGTTGAGGGCACAGGCGATCGGGGACACCCCGAGTGAGTGTGCATGGAGCACCAGCTGGCTACCGTTCCAAAATGATCTGGCGGCGCAAGATAATGCCTTTCGCCGGGATCGCGATGCTCCTGACAGCCTGTGCCGCAACTCCCCGGAGCCAACCAACACCCATCGCGACGGCTCCCAGGGTAGCGATCTGCCTTACGTCACACCTTCTGCTCACACTGGACCGCATTGTACCGGGCGTGGCACAACAACCGGGTGTCTTCTTTCGACTCACAAATGAGTCAAGAGTGACCTGCATACTGGACGGCTATCCGACGCTGCAGCCGATTTCTCCCTCGGGTCAGATCATTGGTGCAGCGATCAGAGAAGGTGGCTCGTATCAGATCGCCGATCCCGGGCCGCACCCAGTCGCCTTAGCTCCTGACAGTTCGGCCTATTTCGGCTACGGATGGACCGATGTAACGCCACCCGCAGGCTCGACGGCTGGATGCGTGAATACCGTGAAGGTGAAGTCGATACCTCCTGGCAGCCAGTCGCCGTTGGAGGCCACAGCCCAGTTGCCGTCGGTCTGTCCAGGCGGGTATCCCAGCGTGACGGCGGTGGCTCTTCAGCCTGCGTTCGGGACCGTGGGCAACCCAGCGAAACCCTGAGACGGGGACCGCAGGGGGCGGCGGTCCCATGTCACCGTTGTGCCGATCGGTGGAACTCGATAACCGCCCCGCACTTCCAATATTTAGGGATACGCGGTCGAAGTCAGGTAGGCGGGGGACGATCAAGTTGGGATGTGTGTAGATAGCCAGGGTTGGCGGGCCTCAAATCGACCTCGACTCCGACTCGACCCGCTACCTCCCCCCGCAGTTCGGCCGCTAAGGCCACGGCCTGCTCAACCCACCGCTCCCGGTCATCCTGGGAAGCCCAACCCGATTGGCCAAAGTTGGTGGCGAACAGCTCCTGCCAGGCGATCAACTTCTCGATCAGTCTCTCAGATACGAGAGCATCGGTCTCCACCTCCCGAGGCCAGAGGGGTACATCAACGCCGTAATCTGGCATCAGAGTGATGGTGGATGGCCGATTGCGCATCCTGTCGCTTCGGTCTCCAGGTATTCCAGTTCCCCCTGGAATGGAAGCAAGGAACTCGCCGCTCTTCCGTCTCGCTCCGGGATCGATCGGGACGGGTTCCCCCGGTCGGAGGATCGATCAGCCAAAACTGGTCACCTGGTGAGTCTGGCTCGGCCATGCGAACAGCTTCTCACGGCTCATTTGAGGTGCTGACTAACCGGCGGTAGAGGAGCTCTAGGCAAGACACGAACGAGAGCCCTCACTAATGTCCTGTAGGTGGCCGAGGTACGGCATGGGCGAAGCATCTTGGGCATCGTGCTGGTGGGCATGGTGCTTTCATTCACTGCTTGCACCACGGCCTCCGCACCAAGGGAACGGCCTCCGTCTTCAAATAACGTCACGCCAACCTACGCACAGGTCTGTTTGAACGAAGGCTCCGTGTGCAGTCGGTTTACGACTGGCTCGGTGCCTCGCAATCTGATTGATCGACCGCTGCATCTGCCTGTCGTGAGGAGCGGAGCGGTGTGTTGTCCCGCCAGTCGAGGCGAGGTAGTCAACACCCGGTACTACTACAACTACAGCGGGGTAGGGCTTGGAAAGGGGCCGGTCCAGTTGGTCCTTGCTCAGAGCACTGGGGACTTGCTGGCCGGATCCGTCGACCTTTCGCCTTCGGATACCCCAGGCTGGATGGCGTTCAAGACAACCTGGATTAGCGCTCCGTCATACCAGGGGCCATTCATTGTTCGAGCTAAAGGGATTGACGGCGCAGGTCGGATCGCTCTACTGGACGGAGCTCTGCCGGGTCCTCTATTCGTGCCGCCTGGTCCGACTGTGAATGACTTTGCCGGAAATCGAGCGGCAATTGCGGGTACCTATGTCTCCGAGCCGGGCTGCTTTGCCTTCCAGGTAAATGGCAACCACTTCAGTGAATCGATCGTCGTCGACGCAGTCGAGAGCTCAGGGGACTAACCGGATCACGAGGGCGGCGGTAAGGCACCCGGTTGAGCCGGATGCCCTTCAGGTGCCGCACTGGATCACCGACCCGGCGAATCGGGGGGCACTCCAATGAGCTAGCCCAGCACGACCGTCGAAAGAGGTCATGGTTGACGTTGCCACGCACCCATGCCATCACTCCACCGTGAACTGAAACCGCGTTGCCCCACCCACACCGATCGTCGCCAGTGCTGTCGCTTGCGTTGCTGCGATCCGGTAGATCCTCCATGGAGGGGGCCCTGCGGAAGGGGCGCTGTAGTCAGCAGTAAGCGCCACACCAGACGTATCGACCTGAGCGGGCCACCCCTGTGCACTCCACTTCTTCGCCATCGTGGCAACCGTCGCCCGATCCGTGATCTTTTCGGCCACTCCCTCGATAACGAGGTCGAACTCGTGCGTCGCCAGGCTCAAGGAGCAGCGCGGATCGCGGGCAAGGTTCCTCCCTTTGAGAGTCTTCTCACCCGTCTCGAACCAGAAGGCACCGTCGAACCAAACTGCCCCAACTCCGGTCACATGGGGGCTTCCTCCTTGATTGATCGTCGCCAGCCAACAAGTGTGGCGATCTGGTCCCCCCGTCCCCGGGGCCTGGCTTATTCCTTGTGCAAGTCGTCGTTCGATGTCGAGCCAGTCGATGAGCGGTAGCCCGTATAGGTCTGCGAGATTTGTAGATTTCATGTCAGTTTGACGGTAGTAGCGAGCGAAACTCATCGCCAGGGTCGTACTCCACCTAGATCCACAACCGGTGATGTGGGAACTCACCCTCGACCGCGCAGTATCTGTACGACGAACGGACGCAGCCGCTGATTATGACAGCATATCGAGGTCCGGCCCTTCTGGCCCCGAGTTGAAAGGTATCTATGACAGTCCTAAAGCAGCACCACGCGCCGGGCATGCCTGCCGAGGTGTACGACCAAGTCGCCGCTGAAGCCATGCCATCTCAGAGTAAGGCTGACGGCTTTGTTGCCCACTACGCCATAGTGGAAGATGGCGGTATCACGGTGATTGAGATCTGGGACTCGATCGATCAGCACGACGCCTGGTTCAATGAGGTCGTCAAGCCGCACCTCCCTCCGGACACGCCTGAGCCCACGTTCGCGGAGTTGCACAACAGCAACGCAAAGTAGCAGGAGCAGTTCGCAAAGCCGGCGACTTGGGTGATTGACCCCGATCCGCCGACGGTCGGCTGTCCGGGTGCCGTTTACATCCCAGTGCAGGATGCGTCTCGCGCTGCGTCTGCAATCGAAGTAACTGGCTATTGGGCGACGACCGAGCGGCAAGCCGCCCCGGATACTGAATGCCGACAGAGAACATCCCCGACGACGCCTTTAACCACGGCGAATAACTGACCCGCTCCCGACCCGGTGACCAGGTCTGTCGTCATTTTCAGAGGCGGCGATTGGCGGCACGGGTATGTTCACTGAGGGTTGAACCGAGCGGTCTCCGCACTGGGTACTAGACCGAGACGCTCAGAACTCTGGCCACGTTGGCTGTTCGGCGTCCAAACCTCGGCCGCTTCCCGGCTCGCCGAAGGATGACCTTGGCGGTCGATGCGAGCCGTGAGGTGAAAGTCCCGTCGGTCACTCGGCCCAGTGGTCCGGAACCCCGTCTTCGAGGACGACTTCAACTGACGCGGCACCGGTCTCGATCTCAAAGCTCTCGGACTTCCAGCTCGATTTGGGCGCGGGTCCGATTTTGGGCGACGGCCCTCGCCGTCTATCGGTTTGCGTGACAATCGTCATGGTCGTGCGTCGGTTCCTGGAGGTTTCTGCCCTTTGCGCTGGCCATCGGCGGCCCGTTCTTCGGCTCCGTCGCAAAGTGAAGTGGCGGAGAACCGACCTGTGCTGGTCCACAGCGACATCACCGGTAATGAAGCCAAGCGCTCGAGGGCGCCGTTACTTACTCCGCGGTCACCCATGAAGGTTCCGCCGCATACGCCGGGGTATAGGAGGCGGGTCCACCAGTCGCTGCGTGGAGGCCGGGGCAGCCTCCGAGCAACACGAAGAGGCCCCCAACTTGCGCTCCGGCAACCTGGCTCGATCGAAACGAACTTGGGCCCCCGTTGCCGCAGTATCGGTGCTTACGGTCGTGTTGTGCTCGGTGAGTGGCCTCGGCTCGAGCTCGACGGCGACAGGTGCTACCCCGGACAAGGCCTCCGGTGGCGACTCGGTCGTTGCTGCCGATGGAGGCGTGCTTGCCTTCAACTCTGGCTTCTTACGTTCGCCCGTGGAATCCGCCGTCTCGGCCGCCTCCGTCACACCGGATGGTGCGGGGTACTCCTACTCGCATCCTGACCCTGGAACGGTTGTCGTCGCCGCGCCTGAGGAGAGCGGTGGCAACGAAAGGGAGTTCTTTTGGGAGGGCGCCAGCCCAGACGAGCCCGATTCGACGGTCTGTGGAACCTTCTTGACTGGTCACGGCATCGACCAGCAGGGAATCGTTCTGCGGTTGAACGACGCCAATGGAACGATGAAGGCCATCACCGTCACTCGGAACGTCCTTTTCTCCGATTCCGAGGCCTTCAACTTCCACCTATGGAACACCAGCGATGCGGACCGCCCCTTTACCCTGTTCGGCCAGACGATTTTGACCTTCCTGCCTTATTCACCAGCCGTCTATCCCCTGAACATGTGTGCCCGTACGGTGACTGCCACGAACCAGGTGCAATTCGTGGTCTGGACAGCGGGTCAGAAGCAGCCCCCTTGGGGTGATCCGATCCAGGGCGGCGAGGCCACGATCCCTGTTGGCTCCCCCTCCGGCGGCCGAGAGGGCTTCTTCGCGGGCCATCTCATCGCGGGGACGAGCATGGTCCTTACCGATTTGAGGATCGACGGCCAACCGCTGTAGAACCCGGCCATCAGGCTGCCGACCGACCCCGGGAGACGACCGAAGTCGATATGTCCCGTGGCAGTGGACTCTGGCGGACGCTGTCAAACCACCCTCCACCTGCGAAGAGACCAGATTGGCAGGCGATTCGCTGGGCAGACATCACCACTCCCGCCACCGATGACATCGCCCAGCTCATTCATCCTCTGAGCAGCACGACGGGACGAAACTTCCTCGCTCCCCGAGACCACGAGGTGAGCTTCGTGGTGGGAGTCGATACGGAGCTAGCGGCGAGATGCGAACTCAGTAGTTTCTATGCCGCCCCCGACCCGAACGATCCACGCTGGACGGCTCGAATCGAGTTTGACCTAGGTGGAGCGCGCCCGCGCCGGTGTGACCAATCCGGAATCCCGCCCATCCGGTAGCGTTCGGGACGCGATGGGACAGCGGTCCCTACGGATTCGTTGAAGCCAGTGCGATCATTGTGTTGTGGAACCAGAGGAGTCGATCGATCCCTTGCTGACCGGCATCGCCGGCACTCGACTGGACTGGTATCAGGTTCCTCTCGGCGTGAGAGCGTCGATCGAGCAGTATCTGGGGCGATCCGTCACGACGGCATCCAGGCAGGCGGGGGGGTTTTCACCTGCGCTGGCGTCCAGGCTGACCCTGGATGATGGCAGCGGTGTCTTTGTGAAAGCCATCGCTCCTGATGAGGTGTCGGGCGCCCCCGGTGGGCAGGAGATCTATCGGCGAGAAGCCAGGATCGCCGGGGCAATGCCGAATGCCCTTCCCGCTCCTCGGTTGCTTGTCGCCCGCCACGCTGATGGGACCACCCTTCCGTCAGTGTGAAGGGACCACCTCTCAGGAGATTCCAGCGTCGGCGAGTTGATGATGACGGTTGGCGAGGCATCGGTCAAGGGCGCCGTCGGCGGCGTGGTGCCCGAGGAGTCGTCCCGCCGACATCGAGGCCCGGCTTCTGACGGTGTCGATAGGAGCCGCCCTCCAAGATGAGCTCGTAGGCGGCCGACTGCAGGCGATCGATGGCCGACTGGGCGAGCAGGGCGTCTGTCATCTGCCCGATCCACTCGACCGGCTCCCGGTTGGAAGTGACGAGGGTGGAGGCTGTCCGGTGGCGCTCCACCACGAGCTCGTAGATGTCGGCCGTGTCCAGGGCATCAAAGGGCTGCAGGGCGAAGTCGTCCAAGATGAGCAGATCCACCCGCATGAGTTTTCGCATCTCGGCGTCGTGGCTGTTGTCGAGGCGACTGGCCCGCAGTCTCTTCAAGAGCACGTCGGTGCGGCAGAAGGTCACGCTGTAACGCCGGCGCACGGCCACGTGCCCGAGGGCAGAGGCCATGAAGGTCTTTCCCACCCCGACCGGGCCCATGATCATGACGTTGTGCCCCGCGTCGATAAAGCGCAGCGAGCACAGCTCGTCCCAGGTCTGGCGGTCGAAGGTGGCCTCGGTGGTCTCGTCCCAGTGCTCGAGGCACATGTCGGGATAGAGCCCTGCCGTGCGGGCCCGAAGCGCCGCCGAGCTGGTCTCTCGTCTGGTCACCTCGTCGGAGAGCACCAGCTCCAAGAACTCGGCGTGGCCCATGTTCCTCGACTTGGCCAGGGCCAGGCGCTCGGGGAGCGTGTCGAGGCAGCGGCCGAGCTTCACCTGGCGCAGCACCCCCTTCAACTCGGCAGAGACGGTGGGGGTCGGCGTGGTCATGCCACACCACCCGCTGTGCTGTCTTCTGCGGCCCGATCGACACCGTCTCCGGTGTCTGGGTCCCGGGATTTTGCTGGGGAAATGCGAAAGTCCTCGAGCGGTCGGACGAAGCGGCCCGTGAGCAAGGTGCCCTGCACCGGGGGCTGGCCGATGCCGGACTCCGTGGCGCGCTCGAGCATGCGACCGATGAGCGAGACGCTGTATGCCTCGGCCTCAGCCGCCTTGGCACACGCCTCGTTCACTCGCTCGGGCCCCCATTTCTTCACGAGCCCGAGCAGTGCGTAGACCTGGCGCATCTTGGTCCACGGCAGTGGATGATCGAGGATCACCGCCGCATAGGCGCCGATGGCCGGTCCGTGCTCCGCCGCCATGGACTGAAGGCGCTTCAAGTCCCTCAGTGCGTAGAGGCTCTTGTCGCTCGGCAGGTCCTCTGCGTGGGTGGAGCGGCCGCCGGGGGCCTGGCGGGGATGGATCTTCACGAGCTGTCCCCGGAAGAAGATCTTCACCAGTTGGCGGTCGGCCCGGACATCGACATGGCGGCCGATCAGGTTGCCGGGCACCGAGTAAAGAGCCTTGGCCACCTCGATGTGGTGGTCCCGGTGCACCTTCGGGGTGGCGTAGTGGGGCAGGTCATAGACGTCTGCCGGCGCCGAGGCGAGCTCGGGGGCCTCGACGGTGACAAAGTGCTCGGCCGGTCGGCACGCCGTGGTGCCGTGCACCCTGAGTCCTGCCGTCGTCGTGCACCAGCACTCGGCCCGGCGCTGGGCGTCGGTTCGGTCCACGAAGTGCTCGCCGGCGAAGAACGAGCGGCGCACATAGGGGACGGTGCGCTCCACCTTGGGCTTGTCCTTCGGATGGCGGACCCTGGTGGCGTCGATGAGGAACCCCCGGTCCTGGGCGTACTCGACGAAGGCTTGGTTGAGCCTCGGCTCGAGCGGGTTCGCCTTGTCGACGATGGGCGACATGTTGTCGGGGATGACACAGCGAAACACCCCGCCATAGAACCTCCATGCCGCCTCGAAGCCCTCTATGACATCGGCGATCCTCTGGGAGAAGCACAACCACACGAAGCTGTAGCGGCTCACACAGGGCGTGAAGATGAGCGCATGGCACACCCGGCGCCGGTTGGTCTCGGAGTCGAACAGCAGTCCCATGCGGCCGAAGTCGACCTGCAGCTCGTCTCCGGGCTTCCCATCGGCCACCCGGACCGTCGTCCCTTGGCCCCGCCGTGGTCCACACAACTTGACGCAGAAGCGCTCCAAGGTCCGGACCGGCACCACCACCCCCTGGCGGGCGAGGAGGCTATGGACCTTCACCACAGTCAGGTCCTCGTCGTCGAGCCAGGCCCGGATCTTCTCGGTGTGGGGCTCCAGCGCTCGCCAGGCAGCGCCGTGGCCATCGGTGCGATGCGGCCGCACCTTCTCCACCACCAGAGCCAGAAAGACGTCGTTGAGCTGGTCCTCTCCGCCCTGGCGGTCCAGGCCCGTGTCGATGGCCGCGTCGACGTAGCGCCGGACCGTCTTGCGATCGATCCCTGCCAGGCGCTCAACTGAGCGCAGTCCCTCACCGGCCAGCCACAGCCGGAGCACCTCTCGCACCTCGAACACCCGCACCTCCCGGAAGGACATCGCCGCTCCTTGGTCCGTTGACCGATGGCGGCGAGTGCACCGGCTGGCGGGCCGGCGCTGGTGGACCCCCCAGGGGGTGGTCCCATTACTGGCGGAAGGGTGGTCCCATGCTGCTGTCGGAACTCAAGTGAAGATGGTCCCATGCTGGTGGCGGGCGACAGTTGCTTGCCTCGATGGAACCGGACGAGTGGGTAGTCCTCATCTTTGAAGAGATCGTAGGAGTACCACCGGTCCTACCCTGGCAGCCAGGGGAGCTGAACCGAGTCCTTGAGGCCATGGCCGCCCTGGCGAGCATCCTGACTCCCTCGCCGATTCCGGCTCCTCCGGCGACCATCCCAGGTGGGTTGAACGGCTGGGCGTCCCTCTGCCCCGATCCCAGTGCGTTGGATGAGCTCCCCGGACTAGATGCCTGGGCACGGGAAAACGTAGAACTGCTTTCTGAAGTTGCCTCCACGGCGGACAGTGCCCACCAAGGGTCAACGCTGCTTCACACCGACATCCGTGCCGACAATATGCTGTTGACTGCCGCGGGGGTCACCTTTGTCGATTGGCCCCATGCCAAGATCGGTGCTCCATGGGTTGATCTCGTCTACTTCCTTCCGAGCGTGGCCATGCAGGGTGGTGGAGATCCACAGACGGTGTTCTGGGATCACCCCCTAGCTCATGGAGCCGACGACCAGGCAGTGTGTAGCGTGCTCGCAAGTCTGGCTGGCTTCTTTATCTATGGCGCCACCCAGAAGCCTCCACCCGGACTGCCCACCATGCGAAAGTTTCAGCTCGCTCAGGGCATCAAAGCTCTTGCATGGCTTCGACAGATGCTGGTCTGAATCGACATCCGCCAGCCGGGAAATCTCTGTTGGTTGCTAGTTATCCACACGCCCGGAAGTGTTGTTCCGGGGCGAGGTACGCGACCGCGAGCTGGCCGGGCCACCGCACCCCGCTCAGATCCGGAGAGCCGCTTTCGTGGCATTGACGAAAACGACGGCCGAAGGCGCCGCGCCGGCCAAGCAACCGGCACCGATGAGAAAGCCGACCGAATTCCCACGGACCTCGGCAGCCGCGACAGTGGCGGTGCTGTGGTCCGTTGACAGAGAAGGTCTGCGCCGCGTCCGTCACCCGCAGCCGGCGCTCGCCGAGTCAGCCGAATTGGATGGCGCTGTACTCGTTGAGCTTGTGCAGAGGATGCCTGGCGTCGATGAGGCGGACGGTTCCGGACTTCGAGCGCATCACGAGCGACTGGGTGGAGGCGCCGAACTCGTCGTAGCGGACGCCGTTCAGCAGCTCGCCGTCGGTGATACCGGTCGCGGCGAAAAAGCAGTTGTCGCCGCGCACCAGGTCATTGGTGGTGAGCACGGCGTCGACGTCGTAGCCGGCCTTGATGGCCACCTTCCGCTCGGCGTCGTCGCGGGGGTAGAGGCGCCCATGCATCTCACCGCCCATCGACTTGAGGGCGGCGGCGGCCAGGATCCCTTCGGGAGTGCCGCCGATCCCGATGAGGATGTCGACACCGGTGTCGGGCCACGAGGTGGCGATGGCGCCAGCCACGTCGCCGTCGGTGATCAGCCGGATGCGAGCACCGCTCCGGCGCACGGTGGCGATGATCTCCTCGTGACGCGGTCGGTCGAGGATGACGGCAGTGAGGTCGCGGACCGACGTGCCCTTGGCCGCAGCCACCGCCTTGAGATTGTCCTCGATGGGCCTGGTGATGTCGATGGCCCCAACTGCTCTCGGCCCGACGGCCAGCTTCTCCATGTAGACGCACGGCCCTGGGTCGAACATCGTCCCCTGCTCGGAGACGGCGATGACGGCCAGGGCGCCGCCCCGACCGAGGGCGGTGGAGGTGGTGCCGTCGATGGGGTCCACGGCAATGTCGGCCTTCGGTGGGGATCCGTCCCCGATGCGCTCGCCGTTGAACAGCATCGGCGCCTTGTCCTTCTCGCCCTCGCCGATGACGACCACACCGTCCATGGCGATGGTGGAGAGCACGATGCGCATGGCGGTGACGGCGGCATTGTCGGCGCCCTCTTTGTCGCCCCTCCCCATGAACCGCGAGGCGGCCAGCGCCGCTGCCTCGGTGACCCGCACGAGCTCGAGGGCCAGGTTGCGGTCGGGAGCCTCGGGGGCGGCGCTCACGGGGCCATCACGGACACCGACCATAGTGGGCACGGACGGCGGCAGTCCGGGGCGACCCTATTGAAGCACCGTCTCTGTCTCTATGCTGGGGGCGTGGGCGTGACGGGGCAACCTGACGAGGAACCGGGAGTGATGAGCGGGTTCGAGCAGTGGGCCGTCGAGTACGCGGCAGCTTCCCATCGCGACGCCGACTTCGAGACGATGTCGGGCATCCCGCTCGAGCCCGTCTACGGACCCGGTGACAGTGACCGCCGGACGGGGGAGTGGCCGGGCGTCTATCCCTTCACCCGCGGGCCGTATGCCTCCATGTACCGCTCGAAGCTGTGGACGATGCGCATGTTCGCCGGCTTCGGGACGGCCGAGGACACGAACGCCCGCTTCCGCGAGCTGCTCCGGACCGGCGGGAACGGCCTGTCGGTGGCCTTCGACCTCCCCACCCTCATGGGCCGTGACTCTGACGACCCGCTGTCGGAGGGCGAGGTCGGGCGCTGCGGCGTGGCCGTCGACACCCTGGCCGACATGGAGGACCTCTTCTCGGGCATCGACCTCGGCGCCACCACGACGTCGATGACCATCAACTCGCCGGCCCCCATGGCCCTGGCCGCCTACGTGGTGGCCGCCGAGGGGTCCGGCGCCGAGCGCTCCCGCCTCGGCGGCACCCTCCAGAACGACATGCTGAAGGAGTACCAGGCCCAGAAGGAGTACATCTTCCCGCCCCGGCCCTCATCTGCGCCTCGTGACCGACGTCATCGGCTTCTGCGCCGCCGAGATGCCCCTCTTTCACCCGGTGTCCGTTTCCGGCTACCACATCCGGGAGGCGGGCTCGACGGCCGCCCAGGAGCTGGCCTTCACCCTGGCCAACGGCTTCGCCTATGTGGAGGCGGCCCAGGCCAGTGGCCTTTTGGTCGACGACTTCGCCCCCCGGCTCTCCTTCTTCTTCAACGCTCACATCGACTTCTTCGAGGAGATCGCCAAGTACCGGGCCGCCAGGCGCCTGTGGGCCACCTGGATGCGCGACCGCTACGGGGCGGAGGACCCGCGGTCTCAGCGCCTGCGCTTCCACACCCAGACGGCCGGGGTTTCCCTCACCGCCCAACAGCCCGAGCTCAACATCGTCCGCACCGCCATCGAGGCCCTGGCCGGCGTGATGGGCGGCACCCAGAGCCTGCACACCAACTCCATGGACGAGGTCTTGGCCCTCCCCACCGACAAGGCGGCCCGTATCGCCCTTCGCACCCAGCAGGTCATCGCCCACGAGACGGGGGTGGCGAACGTGGCCGACCCTCTCGGGGGGTCGTGGCTCATCGAGTCCCTCACCGACGAGATGTGTGCCCAGGCCGAGACCGTCTTTGCCCACCTCGACGGGCTGGGAGAAGGCTCGATGCTGGAGGGGGTGGTGGCCGGCATCGAGTCCAACTGGTTCCAGACCGAAATCGCCGACGCCGCCTACCGTCTCCAGCGGCGCGTGTCGTCGGGGCGGTCGATCATCGTCGGGGTCAACGACTTCACCAGCGGTAATGAGGACAGCGACCTTCCCACCCTCCACATCGGGGCCGAGGTCGAAGACGCCCAGCGCAAGCGCCTGGCCGAGGTCAAGCGCCACCGGGACACCGACGCGGTGGTCACCACCCTCGCCCAACTGGCCGACGACGCGTCCGATCCGACCCGCAACCTCATGCCGGCCATCTTCGAACGCCGTGCGGGCCTACGCCACCATCGGGGAGATGGTCGAGTCGCTCGCCGGCGTCTTCGGTCGCTGGCGCGAGCGAGCCGTCACCTGATCCGACCGGACACCTGATCCGTCGATCGAGCGGCTGTGGCCCGACCGCCCCGCCGGCTCCATCGACCCCGGTGGGCCGGCTCCATCCCCGAGGCCGCGAGACGTGCTGCGTCATACTGGCGGCGTGGACCGCTTCGTCATCAACCCGAACGGGCCGCTTTCCGGCACCGTGCGGGCCGGCGGCGCCAAGAACTCGGTGCTCAAGCTCATGGCCGCCTGCCTGTTGGCCGAGGGGCGCCACACCTTGACCAACGTCCCTCGCATCACCGATGTCGACACCATGTCCGAGGTGCTCGGGGCAATGGGCGTCACCGTCGAGCGCGGTCCGGCATTGGATGAGCTGGTGGTCACCACCCCGGTCGAGCTCCTCCCCGAAGCCCCTTACGAGCTCGTCGAGCGCATGCGGGCGTCGGTCGTCGTGCTCGGGCCGTTGCTTGCCCGCTGTGGCCGGGCGCGGGTGTCGATGCCCGGTGGCGACGACTTCGGCCCCCGGCCCATCGACATGCACCTGCGCGCCTTCGAGACCATGGGCGCGGCCTTCGAGTCCGCTCACGGCTACGTCGAGGGCCGGGTCGAGTCGTCGGTGGCGTCGCGGCCCCGACTGATCGGAAACCGCGTCGTCCTCGAGTACCCGAGCCACACGGGGACCGACAACGTGCTCATGGCCGCCACCATGGCCAAGGGGACCACGGTCATCGAGAACGCCGCCCGCGAGCCCGAGGTGCGCGACCTGGCCGACTTCCTCAACGCCATGGGCGCCCGCATTCGGGGGGCGGGGACATCGCGCATCGAGGTCGAAGGGGTCGACGCACTGCACCCGGCCAGTCACCAAGTGGTCCCGGACCGTCTGGTGGTGGCCACCTTCTTGGTGGCAGCCGGGCTGGCCGGGGGCGAAGTGGTGGTCGAGGACGGACGGCCCGAGCACATGGAGATGCTGATCCGCAAGCTCACCGCGGCCGGCATCGAGGTCACCCAGGAGCCCGAGGGCCTGCGGGCAGCCCGGTCGGCGGCCACCCGCCTCCAGGCGGTGGATGTGGCCACCCTGCCCTATCCCGGCTTCGCCACCGACTACAAGCCGTTGCTCGTGACCCTGCTGACGGTGGCCGAGGGCGTCGGCATCGTGACCGAGAACCTCTTCTTCGGCCGCTTCCGCTATGTCGACGAGCTCCGGCGCATGGGGGCCGACATCCGCACCGAAGGCCACCACGCTGTGGTCCGGGGGGGCGATCGCCTGTCCGGAGCGCCGGTGCGGGCCGTCGACCTGCGGGCTGGGGCCGCCTTGGTCTTAGCCGGGCTGGTAGCGGATGGTGAGACGGTGATCAGTGACGCCCGCCATGTGGACCGTGGCTACGAGGACTTCGCCGGCAAGCTGGCCTCGCTGGGCGCGCGCGTCGTCCGGGCCTGATCTGGGACCGACGCCCCGGTCTCGGGCCAGTACGCTCTCGACCCCGATGGCCGGGCCCTCCGCATCCGATGCCGCCACTCAGCTCGAGTCGGCCCGAAGTGGTGACCGGGTGGCCCTGGCCAAGCTGCTCACCCGGGTCGAACGAGGCGGCGACGCCTCCCGGTCGGTGGCGGCGCTCGCCTACACCTCGCCAGGGCATGCCTACTCGGTGGGCATCACCGGCTCCCCGGGAGCCGGCAAGTCGACCCTCACCGACCGGCTCATCTCCGTCGCCCGGGAGCGAGGCCTCGACCAGCCGGGGCCGGTGGCCGTGCTGGCCATTGACCCGACGTCGCCCTTCACGGGCGGGGCCATTCTCGGCGACCGGGTGCGCATGCAGGGCCACGCGCTCGACGACGGAGTGTTCATCCGCTCGATGGCCACCAAGGGCCACCTGGGCGGCCTGGCCCTCGCCGTTCCCGTTGCCCTCCGCGTGCTGTCGGCGGCCGACATCCCCCTCGTGTTCGTCGAGACGGTCGGCGTCGGCCAACAGGAGGTGGCGGTGGCGGCGGCCACCGATACCACGGTGGTGGTGGTGAACCCCGGTTGGGGTGACGCCGTGCAGGCCAACAAGGCCGGGCTGCTCGAGGTCGCCGACCTCTTGGTGATCAACAAGGCCGACCGGCCAGGGGCTCGCGAGACGCAGCGCGATCTCGAGCTCATGCTCGAGCTCTCCGCACCCGCCGACTGGCGGCCACCCATCATCAAGACGGTGGCCCAGACCGGAGATGGAACCGACGAGCTGTGGAGGGCCATCTGCGACCACCGACGCCATCTCGTCGACAGCGGCGAGCTCGACACCGTGCGACGCCGGCGGCTCGAGCGGGAGTTCCACCAGATCCTGGCCGCCCGGGTCGATGCACGGATCGGACAGGTCGCCGCGTCCGACCGTGCCAGAACCCTGACGGCGGCCGTGGCGGCCGGCGAGATTGATCCGTACGAGGCCGCTGACCGCCTGCTCGCCGATGTCCTCGGCGACGGCTCGGCTGATGGCCACGCGCTGGATACGCCGTGATGCGCAGTGATTTGCGGTGATGTGCCGTGACTGATGTGCCGTGACCGATGTGACGAATGCCGAAGGAGATGTGATGACCTCCGGTAGCGTTCGCAGCGTGACCACCGAGCAGATCCCGACCAGAGTCCGGCGGGTGGCCACCCTCGAAGGGCTCGCCCAGGACATCGTCACCCGGCGTCTGCCCCTGCCCGACGCGGCCGACGACCCGCACTGGTTCCAGAGGGCCGTGTTCTACGAGGTGTTCATCCGCGGGTTCTTCGACGGCAACAACGACGGGGTGGGCGACATCCCGGGGCTCATCGCCAAGCTCGACTACCTCGAATGGCTGGGCATCGACTGCATCTGGCTGCTGCCCTTCTACCCGTCACCACTGCGGGATGGCGGCTACGACATCAGCGACTACTTCTCGGTCCATCCCGAGTCGGGAACCGTCGAGGACCTCTCCATGCTGCTCGACGAGGCGCATAATCGCGGTATCCGGGTCATCGCCGACCTGGTCATCAATCACACGAGCTCCGACCATCCCTGGTTCGTCGAGTCCCGGCAGAGCCGGGACAACCCCAAGGCCGACTGGTACGTGTGGAACGACGACGACCAGCGCTGGCCCGAGGCCCGGGTGGTGTTCATCGACGTCGAGAAGTCCAACTGGACCTACGAGCCCCTGCGCGACCAGTACTACTGGCACCGCTTCTACACACACCAGCCCGACCTCAACTACGACAACCCCGAGGTGACCCAGGCCATGCTGGAGGTGGTGCGCTTCTGGCTCGATCTTGGGCTCGACGGGTTCCGGCTCGATGCCGTGCCCTATCTCTACCAACGGGACGGTACGACCGGCGAGAACCTTCCGGAGACTCATGCTTTCATCCGCCGGGTGCGGGCCGAGGTGGACGCCCGCTACCCCGGTCGCATCCTTTTGGCCGAGGCCAACGGGTGGCCCTCCGACGTGGCCGACTACTTCGGCAACGGAGACGAGTGCCACCTCTGTTTCAACTTCCCGCTCATGCCCCGCCTGTTCGTGGCCGTCCGCCGCGAGCAGAGCTACCCGATCACCGAGATCCTGGCTCAGACGCCCACCCCGCCCGAGGGGGCGCAGTGGGCCATCTTCCTGCGCAACCACGACGAGCTGACCCTGGAGAAGGTCACCGAGGAAGAGCGCGACTACCTGTTCGCCGAATACGCCCGCGATCCGCGCATGAAGCGGCACATGGGCATCGGCCGGCGACTGGCCCCGCTGCTCGACCGCGACCGGGGACTCTCCGAGCTCCTCTTCTACCTACTCCTCACCCTGCCGGGCAGCCCGGTCCTCTACTACGGCGACGAGATCCAGATGGGGGACAACCTCTACCTCGGTGACCGCGACTCCGTCCGGACCCCGATGCACTGGACGCCCGACCGCAACGCTGGCTTCAGCCGGGCCGACTTCGCCCAGCTCTACCTGCCCCCGCTCATGGATCCCGTCTACGGCTTCAGCGCCATCAACGTCGAGGCCCAGCAGCGCAATCCGAGCTCGTTCCTGCACTGGATGCGCCGGATCCTCGCCGTGCGCCGCGAGTTCCCGGTCTTCGGCACCGGGCAACTCGACGTCGTGCCGTCGGCCAATCCCTCGGTGCTCGCCTTCGCCCGCTCGATGCCGCACCGGCCCGAGCGTGGGCCGGTCAACCCAGTGCTCTGCGTGCACAACCTGAGCCGGCTGGCCCAGCCGGCCGAGATCCAGCTCAAGCAGTGGCTCGGGCGCCAGCCCATCGAGCTCCTCGGGCGGGTGGCCTTCCCATTGGTCGGGACCGATCCCTACCGGATCACCCTCGCCCCCTACGGCTCGCTCTGCTTCGAGCTGGCCTGACGGAGTGGGGGTGCGGGTCCCTGGCGCCGATCACCGGCTCGTTGCCAGAATCAACCGGTGATGGGAAGCGTGGCGGCCACGAGGTGGCCGGTCGCCGGGTCGGCGCCGTAGCCGGGGTAGTAGTAGCTGAGCTCCAACTCCGACGTCTCGCTGAGCTCGGGGTGGCCGACGAAGGCGTAGCAGAACCCGACGTTGTTGCTCGAACACCCGGGCAACGTCCCGTTTGCCTCTTCGATCCACGGTCCTGTGGCGCTTGAGGCGGTGTAGACGTCGAACGTGCCGCCGATCGAGGTCTCCTCGACCAGCACATATCCCACACCCGAGTAGTAGTTGACCGAAATGCCTCCCGGGTACCACGAGGTCCCGTCGCCCGGTGTGACGGCGACCGGCGAGTAGTTGGACGCCTTTTTCATGGCGGTGTCCGTGGCCTTGAGGGTGGTGACCCAGACGTCACCGCCGGGACAGACCCCGTACTCCCACCCAGGGCTGCAGTTCGAGGAGAAGAAGGAGAGGGTGTTGTTCTGGACGACCGGTGATCCGAAGCTGTCCTCTGCTGAGAGCGCGCTGCCGTTGGTCTGCGGCGGGAAGACGTCGTCAGGGCCCTCGACGATCTTGTTGCTGGTCGGGTTGACCTCCATGAAACCGTAACCCTCGAGCTGCGCCGTCGAGCCGGGGGGACTGATGACGTGCAGGACACAGACTTCCCCGTAGGTGACGAGCACCTTGCCGTTCGGCATCAAGGTCGTCCCCGAAGCCCAGCGGGCCGCGTAGGCGACCGTCTCGTTGGAGCCGGATGATGCCCCCGGGGTGCACAGGCCGCCACTGCCGTCAGGGTTGTAGACGTCGGTGGGAGTGGGCATGAACTGCGAGGGTGGGTTTCCTGCCTTCAGGGCGCTACCGACTTGCACCTCGTTGAGGCCGGTGGGAGCGGTGCCCGGCTTGACCGTTCCCTCCGCTGCTGTGCTGCCCTCGATGAAGTCAGTGAGGTTCCAGTTGCTTCCGGACTTGGTGTAGTCCCCGGTGTCGCCGTACACCCACAGCTCGTTCCCGTTGGACAGGCCGACGGCCAGCCCGTCGTCACGGCTTACTTCGAAGGTCGAGGTTTCCTCGGCGGCTTGGACCGGGCCGAGCAGCGTGGGTGTGATGGTCGGCACGGAGGCTCCGGCGGGAGGGCTGAACTGCACCAAGACCAGGACCAGGCTGGCCACTGTGACGAGGAGCGCTGCTGTCCGACGGGGGCGCGTGAAGACCTTCCGGAACATTGCCCTGGGACTCCCCTCGGCCCCGTGGCCGGGGCATAAGCAAGTGTGTACTTATCGTCCGTCGGAAGTCAACCGCCAGCGTGCGTGGAGCGCTGGCTGGAGGTTCAGCCGGTACGGGCCACCGGCTCGCGGACGAGCAGCTCCTCGGCCGCCTCCTCGGGGTTGACCGTGTTGATCATGACCCCGGTGCCGAGCTCGAACCCGGCCACGGTGGTGAGCTTGGGCACCACGTGGACATGCCAGTGATAGGGCTCGGGCGCCCGATACGGCGCCGAGTGGAAGACGATGTTGTAGGCGGTGTCGCCCACCACGTCGCGGAGGCTGCCGAGGGCGATCTTGAGGGCCCGGCCCACCGCCTCGAGCTCGCCCTGCGGGCTGTGATGGAGGTGGGGGCCGTGGGCCCGGGGGATGATGAGCATCTCATAGGGGACTCCGCTCCAGAACGGGCAGAGGACGATGACCCGGTCGTCGGCATAGACCACCCGGTGGTTGACATCCTGCTCGGCGTCCACGGTGGTGCAGAGCAGGCACCGCCCGGCGAAGCGGGCGAATCCGGCCTGTTCCTCGACGAGCTCCCGGGGCACGAAGGACATACCGAGCAGCTGGCCGTGAGGGTGCTCGATGGACGCCCCCGCCTCACGGCCGGCGTTGACCAGGGCCTGGCTGTAGCGGAGGCCCGGCATGTTCGAGTGCTCCTCGATCCGCTCGCTGATGGCGGTCATCACCGCCGCCGTCTGATCGTCGCTGAGCATCGACCACGACCGCTGGTGGTCGGGGGACAGGACGACGACCTCGTGGACACCGCCGGCCGTGGCCTGGGTGAACACCGGCCCCCGGTTGGTCACCACGAAGGGGGCGTTGCCCTCGAAGGCCGGGTACCGGTTGGGCACCACCCGCACCTGCCATTTGCCGTCCGGGTCCGTCCGCTCCAGGGCCGGAGTCATCGACTCCTCGTTGCCCGGGCAGAACGGGCACGGCCGGCTGGTGTCCGCCTGGATGGCCGCCACCCGGGGGGCGAAGACCTTGGGGCGGTGGGCGCGGTCGGTCGAGACCACTACCCAGCGGCCGGTGAGCGGATCGAGCCGGAGCTGGTTCATCGGCGGGGGCCGGTGGCCCTCGGCCGTGCTCTCGTCTGGGTCGGCAAGCGCTGCCACCTCGATCCCTGTCGGCTCCGGAGGGGGTGCACCCGCACCCGCCGGCCGATAGCTACTTCATACGGTACCAACCCTGCAACCTGGGCTGGTGTCTGGTCGCACCCGTTCGGCCAGCGATGCGGTGCCAGAATCCGAACCGATGCGAGTGTCGGGCCGGTGGGTGGTGGCGGCCGAGCACGCCCGGGGGCCCGGCTACGACATCGTGCTCTTGGCCCATGTTCTGGCCGTGGTTGCCGCCTTCGGCGCGGTGGCCGTGGCCGGTGCCTATGCCGTCGTCGTGTCCCGGCCGGGGCCGATCCCCGAGTCCGTGGTCCGCTACTACCGGCCGGGGGTCAACTGGGCCGGCCGGGTCCTGTTCGCCGTCCCCGTGCTCGGTCTCGTCCTCATGGCCATGAGCAACGGCGACTGGACCTTCTCTGACACATGGATCGCCATCGGCCTGGTCCTCTGGGTGGTCGCCGCCTCACTGGCCGAGATGGCGCTGTGGCCGAGCGAGCGCCGGTTGCAGGAGGCGGTGACCGGCCTCCTTTCGGTCGGCGGCTACGCGGCGGCGGCGGGGACCCCTCCCGAGCCGGCCGGAGCTTCGCTTCTGCCCGTCGAGTTCCGCAGCCTTTGCTGGCGGACGACCGCCCTTTCGGCGGTCGTGGCCGCCATCCTGGTTGGGGCGTGCGTCGTCATGGTGGCGAAGCCGTGACACCGGCCGCCCACAGCTGCCCACCGTGAGAGCGCCCTGATGGCCCCGCCGGCAGGGAGGTCAGGCCGGCGTGAACCGGCAGGGCAGGTGCTTGATCCCGTTGATGAAGTTGGACCGCAGCCGCTCGGGCTCACCGGTGGCGGCGATGTCGGGCAACCGGTCGAAGAGGACGCGGAAGATCACGTCGATCTCGCGCCGGGCCAGGTGCGCGCCCAGGCAGAAGTGGGGCCCGGCCGCACCGAAGCCGAGATGCGGGTTGGGTGAGCGGCGCACGTCGAAGCGGTAGGGCTCGGTGAAGACGTCTTCGTCCCGATCGGCCGAGTTGTAGAACAGCAGCACCTTGTCGCCGGCATGCAGCTGCTCGCCGGCCAGCACGGTGTCCTCCGTGACCGTGCGACGCATCCAGATGACCGGCGAGGCCCAGCGCACGATCTCGTCGACCCCGGTAGGGGCCACTGCCGCCGGGTCGGCCTGCCAGAGGTCGCGCTGGTCAGGGTGCTCGGTGAAGGCGTGGAGCCCGTGGCTGATCGAGTTGCGGGTCGTCTCGTTCCCGGCCGTGAGCAAGAGCACGAAGAACGAGGCGAGCTCGGCGTGCGTAAGCGCCTCGCCGTCGATGTTGGTGGTGATGAGGGCGGTGGTGAGGTCGTCGAGCGGTTCGCGAATGCGGTGTTCGGCGAGCGCCTGCATGAGCTCGGTGAGCTCCTGGCCCGCCTGGAGGAAGGCAGACAGCGGGTCAGTCCCCTCGGGGATGTACTCGGGGTCGCCGTTGGAGAGGATGACGTTGGAGCAGCGGAGGACGCCGGGGAACTCCGATGGAGGGACGCCCATCATCGTGCAGATGATCTCGAGTGGGAACGGGGCGGCGATCTCGGTGGCGAAGTCGCACTCGCCGAGGGGCGCGGCACGGGCCACGACTCGTTGTGCCACCTCCTCGATGCTCTCCTCAATGGCCTTGATGCGGCGAGGGTTGAAGGCGGCCGAGACGATGCGGCGCAGCCGGGCATGGCGGGGGTTGTCGGTCGAGATCATGCCGGCGAAGTACTCGACCATCTCGGGTGGGAGGTCGAGGACGCTGACTGCGCCCTTCCCCGAGCAGTAGACCTCCGGGTTGCGGCTGACCTCGACGATATCGGCGTGACGGACGACCGCCCGATAGCCGGGCCCCGGCGGTGGGGCGAGGGGGGACTCGGCGGTGAAGTCGGGATCGGCAAACCAGGCCAGGGGCCGCTCGCGCCGGAGCAGCCGGAAGGCGCCTTCCCGTTCGGGCCAGGGGCGCTCCCAGAAGGCCATGTCGGTCAAGTCGATGTGGTCGAGACCGAGCACGCTCTCGACGCCCACCGCGGTCACACCGCCACCCTACTTCCGCCCTCTTTTCGACGCCCGGGCGGCCACCTCGAGAGTCATGGCCCGGCGATCCGCCTGAGCAAGCTCCGGGCCTCCTCGATCCGGCCGGCCTCGACGAAAGGGACGAGCCGGTCGATGATCTCGGCCCAGTCCACCGCTCGTGACGCCATATCGTCGTGGCGCATCCCCTGGCGGGCCTCACTCAGGAGCCCGGCCAGCACGGCGAGGTCGGGGCCGCCCATGTGCGCCACGCGCCTCCTCAGCCAGGCGGCGAGCGCGGGGCTTTCTCCTGCGGTGGACACGGCGACGGTGACCGGTCCCTCCCGGTGCACGGCCGGTAGGTGCACCGAGCGCACGCTGTCGGTGGGCGCGCCGTTGACCAGCGCTCCGGCCACGAGGGCATCGGCGGTGACCCGCCCGTCGACGGCATCGTCGCCCGTGGCCGAGACGACGAGCTCATAGCCGGCGGCCTCGCCGTCTCGGTAGGGACGTCGCTCGAGGCGCACCCGGCCCGGTGGGGCGCCTTCGAGGAGATCCTCCATGGCGTCGCCGACCTCAAGGGCGATCACCGTGAGCCGGGCACCGCAGGCGAGCAGGCCGCTGGCCTTGCGGGCGGCCACCGGTCCGGCTCCGACCACCAGGCAAAGGCGGCCCTCGACCGAGAGGACGACCGGATAGTCGGCATAGTCCCGGTCCCGGTTCTCGCCGTGGTCGGGTGGGATCCGACCGAGGGCGTCCCCGCTCGCTACTCCGCCCTCCGTGTTATCGGAGCGTGCCGACGGGCCGCTCACCGTGCGGCTCCGGGCGCCGCCCCAGGCACCCTGGGGGGTTTGTTCCGGAGTCGGAAACGGGTAATGTGATAAAACCTGATCCAGTTAGTCATATATCGGACCGCCAAGAGCGGCCCGGCGGGTCGGAACGGGGCCCGGTGCGACCGACAACGGGACGGCCATCGTCAGGAAACCCTGACAAAGACAGGGTACCGGGGAACAGCGATCCCCGACTGGCGGTTGCACGACCGTGGGCAGAGGCAGGACCGTGGGCAGAGACAGGACCGAGGGCAGAGAGAGGTGAGAGTGAGCCTGGTGGACACCGACACCGATGTGGATCGGCTTCGGGCGGAGATTGACGAGCAGTCGGCAGCATTCGAAACGGCTCCGGCCGGCCTGGTCATGGCCTGGGCCGTCGAACGGTTCGGGCCGAAACTGGCCGTGTCGTGTTCGTTCCAGGACGCCGTGCTCATCGACATCGCCAAGGTGGTTGAACCTCGCATCGAGGTGATCTTCCTCGACACGGGCTCGCACTTCCCGGAGACCCTCCAGTACGTGGAAGCGGTGCGTTCGCGATACGACCTCAATCTGACTGTCACCACGCCGGTGGCCGGGGCCGACCAGTGGCCGTGCGGCTCCGCCAAGTGCTGCGAGTTCCGCAAGGTGCTCCCCCTAAAGGCGGCCCTGGCGGGCAAGGAGGCCTGGGTGACCGGCCTCAAGCGGGTCGACGCCCCCACCCGCCGCGACGCGCCCATCGTCGCCTACGACGAGGGTTGGGGCATGGTCAAGATCAACCCGCTCGCCACCTGGACCGACGGCGACATCGCCGCCTACGCGATCGACCACAACCTGCCCGAGCACCCCCTCGTCTCGAAGGGCTACCTATCCATCGGGTGCGCTCCCACCACCCGGCCTGTCCAACAGGGGGAGGATCCCCGTGCCGGCCGGTGGGCCGACTCGGACAAGGTCGAGTGCGGGCTGCACGTCTAATCGGACCGCACCTCTGACATGCAGAAGGACCGAGAGGAGCTCTACGGGCTCCGCCTGCGGGGCACGGATCGTCCGATGCCCTTCATCAATCCCTACCGCCGCAAGGGTGAGCTCAGCGACGTCGAGCAGTGGAAGCTCGAGCGCCACCCGCTCGAGGTCGCCGACGCCATCATCGACACCTACTCCGTCCAAGGTCCGGCGGCCATCGGCAAGATCCCTGGCGAGGTCGAACGGCTCAAGTGGGTGGGCATCTATCCGCAGCGCCAGGGGGGCGACGCCTTCATGCTGCGTATCAAGATTCCCGGCGGGCACCTCACCGCCCCCCAGTTGCGTGAGATCGGGGTCGTCGCCGATGCCTTCGGCGAGGGCCCCGACGGCACCGAGAGCCGGATCTTCGGTTCCCGCTATGCCGACCTCACCACCCGACAGACGGTGCAGATCCACTGGCTTCGCATCGAGGACATCCCCCGGATCTGGCG
>CAVWMT010000003.1:0-278707 GCA_963756195.1 uncultured Acidimicrobiaceae bacterium
ACGATGGACCAATGCACGGCAAGCGGTCTGCAATTTGTGGCACGGGAGGGCCGATGTCCCATATGCGTGCGATCGCGATGACGGCAGCCTCCGCTGTCGCGATTGGGGCCGCATTGCCGCAGGGACGGACCGCAACCCCCGCGGCACTTGTGCAATCGATCGCAGGCTCTTCGGCGCCCGGCGGCAGCTCAGACCGCTCGGGAATGAGTCGACATGCCGTGCATCAAGTTTGCACAGGCAGGCGCTATGGCTCCCGTTGGTTTGCCGATTGCGCGGAGCGTTGGAAGGAGGCTTTTCTGCCTAGCGGCCGAGTCCAGAGCAAGCGGAGCGAGCTAGAGGCTGCCCGCCGCTCGGCTAGCGGCGAGCGGGTTCCGTAAGAACCAGCACATCAATCATGGGAGAGCCCGCATCAAGAGACGACCCGCCGCTCGACAACGCGGTGGATCCGTATGTCCGCTGCCATTCTGCCAAGCCAGGTAGCGCGGCCATCGTCGAGCTACGTGTCCCCGCTCGAAGCCAGACGGCGACTGGCGGGAGCGCTGGAGCAGCCGTACCCGAATCGGCGGGAGTCCTCGAGCGGCCAGTCGCCCGGGCACTGAGGCCGAACATTGGGTCGAACGTCAGTTGAAATCAGCCCCAACTATGACCGAGGACCGTTGGAGGCAGATCACCAATCTCGTCTATCGCCAGACGATATCGACCCGGTCCGGCGAAAACCGTCCACCTTTGACGGCGGCGGGTTTGATTACAGCGGCGGCGAGCACCGATTCGATGACTGCTCGTCGTTGATCGATGTCCAGTCCTGGCCACAGCTCAGGGATATTCGTAGGTCGAGCGGCTTCGGCAGTTCGTTCGCGCAGCAAGGCCGATCGCTCCGCTCGAAGCACCGAAGCGCGGTCCTCCAGCTTTTGCACCGATGGGAAAACGACCTCCTTCGATAGTTGGCCTGAGGCGAATGCTGCCATCAAATCCGAAATACGAGCGGTCGTCTCCGCGAGCTCCTCCTCTCCGAGCCAATCATCGGTCTTGATCGGAAGCTCCCGCGTCGAGACGTACTTCAGAACGAGATCGGTGATGAGTTCGTCGACCCGTTCACCGGATACTGCGACCTTTCCGCATCCGCCGTTGGTGGTCGCTGATTTGCACACATACGTATGGACGTTGCGCCTACGGTCCTTGTCTGAGGTCATTGGGGTCCCGCAGCGCCCGCAGCGGACGATGCCAGCAAGAAGCCGTTTCCTTCCCCCGGGGTGAACGTGCTTATCAGGTCGCGACCGATCTCGGATGGTGGCGCACACTGCCTCCCAAACTTCGACATCGAGGATTGGTGGCCGCTGAGCCATAACCGAGTTGCCGTCGGCGTCGAGCGCAATCGATCTTTGGTGGACCCTATAACCAGCAAGTCGAGGAGAGATCATCATCTGCCGTAGAGGTGCCTGTCGCCAGATGTTCCCGTACGGAGTCTTTATTCCTTGCTCGTTCCAGCGTCGAGCAATCGCGTGGAGCGCGACGCCCGAGATGATGTCCCTTGCCGCTTGCCGAATGAGTTCAGCTTCATCCTCTTTCAGAGTGACTCGGTCGTCCTCATAGCCAAATACTCGGCCAGTGCCGACCAGCGCTCCCTGCTGAGCAAGCTCAAGGTGCTTTCGCTTCGCACGGCGCGAGGTGTCCATGGAACTCTTGTTAGCGAATGCGACCATGACTCGTGCCATCGTTCGCCCGTCGGGCGATGAGAGATCGATGTCGCCCTGGACGGTTGCAAACGCCATCCCAGGTCTTTCGTCGAAGATCTTGATCGCGCGCTCAAGGTCGGCGGGCTGCCGGGCAAAGCGATCCAGGTCGTACACAACACAGCCGTCCACCGTGCCAGAGGCGAGGTCATCGAGCATCCGCTCGAACTCGTGCCGGAAGACCTTCGTGTTGAATGCACTCACGTCGTTGTCCACATAGACCTGGGCAACATCCCAACCGCGTAGATCTGCGATGGTCCTGGCGTCCTGCTCTTGTCGAGCAACACCCAATCCTTTGCCCTCGCTGTCATCAGAGATTCGTGCGTACGCCGCCACCCTCACGAGCAGTAGTCTAGCCGAATCCTCTCCTTGCGGAGGATGGCCCAGGCTTCGTCCACCACCAGGATGATGCGGTCCGGTGGTGCGAGCGGACGGCCGTCTGCAGCCAGGCGGCGGCACACGCCATGAGCACGCCCAGGGCCGGCGAGTGATAGACGGCCGAGAGGTCGAGGACGACCAGCGGTGCGTCGAGCGTGAGGCCCTCGCTCGTCGGTCCGTCGAACATGCCCCGCAGGTCGCCCTGCACCAGCCGGCGGAGCTCGAGCGCGGCGTCACGCCCGTCCTCGAGGAGGGTCGCCCGGGTGGTCCGCAGGTCGGAGGCGGCTCGCTCGTCGGGATCGAGCAGGGCCTCGACGACCTGGGGCAGCGTCGGCGCCGCGCCTCCCGGATGCCCGCTGGCAGGCGGCACCCACGGCGGCCTCGACGGCCGCTCGCTCCCGAGGGACGAGCTCTCTCCCGAGGCAGGCCTCGGCCAACGACGAGGTCAGGGCCACCCGGCGACGCCCGGCATCGGATGCCGAGGGATCGCCAGCGACCGGCGGGCCGTCGTCGGCGTCGTCGTCGCCGTTGGGCCTGCCGGGCGGTGTCGAGGGGGTTGAGTCGGACGGCACCACCGGGCCGGAGGGCGACAGGGACGACGCCCCAGGCGTCGGCCAACGGACCATACTCACCCTTCGGGTCGACCACCCAGGCGTGTCGGCCGAAGACGGCCTGGCGCCAGAGATACGACTTGAGGAACGAGCTCTTGCCCCGACCAATCTGCCCGACGACGACCATGTTGGGGTTGGTCACGACTCCCTGCCGGTAGAGGGCGAAGGGGTCGTAGATGAAGGAGCCGCCGAGCAGGTCGCGGCCGACGAAAACTCCGGCGTCGCCCAGTCCCGACTCGGTCACCAACGGGTAGGCGGCGCACAGATGCCGGGTCGTCGCCACGTGGGCTGGCACCCGGGGGCCGACCTTCACGAAAGGCCCCGGCCGAACGGCAGCGAGCAGGTGAAGGCGACGTCCTGTTCGCCGTAGAGGCGGCGCAGCTCGAGATGGGACTGTCCGGACAGCTGCTCCAGGTCGACGGCGGCGACCTGGAGAGCGTCGTACGACTCGGCGGTCAGGGTGACGTACCCGGAGAAGCGGAACTGCCCGTGCCCGTCGGCCAGCTCACTGTCACGCTCTTCAACGCTGTGCTTCTCACGGGTCTGACGGGCGCTGATCAGGAAGCCGCTGCGGCGGCGGAGCTCTCCGTCGGCGATGTCCGCGGTACGGGCCTGCGCCACCTGCCGGGCCGCCCGGCTCGGGCTCTGCGGCTCCATCACGAGTACGATGGAGCGGCGAAGGGGCGCGAACAGCAGCGGGCCGAGGAAGTCGGGCGTCACATCGACCCGCGGCCATTCGGCGATCCAGTAGGTGGCATGCCATGTGCCGTCCGTGCGCACGGCATCCCACTCCGGGCGAACGGCCATCGGCCACGGCCACTGCGGAACGGCGGGTTCGTCGCCGGCGCTGCGCTGACCTTCGCTGCCGGCACGACCGCCGGCAGCGTCCGTCAGCGGCGAGACGGCATCGGCGACGATCCGGCCGAGGGCGGCCGGTCCGAGCACTCCCTCGACGCCGATGTCGGCACCGTCGAGGGCCCGGCGCAGGGCCAGCACCTCTCGACCCAGCACCGCACCGCATCCCCGGTCGCCGCCCCCAGACGCCCGGATGGCCCGTGCCGAGTGCGACGTGTGCACACTGAGGCACAGCAGCACGCGGTGGCGCCGGATGGCGGCCGCGGCCTCGTCGAGCAGCGCGCCGTACGACCGCCCCGCCGGCGACTCGGCTCCAAGGGTCGCCGTGTCCTCCCAGTGGCGCCGCACGGCACCGCCGCCGTCCGGGAGGCACGACTCGATCCACTGGAGGCGGTGGACCTCGGACCCCTCACGCGCCAGCGAAGCCAGGACGGCGGCCCATGCCGCGATGCGGGCCTCTTGGTCGGTGGGCGACAGCAGGGCGAAGCTGTGGCCGCGCACGGCCAGCGCCGCGGTCGCCGTCCGGGCCTGGCCGTCGAGCACCACCCCCGCCGGTGGGCCCGATCCCTCGCCGTGAAAGCTCGACGGCGACCAGTCGCATCCCGTCGAACACCCCGCGGCCCGCCGATCCCGAGCGGGGCGTCCGCCACCGGGACGACCGTTGCCCCAGCGACCCGGTGGCCGCTCGCCGCCCGCCGGAGCGACCGTCATGGGGCCGCAGGGGGCCTCGACGGTGGCAGCATGGCCACGACCGGGTGCGGGCGCCAGCTGAACCCGGCCGTCACCGCCGGACCACACCCACCGGGCCACGAGCGGCAACCACTGCTCTGCCGTGCGGCCCCGGATCGGCCAGAAACTGGCGGCCACACCGCAGGCCACCGTCACCACGGCGATGAGGACGCCGCCCACCGACGGGCTAGCCCGCAGGGACAACACGCCGACGACGAGCGACGTCGCCATCGACGCGATCTGGCCACCGCGCCACCCGGCGATGACTCCCCGGCGCTCGAGCGGCGGGAACCGGTAGCGCACCGCCGAGCGGGTGGTCGCATCAGTCATCGTTGGAGGGCAATAGCAGGCAGCGTCCGGGCAGTGATGTCGGCGGGACAACCGCGACTCCGGCTCGGTCCGGCCGGGACGCGCTGACCAGCCGGGGGCCGAGCTCGTCGTGCTCGAGGCGGTCGATGAGCCGGACACCGGTCTGGCGGGGCAAGATGACCCAACCCGGTGTTCGTCTGTGGCACCGTCCCGCGTCGCAATCTCCCCCGCTCTGGTCGATGGTGCCGTCGTCGGAACGAGGGTGGCTGCGCCACCGATCCGGCCCGACACCGCCGTTATGGGATCGGATGGGCGCAGCCCAGCGCCGTCCTCGGCTCCGGCCGCTGCATCGGCGAGTTCCCACTGTTGCGCCAGCGCGCTGATCTCGGGATCGGGCTCCCACCGTGGGATGCCATGGCCCGGGGCCTCGAGGGGGCCGAGCCCGCTCGGATCGGGACGAGGCCGGCTCGCCTCCGGGACGGTCGCCTCCGGGAGGACCGACCGTCGGCGGCCACCTGCCGGGGCACGGCCCGACCCGCCTCTGGCCTCGGGTCCGGATGCCGTCGACCCGAGGCCACCCCCGAGCCCGCCTCCGCCGGTCGCACCGACGAGCAGCCCGGCCGGGCCAGCGAGGGCCGAGCCGGCCGCCGCCCGCAGGGCCGTCTGGGCCAACCCCCGCGTCGGGACGCTGGCCGCCTGGCGCGCCCGCTGGGAGATCCCTTCGAGGTGGGCGACGGCACCGGCCTCGACGAAGGGGAGCAGGCGGAACAGGGCCCACGGCGTGACGGAGGCAAGCAACAGGAGGGCGGCGCCGCCCAGCACGGCGGCGATGCTTCCTGTCCCCTGACCCGATCCGCCGGTACCCGGCATCGAGCGCCCCGGCGGCCAGGCTCAGCACCGAGACGATCACGAACTTGCCCAGGATGAGGGCGACCAGCGTGTCGACCAGCCGCCGGCACCAGTGGGCGACCGCCGGCCACGCCAGGCTGGCCAGAGCCAGTGGCAGGAACAGCACGGCCACGTAGACGGCGGCAGCCCGGAGGAGCAGCTCGATCCAGACCAGGAAGGCGCCGGCCACCACGGCCAGGCCGCCGAGGAAGACGACGAAGGACGGCGCGGCCGGCTGACCCGTCGCGCCGCCGGCGAGCGCGGCGGTCACCGTGCCCATGAAGTGACCGGCGTCCAGTCCCGCCCCGTGGGCCACGGCGGCCGAGAGGTCGTCGGTGACGCTCAGTCCGAGCTCGACGAGCTTGACGGCCACGGCGGTGAGCAAAAGGGCGAGCGGCACGTTGACGACGACCGACCGCATGAGCATGGAGAGGTCCTGCCGGTAGATCGACTGGATGACCCCAAAGAGCAGCAGCGGCACGATGATCACGCCGCAGAGGGCGGCCATCGTCTCGTAGTGCTCGCTGAACCACGAGGCACCGAGGTCGATCGACGTCGTCGCGGTCAGCACCGCGCCGATCTGGTCGAGTAGCCAGACGGCCCCGGCGGAGACCCAGCTGCCGAGAGCGCCGAGCACGCTGTCGACACCGAAGCCGGTGACCTGCGAGGCGGCGAGCCGGCCAGGCCGACGCCCCGGCGGCCTGGCAGATCGACCCGAGACCGTCGACGCCGAGCGCGGCCGCGCCAGGAGGGCAGATGCTGGTCGTGGCCAGCGCGGCGAGCGCCACCGGTCAGGGGTGGACGCCGGTCCCGGCGTGGAAGAAGAAGTTGACGATGGCCGGGCCGGCGCCGATCAGCAGGGCGGCGAGGCCCGAGATGAGGACCGCCCGCCGGCCCACGTAGGTCTGCTGGTAGTTCTGGCCGTGCGATCCGAGCGCCCAGGCGGCTGCGCCGACCACCAGGCCCACCAGGGCAAGGGCGAGGGCCCAGCCGCCGACCCCGTTCATGAGGTTCTGTAGGACCTGGCCACCGGGGAGATCGTTGGTGTTGGGGGTCATCTGCACGTCGGCGAGCAGTGCCGCCATTGGGACTGCTGAGACGGCGGAGACGGCATGGCCGATGGTCGGGAGTTCCACCGGCCAGACCGCCGGAGGCATGACGAGGGGCCAGAGGAGGGCGGGAAACGAGAGGAGGGGCATGTCCCGAAGAGTACGGAGGCTCCGTCCCGCTTTCAAGGCGTTTCATGTCATTTCATATTTTTCTGTGATAGCACCAGACGTTCCCGTTTCAGGCCGAGTCCTGTCATGCTGGGGCCGTGCAGGCTGCCGTGCAGGCGTATCTCATCGGCTACATCGCGCTGGGAGTGGTCGCCGCGGCTGCCATCGCGGTGGCCGCCCGCCTGGGACGGCGGGCCGGGCGGCGCAGCCTGCAGCAACGCCTCAATGCCCTGTCCAACCGGCTCGGGGTCGAGCCCCCGGACGAGCCCGGCATCGAGCCCGTTCTCAGCCACCTGGAGCAGGCCACCGGCGAGGCCGCCGAGGCCGTCACTGAATCGAGCGCTGACGCCATCCGACTCCGGCGGGCCCTCGACACCCTGCCCCAAGGGGTTATCGTCTGCGTCGAAAGCGGCGAAGTGGTCTTCCGCAACGCGCGGGCGATCGCCTTGATGCAGAACCGCCACGGTGACGCCCTGGCCGCCCAGGCGGTGACCGACCTGTTGGCCAACGCCTGGCAGGAAGGCACGGCCGAGCGCACGCTCGATCTCTACGGACCCCCCCGCCAGACACTCATCATGCGCACCCGGCTCATCGACGACGGGCGCCGTAACCTCGGGGTCATCGCCATCATCGACGACGTCTCGGAACGTCGCCGGCTCGAGGAGATCCGCCGCGACTTCGTGGCCAACGTGAGCCATGAGCTCAAGACGCCGATCGGCGCGTTGGGACTCCTCGCCGAGACGCTCACCGTCGAGCCCGACGCCGCGGTGGCGCAGCGGCTGGCGTCGCGGATCAACACGGAGGCGTTCCGGGTGAGTCGCATCATCGACGATCTGCTCGACCTCAGCCGCATCGAGTCGGAGGAGGCCCCGCCCCGCGAGCCCATCTACATCAACCTAGTCATGGCCGAGGCAGTGGAGCGAGTCAAGTCAGCCGCCGAACAGCGCCGCATTACCATCGAGCTCGATGAGCCCGACCCGCCGGTCCACGTGCTCGGCGACCGGCGCCAACTCGTCTCCGCCATCCACAGCCTGCTCGAGAACGCAGTGACCTTCTCCTACGAGGACAGCGCAGTGAACGTCAAGGGCATCCAGATGGACGGGCAGATCCGGTTGTCGGTGACCGACACCGGCGTCGGTATCCCCGCTCGGGACCTCGAGCGCATCTTCGAGCGCTTCTACCGGGTCGACCATGGCCGCAGCCGCGACTCGGGCGGGACCGGGCTCGGGTTGTCTATCGTCCGGCACGTGGCCAGCAACCACCAGGGGCATGTCGAGGTGGACTCCCGGGAAGGAGAGGGCTCGACGTTCACGCTCGTGCTGCCGTCGCCGCCCGACTATGCCGCCATGAGTGAAACATCGAGCAAGAAGTCGCCACCGCCCGAGCCGGAGCACACCAAGGTCCTGCTGGCCGAGGACGATGAGTCGTTCGTGGACGCCCTGGTGGTCGGCCTCGCCCGTGAAGGCTTCGACGTGACCGTGGCCCGCGACGGCAACGAGGCACTGCGCCTCTTCGCCGCCGACGAGCCCGACCTCGTATTGCTGGACCTCATGCTGCCGCGACTGTCGGGAATCGATGTCTGCCGGTCCATCCGGGCCCGCTCGTCGGTCCCGATCATCATGGTCACGGCCAAGGGCACCGAGATCGACACCGTGGTGGGCCTCGAGGTGGGCGCCGACGACTACGTGACCAAGCCCTACCGACTCCGCGAGCTGGTCGCCCGCATGCGCGCCGTCCTGCGCCGCACCCCGGCGACCGAGACGGCCGGCGTGGGCGGCCGTGGCGGAGGTGACGACCACGAGACCCGCTACCGCGGCCGGCGCCCGGCTGGCCGCTTCGAGCATCCTCGAAGCCGGGGGCATCCAAGTCGACCCCGACCGCCACCTGGTCTTCGTCCGGGGCCGCGACGTCCATCTCCGGCGCAAGGAGTTCGAGCTGCTGTCACTCCTCATGGAGAACAGCGGCCGCCTCCTCACCCGCGACGTGCTCATCGACCGCATCTGGGGCTCCGACTACTTCGGGGACACGAAGACTCTGGACGTGCACATCAAGCGGCTCCGCAGCCACGTCGAGGAGGACCCGTCGTCGCCCAAGCTCATCACCACCATCCGAGGGGTGGGGTACCGCTTCGACGCGCCCAAGGACTGAAGCCGGCGATCAGCCCGGGGCTTTGATGCGGAGGTCGCCACCGAAATAGGGGCGCAGGACCTCGGGGAGGTCAACGGACCCATCGTCCTGGCGACCTGTCTCCACCAAGGCGGCCCAGATCCGCGGCCAGGCCAGAGCCGATCCGTTGAGGGTGTGCACGAGGACCGGGGGGCCGCCACCTTGCGGTCGGTAGCGCACGTTGGCCCGCCGTGCCTGGTAGTCGCCGAACCAGCTGACCGACGAGACCTCGAGCCACTGGTCGACCCCGGGCGAGTACACCTCGAGGTCGAAAGTGCGGGCGGCCGAGTTGCCGAGGTCACCGGTGCACAGGTCGACAACCCGGTAAGGCAACCCGAGATCAAGCAACATGGACTCGACCCGGGCGACCATCCGCTCGTGGAGCTCCGGGGCCTGGTCCGGTGTGGCGTAGGCAAAGATCTCGACCTTGTCGAACTCGTGGACCCGCAGGAGACCGCGAGTGTCCCGCCCGGCCGCCCCGGCCTCTCGGCGGAAGCAGGCGGTCGCCGCGGTGAGCTTGAGGGGGAGGTCGGCCTCCTCGATGATGTCGCCCCGCCACATTGAGGTGAGGGGCACCTCGGCGGTCGGGAAT
Organism: uncultured Acidimicrobiaceae bacterium; assembly: GCA_963756195.1. GTDB lineage: Bacteria > Actinomycetota > Acidimicrobiia > Acidimicrobiales > RAAP-2 > CAVSNH01. The sequence continues at coordinate 9,476 of CAVWMT010000003.1, forward strand.
GGCCCAGAGATCGTCGCGCTCGAGGTGGTAGGCCTCGTCCTCGAACTTGGGCAGGTGCCCGGTCGAGACCATGGTGTCGGTGAGCACCAACGTGGGCGGCCGCACCTCCTCGAACTCGCCGGCGTGGTGGTCCAGGGCGAAGGTGGTGAGGGCACGCAGTAGCCGGGCCCCCGCCCCGCGGAAGAGGGGGAACATGGACCCCGACAGCTTGGCCCCCCGCTCCATGTCCAGCAGCCCGAGGGCGGTACCCACCTCCCAGTGCGGGACCCGCTGCGGCCGTCGGTGTATTCGGGCGCGCCGGTGTCCGGCCAGGTGCGCACGATCGGGTTGTCGTCGGGGCCCGCCCCGTCGGGCGCATCGGCCGCCGGCAGGTTGGGCAACTAGCAGCAACACGTCGTGGACGGCATCCTGGGCGACCTCGGCCTCGGCGGCCACGGCGCGCTCCTCCTCCCCGATGCGGCGGCTCTCGGCGGCGAGCTCCTCGGCCCGCTCCGCATCCTTCGCCCGCCGTGCCTCGCCCACCTGCCGGGAGATGGCCTTCACCTGTGCGCGCAGCTCGTCTCGCCGCCCAACCGCGGCCCGCGCCGCCATGTCGAGCTCGACCAGCCGATCGACCTCGGAGGGATCGACGCCTCGACGGCCGAGGGCCGCTGCCACCGACGCCGCGTCGTCCCGCACCAACCGGATGTCGATCATGACGGGGACAACGGTAGCGTGACCTGGATGTCAGGCTCCGGGGGCGAGGCCGGTGACCGGCCGACGGATGAGCCAGCCGTCCGCTGCGACGAGCTCATCGTCCGCTACGGATCGACCGTCGCTGTCGACCGGCTCTCATTCACCGCCGGTCGGGGTGAAGTGGTGGCCGTGCTCGGCCCCAACGGCGCCGGCAAGACGAGCACGGTCGAGTGCCTCGAGGGCTACCGGCCGGTCTCCGGGGGCACGGCGTCGGTCCTCGGGCTCGATCCCCGCCGCGATCACACCGCGCTGGCCGCCCGCATCGGCGTGATGCTCCAGCGCGGCGGCGTCTATCCCATGCTGGGTGCGACCCGGCTGCTCCGGCTGTTCGCCGGTTACTACGACTGCCCGGCCGATCCGGACGAGCTGCTCGAGCGCGTTGGGCTCAGTCGGGTGGCCCGCACACCGTGGCGGCGGCTGTCGGGCGGCGAGCAACAGCGGCTCTCGCTGGCCCTGGCCCTCATCGGTCGGCCCGAGGTCCTGTTCCTCGACGAGCCCACCGCCGGCGTGGATCCCGAAGGGCGACTGGCCGTGCGCGACATCGTGGACGAACAACGTGTCGGCGGCTCCTGCGTCGTCCTCACTACCCACGAGCTCGCCGAGGCCGAGCGATTGGCCGACCGGGTCGTCATCATCGACGGCGGTCGCAAGCTGGCCGAGGGCACGCCGGCCGGCCTCAGCTCGTCGTCGGAGCAGGGGACCGTCCGGTTCGGTGCCGCCGCCGGCCTCGACATGGGCGCGTTGCGCGCTGGCATTGGGGGACGGCGCCTCGGTGGAAGAGGAAGACCCCGGCCGCTACCGCATCCAGCTGCCGGCCACCGTGAGCGAACCCGAGGGGGTGGCCCGCCTCACCGCCTGGCTGGCGGCAGAGGGCCACGCCCTCTCCGACCTGCGCACCGGGCGTTCGTTCGAGGAGGCCTACCTGGCCATCACGCGGGCAGCGCCCGAACCGGTGACCGAAGGCGGAACCGGCACCGAGGGCGCGCCCTCGGGCAAGAAGGCCCCGGCGGGCGGGCGGCGGGCACGGCGCAGGCGGCGGCGTTGGCACCAACCATGACCACCCCAACGACGCCATGACCACCCCAACGACGCCGGCGGAGGTGCCGCCCGGAACCCCATGGAGGGCGGATCGCAGGCCCGGGTCAGCACGAGGCGCGTCGGTGGACGCCCGCTCGCCGCCCAGCTGCAGGCCGAGCTGTTCATGATGGCCACGAACGGCGAGACGTTGCTCCTCACCCTCGGCATCCCCGTCATCTTCCTCTGGTTCTTCTCGGCCGTGCACGTTTTGCCCGTCGGGACCGGCCGACCCGTCGACTTCTTGGTCCCCGGCATCCTGGCCCTTGCCGTCATGTCGACGGCCATGACCGCGCTCGGCATCGGCACGGGCTTCGACCGAGGCTACGGCGTGCTCAAGCGCCTCGGATCGACCCCGCTCGGCCGGCCGCGGCTGCTCGCCGCCAAGATCACCACGGTCGTCGCCGTGGAGCTCGTGCAGGCCGTCATCCTGGTGGCGGTGGGCTTCGGCTTGGGTTGGAGCCCGGGCGGGAGCTCCGGGGGCGGGGGTACCGCCGTCTACTTCGGGGCGGCGGCGGCCATGGTTCTCGGCACGGTGGCCTTCTCCGGCGTCGGGCTGCTGTCTGGCCGGCACCCTCAAGCCGCTCGTCAACCTCGCCGTCCTCAACACCCTCTTCGTGGTGCTGCTGCTCCTCGGGGGCATGCTCATCCCGCTGTCCAAGCTGCCGGGATGGCTGGCCGGCATCGCCCGGGCCCTCCCGGCCTCGGCGCTGGCCGACGCCCTGCACCGCGCCCTCGGTACGGGCTCGGCCGTCTCGGCGCGCGACTGGCTGGTGCTCGGTCGTCTGGGCGGTCGCCGCGCCGCTCGTCGCCGGCTGGGCGTTCCGCTGGGAGTGAGCCGGCCGAGCCAGTCGATGCAGACCGGCCCTAGCCGCCCGCTGCCGCCTCAGCCTCGCCGTGATCTGCGGAGGTCCTGCTCGAGCTCCGATCGGTCGAGGGCACCCAGCTTGTGGACGACCACGTGTCCGCGTCGAGTCGATGAAGAAGGTCTGGGGCTCGGCATTCAGGCCGTAGCAGCCCGGCAGTGACCTTGAGGTCGGCGTCGACAGCAACCGGGTAGTCGACACCGGCCTGCTGCACGAAGGCGACGGCCGAGGACGGTACGTCGGCCACGTCGACACCGATGAACTGGACCGGCGAGTGCCTGCGCTGCTCGGTCCGGGCCACGCTGGCGAGCAGCGGGGTCTCCTGGCGGCAGGGCACGCACCACGAGGCGAAGAAGTTGAGCACCACCGGGCGGTGCCGGTCGCGTCCCAGGGCGTCCAGGTTGACCGGCCGTCCTCCGCCGAGGGCGGGCAGGATGAACCCGGGAGCGATCGAGCCGATGGGCACCACCTGGTGGGGCTGCGCGCCGTCGTTCGTGCCGATCACCCCGAACAGGAGATAGGCGAGGAGCCCGGCCAGCAGCAACCCGATCGCCGAGAGAACGCAGCCGACGCCGATTCCGCCAGCCGCCGGCCGACCCCGATTCGCGGCTCGACGCCCGTGGCCGCCGCCACGACCGGGGACGCCGGCGCCGCCGGGGTCGTCCACACGAGGCTCGATGGCCGGCGATGCCTCGCTCAATGCTTGACGAAGATGTCGACCGCCATGACCACGAACAGAAGGGTCAGGTAGGTGATCGAGAACCGGAAGAGCCGCATGGCCACCTTGGGATTGGGCTGCATCCAGAGCACCACGGCGAGGGCGATGAAGGCGACGCCGAGCACCGACGCCCCTATCAGATACACGGGGCCGAGCCCGGCCACGGGCGCCAGCACCAACGAGACGGCGACAAGGGCCACGCTGTAGGCGACGATCTGGCGGGCCGTGCCGGCCACGGTGGCCACCGCCGGCAGCATCGGTACCCCGGCCGCCCGATAGTCATCCCGGTACTTGACGGCGAGCGCCCAAAAGTGGGGCGGCGTCCAAAGGAAGATGACGGCGAACAACACGAGCGGGGTCCAGCCCAGGCCGCCGGTCACCGCCGCCCAGCCGACAAGCACCGGGACCGCACCGGCCGCCCCACCGATCACTATGTTCTGGCTGCTCGTCCGCTTGAGCCACACGGTGTAGACGAAGACGTAGAACAGTGTGGCGGAGACGGCGAGGACTGCGGCCAACGGGTTGACGAACAACCACAGCTCGGCGAAGGCCACCACCTCCAGGACGAGGGCGAAGAGCAGGCCGTTCCGGGGATGGACGCTGCCGGTCACGAAGGGCCGGTTCCGGGTGCGGTGCATGACCCGGTCGATATCGCGGTCCACGTACATGTTGATGGCGTTGGCGCCACCGGCGGCGAGGGCGCCGCCGGCCAGGGTGGCCACGATGAGACCGATCGAAGGGAGACCTCGCCGGGCCACGATCATGGTCGGGAGGGTGGTGACGAGCAGCAGCTCGATGATCCGCGGCTTGGTGAGCGCCACGTAGGCGCCGATGCGCGATCCGACGCGCCGGTGGCCGGAGACGGCCACCGCGGAGAGAGCCATGGCCGGGAAGGATACCGGTACCCCCGCCGGCGGCGACAGGCGGCGCACGCCGCCGCCCGACGGCCGATGCGCAGGCGCCCCGGCAGCCGACGCCCGCCCACGACCGACCCGGCCGGTACGATGGTCCGCCGGTGTCCTTCCCGCACATCAGCCCACGAGGGTTCCTGCTCCTGTGCCGGGTCGCCCTCGCCACCGTCGTCCTCAACATCGTCAGCGGGGCGGCGGTGCGGCTGTCGGACTCGGGTCTGGGTTGTCCCGATTGGCCGACCTGCTCGCAGCACCAACTCACGCCGCCGCTGCGGCTCCACCCGCTCATCGAGTTCGGCAACCGAGCGGTGGTGACGGTCCTCGTCGTGATGTGCGCGGCCACGGTGGTGGCTGCCTGGGTACGGCGACCGCCCCGCCGCGACCTGCGTTGGCTCTCGCTCGGCCTCGTCTGCGGTGTGCTGGGCGAGGCAGTGGTCGGCGCCTTCGTCGTCTACAGCAAGCTCAACGCCTACGTCGTGGTGGGCCACTTCCTGGTCGGGATGGGGCTCTTGGCCGTGGCCACAGTCCTGGCCCTGCGGGCAGGGCACGACGCTGGACGCGGCACGCCGGCCGTGTCGCGCCATGTGCTGTGGTCGACAAGGGTCTATCTCGTGGTGCTGAGTGCGGCCATCGTGGCCGGCGCCATGACCACCGGTGCCGGGCCCCATGCCGGAGGCAAGGGAGCCAAGCGCATCCCCATCGCCCTCGAGGAGATGACCCGCATCCACGCCGAGACCGTGCTGGCCGCCGTCTGTGTCCTCCTGGTCGTGATGTGGCTCGTGTGGCGGACCGATGCGCCCGCCCGTGTCCAGAATGCATCGCTGGTGCTGCTCGCCGTCATGTTGACCCAAGGCATCGTGGGCTACACCCAGTACTTCACCCACCTTCCCGCCATCCTCGTCGGCATCCATGTCCTCGGCGCGTCGACGGTCTGGGCGACCGCCCTCTGGTTCCATCACGGGCTGTCCGACCACTCCGTCGACGACGAGCAGGCCGCGGCCGGTCGGTACCGACAGGCGCCGTGGCCAGAGGACTCCGAAGAGGCAGCGGCATCGGCATCGGCCGATCACACCGTGGCCGACCGGACGATTGCGGTGCGGGAGCCAGCGTGAGGCTCCTTGCGGCCACCGGGCGCATGGTGGTCGCTCCCGCTGTGGCCCGGCAGGGCGCCGTGGCCCCGGCCGAGGCGGAGCGGGTCGATCTCGAGGAGTCGACAACCACCAACCGACCGTGGCTGGTCATCGTCTGGAACGATCCGATCAACCTCATGTCCTTCGTGACCTACGTCTTCCAGAAGCTCTTCGGCTACTCCAAGGAGAAGGCCACCAGGCTCATGCTCGACGTGCATCAAAAGGGACGGGCCGTCGTCTCCTCCGGCACGCGGGAGCGGGCCGAGCTCGACGTCTACCGCCTGCACGAACACGGGCTGTGGGCGACGATGGAGCAGGAGGGGTGAGCACGCCGTTCCGAAAAGGGAAAGACGGCCGCTACCGCATCCAGCTCGACGAGACGGCCCGTGCCGTGCTGAAGGACCTTGCCCGCCAGCTCATCCCGGCGGTCGCCGTCCACGACCCCATGACCAAGCGCTTGTTCCCCCCGCCTACCCGGACCCCGAGCTGGCCGACAACGAGCGCGAGTACCGGGCACTCGTCGAGAACGCGCTGGTCGCCCACCACCGGGGAGCCCTCGAGACACTGGCGGCCTCGGCCGACGCCGAGACCCTGAGCGAAGAGGAGATCCACGACTGGCTGTCGGCCGTCGGGTCCATGCGCCTCGTCCTCGGCACCCGACTGGACGTGAGCGAGGACATGTCACCGCCCGAGTCGGGTGAGCCCGCCGCCGTCGAGTACGCGCTCTACGAGTACCTCGGCGGGCTGCAGTACCTGTTGATCGAAACGCTGGCCGACGAGCTCCCGGACGAGGGAAGGCCCGAAGGGCCGTTTGACCCCCTCTGCTAGTCTCGCAAAGCCCTGATCGGGATCGAGCCCCCATCGTCCAGCGGCCCAGGACGCCGCCCTTTCAAGGCGGTAACACGGGTTCGAATCCCGTTGGGGGTGCGTGAGCCCCAGCGCTTTCACGGTCGGGGACCTGTGGTGCAGTTTGGAGTGCACGCCGGCCTGTCAAGCCGGAGGTCGCGGGTTCAAATCCCGTCAGGTCCGCCATCTCGGTTTGCCGGGGAGCCCCGCCCGCGGGAGCCTCGCACACCGGGACGAGGTCGGGTAGCTCAGTTGGTAGAGCGCGCGCCTGAAAAGCGTGAGGTCCGCGGATCGATGCCGCGCCCGACCACCAGGGAGAATCGCAGCTCCGGGCGTCGCCACCATCCACGAGCTGGCCGCGCTCACGGGTGCCGTGCCGCTCCGCTCCCGGGCGATGGTCTTGACCGCCGGCATCGGCGGGCTTCGGATCGGAGAGCTCATCGCCCTTCGCCGACACGACGTCGACCTGGACGCTGCGATCATCCACGTGCGTCGCCAGCGCCTCCGTCTCGCGTCGGGAGCAGTCATCGAGGGTGCCCCGAGCGGTAGACGCTGGAGGCGTGCGGCTGCCACCGCATCAGCCATCCAAGCAGCCGCCCTACGACTGCTTTCGCCGCCTCCCCGTCCCCTCTGCTCAGCCACGACGCCGGCTCTCCAGATCGAGCTTGAACATCGGTCGTGATCTCAGCTCGTCGAGAAAGGGACTATCCCCGTCCTCCCACTCCTCGTCCGTCACGGTCACCGGGTTGATCTCCAAGCCCAACTCTCGCTCGAGGGGACGCAGCACCCGACGAACGTCCGCAAGGCGAGCCGAACCGACCACCAAGAAGTCGATGTCGTGAGGAGGAGGACCGACTTCGCCCGATTGCCGGGCGGCCCACGAACCGTAGATGTAGGCACTGTGGACACCATGAAAAGCACCCAGGACCTCGACGAGCCGGGCCGGCAGCCCCGCCGTATGGGCCAGGATGGTTCCTAACGCATCAGCCCAGGGGAGGTCCCAGTTTGCCGACACGAGCCGGGAGCGCCCCACGTTCCGGGAACGAACGATCCCGTGGGCCTCGAGTCGCTCGACCTCTCGACTGGCAGTCGCCACCGCCACGCCGGTGCTCTCTGCGAGGCCCGTTACCGACAGCTCGACGCCCCGACTCTCGAAGAGCGCCGCCAAGATGGCCAGCTGCTGTGCCGACCGGAAAATGGGCAACGATGCCGGAGCGATTGTTCTCACATACTCGAAGATATCTTCGACTATAAGGAACCACCAAGACCGCCCGTTGCCTCTCCAAAACCGGTTACTAAGAGGCTCAGCGGATAGGCGCCAGGGGCGGCGACCAGCGATTTCTCCAGTCGATGAGCTTCGCCGTGAGGAGGAGGGCCACCGCAAGGGCGAATTCGGCGAGGCGGTGCACGATCTTTCGTGAGTTGCTGCGACGAAGCGCACCGAAGTTCGACAGGCACGAGTTGGTCCGCTCGACCAGCCAGCGCAGTCCCATCGGCTGACGAGGTGCTGGGGTGGACGGGCTCGTGCCCACCTTGCGCTTCTTGGCGATAACGGCGTCGTCGATGCCCGAGGTGGTGAGCTCGGCACGCACGGTGCCCGAGTCGTAGCCGCGGTCGAGCCAGATCGTCTCGACCTCTTCGAGCAGTCCTCTTCTCGCCCCGGCGGCGAGCGTGGCGGGTAGCAGCACCGAGTCATGGCGGTTGGCACCGTCGATCGCCCAGCCGATGGGGATCCCGTTTCGGTCGGTGAGCACCGACCACTTCCAGCCGAGTTTCCCCCGATCGGTCGGGTTCCTGCCGGTTCCCTCGCCGCCGGCGGGCGCCTTGTGTCGGCTCCCGTCCACGGCGACGTCGGAGAGGTCGAGGCCGACAATGCGGTCATAGGTGGCGATGGCCTCGGTGGCCATGGCGTCGTAGACACCGGCCTCGATCCATTCGTCGCGCCGCGAGCGCACCGTCGTGTCGGAGATCTTGTTGCCGCACAGTCGCTCGGCGTCCTCAAAACTGCAGCCGGTGGCGAGGCGGACGAGCATCACCTCGAAAGCGAGCCGGTCGGACTTACGGCGGCGGTGGACACCGAGCGGGTGGGTATCGAGCGGGACCGGAATGAGCTGGCAGATCGCCTGCCAGACGGCATCTTTCACTTCGGGGTCGAGCGCGCGCATGATGGTGGAGACCTCCGCTGGTTGCTGTTGGTTGGGTGCACCCGAAATGGAACCCGGGACAACCCAGCAACCGGTGGATGGTCTCCTTCGGCGGGTTACGTTGCGCGCCGTGACCGGAGGGAGATGCGCTTGAGGACGGCGTTCACCGCTTCCTTGTCGAACCGTTCGGAGTCGAAGTTCCCGCCGACCCACTCGAGCAGCTCCTCGTGCTCCTCGTGGGCAGGGTCAGCGAGCGCTTCGAGCAGGTTCGCATAGCCCCAGATGCCGCCGCAGTCCTCCGGCGGGCCGGACCGCTTGCCCGCCGTGCAGGTGGCGACGCCTCCTTTGGCGATCGGCACCTCGGCCTTTTCGACAAGGAGCTGGTGCTCCCAGGAGTCGCCGAAGTCGTACTCGTAGATGCCTCGCCCGCTCATCGCGAGGGCCTCGGCGACGCGCACCGTCGACTCGTCGATCTCCCCGAGATCGAACCCCCCGTGGTCGGCCGGGCCAAAGCGGGCATCACCGATGCGGAAGCAGTGCAAGTGGCAGTGCTCCCAGCCCATCGCCACCTGCAGGACGTCGTGCAGCTGGGCGAGGGTCGCGTCGCCGTGGACCACCAGGCGGCGCCAGATGGGCGGGCGGATACCTTCGAGGGTGACCTTGATCTGCAGCGTCGCTGGCCGTGTCGTCACGGCGTGAGGCTACGACGACCGCCTTTTGCACAGCGAAGGTCCTGGTCAGCGTCCAGTCTCCAATCCGCGCGGCCTCTAACCAGCGGTCGTGCCACGTTCGTGCCACTTCCACCGGAAAGTGACCGTCATTCGAGGGCAGTGACGGTAACTCCGTTGGGGATACTTTTGACCCCTGACCAGGAATTACTCACAGAAGATGGAGGTCGTGGAAGTTGCCCGAGTTACAACCTCCGCCAGCTGAAAAGCAAGAGGTCCGCGGATCGATGCCACGCCCGACCACCAGGGCATCGCGCCCGGCCCGATCGCCGCAGGCGTCCGGCTCGATGCGCCTCTTCGTGGCGGTCGCCCTTCCCGATCCTGTTGCCGATCTCGTGGCGGCACTGCCCCGCCCCGACCGGCCGGGCCTGCGGTGGAGCACCCCGGCCCAGTGGCACGTGACCCTCCGCTTCATCGGCCAGGCGCAGCCGGACGAGGTCCTTGCCGCCGTGCCCGGCGCCCTCGGGCGTCTGAGAACCGATCGGGCACTGTTCGCTGATCTTGGGCCGACCACCGCCTGGTTCCCTGGTCGCCGGGTCCTCCAGGTCCCGGTTCGGGGACTCGAGCGTCTGGCCGCCGCCGTCCGTGAGGTCACCCAGGCTTGGGGCCGGACCGACGAACCCCTCTTCGCAGGCCATCTCACCCTGGCCCGCACGGTCGGTCGGAGCCGGGGACCGGCGGACCTGGCCGGAGCCCGGCTGACCGCCCGCTTCGCCGTCGCCGAGTTCGGGGTATACGCCTCCCGACCAGGACCGCAGGGCTCGGTCTACGAGCGGCTCTCTCGCCTGCAGCTCATGCCTCCCGCTGCTGAGCCTGCCGACGACAGCCCAGGCGGCGTCGGGTGAGATCGCCGAGCCATCTCGGTGGCAATCTCATCTCACCATGGGCAGAGAAAATGGCCCGGAGCAATGCGGCGGGACATTGCTCAACGGGCCGTTACCTCGGCCATACCCGAGCCTTCTAGGGTTCAAACCAGAAAAGCGTGAATTTTTTGCCGGGAGCCCGCTCCGCGTGTGCCTACGAGGAGAGGCCCTCGAGCCTCTCGAGGGCGTTGGCCACATTCGCCGGGTCGACGTCGCATCCGATGAAGTCCCGCTCCAGCTGGGCGCAGGCGACGGCCGTCGTCCCCGAGCCGAGGTACGGGTCCACGACCAGGTCTCCCTTGCTCGAGAAGGCGGACACGTAGTGCCGGACGTTGACAAGTGGACGCTGGAACCGGTGCCAGCGTCGACCGGTGATCTCCCCGTCGACGCTGTTCCTCCACGGCTCGGCAGGCCGGAACGAGCCCTTGGACATGATGGCCAAGAACGAGCCGACCTCCAGGCACTGCACGTCCGGATCCCACAAATTCTCGTGCCTCGCCGGAAGGAAGCCGAGACGAACCGGGTTGAGCTGGCGACCGAGGCGGTCGAGGGCCTCGAAAGCCCACCGGTTTCCGATGTAGCCGACCACGATGCCGTCCGGCTTGAGGACGCGGTGAGCAAAAGCGCCAACGTCGGTCCAGGCATCGGGGTCGTTCCAGGGAGGGTCGGCGACGACGAGGGCCACGCTCTCGGGTGCGACGTGGGAGAGCGCGTCCGGGAATCGGCCGACAAAGAGCCGGATCCGCTCGTCCACGCTCGAAATCTAGCGGCGAACCTCGCAGCGCTCTCCTGCGCCGGTGTGGTCTCGCCGACGATCCCGAACCAACACCCCTGTCAGAGGATATATCCGGCTACGTCGAAGAAGACCTGGCAGTTGGGGACAGGACCGCCACCGCTCCACGTGAATGCAAGTTTCCCGGCGTTCACACCTGACCCGAAACCGACGGTGACAGAATTGGAAATGGCAAAGCATCCATTCCCTGCATTGATGTTTGCCGTAGGTGGCGGGGCTCCGAAGGAACCTGCCGGAAAGATCGAGGCGACCCCGTATCCGTTGAGCAGCGCCCCGTTCTCCCCGGAGATGGCGAAGTTGCCAACGACGCCGATCGCTTGGGTGGGGATGCCGACGGTCCCGGCTATCTCCGTGGTCGTGTGCACGCCATTGCCGGCAGCCAGTGGGCCGGTGACCCCGCCCACTCCAGTGACCGTGTCAACGACTCGGCTCGGGTTGAGCGGAACGACACCGTTGGTCAGAGGCACCCAGCTGTCGTCGGCATAGGAGTAGTAGAGCGCGCCGTCGCTCAACACGATGAACTGGCCGGTTGCTGATTTTGCAGGCAGCGTGCTCGACCCCATAGGGCTCATCTGGAACGAGGGCCCGGTGGAGTTGGTGGCCAGGAGACCGGGGTTCAAGGAGCCGCCGACGCCCTGGACACCGGCGCCAACCGGCGATGTGGTGCCGGTGTTGCTGACTCCCTTGACGCCAATCGAGGCGGTGCCGAGGATGCCGACGGTCGAATCGCCGCTCGACCCGACCCCGACCGACAGGCCACCTCCGCCGTGCAACACAGTGAGGTCGTGGGTACCCGTCGTCGCGTTGGACTCGCCGATGAGCATGTTGCCGCCCGTCGCCGCGCCAACAGGCGATGAGGTCAAGGCGTCCCCGACCAGCGCCGCCCCCGCGGCAGCGACCCCTACGGCCCCGATTTTGAAGAGCCGCCGCCGGCTGGTCGGCTCGTCGATCGTGGCCGCCGGAGCATCCGTATCGCTGCCCCAGGGATCCTCGTTGATGATTTCAAATCCGTCGCTCATGTGCCTCCACCTACCCAGGTGATGACCCCTCTCGCGGCACTATAGATCTGCGTTTCTTTCGATTGAAGGATGGTCAGAGCCATCTCCGCGCACCCGAGATCAGCTGGTCCGACTGGTGTCGGCTTCGAGTTCGGCCGCGATCTCATTGACCGCGTTCTGCACATCCGGAGCGAGCCCATATGAGGGTCGTGCCGGCACGGTCGCCTCCTCAGTGGGCACTCGTTCGAGCAATCCCCGCACCACCAACTCCTCGGCCATGCCCAGTAGCTCCGCGTAGGGCCGTTCGAGGTCGACGGACAAGTCGTCGAGCCGCGCCGTCCGTCGCAACCACACCGCGACCAGGAGCTCCGGCCGGGGCGGCGCCACCTCGAAACGGCGGCCGGCGGCGGGGACCAGGGCGGTGAGGGCCTGCAGGCGCTCCGACATGAGCCGCGCCCCGGCGATCGACAACTCGGTGGTCTGAGTGGCGCTCGGGGCGACATCCGGATCCTTCAGCGTCTGCAACCAGTCCTGTTGGTGGTAGCGGAGCTGCTCGATCGCCCCCCAGTCCACCGTCCGAGGCATGTCCTCTCCCACCACCAGGAGATACAGCAGACGGGCGACCCGGCCGTTCCCGTCGGCGAAGGGGTGGATCTCACCGAAGACGTAGAGCATCCAGGCGGCACGGGCGGTCGCCGGAACCTCCGTCGAGTTGGCCTGCCGGACGGCCTCGTCCACCAGGGCGCGGCACCGGTCCCGCTTCGGCGCCGGACGGGGAGCCACCGGGAGGTCGCCGTCCAGCTCGACGGTCCTGATCATCCCCGGATTGGTCTCGTTGGGATTGTCCATTCGGCCCTCGGTCAGGGCGTGGAGCACATAGGGCGCCTCGGGCAGAAGGGCCGGAGGGGATTCGTAGCCAAGTTGGATCATGGCCAGACGGCTGTCGAGATGTCGGTATGCCACCGCCGTCCCCTCGATCCGCTTGCGGTCGGACGCCGCCAGGAATCGCCGGGGCACCGGGAACAAGGGGGGACCCGTGCCCCCGAGCGCGGTGGGTCGGATGTGGGCGGCAGCGGCGACGGTCGTCCGCAAAGCGAACCGGGTGAGGAGCCGTGACACGGCCGGCGGCGCACCCACCAGGGCATCATCCAGACGGCGATGCTGCTCCCGGTGATCCGAGAGCAGGGCCGCATCGAGCCTCGGAACCGTGGGCAGCTCACCCTTCACCCGACGTCAGCTCCCCACCCGACGTCAGCTCCCCGGCGTCTCGTTGGCCGAGAAGACGAGCAACGCGTCCACGCCGAGGACACCGGAGGTCATCGCCGAATCGATGTAGAAGACCTGGTCGGGGAGGTCGACAACTGCGGCGCCGGCATCACGGCACCGGTTCCGCAGTCCGTGCAGCTCGCCCAGCGAGCCGACTAGGAAATTGATCTGAGACATGCGGGTCTCGGGGTCGACGATTGGGCTTCCCTCACCGGTGTCCGTCGGGCAAATCAGATTGATGAGGACGCCGCCCGCCTTCACCTGGGCAAGGTCGGCGTCGATGACCGGGTGACGGCAGACCTGGGCCACCTCGAGGCCCAGCACTCGGCCCAGCAGCTCGAGGATCGGGCCGAGATCGGACACGACGAACTCGACTGCGATGAGCTCCGGTGGCACGGCAGCATGATTCACCTCAGCTCGCCTCGTGTCCACAGCAGTGGACCGGACAAAGCGCGAGGATCTTCGAATGAGCGCGAGCGGGCGGGAAGCGACCAATGGGCGGAGCGAGCCCGGTCGGGATCCAGCCCCAGAGGACGGGCCCGTCGACCATCGACCGGCCGACAATGCCGGCGCTCGCGCCCTGTTCGTAATGGGGGCACCGCGGTCGGGGACGACGGTGGTCGGCAACTACCTGGCGTCGAGCCCCCGTGTTCTCGGCCTCGGCGAGTACGGCGGCTTCCACCTCGCCCACAATCTCGCCCCCAGCGCCCTCGGAGCCATGCCCGGTCCCTTCACCGCCTCGTACCTGCGAGATCTCGTGACCCATGCGCAGTGGTTCGCTGAGGAGCTGACTGCAGCCGACGGCCGGGACTGGTACTGCGACACCACCCCTTGGAACCTCCTCGCTGCCGACCGCATTGCAGCCGAGCTTCCCGACGCCCTGTTCGTCCTCATGCTGCGGCACTATTCGGGGACCGTCCAGAGCCTGCGCCGATCGTTTGAATCCGGATTCACCTGGGCCGGGGCGACGTGGACCGAATCGGCCCGGGTCTGGGCGGACTTCTACCGAGCCGCCGGCCAGCTCCCCGCGGATCGGACCGTGGCCGTGAGCTACGACGCCATGACCGCTGACCCGGAGACGGTCCTCGACCTGCTGGTCAAGTGGTTGGACGAACGAGGGTTCCCCGCCCGCGACCTCGACGTCGGTCAGCTCGCCGTCAGCCACGCGCCCCCGGCCAGTGGACCACGACCCACGATCGGGACGACGCGTGGAAGGTGAGGTGCAGCTGCGGGCCATCCGCTCCTTCGAACCAGATCGCTGGAGCGGCGACATTCACCGGATGGTGTGGCCGGTGGTCGAAGGACGTGCACCGTGACCTCTCGCGGCGGTACCCGACTGCCTACCTCTGGCCCGCTCCTCCGGAAGCTCTCCGGGTCCATCACGACATCCACGGCTTGATCCCGGCCGAGGTGAACGGGAACTGGTGAGCCAGCAGAGTCCGGGGTCCGATCGTCATCGGTGGCATCGGTGGCAGTGGCACACGGGTGGTGGCCGACATCGTGAGGGGCCTCGGCGTGTACATGGGGAGCGACCTCAATGCCTCGGCCGACAACCTCTGGGCCACGCTGCTCTTGCGGCGACCCGACTGGTACCGCGAGAGCCGCCTCGACGGCGACGTCGAGATCCACCGAGCGCTCGCCATCCTCGACGACACCGCCGGCGGTCGCCTGCAGCCCGATGCCGCCGCCGAGAAGCTCCTGGCCAGGGCGGCGGACGACCTCTGTCACCAGGGCCTAGCCGGGAGTGGTCGCAATCGAGGGTCGCGAGTCTGCTGGAGCAGGGACGATCCGGCATCGCACACCCGGTGTGGGGATGGAAGGAGCCGAACTCCCACGTCTACGTGGAGCTCATCGGTGAGCATTTCGGCCGACCCCGTTACGTGCACGTCATCCGCAACGGTCTGGACATGGCCTACAGCTCCAACCAGTGGCAGTTGCGCACCTGGGGATGGCTCTACGGAGTCTCCGCCATCCCGCCGATCTCGGAAGGCAGCCCGGCCACGTCGCTCGAGTACTGGATCCGGGCCAACAAGGCGGCCATCGAAAATCGCCGGAAGATGTCTCGAGGACCGGTTCCTGCTGGTCAACTTCGACGAACTGTGCGCCCATCCCGAGCGCGAGGTGGCCCGCCTTGCCACGTTCGTCGGGATCCGACGTGCCGCCAGCGCACCTCGCCGGGTTGGCGAACATCCCGCAGCGGCGCGGGCTCATCTGGCCGGTGGCGCCGCCACGGGCCGTCCGCATTCAGCCAACAGCAGCTCGAAGAGGTCGCGGCCCTGGGCTTCGCCGTCCAGTAGCACAGACCGTCGGCCGGCCCGCCCGTCTGCACGGACTTCGGCAGTCAGGGACGGCGGCCGATGGCCAGCAGATGGCCGCTCATGGCGAGCATGGCCGGGTCGGTCTCGTAGCGGTGCAGCAGTTCGAACAGCGCCGACCTCGACGGTCCGTCTGCCATCCGCCGGTCGAGGTCGCCGAGCAGGTGGAAGAAGCTCTCGATGGCGACCACGACCACGTCGTCGAACCCCGCGGCCCGCACCTCGTCCTCGAGGTCGCCGGGCCGGTGGGAGAAGGCCGGGAACGGTCCCCATTCACCCGGTCGGTAGCCGGTGTCGACCAACGACATGACCCGGTCGAGCGTCTCAGGATCCCGGATCGAGTTCTGGGCCACAGCGTGGCCGAACAGGAAGAACCGACCCATGGCCGAGGCGGCGATCACCCCGCCGGGCCGGAGCACCCGGAAGGACTCCTCCAGCGCCCGGCGCCGATCCTGCGGTGTGACCAGGTGGAACAGCGGCCCCATCATCACCACCGCATCGGCGACCGCATCGGCGAACGGCAGCCGCCGGGCATCCCCGAGATGCACGCCGAACGGCGTTCCCGCCCTGCTCGCCTCTGCGGCCTCCTTGACATGCAGAGGAACCGGGTCGACGAGGTCGACTCGGTAGCCGCGTGACGCCAACCATGCCGCGTAGACACCGGGGCCACCGCCGACGTCGAGGATGTGCCCCTCGGGTGGGAGCCGTTCGGCCAGGATGACCTTCGTGCGCTCGAACTCGAGGACGTTGCGCGTCTCGAGCCGGTTGAGCTCGGCCCCGCTGGCGTAGTGGGCCAACATGACAGGATCGGTTGTCGGACGGGCGTCGGAAGCGGACAACGGCACGGGGTCGTCACGGCAGAGCCCGCACTGAGGGAAGGGCCGGCGTGTCGGGGCTCGGGCCAGATGTCGTTGTCGACCTCTCCGCGGAGCACCGCTACCAGATGGTCGAAGTCGCGGAAGGCCGCCTCCCGAAGCAGCACCCGCATCCGCTCGTCCTCGCCCTGGTCGGTGGAGGCGTAGAACCAAGCCGGACGGCTGCCGGCTCCGTGGTGGTAGACGGTGTCGCCGTAGATGCCTCCCAACAGGAAGTGGGCGTTGCGCGCGTTGGTGCGGCGCATCGCCATCACCGGGCGCTGCCGGCGGACGAGCTCACCGGTGAGCGTCTGGCCGGGCTCGCCGCCCTGGCCCCTCGGCAAAGGAAATGCCGGTGGCGGCCAGCTCCTCGCGGCGGATGCAGAGGCAGCTCACATGGACGAAGGGCGAGAGCTCGGGCGCCATCTCGTCACGCCACACCCCGACGAGGGCGGCACCGTCATCGAGCTTCGAGGTCAGGGTCCCGAGCCAGCCGTCGGCGACCGGGACGGCGTCGGTGTCGAGCAGGACCAGGTACTCGACTTCGTCCCCGACGGTGGCGACCAGCCTGTCGAGTGCCTCGGCGTGGGGAAGGCGGCGCCCCGGCGCCACTGCCTCGGGCCAGACCCGGACCCGATCGGTCGTACTCCATGACCCGGCGGTGCTCAGCCAGCCCGGTGTTGTCCCAGACGTGGACCTCGTAGTCGGCGCCCGCCGATCGACGGGTGAGCTCCCGGAGGCAGAAGCTCGATCCAGGGGTACCGGATGGCATCGGCCGTGGTCTCCGGCGTGACGGGTGAGTAGCCGTTGACGATAAGGACGGCGGTCCGACCGCTCACCAACACTCCAGCCGGGGCTCGATGGCCGTTAGTCTACAGTCGGTCTTTCCGGTCCGACCTGGAGCGGAGTGGATGCTCGAGAAGTCTGAGCTGGTTCGTTCATCGGTGTTGCACGGGAGTGGCTGGAGGCTCCGTGCAACCGGAGCCGCACTTGGAGCATCACTCGCACTGTCATGCCTGAACCCTCCTTCGAGATGAACCGAAAGATCGAGTGGACCGGTGAGCGATGCGTCCCGTGGACCGACGACTGGCAGGTGCTCTACGAGCATCTCCACCGCTACTACTTTGCCGCCGACCTAGCCGACGGAATGCAAGTGCTCGACCTCGGCTCCGGGGAGGGCTACGGGTCGGCGATCCTCGCCGAGAGGGCAAAGCACGTGCTCGGGATCGAGCTCGATGCCGTGGCGGTCGACCATGCCTCCACCAATTACCTCCTCGACAACCTCGAGTTCCGACGGGCTTCGGTTTTCGAGCTCGGCGACCTCCCCGACGAATCGTTCGACCTGATCGTCTGCTTCGAGGTCATCGAGCACGTCCCGGCGCACGACGAGTTGCTGGCCCTGGTTCGACGCCTCCTCGCTCCGAACGGACTGTTCCTCGTCTCGACTCCGGACCGCGTGATCTACTCGGAGGCGGCCGATTACCACAATCCCTTCCATGTGAGGGAGCTCAGCCGGTCCGAGTTCGATGCGCTCCTGGGTCGGTTCTTCGCCCACCATCAATTGTGGGGCCAGAGGCTGGCGGTCGGCTCCACCCTCGAAGAGGTCGACGCCGGGTGCACGACCGGGAACCCCCGGCCACGTCTTCGTCAGCCGGTCAGGCGAACGTTGGATCCGTCACGAGGCCGAGCCGGTCCCCTACCTGGTGGCAGTGGCGTCGCAGGCGCCCCTGCCCGACGTCCCGATGTTCTCCCTCCTCAACGACCCGAAGGCCGCGGCTCTGACCCCACCGGCACCGCAGGGAGCAGGTCCGTCCAGCGAGGCCGCCCGGCGTGCACTGGGTGCGGCCGGCGATCGGCTCTTCGAGTTGTGGGAGCCCGAACGTCTGCGCCGGCAGGTCGCGATCTTCGAAGCAGCGTTGGCCGCCGAGATGGCCGCCAACGCAACTCACCGTGAGGACATCGCCGATCTGCAACGCCGTCTCGAGGCCACAAGTTCGGCCCTTGACGACGCCCGCGACCACATCACGCTGCTGCGGCAGCAAGGCCAGGATGTCTCCCAGGCGACGCAGCAGCTGGAGGACGAGAACGCATTGCTACGCGACGAGAACGCCGCGCTCCTGGACCAGAACGTCGCGCTCCGGGCCGAGCTCAAAGAGATCGTCCACTCACGGGCCTGGCGTGTCCTGGCCCGCTACCGGGCGATCCGGGGATCCCTCCCCTTTTGAGCGCACCGAGCGACGGTCACAGGCACCGGCGAAAGGAAACAGGCCTCGGAATGGCTCCCGGCGTCGACGCCGATAGCCGTACTGCTGACGGACCTGACGGCCCTGACGGCCCTCCACTCGTCTCCATCGTCGTCTGCTTCTTCAATGGAGTCGACATCACCTCCCGCTGCATCGAGTGCGTCCGGAAGAACACTGCAGGGGTGACGTTCGAGATCATCCTGGTCGACGACGGCTCGAGCGATCCGGATGCAGGGCAATTCGCCGACGGACCCGGGCTGCGAGTTGTCCGTTCCGACCGCAACCAAGGCTTCACCAAAGCGGCCAATCTGGGCGCCCGGCAAGCCGCCGGCGACTACCTCGTGTTCCTCAACAACGACACCGAGGTGCAGCCCGGCTGGCTCTTGGCCCTCCTCGACGCGGCCGGCTCGGGGCCGGAAGTGGGCGCCGTGGGGGCCATGCTCATCGGTCCCAACGGGCTCCTCCGGGAGGCGGGAGGGGTCATCTGGTCCGACGCCACCGCATACAACTATGGCCGCGGCGCGGATCCCAGAGAGCCCGAGTTCTGTTTCCGCCGCGAGGTGGACTACTGCTCCGGCGCCTGCCTGCTCGTCGGCCGTCCCGTCTTCGAGTCTGTCGGCGGGTTCGACGAATGCTTTGCTCCCGGGTTCTACGAGGACACCGACCTCTGTTTCACGTTGCGGTCGGAGGGTCGGGTGGTCCTCTACGAGCCCGAGGCGCGTGTCACGCACCTCGAAGGGGTGACCTTCGGCACGGACGCCCAGCCGGGGCTCTCACCACTGCACTCGAAATCCGCCCAACACCTCAACCGTCTGGTCTTCCAGGCCAAGTGGGCAGAGGAGCTCCTCCATCAGTTCCCGTCGGGTACCGCCCACGGCATGAGGGGTGGCCACATCCCGGACCGGCCCCGAGTGCTGGTCGCCGACTACGAGCTCGGACCCCCGGACCAGGCCTCGGGGAACCTTCGCATGGCGTGGATCGTCCGGCTGCTCCACGAGATGGGCTGCGAGGTCACCTTCTTCCCCTTCCGCCGCATCGAATATCAGCCCTATGCCAGCTGGCTCCGTCGAGCCGGCATCGAGGTCCACTGCGCCGGAGTGGGGCTCGAGCAGATGGCTGTCCGCCGCCCCGGCCTCTACGACCTGGCCATCCTCAGCCGACCAACGGTGTCCGCCAACTTCCGGGATGCGGTGCGCCGCCACTTTCCGGACGCGGTGGTCGTCTACGACGCCGTCGACCTCCACTTCGTGAGAGACGAGCGGGGCCTGGCCCTCGAGCCGGGCGAACGAGGGAGAGAGAAGGAGAACACCCTCCGAATCACCAAGCGGCTCGAGATCGACGAGATCCGGGGCGCTGACGTGGTGAGCACCGTCACCGAGACCGAGCGCGACATCGTGCGATCGCTGGTCCCCGGTTGTGACGCGGTCGTCCTCCCCAATGTCCATGCCGTCCGCAGCCAGCCGGTCCCGGGTGCTGGCGGAAGAGCCGATCTCCTGTTCATCGGCAGCTACCGGCACGCACCGAACGTGGACGGCGTGCACTGGTTCTCCTCGGCCATCCTGCCATTGATCCGCGGAGAGGAGGCGGCCCGCTTCATCGCCCTCGGCGCCTCGCCGCCGCCAGAGCTGGAGGCGCTCGCCTCGGACAAGATCGTCGTCCCCGGGTACCAAAGCGACGTCACGAGCTTCTTCGAACATGCCCGGGTGTTCGTGGCACCGATCCGTTACGGCGCGGGGATGAAGGGGAAGATCGGGATGGCCATGGCCATGGGCCTCCCGGTCGTCACCACATCCATGGGGGCCGAGGGGATGGGTATCGTCCATGGGACGCACGCGCTCGTGGCCGACGATGAACCGGCATTCGCCGATGCCGTGCTCCGCCTGTACCACGACGACGCACTGTGGATGACTCTGTCGGAGGAGGGTCGTCGGATGGTGAGCCGAGAGTGGTCACCCGAGGCCATGAAGAGCCGGCTCGCCGACCTCATGAGTAGGACGCTGTCCCGCGGTTCGCTGCGGCCGCGCACATGGGGTCTGCTCGATCCCGAAGACCCGATCGAACCGTCACCGGCCATCGCTGGCCTGTGAGCGTGCCGCTCAGTCGGCCGGCGACGAGGCTGCCCGGTCGTCGATGGCATCGCCCCCCGACATCCACGGCGGCCTGTTCCAGGCCGGAGGCTGCCCCGGCCAACGGCTGAGGAGCTCTGCTTCGACGGCGGGCTCCTCGGGCTCGGGTGCCGGCGCCTCGAGGGACGCATGCACACCGACGCGACTGTCGAGGATCCCCAACAGCTCCGCCGCACCATGACCGAGTGCAGGCGCCCCGGCCCGGCCGCGGGCGCTGTGGCGGAGACCCGGCTTGAGGAAGGCTGCGGACGTGGTCAGTGACTTGCGGCCGAACGGTGATCCCGAGGCGGGTGAGGAACGACCCCGCGTCTGTCGGCCCAACGGGCGGGGTCATCCACGATGTCGTCGTACCGGGTCACGAGGGCCGGCAAGCCCTCCGCAGTGCTCGAGGAGCAGCCGCATGTAGCGGGCCCATAGCGCCACGCCGAAAGCCACTGGCAGGCTGTTGCGGGACTGCAGCGAAGTAGCCACATCGATCGGGTCCCGATAGACGACGACGGCTGCCAGCGGCCGATCGAGTGCCTGCCTCCAGAAAGGCAGGAGGACCGACGTGCGTGGGTCCTTCCACACCCAGGGCACGGAGGCGTGGGTGGCGTCGAAATGACGGGCGGCGACGTCGGGGGTGGTCGTGATCCGCGAGGCGGCACCGGCGTAGGCCGGGCCCGGCGGCGGCGGATACCACCAGGCATGACCGGTCTCGGCAAGAAGACGATCGTTGAGCCCGGTCAGTGACCGGCTCTCCCAGTGGCCCTCGGGGTTCCAGGCCATGCCGGTGATGAGGTCACCAGGCGCGCAGGTGGCCAGGCCCAGCATGTGCAGTGCGCCGGCCACCGCCGAGGTCCCGCTCCGGTGCATCCCAAGGACGAGGATCCCACTCGGCGCCGGGCCAGTCTTACCGGGTGGGAAGAACCTGGTCCCGGGATGACGATCCTCCCTCTGCGCGCCGATCTTGATCTCCCAGATGAGTGCCGAAAGCCGGTGTTCGGCTCACCCTACGGCTCCCCCGGGGGCAACCTCCCAGAACTCGGGCCATCGCGCACGGCCGGCCCCTCCGGACACCGACCCGGCTGGTCGATCCAGGACCGACGCTTGACACTGAACGATATGTCGGTATGATTCAGATATATCGGTATAGATCGAGACTGTTCAGTGACGAGTCGATCAGTCGAACAGGACAAGTGAGGAGTGAACAGATGCACGAACATTTCCATAGAGATCCCCTCGGTGCGGAGGCAGTGGCCCGCCGGTCCCGTCGGTCAACATGGGTCGACGACCAGATCGGTGACCGAGGCCCGGGAGGCGGGCGGGGTCGTGGTCGGGGCAGGTCGGAAGGCGGCCCGGGTTCGGTCGACACGGCCCAGCCGGCTTCGGCGGGCCCGGATTCGGCGGGCCCGGCTTCGGCGGTCCCGGATTCAGGCGGGGCCGGAAGGCCAGCCGCGGCGACGTTCGGGCGGCCATCATCGCCCTGCTCGCCGAGGAACCCATGCACGGGTACCAGATCATCACCGAGATCACCGACCGGAGCGGCGGCGTCTGGCGGCCGAGCCCGGGTTCGGTCTACCCCACCCTGCAGGCGCTCGAGGACCAGGGCCTCGTGACGGCGACCACCGCCAATGGGCGACGCGTCTTCGAGCTGACCGACGACGGCCGGGCGGCGGCCGACGCCATCGGCGACGGGCCGGCTCCCTGGGATCGTGGCCGCCCGCCGGGGCCGACCGCTCGATGCACGACCTCGGTGGCCTCCTCCGCGAGGTGGCGGCGGCCATCGCCCAGGTCGGCCGGACCGGTAGCCAGGAGCAGGTCAGCGCGGTCAAGGACATCCTCGCCGAGACCCGGCGTCGCATCTATCTGCTGCTGGCCGAGGGCCCGACGGCGACCGACGAAGGGGCGACACGTGACCGACGGGTCGGCGGGTCCGACGAGTGACGGGTCCGACGGGTCGACCGGGCAGCCGGATCAGCCCGCGCCCTCGACGCTGGGCTGACCCCGGGCGCCGGGTGACGGCGTCAGCGCGCCCTCGAAGTCGAAGCCGAGGTCGGGGGCGGTGATGAGCGCCCGGAAGGGGATGCCCTCGGCCGCAGCCATGGCTTCGACCGTGCCGCCCCGGTCGACGATGGCGACGAGGAGCACCGGCTCGGCGCCGGCTTCTCGCACGACCCGAGCCGCCTCCAGGAGCGATGTCCCCCGGGTCACCGCGTCCTCGGTGATCACCGCCTTGTCGCCGGGATCGAGGGCGCCGGCGATGCGGCCTCCGGCACCGTGGTCCTTCGCCTCCTTGCGGACGCTGAACGCCTTGAGCATCCGTCCGCGGGTGGCGGCCACGCCGGCGGTGACGAAGGCCACCGGGTCGGCTCCCATGGTCAGCCCCCCGATTGCGGTGGCGTCCTCCGGGATCACCGAGAGGACACCCTCGGCCACGAGCAGCATGGCTTCCGGCCGGCACACCGTCTGCTTGGCGTCGATGAACCACCCGCTCCGGCGACCCGACTTGAGCACGAAGTCGCCGCGTTTGACGGCGTGCTCGAGCAGGTGCCGACGCAGCCCGTCGAAGTCGGTCGCCGGCAGGTCGACGAGCTCGTTCATCCGATCGCACCTCCGTCCTCCGGCCAGAACACCGGTCCGGTGAACACCATCCTGTCGCCCTCCTCGCCCATCGCCCGCCTCGGCCGCCTCGACCCGGCCAACGATCCGCGGGCTCGATCCCGAACCGGGCCATGGCCGCCACGGCCTCCTCGGCCGTGTCGGCGGCGACGGCCACGACCATGCCGAGCCCGAGGTTGAACACGCGGCTCATCTCGGCGTCGGTGACGCCACCGTGCCGTCGGATCTCCGAGAAGATGCGCGGCACCTCCCAGGTGCCCCGGTCGAGGACGGCGCGGGTGTCGTCGGGGAGCATCCGCGGCGATGTTGCCGGCGAAGCCGCCCCCGGTGATGTGGGCGACGGCGTGCACGTCGGCCGCGGCCATCGCCGCCCGCACGGCCGGCGTGTAGATGACCGACGGGCGCAGGAGCTCCTCGCCCAAGGTGACCGCAGCCCCGGGCCATGCCGGACCGTCGAGGGGCAGCCCGGCCCGGTCGCAGAGCACATGGCGGGCGAGCGTGTAGCCGTTGGAGCGGAGCCCGGGAGACGGCAGGCCGATGAGGGCGTCACCGACCCGGACGCGACCGGCCCCGAGGACGCCGTCGCGCTCCACCACGCCGACGGCGAACCCCACGAGGTCGAACTCGCCGGGCTCCATGATGCCGGCGTGTTCGGCCGTCTCCCCGCCGAGGAGGGCGGCCCCCACCTGCCGGCAGCCCTCGGCCACGCCGGCGACGAGATCCGCCACCTGGGCCGGATCGAGGTTCCCGACCGAGATGTAGTCGAGCAAGAACAGCGGCTCCGCCCCCTGGCACACGAGGTCGTCGACGCACATGGCCACGAGGTCGAGGCCGACCGTGTCGAAGCGGGCGACCTGCTGGGCAACGAGTGCCTTGGTGCCGATGCCGTCGGTGCAGGCGACGAGGACGGGCTGGCGGTAGCGGCCGGCGGCCAGCTCGAAGAGGCCACCGAAGCCGCCGAGGCCGCCGAGGACCTCGGGCCGGTGGGTCGAGCCGGCCAGCGGCCGGATGAGGTCGACGGTCCGCTCGGCGGCGGCGATGTCGACGCCGGCCGACGCGTAGGTGGCCGCGCCTTCGACCGGGTCCCGGTCGGGACGGCTGCGGGTCGATGACGGGACGGGGGTCTCTGGCCGGCGCCGAACGGCTCCGGCTCACGCCCGCGCCCCGCCGGCCGCGCCACTCAGGGCGAGCCGGCGCCGTCCTTCGAGCGACACGGGGACCGGGACCGGGTAGTTGCCGGTCATACAGGCGTCGCAGAACCCGGCCCCGGGCGCATCGATCGCCTCCAAGAGGTGGTCGAGCGTGAGGTAGTCGAGCGAGTCGACGGCCAGGTACTCGGTCATCTCGGCGCGCGACATGGTGGCGGCCAGCAGCTCGCTGCGATCGGGGGTGTCGATGCCGTAGAAGCAGGGCCACTGGAACGGCGGGGACGAGATGCGCAGGTGGACCTCGATGGCACCGGCCTCCCGCAGCATGGTGACCATGGCCCGCGGCGTCGTGCCTCGCACGATGGAGTCGTCCACCACGACCAGCCGCTTTCCGGCGATGTTCTCGCGCAGTGGGTTGAGCTTGCGGCGCACGGTGGTGGACCGTTCGGCCTGGGTCGGGGCGATGAAGGTGCGACCGATATAGCGGTTCTTCACCAACCCCTGTCCGTAGGTGATGCCCGACTCGAAGGCATAGCCCTCGGCCGCCGGCACTCCCGAGTCCGGCACTCCCATCACCATGTCGGCGGCCACCGGCGACTGGGTGGCAAGCAGGCGGCCCATCCGGCGTCGGGCGCCGTGGACCTCGTTGCCGTAGAGGGTGGTGTCCGGCCGGGCGAAGTACACGAACTCGAAGATGCAGAGCTTGGGGTCGATGCGATCATCGGCGAAGGGCCGGTGGGAGCGCACGCCGCTTCCGTCGATGACCACCATCTCGCCGGGCTCGAGCTCGCGGATGAAGGTGGCCCCGATGACGTCGAGCGCCGGGGACTCCGAGGCGAGCACCCAGCCGGGCGGCCACTCGGTGGTACCCTCCAGCCGACCCAGGCACAAGGGGCGGAACCCGTTGGGATCGCGCACGCCGATGATCCGGTCGGCGTCGAGGAGGACCAGCGAGAAGGCGCCCTCGAGAGTGGGGAGCACGGCGGCGAGCGCCCGCTCGAGGTCGTCGGGCTGGGCCACCGTCCGCCCGCCGTCGTCGGGCGGGTAGGCCTGGCCCACCAGCTGGGCGATGACGTCGCTGTCCGACGAGGCGAACCCGGGCAGCATGCCGGCGGCGTCGCCCAAAGCGTCGGTGTTGGTCAGGTTGCCGTTGTGGGCGAGGCCGAACCCGGCCCGTCCCACTCCCCGGAACACCGGCTGGGCGTGCTGCCAGTCACTCGACCCGGCCGTCGAGTACCGGGTGTGGCCGATGGCCAGATGCCCCCGGAGCCCCGACAGGCGGCGCTCGTCGAAGACGGCGGTGACGAGGCCCATGTCCTTCATCACGGTGATGGCCTCGCCGTCGCTCACGGCCATCCCGGCCGACTCCTGCCCCCGGTGCTGGAGGGCGTAGAGCCCGTCGAACGTGAGGTGGGCGACCGACCGTCCCGGGGCGTAGACCCCGAAGACGCCGCACGCTTCTTTGGCCTCCATCATCGATCGGTCGCCGCTCGCATGGGGTAGTTGGTCGACCGGATCGCCGAGGACCCGCGTCGCCTCCGCGATTTACTCTACCTGGGAAGTTGTGGGGGGCGCCCGGGCGCCGGCCGTCGGCAGCCCGCATGAGGGCGCCCTTCGCCTGAGTCCACGCTGGCAGCCAGGGCTGCGTCACAGGACACCGCTATGGTCGCCGTCCGTGATCGACCTGCACACCCATTCTCGGGTGTCCGACGGGACCGACCCCCCGGCCCGAGTGGTGGAGCTGGCCGCCGAAGTCGGGTGTTCGGCGCTTTCCCTGACCGACCACGACTCGCTGGGAGGCCTGGCCGAAGCGAGGGCCCGAGCCGCTGAGCTCGGGGTGACGCTCGTGCCCGGCTGCGAGGTCTCGTGCGTGCCGGTGGGCACCGGCGGGCTGCACGTGCTCGTCTACTTCGTCGACGACGAGACGAGCCCCCTGGGCGAGGAACTCACCCGACTGCGAGCCGACCGACAGTCGAGGAACGCCGCCCTGGTCGAGCGCCTGGTCGACCTGGGCGTGCCCATCTCCTACGAGGATGTGGTCGCCGAGGCCGGCAGTGAGGCCGGGGTGGGTCGTCCCCACTTTGCCGCGGCGATGGTCAGGGCCGGCACCGTCGAGTCGGTGGACGAGGCCTTCGACCGGTACCTGGCCAACGGGCGCCCCGCCTATGTGAGCAAGGCCCGGCTCACCGCCGCCGACGTGATCGGCCTGGCCGGCGCATCCGGTGGCGTGGCCGTCGTCGCCCACCCCCTGAGCTGGGGGCTCGAGGAGCCCGATCTGGCTACGGCCATCAGCCGGCTGGCCGCCGAGGGGCTCGTTGGCATCGAATGCGTCTACGGCCGCTACTCGCCAGACCAGCGGTCCCGCCTCGGTCAACTGGCCCGACGCTTCGGCCTGGTGGCCACGGGCGGATCCGACTACCACGGCGCGGCCAAGCCCGACCTCGCCGTCGGCACCGGCACCGGCGACCTGCGCGTGCCGGACCGGGTGGTCGACCAGCTCGCCGCCCGCCGGCCGGCTGCCTGACCGCCACGCTCGGCGGCGTCGCCTCAGGGACCCGTTTCGTCGGCCACAGCCGGAGCCAGCTCGTCGAGGACGTCAGGCAGGCGGTTTCGCCATGCGTCCACCGCCCGGGCCACGGACAGGTCCACCAGGCCCTCGATGACGAGACGGTCGCCGCCGGCCTCGCCGAGGACCCGGAAGCCGACGTCGGCCTCCGCCGCCCGCGACACGAGCTCGTTGTGTCGGGTGGTGCAGACCACCACACGCGACGGCGCCTCACAGAACAGCTCGCGATGGTCGGCCACGCCGGCCACGCGGCACCCCACGCCGGACGCGCACCGCCATCTCGGCCAGGGCTACGGCCAGCCCGCCGCCGGAGACGTCGTGGATGCCGTCGACCAGCCCCGCTCCCCCGGCCAGTCCCTCGGCGACGAGGCCGCGCACGAAGTCGACGAGGCGGGCATGGCCGGTCGTGTCGAGAGCGGGAAGGGGCCCGTTGCGGTGTCCCCGGCACTCGACGGCCCAGCGGGAGCCGGCCAGCCCCGCCGGGCTGGCCCGCCCGACTATCGACCCCACGCTGGCGTCCAGCAGCACCAGGGTGCCGCCGTCGACCAGGCGAGGGCCCGGCGGACGCGCCACCAGTCGGTCGATGAGCCCGAGGGCACCGACCACCGGCGTGGGGTCGATGTCCCGCCCCGCGCTTTCGTTGTACAGGCTCACGTTGCCGCCGACGACAGGCAGACCGAAGGCCCGGCAGGCGTCCCCCAGCCCGTCGACGGCCTCCGACAGCTGCCACATCACCTCGGGGTGCTCGGGATTGCCGAAGTTGAGGCAGTTGACGACGGCCACCGCCCGGGCCCCGGCACAGGCCAGGTTGAGGATCGACTCGGCCACCGTCGCCGCCGTGCCGGCCCGAGGGTCGATCGAGCACCAAGCCGGATTGGAATCGGTGGTGAGGGCGAGCCCGCGCTCGGAGGGCGGGAGGCCGGGAGCGGCCAGCCGCAGCACGGCGGCATCGCCCCCGGGAGGTTCGACGGTGTTGAGGAACAGCTGGTGGTCGTACTGGTGGAACACCCAGGACGGATCACAGAGCAAGGTGAGGAGGTCGGCGCCGCAATCCGCCGGCGCCGGGAGCGTTGGCCGGGTCGTCGGCCACCCGGGCATCCTGGTCGCCGGGCCGGCAAAGTGGGCCGGTGGTAGAGCGGGGCGTCCTCGCTGAGGGCGGCGGCGGGAACGTCGGCGAGCACCGCCCCGCCGAAGCCGTCCACCACCCGCAGCCGACCGAGTTCGCCGGGCGGAGGCTCGGTGACCCGGCCGACCACGGCGGAGCGCACCTCCCACCGCCGGCACACCTCGTCGACGCGGTCGAGGTTCTCGGGGGCGACGATGGCCAGCATCCGCTCCTGGCTCTCGGAGGTCATGACCTCGGCCGGTGTCATGTGCGGCTCGCGTCGGGGCACCGCGGCCACGTCGACGTCCATGCCCACGCCCCCTCGGGCGGCCGTCTCGCTGGT
The DNA here is from genome assembly GCA_963756195.1 of uncultured Acidimicrobiaceae bacterium. Classification (GTDB taxonomy): domain Bacteria; phylum Actinomycetota; class Acidimicrobiia; order Acidimicrobiales; family RAAP-2; genus CAVSNH01. The sequence continues at coordinate 37,849 of CAVWMT010000003.1, forward strand.
GGCGCAGGCCAGTCCCGCCCCGCCCAGGTCCTGGATGCCGAATCACCAGCTTGGCGTCGAGCAGCTCGAGGCAGGCCTCGATGAGCCGCTTCTCCTCGAAGGGGTCCCCCACCTGGACGCTCGGGCGCTTGGCCGCCTCGCGTCGTCGCCGCCCCCGCCCTCCCGGCCGCCGCCGAAGCCGGCCGAGGCCAGGACGCTGACCCCGCCGATCCCGTCCCGACCGGTCGTCGCCCCGAGGAGCACGGCCAGGTTCCCCGCACCCGAGGCCCGGCCGAGCACCAGGCGCTCAGTGGGCAGCACGCCGAGGCAGAGGACGTTGACCAACGGGTTGTGGGCGTAGCCCCGGTCGAAGGTCAGCTCGCCGCCGACCGTGGGCACCCCCACCGAGTTGCCGTAGCCGGAGATGCCGGCCACCACTCCCTCGACGAGCCAGCGCTGGCGTGCATCGTCGAGGCCCCCGAAGAAGAGCGGGTCCATCACGGCGATGGGCCGGGCCCCCATGGTGAAGATGTCGCGCAAGATGCCGCCCACCCCGGTGGCCGCTCCCTGGTAGGGCTCGATGGCCGAAGGATGGTTATGGCTCTCGATGCGCAGGGCGACGGCGATGCCGTCGCCGGCGTCGACGACGCCGGCGTTCTCGCCCGGGCCGACCAGGACGTGCGGCGCCTCGGTGGGGAGGCGTCGCAGATGGACGCGGGACGACTTGTACGAGCAGTGCTCGCTCCACATGACGCCGAAGAGGGCGAGCTCGAGCGGGTTCGGGGACCGACCGAGCACGGCCTCGATCTCGTCGCGCTCAGCGTCAGTGAGGCCGAGGGCGCGGTGGAGGTCGACTCGTCCATATGTGGCCGAGCGTACCGGGCACCGCCGAGACGACTCCGAGCCGATCGGACGGACCGGGGAACTGCGGACCGGGCGCTTTTCGCTCGTCGGCTCGTCCGAGCTCTGTCGCCATTCGCCGCCCGGAGGCCGCCGCCACAGGGACGAACAGTGGCCGGGGGCGAACCCTGATCAGCCGACGCTCGGCACGCCGGAGTTGCCGGGCCTACTCCACTGGCTCGGCCACCGAGCTTTGTCTCATCGAGCCTTCCTGCCGGCCCGCTTCTCGGGCGCCAGTCGGACCGATCCAGGCTGGTCCTGTCCACCCTGTGCCCGACGCCATCTCCGGCCGGAAGTCGCCATCCGACACAGGGTTTCGACGGCGCGGACATCGACGAGTGGGCAGGTCGCAGGCCGACCGATCCGGGAATACCGTGGGCCTCGGCCGCCTCTGCCGCTTCAATGACCGCCCCGTCCCTGTGACCTCGATCGGCCCGTGCCCAGAACCGACTCGGCCACGACAAGACGCAGGGGCTTCATCCGCCAATGGAGCCGATGACGATCTGTCGATACGGAGGCGGGAATTGGCGAACACTCGGCCAGGAATTTGCCCCATATGGCCGACTCTGAAATGCTCTCGGCATGCCAGCAAGCTCAACGAAATCTCGCAAGAAGACACCGATGTCCGCCGCCCACAAAGCGGCACTGGCCAAGGGCCGTGAGGAAGGTCGGATCGTCCGTCAGTATCTCGAGGCCCTGGAGTCCACCAAGCCCCGGCGGGGCCGCAAGCGGACTCCGGATTCGATCCGCCGGCGGCTCAACACCATCGAGGGCAACCTGCCGACAGCGGATCCGTTGACCAAGCTTCACCTGGTCGAGGAGAAGCAGCGGCTCCAGGCCGAGCTGGCCCACAGCGGCGACAAGGTGGACATCGGCGCCCTCGAGAAGGCCTTCGTCAAGGTCGCCCGCCCCTACGGCGAGCGCAAGGGCATCTCGTACTCGGCGTGGCGGACGGTCGGGGTCAGCGCCTCGGTCCTCCAACAGGCCAAGATTCCCCGCGCCCGCAGCTGAGCCGGCGAGCGCAAGGCGCGTACAGCTGAGTTCCGGCGCCGGTACCGGCTCGGGCCGCCGGCGGAGCAGGGGCGTCGGCGACGAGCGGGTCGCCGGCTCAGGCCGACGCCGGCCGGCGCCGCCACCGACGTCAGCAGCGCACCGAGCAATACGTTGCCGTCGTCCGAGCCGAGCAGCGGGTCGCACGCCCGCTCGGGGTGGGGCATGAGGCCGACCACGTTGCCCGTCTCGTTGCACACCCCGGCGATGTCGCCCACCGACCCGTTGGGGTTGTCCACGTAGCGGAGCACCACCCTTCCCTCGGCGGCGAGGGCGGCGGCCGTGGCCTCGTCGCAGGTGTAGTTCCCCTCGAAATGGTTGACCGGGACGCGCAGCTCGGTGCCCACCGCCACCCCCTGGGTGAGGACGGAGGCAGCCGATGCCACCCGCACGGTTGACGGTCGTCGCAGAGGAAGCGGAGCCCGCGGTTCTTCTGCAGTGCCCCCGGGAGCAGGCCCGCCTCGCAGAGCACCTGGAAGCCGTTGCAGATGCCGACCACCGCCCCGCCTTCGGCCGCGAACCGGCGGATCGGCGCCATGACCGGGGAGAACCGAGCGATGGCCCCGGGCCGTACGTAGTCCCCGTGGGCGAACCCACCGGGCAGGACGAGCGCGTCGAAGCCGACCACCGAGGTGTCGCGATGCCAGACGAGCTCGACGGTGGCCCCGAGGCGACGCAGGGCGTGGGCCGCATCGTGCTCGCAGTTGGACCCGGGAAAGACGACGACACCGACGCGAGCCATCAGCGGACCGTCAGCCGGCGGGGCGCTCAACCGGGGTCGCCAGCCGCGCACGGACACCGACGCCTCCTCGATGACCGGGTTGGCCAGCAGCCGGTCGGCGACGCACCGTGGCCCGGGACAGCGCATCCGCCTGGTCGTCGGCGTCGACGTCGAACCGGAACGACTTCCCGGCCCGCACCCCGCTCACCCCACCGATGCCAAGGGCAGGCAGGGCCCGCTCGATGGTGGCGCCCTGCGGGTCGGCGATCCCCTCGCGCAACTGCACCTCCACCGTCACCGAGTACCGCGACGGAGCCATCGTCAGGCACCGTACCAATCGGCCAGACGCAGTCCGCAGACCCTCTCGTAGGCCTCGACGTACCGGGTGGAGGTCGCCTCGACGACCTCGTCGGGCAGCGCCGGTGGCGGCGGCTTCTTGTCCCAGGGCTGGCCCTCGAGCCAGTCGCGCAGCGGCTGCTTGTCGAAGGACGGGGGGTTGGTGCCCGGCGCGCAGTCGTCGGCCGGCCAGAACCGGGACGAGTCGGGGGTGAGCAACTCGTCGCAGAGCGAGAGCGCGCCGTCGATGTAGCCGAGCTCGAACTTGGTGTCGCAGATCACGATGCCCTGGTCCTCGGCCCTGGCCGCGGCCCGCCGGTAGGCAGCCAGGCACAGCTCGGCGGCGGCCTCGGCCGCCTCGCGACCCACCAGGTCGGCGGCCTCCTCCATGCCGATGTTGACGTCGTGGCCATCGGGCCCGGTGCGCCTTGGTCGAGGGGGTGAAGATCGGCTCGGGCAGGCGCTCGGCGTGGCGCAGGCCCTTGGGCATGGCCATCCCGTGGACGGTACCGGCACGCTCGTACTCCTTGTAGGCGGAGCCGGCCAGGTAGCCGCGGACGATGCACTCGATGGGCAGCATGTCGGCCCGCCGAACCAGCATCGAGCGGCCGGCCAGTCGCGGCGAGGCTTCCCGGCAGGACGGCGGCGCCTTCGGGGAAGTCGGCGACATCAGCGCTAATCAGGTGGTTGGGGGCGAGGTCGGCCGAGCGCGTCGAGCCAGAAGACGGTCATGGCCGTGAGGACCCGGCCTTTCTGCGGAATGGGCTCGGCCATGATCACGTCGAAGGCGGAGATTCGGTCGGAGGCCACCATGAGAAGCCGGTCGTCTCCGGCGTCGTAGAGCTCGCGGACCTTGCCCGACTGGATGAGCGTCAGCGGTTGGGCTCCGGTCGTCGTCATGGGGCGAGCTCCTCGAGGGCGTCGGTGAACCGGTGGACGTGGCGCAGCGTACGCGCCAGATCGAACGCCTGGTCCAGTTGCACGGGGGTGAGGGTGACCTCGTGGTCGTCCTCCAGGACGGCCCGGAACGGACGGCGTTCATCGGACGCCTGGCGGGCGTCGCGCTGGACGACGCGGTAGGCGGCGTCGCGAGACAGGCCGCCGGCCACCAGAGCCAGCAGGACCGACTGGCTGAAGACGAGGCCCAAGCTCCCCTCGTCGATCGTCCGGCGGGCCTGCTCCGGGATGGAGCACAAGTCCTTCGACGAGGGTGGTCGCCTTCTCCAGCACGTAAAGGGCGAGCATGCTGGCGTCAGGCAGCACGATTCGCTCGACCGAGCTGTGGGAGATGTCCCGCTCGTGCCAGAGGGCCACGTCCTCGAGCCCGCTGACCAGGTATCCGCGCAGCACCCTGGCCAGTCCGCAGAGGCGCTCGGAGAGAACGGGGTTGCGCTTGTGGGGCATGGCCGAACTGCCCTTCTGGCCCGGCTTGAACGGCTCCTCGACCTCACCGATCTCGCTGCGGGCCAGGTGCCGGACCTCGGTGGCAATGGCCTCGACAGTGGCGCCGGCCGAGGCGCAGGCCCACAGGTACTCGGCGTGGCGGTCGCGGGCCACCACCTGGTTGGCCGGCACCGGGGTGAGGCCCAGGGCTCGGCACACGTGATCCTCGACCCGAGGATCGATGTTCGAGTAGGTGCCCACCGCGCCGGAGAGCTTGCCCACCGCCACCCGGCCGCGGGCCGCTTCGAGCCGCTGCCGGTCTCGGTCGGCCTGCAGGGCCCAGAGGGCGAACTTCACTCCGAAGGTGGTGGGCTCGGCGTGCATGCCGTGGGTGCGACCCACGACCGGCGTGTCGATCTCGGCGAGCGCCCGCTCCTTGCACGCCCGCACCAGCCGGCGCGTAGGCCGCCACGAGCTGGTCGGCGGCCCGGGTGAGGGTGGCGCACAGCGCGGTGTCGACCACGTCCGAGGAGGTGAGGCCGTAGTGGATCCACGATCCCTCGGGCTGGCCGATGGCAGCCTGGACGACATCGACGAAGGCGGCCACATCGTGGTCGGTCTCCCGCTCCCGCTCGGCCACCGCCTCGACGAATGCGGCATCGACGACCGGGGCGCGGCTGCGGCACGCCTCGGCCGCATCCTGCGGCACCTCGCCGATGGCGGCCCAGCCCTCGGTGGCCAACAGCTCGACCTCGAGCCAGCCGGCAAGGCGGGCCTCGTCGGTGAACAGCGCAGCCATGGCCGCCGGCGCGTACCGGGGGATCATGGGACGGCCGTGGTCGCCGAAGCCGGCATGGCGAGGGCGATGTCCGTCCGGTAGCTGGGCGCCGTCCCATCCGATGGCGTCCACGCCCTGGTAGGCGCGCCGGCGGGCCTCCTCGAGCGATGGGCCGAGGCCGGTGACCCCGAGGACCCGCCCCCCGGCCGTAACCAGGTGGTCGCCCTGAGGTGCCGTGCCGGCGTGGAAGACGGTGACGCCCTCGAGGGCGGACGCCTCCCCCAAGCCACTGATGGGGTCGCCCCGTCGCGGCGAGCCCGGGTAGCCGGCCGCGGCCATGACCACGCAGACGGCCGCCTCATCAGTCACCGCCGGTTCGGTGGCGAGCGCGCCGGCAGCCACCTCGGCCAGCAAGGCGGTGAGGTCGCCGGCCAAGCGGGGAAGGACGACCTGGCTCTCGGGGTCGCCGAAGCGGACGTTGAACTCAAGCACCCGCGGTCCGTCATCAGTCAGCATGAGACCGGCGTAAAGCACGCCGCGGTAGTCGATGCCCCGGCGCCGCAACTCGGCGAGGAGCGGGGCGACGGACAGGTCGACGAGCTCGGCGCAGGTGGCGCCGTCGACGAACGGCACCGGGGAGTAGGCACCCATGCCCCCGGTGTTGGGACCGGTGTCGCCGTCGGCCAACCGCTTGAAGTCCTGGGCCGGGGCGAGAGGGGCGAGACGGTGGCCGTCACAGAGAACGAGAAGCGAGCACTCGACCCCGCTGAGCCCCTCCTCGACGACGACGCGGCGGCCGGCTTCGCCAAAGGACTGGCCAGACAGCTTGGCTTCGATGTCGGCCTCGGCCTCGGCCCGCGACCCGGTGACGAGCACGCCCTTCCCCGAGGCCAGGCCGTCGGTCTTGACCACCCAGGGGCCGGGCAGGTCACGGAGGAACGAGCGGGCCGGGACCGGCTCAGCGAAGACCCCGAACCGGGCGGTGGGCACGCCCGCGGCGGCCAGGACCTCCTTCATGAACGCCTTCGATCCCTCGAGCCGGGCCCCGTCCGCCCCCGGTCCGAACACCAGTCGGCCGTCGGCCCGCAGGCGGTCGGCCAGCCCGTCGACCAGGGGCGCCTCTGGGCCGATGACATAGAGGTCGGCGTCGGTGGCCTCGATGGCCTCGGCGTCGTCGACCGAGCCGCCCAGGCTCTCGAGGGTGTGGCCTTCGGGTGTCCGCCCGGTGATACCCGGGTTGCCGGGGACGGCCACCACATCGGCGGTGCGCCCGCAGACGGCAGCGAGGGCGTGCTCGCGGCCTCCCGATCCGACCACGCACACCCGGCGGACCGCACCCGCCGATCCGGCGCCGGCAACGCTCATGCCGCGAAGTGCACGAATTGCCGCGTCCCGGACCCACCCCGACCAGGCGCACGGGTACACCGATCTGGGCGGCCAGGAAGCGCACGTAGTCGCGGGCCGCGTCAGGCAGGTCGCCGATCTCGGTGGCCCCCGAGATGTCGGCGCGCCATCCGGGCAACTCCTCGTAGACCGGTGTGACCCGGTGGAGCACCGACTGGTGGTAGGGCAGGTGGGTGAAGCGCTCGCCGTCGAGCTCGTAGGCCACACACACCTTGACCGTGTCGAAGGCGCCGAGCACGTCGAGCTTGGTGAGCGCTACCTCGGAGAGCGAGTTGAGGCGGACGGCCTGGCGGAGCATGACCACGTCGAACCACCCGGGACGCCGGCGCCGGCCTGTGTTCACCCCGTACTCGTGACCGAGGTCGACCAGGGTGTCGCCCACCTCGTCGGTGAGCTCGGTCGGGAACGGGCCGCTGCCAACCCGGGTCACGTAGGCCTTGGCGATACCGATCACATCGCTGATGTATCGGGGACCGATGCCCGCCCCGGTGCACGCACCGCCCGACACAGGATTGGACGAAGTGACGAAGGGATAGGTGCCGTGGTCGAGGTCGAGGAAGGTGGCCTGCGCTCCTTCGAGGAGCACGTGCGCGCCGCGGTCGAGGGCGTCGTGAACCAGGCCCACGGTGTCGGCCACCATTGGCGCGACCCGGGGGGCGAGCTCGTCGAGGTAGCGGGCGCAGATTTCGTCGGCCGAGAGGGGCAGTCGGTTGTAGACCTTGGCCAAAACGGCGTTCTTCTCTTTGAGGACCACGTCCAGCTTCTGGCGGAAGATCTTGGGGTCGAGCAAGTCCTGGACCCGCAGACCCACCCGTGACGACTTGTCGGCGTAGGCGGGGCCGATGCCCCGCTTGGTCGTGCCCAGGCTGTTCTTGCCCAGGTAGCGCTCGGTCAGCCGGTCGAGCTCGTGGTGGTAGGGCATGACCAGGTGGGCGTTGCCCGACACCAGCAGGCGAGAGGTGTCGATGCCTTTGGCGCCCAAGGTGTCGAGCTCCTCGAGGAGCACGGTGGGGTCGACGACCACCCCATTGCCGATGACCGGCGTGATGTGGTCGTAGAGGATGCCGCTCGGCACGAGCTGGAGGGCGAAGGTCTCGGCATTGACCACGATGGTGTGGCCGGCGTTATGGCCGCCCTGGTAGCGGACGACCATCTCCATCTCCTTGGCCAGGAGATCGGTCAGCTTGCCCTTGCCCTCGTCGCCCCACTGGGTCCCGACGACCACGGTTGCGGGCACGCGTCACTCCTCCGTCATGAAGCGGATTACGCACCAATGTACCCCGGCCTTCCCCCGGTCCCCGAGGGGCGGGGTCGCTCGAGGGGGCGGTCCGCGGGAGCCGCCCGGCCCACATGGTCGCCTGCCGTGCGGCCCGCGTGGGGCACCGATTGAAACACCGGGGGGCCGTCGGCGGGTGCCGAGCGGATGCCGAGCCGGCCCCGATGCCCAGCCAGGTGGGGGCTGCCGCTTTTATCGTCACATCGCGGTCGGAACTTGAGCAGAAATTTCCGACGGCGTCCGGGAATCAGGGAATTCCCTGCTCAGAGCCTCGCTCCGGGCCGAACTGGGGACTCCCGCCGCGCCAGCCGGCCCGCCATTCCGGTGGATCGGCCGAACACAGGTGGTATGTGCTGCTGAAAAATCGGCCAGATTGTCAGGAAGTCCTGACAAATCTGAGCTTTCGCCAGAGAGAGACCCAAACCCTCCGCATTCCCCGGCCCCTCACGGCGGGCACTCAGCGGATACTCGGCGGGGCCCCAATGACCCGACGACACGACGGCGGACGGCGCCTCAGACGAGGACGACCTCCCCGCCCCGCTCGTCGACGGTCACTGTCGAGCCTTCCGGATACCGGCCCTCGAGCAGGGCGAGGGCCAGCGGGTCCTCGACCTTGCGCTGGATGATCCGGCGCAGAGGACGCGCCCCGAAGTCGGGGTCGTAGCCGGCCTCGGCCAGCATCTTCTCGGCCGCCGGAGTCACCTCGAGGGTGAGGCGCCGCTCGGCCAGCCGGCCGCGCAACCCCTGGAGCTGGATGGAGACGATTCGCTCGAGGTCCCCTTCGCTCAACGAATGGAAGCGCACGATCTCGTCGATGCGGTTCACGAACTCGGGCTTGAAGTGCTGGATGGGCTCACCCGGGATGTTCGACGTCATGATGAGCACGGTGTTGGTGAAGTCGACGGTCCGACCCTGCCCGTCGGTGAGCCTCCCATCCTCCAGCACCTGCAGCAGGATGTTGAAGACGTCGGGATGGGCTTTCTCGATCTCGTCAAGTAGCACCACGGCATACGGCCTCCGGCGCACGGCCTCGGTGAGCTGGCCGCCCTCCTCGTAGCCCACGTACCCGGGCGGTGCACCGACCAGGCGCGCGACCGAGTGGCGCTCCGAGTACTCGCTCATGTCGATGCGCACCATGGCCCGGCTGTCATCGAAGAGAAACTCGGCGAGTGCTCGTGCGAGCTCGGTCTTGCCCACGCCGGTCGGCCCCATGAACAGGAACGAGCCGATGGGCCGGTTGGGATCGGACAATCCGGCCCGGCTGCGCCGGATGGCGTTCGACACGGCCGCCACCGCCTCGTCCTGACCCACCACCCGGGCGTGCAGGGCGTCCTCCATGCGAACCAGCTTCTCGACCTCGCCCTCGAGCAGCCGGCTGACCGGCACTCCGGTCCACCGGCTGACCACCTCGGCCACGTCCTCGGCGTCGACCTCCTCCTTGAGGAACCGCTGCGAGCGCTGCAGCTCGTCGAGGTGGGCAGTCGCCTCCTCGACCTGGCGCTCGAGGTCGGGGATCACGCCGTAAGTGATCTCTGACGACCTGGCCAGGTCGCCATCGCGGGCCAGACGCTCAGCTTCGCCCCGCTGGCGCTCGAGCTCGCCCTTGAACGACTGGATCTTGGCGATGGCCTCCTTCTCCGACTGCCAGTGGGCGGTCATGGCGGCCGCCTCCTCCTTGAGGTTGGCCATCTCCTCGTCCAGGCGGGCGAGGCGCTCGGCCGAGGCAGAGTCGGTCTCCTTCTCCAGGGCCATGCGCTCGATCTCGAGCTGGCGAATGCGCCGGGTCACCACGTCGAGTTCGGTGGGCATCGAGTCGATCTCGATACGCAGCCGGCTCGCCGCCTCATCCATCAGGTCGATGGCCTTGTCGGGAAGGAAGCGGCCGGTCACGTAGCGGTCCGAGAGGACGGCCGCCGCCACCAGGGCCGCGTCCTGAATGCGCACGCCGTGGTGCACCTCGTAGCGCTCCTTCAGGCCGCGAAGGATGGCGATGGTGTCCTCGATCGAGGGCGGGGCCACGAAGATCTGCTGGAAGCGGCGCTCGAGGGCGGCATCCTTCTCGATGTACTGGCGGTACTCGTCGAGGGTGGTGGCCCCGATGAGGCGGAGCTCACCCCGGGCCAGCATGGGCTTGACCATGTTGCCGGCGTCCATGGCCCCCTCGGAGCCTCCGCCCGCGCCGACCAGCGTGTGCAACTCGTCGATGAAGGTGATGATCTCGCCCTCGGCGTCGGTGATCTCCTTGAGCACGGCCTTGAGCCGCTCCTCGAACTCACCGCGGTACTTGGCGCCGGCCACCATCGAGCCGAGGTCGAGGCCGATGAGCCGCTTGCCCTTCAATCCCTCGGGAACGTCGCCCTCGACGATGCGCTGAGCGAGTCCCTCGACGATGGCCGTCTTGCCCACGCCGGGCTCGCCGATGAGTACCGGGTTGTTCTTGGTCCGCCGGGACAGCACCTGGATGACCCGACGCACCTCTTCGTCGCGACCGATGACCGGGTCCATCTTCCCCTGGCGGGCGAGAGCGGTGAGGTCCCGGCCGTAACGCTCGAGGGCCTGGAAGGTCTCTTCGGGGTTCTGGTTCGTGACCCGGTGGCTCCCCCGCACGTCGCGCAGGGCCGAAAGAAGCTGGTCACGGTCGACCCCCAGCCGGTCGGCCATGGCCATCATGAGGTGCTCGACCGAGAGGTACTCATCGCCCATGTCTGTGCGCATTTTGTCGGCGGCAGTGAGGACATCGCGGAGCGCCCGATTGATCCCGGGCTCGGCCCCGCCCACCGCGTGGGGCAGGCGGTCGAGATCGGCGTCGACCCTTGACCGGACGACCGCGGGCTCGACCCCCAGGCGTTCGAGGATGGGGCTGGCGATGCCGTCGGTCTGGGCCAGTACCGCAGCAAGCACGTGATCGGGCGTGACCTCGGGGTTGTTCGCCGCCCGGGCGCGCTCGACGGCAGTCGAGAACACCTCCTGGGTCTTGAGGGTCCAGCGGTCAGGATTGATGGTCATCGCGAAGTTCCTCCTCGGCGGTCAGCACTCCGCCGGTCGGGACGGCCGGGCACGGGCAGCTGTTTGAGGGGGACGAGGTCACGCCGGTACTTACGGTGGGTGGTGGCCACCGCCTCTTTGGCCTCGGTCCGGGCCGCATCGAGCTCGCCCCGCAGGCGTTCGACCTGGGCCTCGAGCTCGAGCACCCGGCGCACGCCCTCGAGGTTGAGCCCGGCGGTGGTCAGGTCCTGGATGCGCCGGAGCCGCTCGAGGTCGTCGTCGCTGAACCGGCGGCTGCCTCCGGTCGTACGGATCGGGTCGAGCAGGCCCCTGCGCTCGTAGACGCGCAGGGTCTGGGGGTGGACACCCACCAGCTCGGCGGCCACCGAGATCACGTACACGGCCCGGCGCTGGCGGTCGTCGGTCGCCATCACGCCCCCGCTCCGGAGACGGCCCGGGCCGGCGGGTCGAGCACCTCGGTGAGCCGCTCGATGGCCGCCCGCTGCTCGGCGGACAGCTTGGCCGGCACGGCCACCTCGACTGTCACCAACAGGTCGCCGTTCCCCTGCCGCTTGCCGGCGGGGACGCCCCGGCCCTTGACCCGGAACGTTCGTCCCGACGGCGTGCCGGGCGGGATGCGCAGAGTGACCGGCTCATCGAGCGTCGGCACGGTGAGGGTGGTGCCGAGGGCCGCTTCGGCAAAGGACACCGGCACCGTGAGGGTGAGGTTCCGGCCCCGTCGTCCGAAGACACCGTGGTGGTCGACGCGCACGACCACGTAGAGGTCGCCGCTCGGGCCGCCGTTGCGGCCGGCCGCTCCACGGCCCTTGACCCGGATGCGCTGCCCGTGCTCCACCCCGGGCGGGATGCGCACCTTGACCGACCGGTTGCGGAGCTCGTTCCCCGAGCCGTGGCAGGTCGGGCAGGGCGTGCCCACGATGGTCCCCCGGCCACCGCAACGGGGACAGATCTGGCTGAGGGAGAAGAGGCCCTGGTTGTCCTGCAGGGTGCCGGTGCCGTTGCACTGCGGACAGGTCATGGGCTGGGTGCCCGGCGCCGCTCCCGAGCCGTGGCACGTGTGGCAGCGCACCTCGGTGGTCACGTTGACCGAGGTGGTGATCCCCTTGACCGCATCCTCGAAGGAAAGATGCAGCTCGGCTTCGACGTCGGCACCGCGCTGTGGGCCGGTTCCGCCCCCGCCGCCACCTCGCCGGCCTCGTCCGAACAGACCGCCGAAGAGGTCGCCGAGGTCGCCCAGGTCGTCGACCCGGAACGTCGTGCCTCCCCCGCCGAAGTTGCCGCCGAAGCCCCCGGCCATGGGTCCCATAGCCCGCACTTCGTCGTACTCCTTGCGTCGGTCGGAGTCGCCGAGCACGTCGTAGGCGGCGCTGATCTCTTTGAAGGTCTCCTCGTTGCCGGGGTTGGCGTCAGGGTGGTTCTTCTTGGCCAGCTTGCGGTAAGCGCTGGTGATCTCTTTGGCCGAGGCTGTGCTCGGAACGCCCAGTGTCTTGTAGTAGTCCTTTTCGAACCATTCGCGTTGCGGCGGCACCGTGTTGTCCTTCGTCCTGTCCGTTCCGTCTGTCGGCGCCCGTTCCTTCGGGCGGTCGCCGGGTGGGGCCGTTCAGCCCCGCACAGTCACCATGGCCGGGCGCAGCACCGCCCCCTTCCACCGGTATCCCGGCCGCATGACTTGAGCCACGACCGGCTTGGGCACCGGCGCGTCATCGTCGTCGTCCCTCTTCTCCTCGTCGTCGCCCGGCACATGGCCCACCGCCTCGTGGGCGTTCGGGTCGAACACCTCTCCCAGGGGGTCGATGCGCTCGAGGCCCTCCTTGGCCAGCACCCCGTGGAGCTGGTTGCCCGAAGCCACGAGAGCCTTGCCGTCGGCCGACTCGGCGTCGCCCAGATGCTGGACGGCGAGGTCGAGGGTGTCGAGGACCGGCAGCAGCTTGTCCACCAGCAAGGCCGCGGCCCGCGCCGCCTGCTCCGCCTGCTGACTGGTCACCCGCTTGCGGTAGTTCTCGAACTCGGCCTGGAGTCGGCGGAGCGAGTCGAGGTACTCGTCGCGCTGGGCAAGGGCCTCGGTCAACAGGTCCAGCTCCTCGGCGGACTCGCCGACCGCAGCACCATCGGACGACACCTCCGACGGCTCGGACACCACCGCCGGCTCGGACACCACCGCCGGCGCGGATCCCTCGCCGGCGCGGCCGTGCTGAACCGTCCCCTCCGCGTCCGGTTGACCGTCGTGCAGTCGGGCTGCGTCGGCGGATGGATCGTCGGTGCCGCCCTTGTCGGCGGCCGCGCCGTCATTGGCGCCGGCGGGACCCACGAACTCGTCGCGCGGCGATTGGTCGCGACCGGCCATCGCCGATCACGCCTGGTCGTCGACGATCTCCGCGTCGACCACCTCGTCGTCCGAACCCTCGTCGCCGCCGTCACTGCTGGGCGTGGCGCCTTCGGCGTCCGCCCGCGATGCCTCCTCGTAGAGCCGCTGGCTGAAGGACTGGCTGGCCGTGAGCAGGGTCTCGGTGGACGTCTTGATGGCCTCTATTTCCGAGCCCCCCAGAGCCTCCTTGAGGCTGGACAGGGCCGACTCGACCTTGTCCTTCTCGTCGCCCTGGAACTTCTCGCCCTGCTCGCGGAGGAGTTTCTCGGTCTGGTAGACGAGCGAGTCGGCATTGTTGCGAATCTCTGCCTCTTCGCGCCGGCGACGGTCATCCTCGGCATGGGCCTCGGCGTCCTTGACCATGCGCTCGATGTCATCCTTGGCCAGCGAGGACTGCCCGGTGATGGTCATCGACTGCTCCTTGCCTGTGGCCCGGTCCTTGGCCGACACGTGCACGATGCCGTTGGCGTCGATGTCGAAGGTCACCTCGATCTGGGGTACGCCCCGCGGAGCAGGCGGCAGGTCGACGAGCTGGAACTTGCCCAGGGTCTTGTTGTACTGGGCCATCTCACGCTCGCCTTGGAGCACGTGGACCTCGACGGACGGCTGGTTGTCGTCGGCCGTCGTGAACACCTCGCTGCGCTTGGTGGGGATGGTCGTATTGCGCTCAATGAGACGGTGCATGACCCCGCCCTTGGTCTCGATGCCCAGCGAGAGCGGCGTGACGTCGAGCAGCAGGACGTCCTTGACCTCGCCCTTCAGAACGCCGGCCTGCACGGCGGCGCCCACGGCCACCACCTCGTCCGGGTTGACGCCCTTGTGAGGCTCCTTGCCGGTCAGGGATTGGACGAGGTCCTGGATGACCGGCATGCGAGTGGAGCCGCCCACCAGTATCACGTGGTCGATGTCCGACGTGGACAGCCCCGAGTCCTTGATGGCCTGCTCGAAGGGCCCCTTGCACGCCTCGGCCAGGTCGGCCGTGAGCTCGTTGAACTTGGCCCTGGTCAGCTTGATGTCGAGGTGCTTGGGCCCCTCGGACGTCGCCGTGATGAAGGGCAGGTTGATCTGCGTCTCTTGCAGCGAGGACAGCTCGATCTTGGCCTTCTCGGCCGCCTCCTGAAGGCGCTGGGTGGCCATCTTGTCGCCGGAGAGGTCGACGCCTTCGGTGTCCTTGAACGTCTTGACTAACCAGTCGATGACGCGCTGGTCCCAATCGTCCCCGCCCAGATGTGAGTTACCGGCCGTCGACTTGACCTCGAAGACGCCGTCGCCGATATCGAGCAGCGAGACGTCGAAGGTGCCGCCGCCGAGGTCGAAGACGAGCACGGTTTGGTCGGCACCCTCCTTGTCGAGCCCGTAGGCGAGGGCAGCGGCGGTCGGCTCGTTGATGATGCGGAGCACCTCGAGGCCGGCGATCGTGCCCGCCTCCTTGGTCGCGGTGCGCTGGGCATCGTCGAAGTAGGCGGGGACGGTGATGACGGCCTGGCTCACCGTGTCACCGAGGAACGACTCGGCGTCCCGCTTGAGCTTGCCGAGGATGCGGGCCGAGATCTCCTGAGGCCTGTACTTCTTACCGTCGATGTCGATGGTCCACGACGTCCCCATGTGACGCTTCACCGAGCGGATGGTTCGCTCGGGATTGGTGATGGCCTGACGCTTGGCCACCTCACCCACGAGCACTTCGCCCGACTTCGCGAAGGCCACCACCGACGGGGTGGTGCGGCCCCCTTCGGCGTTGGGGATGACGACGGGTTCGCCGCCCTCCAGCACCGACACCACCGAGTTGGTGGTCCCGAGATCGATTCCGACGGCCTTCGCCATGTTTCTGTCCTCCTACCTGCGCCCCTCCTGGGGCGTCCTCTTCGTCGGTTCCACTTGATCGTCTGTCGCGTTCACCTCGGGCACCCTCGAGGTGGGACCCATGGGCTGGCGGGCGGCTCGCCCGGCCAATATCTGATGGTAATCAGTATAGCAAAGATGAGTGCCATTGCTATAGGTTTCTTAGGCGGGACTACCAAATCACAGTAGCCGAAGGGCCTTGCACCCCAGCTCCGGGCCGCACCAAAAGCCGGTGACCTGCACTAAAAGCCAGATTGCCCCTTGCTGCAAGAGGGGTCGCAGGGCGTAGCCTGCCCATTAGAAGGTCCGTTGAGCCGCCGGTTTCCGCCAATCGGTAGCTCCGGGCCTTGTTCGCGCCTCTGGGTGCCTAGTGAGGGGCCTAGGAACGGGGGCGGCCGCGACACCAAAGGGCAGCAATCAGGGCGAGAACCATCCCCGCAACGAGAGCAGTGATCTCGCCCAAGGTCACCCTGGGACGGTACGTTCCGGGCCTGTTCGCGCGCTGGGCGTGCCCCCGAATAGGAGCAGGCGCTGATTGTCCCTACTCATGAGGAATGAATATGTGGCACCTGCGCTCAATGTTGACGGATTCAACTGTCAGACAGATCTTCGGGCATCGGGAACACCGGGTGCGTCCCGCATGCGCGGCGCAGGGGTCAACCCCGGTCACCTGCCATAACCCTGGCCGGCGGCCCGGGCTACCAGCGGCCAGCCCGGGCAGTGGTGATACATACCCGCTGGCCCCCGTCGCATCTCCGGCATCTCGGCATTGGCCCGGTGCCTGTCGCCGCCACCTCAAGCAGGCTCCCGTCGTCGCTCGCGCCACCGCAGCGACCGAGGGTAGCCACGGTTTTCGTTGCCGGCGGGCGAGGAGCCTCACGGTACGCTTCGGCCGTGCTCCGCCTGGTCTTGTTGCGCCACGGCCAGTCCACCTGGAACGCGGAGAACCGCTTCACCGGCTGGTGTGACGTGGACCTCTCCCCTCTTGGCGAGTCCGAAGCGACACAGGCGGGACGGCTTCTCGCCGCTGAAGCCGGTCTTGACCTCAGGGTCGTGCACACCTCGGTGCTCACCCGGGCCATCCGCACCGCCGACCTCGCTCTGGCCGCCGCCGGTCGCAGCTGGCTACCGGTCAGGCGGCATTGGCGGCTCAACGAGCGCCACTACGGGGCGCTGCAGGGGCTGAATAAGAAGGAGACGGCGGCCCGGCACGGTGAGGACCAGGTCAAGCGGTGGCGGCGGAGCTACGACGTCCCTCCGCCCCCGGTGGATCCCGACAGCGAGCACCACCCCGTCAGTGATCCGCGATACCGCGACGTGCCCCCCGAGGCGCTGCCCCGGACCGAGTGTCTGGCCGATGTGGTGGCCCGGGTCGTCCCCTACTGGGAGGACGACATCGTCCCCGACCTACGGGGCGAGGGCCCACGCGGCGGAGCCGTCCTGGTCGTCGCCCACGGCAACAGTCTCCGCGCCCTGCGCAAGCACCTCGAGGGCATCGGCGACGACGCCATCGTGGATGTCGACATCCCGACTGGCATCCCGTTCTGCTACGAGTTGGCCGACGACCTCTCGGCCGGACCCATGCGCTACCTCGGCGATCCCGAGGCGGCCGCCGCTGCCGCCGAGGCGGTGCGGCGACAAGCCGGCTGAACCCGCTCCGGATCGCTCCGAGCTCGGACCTATCCCGGACATGCGAAAGGCCGGCCCCGAAGGGCCGACCTTTCTGCCCCCGCCGGCTGCTGCTCGCCGGCGTTGCGGGGGCGACGTCGGTCAGGGGGGAGGTGCTGGCCGACGGCAAGCCTGACTTACGGTGTGGCGGCGGCTACAGGGCGTCGGCGCCCCGCTCCCCGGTCCGGACCCTGATGACCTCCTCCACCGGAAGGACCCAGACCTTGCCGTCGCCGATCTTCCCGGTTCCCGCGCTGTCGATGATCATGGCCGTGACCTCGTCCACCCGCGAGTCCTCGACGAGGATCTCGAGGCGGATCTTGGGCACGAACTCGACCTCGTACTCGGCTCCCCGGTAGACCTCCGTGTGACCGCGCTGCCGGCCGAAGCCCTGGGCCTCGGTGAGGGTCAGCCCGTGGATGCCGAGGTTCTTCAGTCCGTCCTTCACGTCATCGAGCTTGAATGGCTTCACCACCGCTACGACGAGCTTCATGCTGGGTACGGCTCCTTTCTCTCGTAGTGGTCTTGTTAGCCCGGACTCGGTTCGCCAGCGAGCATAAATCCATCGTCACCACCTCCTCGGCCGGACGAGGCGCCTGCCATCACCCGCTCGGCGAGCGTCTCGGCCGGGTAGGCCTCCTCGTCGTGGATGGCGACGTCGCCAACCTCGAGGATGTCTTCCTTGTACCGAGCACCGCGCAGGACCAGCCCTATCAACTTCATCAGTATGAACGTGACCAGCGCCGACCAGAAGATGACGAACAGGGCAGCTCGGAACTGTTCCCAGAGCTGGTGGAAGTTCCCTGTGTACATCAGGCCGTTCACCGAGAAGGGCGTGCAACTCTTGGTGGTGGTGAGGTACGTCGCGTTCGAGGTGTTGATGACCTGTCCGGCCTTGTTCAGTGTGCCGCATCCGTACTCGACCATGTTCGGGTCGGCGAAAACGCCGAGGAACAGGCCACCGAAAAAGCCGGCGATGCCGTGGGTGTAGACGACACCGAGCGCGTCGTCGACCTTGGAGAAGGGTCGCACCTTGACCAGGTAATTCCACGCCACCCAGACGATCATGGTGTCGAAGACCCCGACGGCGATGGCACCCCAGCCGTTGACCCAACCGGCACAGGGCGTGATGCCGACAAGGCCGACGATCATGCCGTTCACGCCACCCAAGAAGGTCGGTTTCTTCGACTTGGAGAGCACCGCGTCCATGGCCATCCAGGTGATGATGCCGCAGGCAGTCGCGATGTTCGTGTTGACCACGGCGGCCGACATGTCGACACCCGCGTAATACGGGTCGCCGCCGTTGAAGCCGTTCCAACCGAGCCACAGGATGCCGGCACCAACTGCGGCGATGAGCAGGTTGTTGGGCACGAAGTGTTGTCGATCTCGCGCCAGCCGGGGCCCGAGGACCCAGGCGGCCACGAAGCCGGACACCCCGGCCGACATGTGGATGACGAATCCACCGGAGAAGTCGAGTGCGCCTTCCTGGGCGAGGTAGCCGCCGCCCCACAGCATGAAGGCATCGACGCCGTAGACGAAGGTCGACCACAGCGGGCACAGCAGGCACCAGGCGAGGAACTTGATGCGGCCGAGCACGCTCCCGATGAACAGGAGGGGCGTGATGGCCGCGAAGACGAACTGGAAGTAGAGCAGCGAGTCGGTGGGGAAGTGGAAGGGGATGGCGGTGTTGGCCGCGGAGACCGCCTGGCCCTGCTCATTGAAGGAGTTCGTGACTTGACCCGGCTTCCCGACGAAATTTTCGAAGAAGTGTTTGAAGAATCCCCCGGTGCTCGTCGGTTTC
This sequence comes from uncultured Acidimicrobiaceae bacterium, assembly GCA_963756195.1. GTDB lineage: Bacteria > Actinomycetota > Acidimicrobiia > Acidimicrobiales > RAAP-2 > CAVSNH01. Next base: position 56,355 of record CAVWMT010000003.1, read on the forward strand.
GAACTGGCGCATTGGGTTCCGCCGCCGACCCAGGTCTGACAGCCGTTGTGGACACCACCTCCCAGCGAGGTAGAGCCGAAGCCCATCTTGTAGCTCCACAGCACCCAGGCGATGAGGACCAACGCGAACCCGGCGAACATCATGGCCAGGACGTTCACGGCCCACTTCTTCGGAACGACCGCCGCGTAGAGGACAGCGAGGCCGGGGATGCTTTGCAGGGCGACGAACGTGGCAGCAGCGATCTGCCACGTGTTGTCTCCCGTGTTCAGCCAACTGGGATACGGGACGGGAACTTGTGCCAAAAGCTCGTGCACGGCTCGAGCACTCCTCTCCTGCGCTCAGGCGCAGGAGAACGGCAAGGATTCGCCGCACACCTAACGCCGCGTTATGCCAAGGTCGAATCAGCTTTCCGCCCGGGCACTGCTAACAATGCAAGGCGAGGATTTCGGCACGGTCACGCCAGTGTTACCAATGCGTTAACTGAGGCGTTACCAGGGTGTTATCCAGGCGCGACCTCGTGTGGCGCTGGAGGCCGGCTACGATCTGCCGATCATTCGGGGTGACAGTGGATCGACAGCTGAGCAGGCACCGAAAGACGCCAGGCCGGAAGTGTCCGACCAGCCGCTCACTACGTTGCGCGGTGCGAGCGTCGAGGTCGACCCCCGTCACGTCATACGTGTGATCGTCGCCCTGTGCCTGACCGGTTTGGCTGTTGCCGTCGTCACCCTCTTTGTGGTCGGTGTCGACAAGAACGCAGAGATCACCGGCCTTCGCCAGCAGGGAATCCCGGTCGACGTCACGGTGACGAGGTGTACGGGATTGTTGGGGGGAAGCGGCAGCAACGGAGTCGGGGACAGCTGCTACGGAACGTTCGTCCTCGCCGGAAAGAGCTATCGCAGCTCCATCCCCGGGAACACCCTGCACGGCCCAGGCACGACGCTCCGCTTGGTGACGATCAAAGGGGACCCTGGGCTCCTGGCCACCGTCCACCAACTGCAGACTGAGCACGCGTCCTGGAAGGTGTTCATCCTCCCCACGGTGCTCCTGGCCCTGCTGACGGCCCTCGTGATCGCCATCGCCGTCCGGCTCCGGAGAGGCCCGGCGGGGGGCCTGAGCTCAGTCAGCACCCCGCTCGCGGCGGGGCTTGGCGGAGGGCAGCCGCTTTTGAGATAACGAAGGGGGCGTGTAGCGCTTGTTCGAGGTCGGACGGGCTGTCGTCGTCGACGGCCCGTCCGCGGTGGACTCCTTGAGGTTGCGATGCAGCCGGTAGGTCCGGACCAGGTACCAGGCGCCCACCATCACGAACGGCACCCCGAAGCCCAAGTAGCCAAAATTGAAGATGGTCAAGCCGTACATCGAGGTCACAATGCCCAAAGGGAGGCGCTTTCGCCACAGGGCCATGGCGGTGATTCCGAACGACAGGATGATGAGCGTCCAGAACGGCCCTTGGTAAGTGGAGGGGTTCACGTGCAGTCTGTTGACGACACCATTGATATGGGCCGGCGGATCGCTGACCACCTTGGCGTGGATGACGAAGAAGGTGATGAGCGTGGCCACCGGACCCGCCAACAACCCGACGGCCCGTTCCTTGTCGTTGGCCTGCTTGATCTCGTTCTTGAGCTCCTCCCCGGAGAGCTCGTAGGCACCCCGGGACGGAGCTGGCGCGTCGGGGTCCTCCGGCTTCAGGGTGAAATTCCGGATCCTGTCGGCAACGGAGGGCTTGGGCGGTGGATCACCCTTCGAGCCCTCGGGCCCGACGGCGGCAGCCATCAGCGAAGGCTAGCGCGGCGTGCGATCTCCCTTCCTACTCGGGTGGCGTGAACTCGAAGAGGACTTGTGCCTCCCGCGCTCCTCGATCCGGTGGCCGGCGGACGCGAGTCGGGCGATCCGCCGCTCTGACGGCACCGACGGCGAACAGCACGGCGCTCGTGACGGCAAGGCCGGCGAGAACAACGGACACCACGATGCACCCGACCAGCCACCGATCGACGTCGATCGCCCCTTCCCGGAAAGTCGATACGTGCCGGTCGGCCCCATCGGTCGCCGCCGTCTACACCAGCCGCGTTCGGTCGGATCGATCATCGAGCATGGGTACTCCCCTCGGCACGCGTTCGCTAGCGAGCCGTCGACCCCCGGCGCTAGCCTTCGGGCCGCCATCCGACCCGAGGAGCAACGCATGGCCGCTCGTCCCAAAGCCCTCGACCTCAAATCCATCTGGCTCTTCTCCGCGTGCACGAACTCGGAGCTGCGACGCATCCGGAGCTCACTCGACGAGGTCCAGGTGCCCAAGGGCAAGGTTCTGGTCGAGGAGGGGCGCATCGGCCTCGAATTCTTCCTCATCGTCGACGGGCGCGCCGCCGTGACCCGCAGGGGAAGGAAGGTGGTGACGCTCGGGCCGGGTGACCACTTCGGCGAGCTCGCACTCCTCGACCGGCGTCCGCGCTCGGCGTCGGTGGTGTCGGAGACGGAGATGGACCTGCTCGTCCTGTCGCAGCGCCAGTTCAACAGCCTGTTGCAGTCGGTGCCCACCATCTCCCGCAAGATGCTGGCGGCCATGGCTAACCGTCTCCGGGAGGCGGACGCCAAAGCCTACGACTGAGGGCGCTCTGCCACCGATCGCGGCCCGCGTCGTCAGCCGGTCGGCGATTCGGAGACTGGCTCTATTACCTCTTCGAGGCCCTCGCCACCTTCCGGCGTCGCCGCCGTTGCCGACCCGTTGGCCGACGCCGGGCCCATCGACTCCTCGAGGAGCTGGGAGACGTCGAGCACCCGCACATCGTCCTCCCTGCTGTTCGCCCGCACGGCGTCATCGAGCATGATCATGCAGTAGGGGCAGGCCGTCGAGACGACATCGGCACCGGTGCCCAGGGCCTCCTCCGTGCGATCCATGTTGACGCGCGTGCCGATCTTCTCCTCCAGCCACATGCGGGCGCCGCCGGCCCCACAGCAGAAGCCCTTCTCGCGACAGCGGCGCATCTCGACCTTCTTGGCGCCGGGGATGGCATCGATGACCGCCCGGGGTTCGTCGAAGATCCGGTTGTGGCGCCCCAGATAGCAGGGGTCGTGGTAGGTGACGGTGCCCTGATAGCCGTCTCCGGGGGCGAGCGTCCCCGCCTCGACCAGGTGGCCGAGCAGCTGGCTGTGGTGGATGACCTCGAAATTCCCGCCGAGGGCCGGGTACTCGTTGGCCAGCGAATTGAAGCAGTGGGGGCACGAGGCGATGACCTTGCGCACGCCGGCAGCCTCGAGAGTGGCGACGTTCGCCCGACCCTGCTCCTGATAGAGGTACTCGTTCCCCAGCCGGCGGGCCGGGTCGCCGGTGCAGCTCTCCTTCGGGCCGAGGATGGCGAAGGACACCCCCGCCCGGTGCAGCATGCGGGCCGTCGCCTGCGCCGCCTTTCGTGCCCGTTCGTCGAGGGCGGAGGCACAGCCCACCCAGTAGAGGTACTCGACGTCGTCAGGGATGGTGTCCTTGACCACCGGCACCTCGAAGTCGAGGGCGTCGAGCCAGTCGGTGCGCTTGGAGGCACCGAGGCCCCACGGGTCGCCCTGGTTCTCGATGTTGCGCAGCATGAGGCCAGCCTCGGTGGGGAAGCGCGACTCCATGAGCACCTCGTAGCGGCGCATGTCGACGATGGTGTCGATGTGCTCGATGTCGACCGGGCACTCCTCCACGCAGGCGCCACATGTCGTGCACGACCACAGGACGTCGGGGTCGATGACGCTGGGCACCAGCGTCTCGACCTCGGTGCCGGCGGCACGGTTCTTGGCCATGACCCGGTCGGCCGAGGCGAACAGGTTGTCGCGCAGGTCCATGATGACGAGCTTGGGGGACAGCGGCTTGCCCGTGTTCCAGGCCGGGCACTGCGACTGGCAACGTCCGCACTCGGTACAGGTGGCCATGTCGAGGAGCTGCTTCCAGGAGAAGTCCTCGACGCGTCCGGCACCGAAGACCACCTCGTCCTCCTCGCCGACGTCCTCCATGCTCATGTCCGGGCGTGGAGGCCAGGGCCCCGAGGGCGCGGGGGCGCCGAGAGGTGGCCACGTTGATGGGGGCCACGAAGATGTGCAGGTGCTTCGAGTAGGAGATGAAGACCAGGAAGCTGGTGATGATGGCGATGTTGGCGAGCAGGGCCACCGTCTCGATGACGCTGTTCACCCCGGTCCCGAGCGGGTGCGAGGGCGCGCGAGATGCCGTGGGAGGCGAACGCCCACCAGCCGTAGGGGAAATTGCCGGTGTTGACCTGCGCGGCCCGATAGAGGAGCAGCGTGATCATCACGCCCGCGATCATGGCCAGCACCGCCCAGGCGGCTCCGGTGTGCGACCCGAAGAACCGCGACCTCCGGTTCTCGCGGGCGGGGGAGTTCTTGATGCGGATACCGACGAAGACGAGCAGGGACACCAGCACGGCCAGGGCGAAGAAGTCCTCGATGAACCCGAGCACGGCCGTGTGCCCGATGAGCGGGACGTGGAAGTTGCGCTGGAACAGGCAGCCGTAGGCCTCGAGGATGGTGAAGATCAGGATGGTGAAGCCCCAGAAGACGAAGGCATGGGCCAGTCCCGGCACCGTCCACTTGAGGAGCTTGCGCTGTCCACCGACCTCGACGAGCTCGGCTTCGGCCCGCTTGGGCACGTCGCCGGAACCGGTTGGGGGTGGCCTGCTGACCGGCCGAGATGAGTCGGTAGAACCAGGAGAACCGGCGGCCGGCGATGGCGAACATCACCGCCGTGATCCCGAGCCCTACGGCGAGTCTGACCGGCACTGCTGGAGTCCTCCTCTGTTGGTTACTAGAGAGTAACAAGGTCTGGGCGGGGACCCCCGGGCCGGGCCGGGCCGCCGAAGTGCCCAGGTCACCGGATCAGGCGCGGAAATTCTCGGCATAGCGGCTCGGCGTGGGGCCCCACTGACCCTGGTACTTCGAGTGCAGGTTGTCGGATCCATAGGGGCGTTCGGCCGGCGTGCTCATCTGGAGGAAGCTGATCTGGCCGATCTTCATACCCGGGTAGACGGTGATGGGCAGGTTGGCCACGTTGGAGAGCTCGAGGGTCAGGTGCCCGGTCCAACCGGCGTCGACGAACCCGGCCGTCGAGTGGATGAGGAGGCCCAAGCCGACCGAGGGAGGACTTGCCCTCCAGCCGGGCGACGAGGTCGTCGGGCAGGGACACCTTCTCGGTGGTCGAGCCGAGCACGAACTCGCCGGGATGGAGGATGAGTGGGTCGTCGCCCACGTCCACCAATTCGGTGAGGTCCTCCTGGTCCTCGCGAACGTCGATCACCCGGCTGGAGTGGTTACGAAACAGCCGGAAATAGCGGTCCACATGCAGGTCGACCGACGAGGGCTGCACGCACGACTCGTCGAAGGGATCGATGCCGATCTGACCCGCCCGGATCGCCTCGAGAATGGAGCGGTCGGAGAGGACCATGCCGCCCAGACGATAGTGTGACCCCGGCTCGCGGGCGTAGTTCAGCGGCAGAACATCAGCTTCCCAAGCTGAGAACGCGGGTTCGATTCCCGTCGCCCGCTCTCGCCACCTCGGAAAACGCGCTCCTCATCGGCATCGCGGACGTTCCATGGCGCATCCTGATTCAATCGCCCGCATTAACGCTCTCACTCCCGTTGACATACATTGCCTGTCTCGGTCGTGCGATTCAGATGACCGGCGGATCTCGAAGGTTGAGCTGACTCGGCTGGCTCACGTAGATGGCGGCGCCAGAACCATACCGGCCTGCGAGGGTGTCGACGTCGGTCTTATAGGACAGTCGCTCTTTGAAGCCAAGAGCGCGGAGTGCAACGAGGACTCGAGCTACGTCCTCGTGGTCGGTGAAGTCGTACGTGTAGACGCATATAACCCGTTTGCCCGACCGGGCAAGCGGATTCGGCCAGGCAGTTGCGACTTTGCCGCAGTACCCAAACGCCCGCTCACGGTCGCGCCGGCGACCGTCTCCCAGACAGCATCAACGTCCGCCTCCTTGACGAATACAAGCCACTTGCCGATGACCTCTGGGTTCGCTTCTCGTCCAACCAGATTTGGGTCGTCGGCGTAGATCCAGGGATGCTGATTGAACGACGAGGGTCGAACCGTCATCCTGCTGACCGACGGCGCCGCGTGTCGAAGCCGAGGCTTGCGTAGGCGGCGAGACGTTTGCCGTGCATGCGGGCAAGGACAGGTACGTCGAAGTCGACGTAGTCGTGGACCTCGATGCTGGTCTTTTCCTCCAATGGCCGCAATACCCGCCCTACGTACTGGACGAGGCGACCCTTGAAGGCCAGCGGGAATGCCAAGAACAGCGTGTCCAACGGAGGACAGTCGAAACCCTCACCGAGGAGGCTGCCCGTGGCAACGAGGAGCAGCCCACGGCCGGGTGAACCGGAGTTGAGCCGCTCCACCACCGCCGCTCGTTGCTTCTTGGGCATGCCGCCGTAAAGGACGAAGGGCTCGAGACCGAGATCCCGCAGTGCGGTGGAAATGCTCTCGACGTGCTCGGTCCACTGGGTGAGGACAAGACAGTTCCTCCCTTCGTCTACGGCCATCAGGATGTCGCCACAGATCTGCCCCGTTCGTTCGCCATCCTCGACGATGCTTCGAAAGACTGCCTGGATCCCGATGCCGTCTGGCTCTGGAATCGAGTGGCTGGTGCCGTGAACGACCAGCTCCAAGCGTGCCGTGGAGGTGGCATCGGCCCGGGCTCCAAAGCGATGACGGATTGGGCCGCAGTACATGGTGATAAGTCCCTGCAGGCCGTCCCGCCTGTAGGGCGTGGCCGTGAGGCCGAGCCACCTTCGCACGGGCAGCTGTCGCACGCAGCGTTCGAAGGTGACAGCCGGGACATGATGGCACTCGTCGACGACCACCAGTCCGTACCGGCTGCCCAGCTCAGTTAGATCCTCGCGGCGGGCGAGGGACTGAGCAGTGGCGATGTCGACCAGCCCCTTTGCCTTGCGGCGGCCACTGCCAATCTGCCCGATCTGCTTGGTGTCGAGTTCCAGATGCTCGGTCAGGCGATCTCGCCACTGGTCGACGAGAGGTTGGCGGTCCACTATCACGAGGGTGGGAACCCTGTGGTGGGCGATGACAGCGCAGGCGATAACCGTCTTTCCAGACCCGGGCGGCGCCACTAGAACGCCCAAGTCGTGGCGCGCCAGAGCGTCGTAGGCCGCTGTCTGGTCAGCCGTCAGCGCGGCAGCGAACTGGAGATCCACAGCCGGAGGATCGGGGCACAAGTCGGAGACCACCAGGTGGCTTCCGGCACCGGCCACGATCGCCTCGAGCTGCGGCCGCAGCCCCCGGGGCACAAGCAGCGTGTCGAGGGTCTCGCCGTAGGAGCGGACAAATCTGGGCGTGTTCCAGGTCGAAAATCGCAACCGCTCCTTTTCGAAGTACGCAGGATTGTGGAGTGAAGCAGCGTGCTTGATCGACGAGAGCAGAGCCGGTGGGATCCCGATCCGCTCGATGCTGATCATGGCCCCGGCACTAGCCATGATCTTCTCCGGCGGTTTGGGCGAGTTCGCGGTCGACGGTTTTCTGTATGAGGCTTCCTCGGGACCGGCACCGATCGGCGGAATGGAGGCGGCAATCTCGGAAATCGTGTTCGGCGACAGTCGCCCGAGAGTGGACAGAATCGCCCACTGGTCCTCGAACGGCTCCAAGCTTGACGGATCGAGGAACATCGTCGTCTGACGCTTGCGGCACTCGCCTTGGAGGGGGAGTGCAATCAAGTTACCCAACGATCCCTTCGGCATGAAGTCCTGAGCCGGGAACAGCCGGTCGTAGCTGGCGAGATCGAGCTCGGCTCTAGTCGTCATTGCCTCCCGCAAGAGGTGAGCGCCCACTCGCCGGGCTACAGCGGCTGGGACCGGCCCCGAGAAGAACGCCCAGACATGGGCTCCATCTCCTGACCTCGAGCGCTCGAGGCCAACCGGTATGCCCGACGCCCGGGCGGAGTCCAAGTAGGCAAGCGCATCGAGCGCCCAACCGGCACCGTCGAAATCGCACACGAGGAGCCGGCAAGCGTCACCCTTGAGCAACGGATATAGCCCGACGTGAGCAGCCCCCGAAAGGTGCGAGGCGACAACCTCGTCAGTTAGGGGCAGATACTCCCGATCGGGGCGCCGGGCGTTCGCCCAACCACCCCGGACGGCCGGGCTCCAACCCGCCTTGCCGGATCGGGGGTTCTCCCATCTGAGCGTGTGGACGTCCTCACGCCCTACGAAAAGCGACCGGAAGAGAGCGACCTTGGCTTCGCGTGGCGAGTTCCGGTCGACTCGGACGACAGAATCGTCACCCTCGGTCTCGACGAAGAGCGTCGGCTCCCATGGCGAAACCGCTTCATCGCGGGTCCCGACTCCAAGAATGCCGCGAAGCCTCTCGTTCTCGGCGCGGAGGTCGGCGATGTCCCGGCGGAGTGCGTCAACAGCCTCGTCGGGCTGGGGTGAAGACGCGTCGACCATTAGGCGATCCGGGTTAGCGACGAATCGCCAGCGGGCGAAGCCTCAGCCTGCCAGGTCCTTCCGGCGGGCCCAGGTCTTTGACTCCTTCAGGCTCTTCACGATGCTCACTCGGAGCTCTTCCGGGTACTCGAGGATCTCTGGGGTGACGACAGCCGGAGTGAGCACGATCCGCCCATCAGGCTCCTTGGAAAGGAGGTAGTGCTCCCGATCAGCCAGCTTTCCCAAGCTGACCCGCTGCCGGTTGTCGACCGTGACCAACTTGGCGACAGTGCTCATGCTTCCCTCGAATCTCGCCGTCTTCATTCGTGCTGACCGTCATCTTAGCCGTAAACTCCCCCAAGGGGAATAGGGGCTTGACCCGAATACGGGTAGCGCCCCAGACTAGGCCGGTGCCCGAGCTCTTCTTCTCTGGACCTGCCCAGGAGGGTCTGCGGCGACTCGAGGCTGTGGCCGCCCTGGAGCCACTGGTCCTCCGAGTGAACGAGGCTCTCGATCTCATCGAGCAGCACCCAGGGTCGGCGGAGGCAAGGCGACTTCGGTTCGTCGACCCTCCCTCTTGGGGGATTCCGGCGGGTTACAGGGAGCACAGCTACGTAATCACCTGGATGAGCGGGGAGGATTTCGCAGCGTGGGCAGACCCCGAGGATGTTTCCGCCTTGGCCGCGGAGATCGGGGACGACCCAACCCAGTGGACCCTCGTGCTCTACATCGGTCCTCGACCCGAATGACATTCACTGTCGTCATGGCACATTTCATGGCGCATCCGGGTCCGTTCGCAGGGGTTCGCTGTCGTCCGCCGACTCGCTGACCGGCCACTCTGGTTCGCTGACGTCCGCTGCTTCCGGCTGGGTGATTTTCCCAAGCTGAGAACGCGGGTTCGATTCCCGTCGCCCGCTCTCGGGGCCGCCCTGGTTCGCCCTGGTTCCGTATTGGAGCTCGGGCACGTCGAAGGGCGCTCGGCACTCCTCGTGGCACAGCCGCCCTTCTTTGACGTCGAGGCGGGTGAACACAGCCGCGTTGAACTGTCTGCGGGTTCGGTCGCTGGCCTTGCGGTAGGCGTCGCCGCAACGGGTGGCGAAGGTGGCGGCGAGTTCGAGGATCTCCTGCCATTCGCTGAGGTTGGCGTCGAGGTCGGCGACACGGTCCTTGGCGGCCGTGAGGTCGGCGCCGATGCGGGCCTGTTCGCCCTTGAGGGTGGGGACGTCGATGGCGCCGCCGTAGTAGGCGTCGAGCAGCTTGCGCCGTTCGGTCTCGGCCTTGGCGTTTTGGGCCACCCCACGTCACATAAAAGGCTGGTAGCGGTCCGAGACACAAGCCACTGTGAGGTATCTTCCGTTGGGGTCGCAGAGAATGGAGACTCGGTGGACTCTGACCAGCCGATACTTCATAGCTTTTCGGCTGGCCCGTGGATCGAATCCGATGATTTCGAATCCGAGCTCAAAGCTCGCTCCTCAAGTTTGACTGAGCAGCAGCAAACGGTTGCGACGGAGCTTCACAACGATGGATTTGCGCTGCTGCGAGGAATCGTGCCGGATGAGCTGTGCGACCGAGTCCGAGCCGAAGTCGAGCCTCTCTTCGAGGGAGAGTATGCAACTCGGGAGAGGCGGGTGCCAGATGCTTGGCGTCGAGACGCCACCTCAGTTCGTGAGATTGCGACCCTCCCGGAGATCCAGTCCTGTCTGCGGTCCGTCTATGGGCGTCGCCCCATCCCATTCCAAACACTGAACTTCAAGTGGGGATCACAACAGGGCTACCACGCGGATTCCATTCATTTCACGTCTGTTCCCGATCGCTACATGTGCGGAGTGTGGGTGGCGCTGGAGGACGTCCACAGCGAGAACGGACCATTGACGTACTACCCAGGTTCTCATCGAGTGCCGCAGTTCCGGTCATTTGAGCCAGGAGACGGCCCCGAGCGGTATGCACGCTTTGAAGCACTGCAATGCGAAGTGATGGACCGGTTGGGTATCAAGCCGGTGGATCTAGACGCCAAGAGAGGAGACGCCCTCATCTGGACGTCCAGCCTTCTTCACGGCGGTCGACCCATCATCCGCGAGGGCAGCACCCGCTGGTCGCAGGTCACGCACTACTTCTTTGATGACTGCATCTACTTTCAGCCCATCTACTCGGACCCCATGACAGGTGCGATCAAGCTGCTGGACATCATCGATCTGAATACGCTTGAAGCTGTTCCTCAGCGCTATGGCGATCTGACCACCATCACTACAACGTTGCCGGACGGACGGAGTCGGCTCGGGCTCATCGACAACCAAGGAAACGAGGTGGGAGGTGACGTCTCAATGCTCAGTCAGCTCAAGCTGAATCTGGCACAGGTAACGGCAGAACGCGACGCACTGCGTCAGTCAGCGAGCTTTCGAGTTGGTCACGCACTGATCGCCCCGCTGCATTGGGTCAGAGGCCGTCTTCAGTCGTCGTCTTGAACAGCCTCGGCCACCTCACACACCGTCGTTCTCCGCTTCGCTGACTCCCGTCCGGGCCCCCAGAGAGGCCGGCCGGCCGCGTGTCACAAACAGCCGGGGCTGGCAGTCCGACCCTTCGACTCAGCCGGCCTCCGCGGTCACAGATGTCGAAGCAGCCCCCCGATGAGGTTCCGTACCTCACTCGGGTTCGAATAATGACAACACCGCAGCTCTCGGCCAACCGGCCAGGTCAGTGGGCAGTTCCGGCGCGGATGCCAGTCTCAGTGATCGGGTGGTTGGCCAACACTGGCTCCAGCGCCTGGCCATCCCATCCGCCCGATGGCCCTCGGCCTGCGAGGAACAATCAGGACGCGAGCTCGAAGCCGCTGCGCATGTGGAAAACTGTGACTGCGGTGTATTCGTCGGCGGCAAGGATGGGACAGCAACGATCGAAGAGAACGAGATTTTGGACTACGCAGAGGACGGTACCGTCGTCACATCCGGCTCCATTGTGACTGTCGCACGGAATCACTTTGCGAAGAACAAGGGGGCCGGAGTCCAATTGACCTTTGGTGGCTGGGCCACCGCGAAGGAGAACTATTTCGAGACCAACCGCGGCGGGCGGAAGGTCGATCGGAACCGGTCCCACTTGACCTCGGGCGCTTCCGTGCAGCTTGGCGAGCTTATCGATGTAGGAGTTCGTGGGCTCGGGAACTGGATCTAGGTAGCCCGGGAACTGGTCCAGATCGGCCGCGGGATCCTGTTGAGGATGCTCGGTAGCTCCTACCCCGACCATCACCCAAGACCTACCGATCCCGCCCTTACTTGTTCCTGGAAAGCGTAGGGGCTCCAACAAGAAGACCTGATGCAGCGGCGAATGACATAGGAGCGTGCGGGCATGACGGGCAAAGGTGAAAAACCAACGGAAAAGACGGATGCCTTCCGCTCCCGTCGACTTCTACGGTCAGATCGAAGGTTCGGTCGCTGGCCTCGCACAATGAAACTTTTGCCAGTGGGTTTATTGACTTGTCTGGGAGTGTTCCTGGCCGCGTGTGGGCAGTCTCCCAGCACTTCCGGGAAATCCTCGAACAATTCGCCAGCGAGCACTACGGGTACTACGACGACAACGAGCACGACAACGACGACCACTACGACGACAACGTTACCGACCGAAAGCACCGTACCCGGAGCGACGCAAGCGCTTCACGGAACGGTCGACGACACCAACTACAACTACACCGCCGACGGCGACACTGTCGGAGGCTCCTGTGGGGGAACGGGTTCCACCGACGACCCGATGGTCGTAGTAGGGACTCAGGTCGGAATTACTGCACCGGGCGGCGAGACTTCCCTAGGCAAGGCCTATTTGAGTCCGGGCACCTGGGCCAATGCCTCGACGTCGCGGTGGCTGACAGGTACTCAGGAGGCGTGCGAGTTCACTTTCAACGTTCATGTGCCCATTGCCCCCCAGTACGACATCTACATTGGTGCCTCCACCGATCCCGTCAACTACACGCTGGCGGAACTACAGCAAGACGACTGGACGATTGGCATAGCAGTAAGCACCAGCTCGACCAGCTGAGGATAGAAGGCCGCGACCTTTCGCCGCTCCTCGCTTCCAAAGGAGGGCGACGAAAGACTCTCTCAATCAATTGGCACTTCGATCCTCGAGGCTGTTCTTGGATCTAAGGATCTGAATGCTCCTCATTGGGGCTTATCGACTGACCTTGACCCCGAAAAGTGGACCACCCTTGTGACAATTTGGCCCTGTCCAACAGGAGCCAGACATGCCAAGGCACTATCCCGCTGAGGTCCGTCGACAAGCCTGTGAGCGGATGCTTGCCGGCGAACCCGTCAAGGAGCTCGTCGAAGAGCTCGAGATCAGGATGGAGACCCTCTATCGGTGGCGCCGCCAGGCGCTGATCGACGCCGGGCAACGACCCGGGATCAAGAGCTTCGAGGCCGACCCGCTCCAAGCAGCCCGTCGGCGCGTCAAAGAGCTCGAGGCCGAGCTCGAGATGGTGAAGGCGGCCAGCGCCCTCTTCGAGGAGGACACCGTCGACCCAAAAGGAAGTTCCAGGTTGTCCGAGGGCTGAACAACCTGGGCTACTCCGAGCGAACGGCATGCCGACTGGTCGGTCTCGGTCGTTCCACCTACTACAAGATGAAGTTCAGCCATCCCTCTGATCGAGAGATCCGCCGGCTGCTGCTCGCCGATGCCATCGCCGATATCCACGCCCGTTCCCGTGGCACCTATGGGATGCTGCGGATCCGGGCGACTCTCGAAATTGAACAGGGCCTGATCGTAAACAAGAAGCTGGTGTGGAAGATCATGCGCCAGCTGGGCCTCAAAGGCCTGCCCGGGCCGAAGAAGGAGAAGAAGAACCTCAAGAACGCCCCCACCTGTGAGGACCTCGTCCAACGCTCCTTCGTCGCCACCAGACCCAACGAGCTGTGGTTGACCGACATCGCCGAGCACCCGACGGCCGAGGCCACGATCTACTGCTGCGTCGTACTCGACCTCTTCTCGCGCAAAGTGGTCGGATGGGCCATCGATCGGCGTTGCGAGTCAGCACTCGTCATCGATGCCATCAACAAGGCCAAGCGTTCGAGGCCCATCGCACCGTCGACGATCATTCACTCGGACCACGGGTCCCAGTTCACCTCGTGGGCCTTCACCGAGAACGTTCGGCGACTTGGCCTCATCAGCTCCATGGGCACCGTCGGCGACTGCTTCGACAATGCCCCCATGGAGTTGTTCTGGGGAGCGATGCAAATCGAACTGCTGAATCGACAACATTGGCGAACCAACCTCCAACTCGCCGTCGGCATTGCCGATTACATCGAGAACTTCTACAACGTGGCCCGGCGCCACAGCGCCCTGAACTACCTGACCCCGCTGGAATTCGAAGAACTACACTCAGCCCACACCCACCAGGCCGCATTGTCATAAGCGCGGTCCACCGAACGGGGTCAAGGCCTGACGGGATCGTCACCGGGATTCGAGAATCTCAGTCGATGAGCCCGACCAGAATCCATGCGCCACCCCCGGCGGCGGACGCCATGATGGCGTCGAGCACCGCCATCTGGGCCACGCCGTCGGCAAAAGTGGCCGGTTGGGGGTCGGGGACGGCCTCGCCCCGGATGCGATCGCGAAAGGCGGCGGCCAGTCGCGTGTAGGGGCCGTATTCGACCCCGAAAGTGATCATCTGCTCATAGGTGGTGGTGACTGCCCCCTCGGGGAGCGGGGGAGCCGGCACTATGGGCAGATCCTCGGGCACCGGCAGGGTGCGCACGCCGTCGGCGTCGGCAACCTTGACGGTTGCCCCCACCCCCTCGATCCAGGCCGCGCCTGCAGAACCCGTCACCCGCGTCTCGACGAGCACCCCCCAGTCCGATGCCGTTGACTGGATCATGCCGACTGCGCCGCTGCGCATGCGGAAGTGCACGACGAACCCGTCGTCTGCCGTCATCGAGGGACGCTCCACCACATGGGCCAGCGATGCGCTCACCCCTTCGAACTCGCCGAGCGTGACCCGGATCTGGTCGATGAGCTGCGAGCCGTGCGCCCACAACCAACCACCCCCGGCTGATTGATCGGCCCACCAGGCGGGAACATCGGCATCAGGGTCGGCCAGCATGGGGACGTGCATCAGCCAGGTGGCCATACGTGGCTCTCCCACCAATCCGTCAGCTACGGCACGGGCCAGGAGCGCCTGGCCGGGATCCCAACGGAACTCGGTGCCGAGCATGTGGACGATGCCGGCCTTCTCGGCTGCAGCCAGCACCTCCCGCGCTTCGATCGTGTTGGCCGCGAACGGTTTCTCGCACAGGACGTGACGGTTGGCGGCGATCGCCTCGTGGGCCAATGCGGCATGAGTGTGCGGGGGCGTGGCGATGGTGACGGCGTCCACGCCGCGGAGGTCCAGTGCCTCGGTCAGCGAGGTCAGCCCGAATGGGATGTCGAACAGCTTGGCCCGCCCGGCCGTCTTGGCTCGATCACGGCCAACCACGGCATGGACCTCGAACCCAGCGGCCCGGAGGGCCCGCACGTGGGTGTAGCACCCGAAGCCCGTCCCCACCACGACGGCGCCGATCATGTCCGTGCTCCCGGGTCGACGGAGCCGTCACTGCCAGGAGCGAGCTCCGCCACGCGATCCAGGATCTGCCTGGTGGCGTCCGCCGACCGTCGGGCGGCCTCGATAGGTCCGAGGGCGTGCAGCTCGTCGGAGAAGACCTTGACTCCGATCGGGCACGACACGCCGATGGACCGCAGAGCCCCGATATAGCCGACGACGTCGAACGCGCCCTCGCCGGGCAGCAGGCGGTGGTGAAGCGTCGCATCGACGAGGTTGTCCTCGGGCTCGGCGGGGCCGTCGTCGACCTGGATGCCGAGCACCCTGTCGCTGGGAAGACCGAGGAGGTCGTCCACCGTGGTGGCCGTCCGGGCGCAGTGCCACATGTCGACGTTGAGCCCGCCGTTCGGTCGGCCGGCGAGCCGCACGATCTCTGCTGCGGTGGCCACATCGGGAACCTTTGACCAAGCCAACCACTCCAGGTGGACGAGCAGGCCGTGCTCCGCGGCGCGGTCACACAATCCGGCGAAGGCGGCGGCACCCTCCTCCACGCTCCAGTTGCCACCGAGGACGTCGGCGGCGTTGAGCGAGCGGGCGCCGAACAGTTCGCCGATCCGAAACAGCTCTGCCTCGTCGTAGCGGAAGACGTCCACCGGGTCGAGCTCGGGCGGGATTGTGAAGGCAGTGGCTCCGGGTGTCCACCACCAGGCCGGGTCGAGCTCGGCCACGGCCAGCCCAAATTCGGCGACCATCGCCACCATGTCGGCGTCGCTGTGCCCCTCGTTGCGGGCAGCGCGGTAGTCGCGTCCCCACAGTGAGATGGCCGCGTACCCGCCGCCCGCTGCCGCTTCGAGGCGCTGCCGAAACGGTGTGTGACGCGGGAGGGTGCCCGAGCACAGCACGAGGTCGCCGGGACCGAGGGACACGGCTCAGTACCCGGCCCCCGGGTCGACGATGCCCGACAACACCTCGCCGCGCCGGAACCGGGCCAGGTTCTCGACGAACAGGTCCATGGTGTTGCGCATAGTGGCAGCGCCACTCCAGCTGATGTGGGGGCTCAACCGGACCCGTTCGTGGTAATAGAGCCAGTGCCCTGACGGGAGCGGTTCGGGGTCCACGGTGTCGAGCGACGCACGGGAGATACGGCCGTCGTCGAGGGCCACTCGCAGAGCTTCCTGGTCGACGAGGCTGCCGCGGGCGATGTTCACGACGTGCGCACCGGGCTTGCAGGCGGCGAAGGCACCCGCATCCAGGAGGTGATGCGTCTCGGGGGTAGCCGGAGCGGCCACGACGACGTGGTCCGAGCTGGCCATCAGGTCGGCGAGTTCCATGACCAGTTCCACCCCGGGGAACGGGGCCGGGGTGGTCGAGCGCCGGAAGGCGAGCACCTCCATGTCGAAGGCCAGGGCGCGCCGGGCGACGGCGGTCCCGATGGCGCCGAGACCCACCAGGCCGAGGGTCCGATCAGCGAGGCCGCCCAGGGAGGCCATGTTCCGCCGGGATGGTGGTGCGTCGATCCACGACGCCGGCAGCTGCTTCTCGAAGGCCAGCATTACGGCCAGCACCCATTCGGCGATGGGCACGGCCGCCGCTCCTCGCGAGCAGGTGAGAGTCCGTTCTCCGACCGCATCCATCGGGAACCCGTCGACGCCCGCACCGAAAACGTGGGCCCAGGCGACAGAGGGCACGAACAGCCGGCGAATGGCGTCGAGGTCGTTGCCCAGGGCCAACAGGATCTCGGCGTCATCGGGCACCGGGTCGTCGGGGCCGCAGACGACGACGGCCTCACCCGGAGCCGCAGCCCGCAACCCGTCGGCCAGGAGGTCGCCGTAAGAGCCCCGATTGACCACGATCGAACCCGCCGCCCTCACGGCGACGACTCCGGGACCGCAGCGACGTCCGCCGACCCGATGTCCTTCAGCACGCCTCCGGTGTGCACCGTGCCAAGGTTCTGGGCCAGGTAGTCGGGAGCTTCCTGGGTCTCGACGAACCACCCGGTCGGGCACATGGTGAGGATCTCCACCAGCGAGAATCCGGCCCCGGCGACCTGAATCTCGAGCGCCCGGAGGAGCATCTTCTTGGTCCGGGCCACGTTTCCGGCCGAGTCGACCGCCCCCCGTGCGACATAGGCGGCGCCGTCGAGCCGGGCCACCAGGTCGGCGAGAAGGATGGGCCGGCCGTGAGCGACGGCGTCGCGGCCCTCGAGGCTCGTCTTGGTACGTTGCCCCAGCACGGTGGTGGCCGTCATATGGCCACCCGTTTCGCCGAAGACACCGTTGTTGAGCATGACGCCGGTGATGGACTCGCCCCGGGCCGCCGCGTGCAGCACCTCCTGGAGGCCTTCGCTGACCATGTCGCCGTCTCCTTGGATGGTCACGACCACGGTGTCGGGACGAGCCCGTTTCACCCCGATAGCCACGGACGGCGCCCGGCCGTGAAGGGCCTGGAGCACCTCGACGTCGAGGTTGTTTGAGAACGCGGTATAGCAGGAGATGGCTGCCGACGTCGTACCGGGCGCCGTCGTCCATGTGGCCCGCGGTGGCGTTGAGCGGGCCCGCAACGTCGGCGAGTGGCCCTACCTGGAGGTCATCGTCGAGCTCAAGCAGACCGACCGCCCCGGCACCCAAGTCCCTGACGAACCCACTGACGACACCTCGGCGCGGGTCCGGTGGCTGGTGACGCTGGTTCCAAGCGGCTCCGTTAGCTCAACCCGGGTACTTGTCCGTACAGGCAGGGGAGTTCGGCTGGAGAATGCACGAATTGGCGTGGATGATGGCCACCCCGAGGGCGAGGAACAGGACGCCGAGGACGATGCCGGCGATGGCAAGAGCCGCCCCCTTCTGCGCTCCCCTGGCCCCCTTGATCCGGCGAAGACCGACGATCCCGAGCACGATTCCGACAAGGCAAGGCGCGCCGAAGAGGAACGGGATCGAGATGGCGCCAAAGACCGACACGACAAGAGAGAAGACGGCCGCCTTGCTCTCCTTCACTCGATGAGGAGACGGCGCAGACTCTGTTCCCGGCGGAGATGCCACTGGGGTTCTCGCGCCGTTGTTCATCCGGCGCTCCGTCCTTGCCGTGATGCATTGTTCGAGCTTCCACACGGGTAGTGGACGGCCCCACAAGACTTCGGAGTGCTGGTTCCCGGCATCGTGAGCCACGCCACGCCGAAGACTGCGATCACCAAGACGACGACCACCAGCGCCACCCATCGGACTCCGATCCGGCGGGATCGGCGAGGGCGATGGGCTGGCCTGGTGGGTAGCGGGATGGGGAGGGACATCGACCGCTCTCAGCGACTCGGAGACCTCGCTAGCCTCGCCGACCGGTCGAGATGGAGGAGGCCGCGCAATTCGGCAGCCTTCCTTTGTGGAGACCGCACAAGGAACCGTTGCCTGGTCCCGTCCGTAAGCTCGATGCTGAGCAGTGGCCAGGCCAGATAGAAGCTCCAACCGACGAACAGGGCCTTCAGCAGGCTCCCTTTTTCGACGCTGCATGCTTTCACCCGCTCGCGGCGACATTCCCAGTCGAGATCCCCGAACCATCGTCGTGCGAGACGCGTGGAGGACGATGGAACGAAGGACAGCCCTTCCGTCGTCAAATACAAGGTTCCGGCAAAGGTGGAGTGGCCACGTTCACGATTTCCGTGACTCCTCCAGAGGATCGTCGTCTGGGACTGGGTTCCCTTGGTCGTGCTTGCCACTCTGGAAGAGGTCCGGCTCTCACCCATGTCCACTCACATGCACTGGGGGCCGAGGCCGAGAAGCCGAGCCGTCGCGTCCGCGGTCCGGATATCAGAGGTGAAGAGCCTCGTGTTCTCGCTCAGTGCCGCGTCCCACGAATCCTCCCAGTCGACGATCCAGGTATTGACGGTGGGGCCTTCACCAGAGGGAGCAGGGATCGCACTGATGTCGCTCAGCATTTGGGAAACGAGGCTCTTGACCTCCGATTCGTTGAACATCCCACCATCGATGCCGGTCGTCACGAGCTGGGTCAGCTGGGGAACGAACTGCTGGCACACCTCGTCAACGGAGTTGGCGTACGTATCTTCAGGAATGGCGGTCGAGGTGGTCGGCGCGGGCGGCGGCCTCGTGGGGACCGAGGTGGTGGCGGGGCCGGCGTCGTGGGCATTATGTCGTGGTTGTGCCCAGACGTGGTGGAAGTCGTGGTCGGCACTGCTTGGCTCGACGACCGGCCCAGCGCCAGAGTGGTGACAGCGACGGCCAGGCTCAGCACCAGCACTCCACCCACAATGAGCACGAGCAGGCCGAGCCGGCCGAACATCTCTGCTTTGTGGGGCGACCCCTGCATCGGTCCGTCCTCGTCGCTCATCGGCTGCTTCTCGGCATCCAGCCTTCAAGGGATCCACCGGCCGGCTGCGGACGCCTCTTGACTGGTTGTCGTCGCTGTCCACGCCTGACTGGCTCGCTCCGACCTGACGCGACGACCGACTGGCAGGCTCGCAGGGCCGCGGCAGCTGTTCCATCTGCAGCCCTGGCCCAACTCCGTCTCAGGCGGGCGCCGCACGGAGCGGGCCTTGATCACTCACGCCTGACCGTTCACTCAGGGTACGACGACTCCCGTTTCCGCGGGGAGGTCACCCCTCCTAGACTCCCGAGCGGCGGCCGGAGAGACCAGGAGGCACAATGGTCCGAGGTGAGGGTACGACGATCGCCCATGGCGTGACCCCGGAGGAGGCGTTCGACTTCGTCCTCGATCCGGCCCAGTACACCAAGGCCGACACCAAGATGATCTGGGTCACCAAGATTGCCGACACACCGGACGGCATGATCGCCC
This sequence comes from uncultured Acidimicrobiaceae bacterium, assembly GCA_963756195.1. GTDB lineage: Bacteria > Actinomycetota > Acidimicrobiia > Acidimicrobiales > RAAP-2 > CAVSNH01. The sequence continues at coordinate 76,099 of CAVWMT010000003.1, forward strand.
GAGAGGACGGCAAGTTCCTGGGCCGGTTCAAGGGCTCGGTCATCACCCGCTACCGCTGGGAGCGGCCCAATCGGATCGACGTCGTGATCGAGCATGGGGTGCCCGAGAGCCTGCACGCCTGGTTCGAGATCGACGAGGTCGAGGGTGGGACGAAGATCCGCCACGTCGAGGAGCTGGACCTCGGGCACGGGCTCTTCGGCAAGCTCCACGATCTGGCGGCCGGCCGCTGGTTCGCTGAGTCGGTGCGTGCGGAAGTCGCCGAGATCGGCCGTCTCCTCGAGTCGGGCGAGCGCGGCCGTGCCGGGCACATGACGGAACCGGGCTTCGACGCACAGGCGCGGTGACGGCGGCGAGCTGACCGACGCGTCCCAAAGGGCGGCCCCAGTGCGGCTCCATCCTCGGCATCCTCCGCATCCTCGGCCCGAGCCTCGCGAAGTGCGTGGGCTCGACGAGCAGCCATTTGGGCACGAGATCCCGCCAGTCATCCGAGGAGGCTGATGGGAGCTGGTTTGGCTGCCATCGACGTGCTCCCCGAAACCCAGCCGGTGCACGAGATGCGCAGCCTGCTGCGCGCATCCCGGACGGCCCGATGGCTCCCGACGTCACTGCGACTCTGCAGCCACGCGGCCATCTGGGCCATGGCGCTGGTACCGGCCGGTATCCAGATGGCCGACGGGTGGCGGTCGACCCGGGACGACGCCATGATCTCCATCGGCTCGTACCAGGTCTTCTCGGCGAAATTCCCGCTGGTCGGCGTGTGGTCCCAGGCTTCCGAGGGCATGCACCACGCCTTTTACAACCTTGGACCGCTCCTGTTCTGGCTGCTCGCCGTACCTGTGCGTCTCGATCCCGGCCAGGGTGCGCTGTGGGGCGCAGCCCTGCTCTGCGCTGCCGCCCTTTCGGTCGCCGTCGAAGCGGTGTGGTCGGTCGAGGGCTGGCCGGCTGCCATCGCCGTCGCTCTCGCGGTGGCCGACCTCAGCTGGCGGACCGAGATGTTCGAGCGGCTGTCCTGGAATCCCTATTTCGGGCTGGTCTTCCTCGTCGTCGCCGTCGCCACCGCGTGGGTGGTGGCCACCGGTCGGTTCGGATGGTGGCCGGCGACCGTCTTCTTTGCCTCCGTCTCCGCCCAGAGCCACCTGGTCTACGCCGTGTCGGCCACTGCCGTGGCCGTGCTCGCACCGGCGACCGCGTTAGCGCTCGGATACCGACCCGGGCGCCGGCGGTGGCTTGCCGTGGGCATTGTCGTGGCCGCGATCTGCTGGACACCACCACTCATCCAAGAGGTCTCCACCCGTCCGGGCAACCTCTCCCTCGTGCTCCGCTCCGATGCCACCACCTCGCCAGTCGGCTTGGTATTCGGATGGCACGCCCTGGCAACGGCCGCAACACCCAACCCCATCTGGCTGACTGGATTCCCGTTCCTCGTCTCCTTCGAGGACCAGATGCCGCACTACCTGCGGGACCACTCTTCGGAGTGGGGCGTCCTCGCCCTGTTCCTCCTAGTCGCTATCGCGGTCGCCGCCTGGCGAACCCACCGGCGACGGCTGTCGGCGCTGGCGGTGATCACGTTGGTGCTCTCAGCTGGCACGGTTGTCAGCTTCGCCGCCTTCCCCACGGACAACCTAGGCCCGGTGGGCTACTTGGCCGCTGTCCTGTGGGTGGTCGGGATGCTGATCTGGATCACCGTTGCCTGGGCCGCCGTCGAATTCGGCATCGCCGCCCGCTGGTGGCGACTTGGCGACCGCGGCCAGCGCCGTGAGGTGACCTTGGAGCCGGCCGTGGGGGTAGCGAGCTTGATCCTCCTCCTCGCCGTCGGCATCGCCGGGCTGCGCACACTGGTGGCGGCGGCTCCCGCGCAGGTGGCGGACAAGAGCATCGACATGTCGCTCGACAGTGCCATCGCTGGCGCCGTCGCGGACAGCACCAGGCCGGGGCATGTGGCCGTGGCCGTCGAACCGTCCATTTTCGTCATCGCGCCGTCGGCGGCGAGGCCCTCCATCGGCCCGTACGTCATTGACTACTGGGGTGTTGCCATGCTGCTGCTCGAACAGGGGTGGCAGCCGGCGTTGAAGGACTCCTTCTATGGGCCGGCCACCCATCTCTCGGTGCCCGACAACGCACAATGGCCCGAGGTCGTCGTCCGCCTCGACCCCTCGACCCTCAAGGTGACCGGTGTGCGGCGGATCCCTCCGCCTCCGTTGCGGACCTAGTGCTACTCCCGGTCGCGACGGGCCGGGCAGAGGACGACCGGACGCCCTAAAACAGCACGAAAGGGCACGAAAACGCTGTCAGACGTCGCTTCAGCCCAGGTCAGCGCTAGTCGATGGAACAGGCATGGATCGTTTTCGACAGCACCCGATCCGCGTTGCCGCCTGCCTCGGAGTCGTCGCGCTTGTCTTTGGAGTAGTGGCGGCCGGCTTCGTGCCCCAGGCCAAGGCCTCGCCCACGGGGTGGAGCATCGTCGTCGGAGGGCCGGGGAATCCAGGGAACACCCCGTCGAACGCGCTCCTCCTCGGTGATGCATGCGCCGACGCCTGGAGCTGCTGGGCCGTAGGTGTTTCCGGGTCTGGGTCCAACGCATCGCCACGGCAAATCAGGCGGGCAACGCCGCACCGGCCCAGGCCGGAAGTGCGGTCGGGCCCCCCGCACCGGCCCAGGCCGGAAGTGCGAGCGGGCCCCAGGCCCTCGCCGAGCATTGGAACGGCTCGTCGTGGTCCACGGTTCCCGTCGCCGAGCCTTCCAACACGATGGACTCCCTCCTCTACAACGCCACCTGCGTGACCCAATCCGACTGTTGGGCAGTTGGTGGTCAGGATCTGGCCCCCCCGCCTCCGAACCCAACGGGGCCGACGGGGCCGGCTGCGCCGGCGCCGGTGCGTGTTGCGGTCTCAACGGCAGCTCCGACCAAAATTCCGCTGCCCCCAGCGCCGACAAAAGCCGCACCGAGTGGGGCCGCCGCCCTGGTCGAGCACTGGAACGGCACCGACTGGTCGATGGCCAGCCTCCCGTCGACGTCCGGGTACCTCTACTCGGTGGCATGCCCGAGCGCCAGTGACTGCTGGGCCGTGGGCAGCAACCTCGACTCCAACGACGATCCCTTGAATTCGTACGTCCTGCACTGGAACGGCTCGAGCTGGACGAACGCGGTCATCCCGGCATCGGGACAGGCCTACGACGAGCTCAACTCAGTCACGTGCACGAGCGCTACGAACTGCTGGGCCGTGGGGACTGCAGCTGCCAACCCCATCTCGGACGAGCTCTACCCCAACGTGTTCCCCAACGTGCAGGGCGCCGAGACCTACTTCTTGCACTGGAACGGGTCCAGCTGGTCCGGTTCTGCGACCACCGATCCGTCGAGTCCCACCGGTGTGTACCTGAGCGGCGTCACCTGTGTGAACCCATCGGAGTGCTGGGCCGTGGGCACGACCGTGGACCAGAACGGTGACCCGCAGAACGTCCTCTTTGAGCGGTGGAACGGCTCGTCGTGGGCGCTCAGCCCGGCCGGCTCGCCCGGAGTCGATGCTCAGCTGTCGAATGTCAGCTGCGTCTCGGCCACCGATTGCTGGGCCGCCGGGACGGTCGGCAGCTTCAAGAGGCCCATCCTCAAGCAGGCTGCCCTGGGCCCGAACGTCACCCCACCCGTCCCCTTCGTCGAGCGGTGGGACGGTGGCAACTGGTGGGTCGAGTCCACTCCCTATGTGACATCCGACAGCCTGCTCTACGGCATGGCCTGCGTGCATGGTGCGCAGTGCTTCGCCACCGGGGGTGCGACGACCAACGACAGCGGCAGCCTCATGCAGCCGCTGGTCGAAGAGACGGGGGAGCTGTCCGTGGACGGACAGGGGTTCTATGCCGCAGGGGCCGACGGCGGCGTCTTCAACTTCGGTGACGCCGGCTTCTACGGCTCGATGGGCGGGACGCACCTCAACGCCCCCGTCATCGGCATCGCCGCCACCCCCGATCGCAAGGGCTACTGGGAGGTGGCGTCCGACGGCGGGGTGTTCGCCTTCGGGGATGCCCGGCTTCTACGGGTCGATGGGCGGAGTGCACCTGAACGCCCCCATCGTGGGCATCGCCTCCACCCCGACGGCAGCGGCTACTGGGAGGTGGCGGCCGACGGCGGCGTGTTCGCCTTCGGGGATGCCGGCTTCTACGGGTCGATGGGCGGCGTGCACCTCGACGCCCCCATCGTGGGCATGGCCCCGACCCCGGACGGCGGCGGCTACTGGGAGGTGGCGGCCGACGGCGGGGTGTTCGCCTTCGGGGATGCCGGCTTCTACGGCTCGATGGGCGGCACCAGACTCGACGCTCCCATGGTGGGCATCGCCTCCACGCCCGACGGCGACGGCTACTGGGAGGTGGCGGCCGACGGCGGCGTGTTCGCCTTCGGGGATGCCGACTTCAACGGGTCCACGGCCGACGACCACGCTCTACGGCCCGGTGGTCGGCATCAGCATGACTCACCCGACGGGCGGGGCTACTGGCTGGTCGCGGCGGGCGGCGCCGTCTACAACACGGTGACGCCAACTGGCTCGGGTTCCCTCTCGGCATCGGGCTCACGGCCCCATCACCTCGCTGAGCAGCCCGGCGTAGTCGGGCGCCGACCGAGAGCTCCGGTCAGGCGGCCGCCTTCTCCAGGATGTGCACGCCGCAGGCCGAACCGAGACCGATGACGTGGGCCAGGCCCACCTTGGCCCCCTCGATCTGGCGGTCGCCGCCCTCGCCCCGCAGGTGCTGGCAGATCTCCCAGATGTTGGCGATGCCGGTGGCGGCGATGGGATGGCCCTTCGACTCGAGGCCGCCGGAGACGTTGACCGGGAGCGACCCGTCCCGCCAGGTGGCGCCCGACTCGAAGTAGTCGACGGCGCCGCCCGGCTCGCAGAGCTTGAGGTTGTCGTAGTGCACGAGCTCGGCGGTGGCGAAGCAGTCGTGCAGCTCGACCAGGTCGAGGTCCTCGGGGCCCACCCCGGCCTGCTCGTAGGCCTGGTCGGCGGCATTCCGGGTCAGCGTGTTGACGTCGGGCAGCACCTGGCAGGCCTCCTCCCAGGGGTCCGAGGTGAGGATGGAGGCCGACACCTTGACCGCCCGGCGCTGCTGCTCCTTGGACAGCGTCTTGAGCTTGGCGTCGCTCACGACCACGGCGGCGGCGGCCCCGTCGCAGTTGGCCGAGCACATCGGCCGGGTGTTGGGGTAGGCGATCATCACGTCGCCCATGATCTCCTCGAGCGTCATCTTCTTGGAGTAGGCGGCCAGCGGGTTGAGGGTCGAGTGGGAATGGTTCTTCTCGCTGATGCGGGCGAACAGCTCGAACGGGGTCCCCGAGTACTGGTGCTCGTAGAGGTACTGCATGCCCACCTGGGCGAAGACACCGGGCATGGTCTCGGTGCCGATGCGGCCGTCGACCGGCGCCACCGCCCCGTAGCGGCCGTGCGGGGTGTAGGCGTCGTCGCCCTGCTTGCGGCTGCCGCCGGCCAGGAGGCCGGCCCCGGCCAGCTTCTCGACGCCGACGGCCAGGCCGTAGTCGGCCTCGCCGGCCTTGATGGCCATGACGGCGGTGCGCAGGGCAGTCGCCCCGGTGGCGCAGGCGTTGGCCACGTTGAAGACGGGGATGCCGGTCTGGCCGATCTGCTTCTGCAGCTGCTGGCCGATGCCGGCGCTGGCCGCCATCAGGTTGCCGGCGGCAAGGACTCCCATGTCGCGCATGCCCACCTCCGCGTCCGAGAGCGCGCCCAGGGCGGCTTCGGCAGCCAGGTCGATGGTGTCCTGGTCGGGGTGCTTGCCGAACTTGGTCATGTGGATCCCGAGGATCCAGACGTCTTCACTCATGGCTGCGACTCCTCGCTGTCCTTGCCTCACGCGCCTTCGCGCCCGGTCTGCACGTCGCCCGCACCGCCCTCAGGCGGGCTCGAAGCCGAACCCGATGGCCTCGGTGCCCTCGGCGTCGGTGCCGATCGGGAACGTGGTCAGCTTCACCTTCATCCCGAGGGTCACGTGCTCCGGATCGGGCTCCACGTTGACCACATTGCCCCGCACGCTCGTGCCCCCACAGTCCACGATACCGGCGACGAACGGAACCGGGACCCCCGGAGCGGCGAACGAGACGATGGTGAACGCCTTGAGGACCCCTTCGGTGGGCACGTCCACCGTCGTGAACCGGGTGGCGCCGCACGAGGCGCAGGCGTTGCGCCGGTCGAAGAATCGGGCGCCACAGGAGGCGCACTCGTGCGCCACCAGGTGGGGCTCGCCCTCGAGCACGAGGTAGTCGACCAAGGGGACCTGCACGTCGTCTCCGTTCGATCGGTCACAGATGGTGGGCGCCGGCTGATCAGGCCGGGCGGCGGGCCGCGATGGTAGGCCACCGGTCGCGGCGACGGCGAACCCGGCCCGCGACAGTCCGGCCGAGCCGGCCGGGCATTTGCCCGGCGCCGCCGCCGGAAGCGAGAGTCGGTCCGTGACCGGGCCCGAACCGAGCGACGACGAGCGCCCGACCTACCGGGCCATGGTCGGATCCCAGGCCCTCGACCTCCCCATCGTGCCCCTCTCGGACGATCTGGCCATCGCCCTCCTCATCACCGTCGACCTGGGCGTCGGCTTCGCCGCCGTCGCCGGCCGCGAGCTCGCCGCCGAGCTGGCTCCCTTCGGTCCCGAGGTGGTGGTGTCGGTGGCGACCATGGGCATCCCCCTGGCCATCGAGGTGACGCGAGCCCTCGGCCTCGACGACTACGTGATCCTCCACAAGACGCCCAAGATCCACCTGGCCGACGCCTACACCGAGCCGGTGCGCTCCATCACCACCGGCGCGCCGCAGACCCTGCGGCTCGACCCGGCCCGGGTCGGCGCCGTGCGCGGCCGGCGGGTGGCGATCGTCGACGACGTGATCTCGACGGGCGCCTCGACCCAAGCCGCCCTCGCCCTCGTGCGCCGGGTGGGAGGCGACCCGGTGGCACGATCGGCGTCCTCGTCACCGAGGGCACGGATTGGCGGCGCTTGCTCGGTGACGACGCCGAGCGGGTGCGCTCGCTCGGTTCACTGCCGATGTTCCGGCGGTCGCCGGACGGGCGCTGGCCACTGGGGAGGACTGGCGAGTCGGCCGACCGCAGCCCGCCGTCAGCTGGCCGGGCTGACCGTGCTCATGTTGAAGTCGGGGATGCGCAGCGGCGGCATGGCCGTGCGGTTCACGTACTCTCCGCCCTCCCGGCTGAGGGCCCGCACCGTGGCCCCGACCTCGGTGGCACGGGCCAGCAGGTCGACCGGGCTCTCGTTGAACCGGAAGTTGGTGGTGGCGCCCACCACCTTGCCGTCCTCCACCACGTAGACGCCGTCGCGGGTCAGCCCGGTCAGCAACAACGTGGCCGGGTCGACCTCGCGGATGTACCAGAGGCAGGTGAGCAGCAAGCCCACGCTCGGTGCTCGCCACCATCTCGTCGAGGGAGGCGGCAGCCCCAGGCACCTCGAGGACCAGGTTGTCGATGTAGGGGGCGGGCGAAACCTTCGACCGGCGAGCCCCGGCCCGGTGGTAGCGCAGCTGGGCCAGGCGTCCGTCGGCGATCCATGCGGTCCGCCCGAGCGGGAGCCCGTTGTCGAACACCGAGGTGTCGCTGTCGGAGGCGGCCACGGCGAGGAACGGGCGCGCACTCGAGGCCCGGCTCGGCCGGGTCGCTGCGCAGGGTGAAGGGGGTCGTGGCCAGAGCCTCCCCGACCCGGGTGCCGCCACCGGGCGCCGAGAACACCGTCCGGCCGTCCTCGGCGTCCCGGCCCGCCGGCGGCGTACAGGACGTCGACCATGAGGTCGGCCACGGCGTCGGGGGGGAGCATGACCTCGTAGCGCCCGGCCGGTAGCTCCACGCGGTTCTTCGACCAGGCCAGTCGCTCGACCACCCGTTGCTCGAACTCCTCGACCGACACGTCGGTGAAGGTGGCCGTGCCGGCGCCGGCCCAGGAGGAAGCGGCGCCGTCGGGGGTGCGGGCCACGAGGTGGAGGGCGCCGGTCGGTTGGCTGTGGGCCAGGCGCACCCCGGTCGACGTCCCCAGGTACTCGGTGGCCCGCCGGTGCTCGGCGAACCCGTAGAGGACGCGGCCGGCGGACCGGGCCCGCTCGAAGGCTCCCGACAGCCCGGAGAGCACCGGAGCCAGGACGGAGAGGTCGGTGGCGTCGGGGCCCTCGTCGAAGCGGCGGGCGGCGGGAGCCGCCGGCGCCCGTGGCCGTCTCGTCGGGAGCGAGCAGCGGGGCGGCGTCCTCCGCGGCCGGCGACGCCGCCGCGTCGGCTCTCGGCCGTCCGCACGAGGTCGGCCACATCGACCACCCCGCCGCGGCGCGCCGTCCCTGCCGCCGTCCCGCCATCGGTGGCCCGGAAGCAGACGACGGTGACCCGCCGGTCGCGGCGGGCCCCGTTGGTCGTCGTCTTGTTGTTGGCGAAGCGCACGTCGACCTCGCTCGTCTCCTCGACGATGACGGCGCAGCCGTCGCTGCCCGCCTTCGCCTCGTCGAGGGCGGCCTCGATCACCTCCTGGGCCGGGGGGAGCCGCCGGCGGGCGGCCCGCCTCCGCTGGCCGGCAGCTCGGCCGTCATCTCCCGGACTCCTCGCGCGCGTTGAGGATGTTGACGTCGCGCACGAGCACCGACGGGCAGCCGTGGGAGACGGGCGCCACCTGGCCCGGCTGGCCCTTGCCGCAGTTGAAGGCGCCGCCCAACAGGTACGTGGACCGGCCGCCCACCGCCTCGAGGGCGCCCCAGAAGTCGGTGGTGGTGGCCTGGTAGGCCACGTCCTTGACCTGGCCGGCCAGCCGGCCGCCGCTGATGCGGAAGAAGCGCTGGCCGGTGAACTGGAAGTTGTAGCGCTGCATGTCGATGGACCAGCTCTTGTCGCCGATGACGTAGATGCCCTCGTCGACCCCGGAGACGAGGTCGTCGGTCGTCGGCCCGTCCGAGTCGGCCGGCTGCAAGGAGACGTTGGCCATGCGCTGGATGGGGACGTGCAGCGGCGAGTCGGCGAAGGCGCAGCCATTGGACGCACCGAGCCCGCTCGAGCGCGGCGATGGACCGGTCGAGTTGGTATCCGACCAGCACGCCGTCCCGCACGAGGTCGAACGACTGGCTCGGCACGCCTTCGTCGTCGATGGCCACCGTGGCCAGGCCGTGGGGCGTCGTCCGGTCGCCGGTCACGTGCATCACCGCCGAGCCGTAGCGCAGGGTGCCCAACTGGTCGAAGGTGGCGAAGGAGGTCCCGGCATAGGCCGCCTCGAACCCCATGGCCCGGTCGAGCTCGGTGGCGTGCCCGATCGACTCGTGGATGGTCAGCCAGAGGTTGGTGGGGTCGATGACCAGGTCGTAGCGGCCGGCCTCGACCGAAGGAGCCTGCAGCTTCTCGGCCAGGAGCTCGGGCAGCGCCGCCAGCTCGCTCTCCCAGTCCCAGCCGACGCCGTCGAGGTACTCCCAGCCGCGGCCGGCGGGAGGGGCCACCGTTCGCATGCGTCTCGAAGCCGCCGGACTCGTCGAGGGCCACCGCCTCGGCGACCGGGTGGACGCGGACGCGCCGCTGGGTGGCCTCGGTGCCCGACAGGGCGGCCAGGTACTTGTCCTCGGTCACGGCCAGCACCGTCGCGGTCACGTGGTCGATGCCGGCCGCAGCCGAGCAGGCGCTCGCTCCAGGCCGACAGCATCGCCACCTTGTCGGCCAGGGGCACCTCGCTGGGGTCGACGTCGTAGCGGGAGGTCCACGACACGGCTCCCTGGTCGTCGGCCGGCGCCAGCTCGACCGCCCCGCCCCCGGCGCCGGCGATGGTCCTGGCCGCGTCGACGGCTTGCGCGGCCAGTGCGGCGGCATCGGTCGGGCCGGTCGCCACGGTGGCGGCGAAGCCCATGGCGCCGTCGGCCACCACCCGCAGCCCCATGCCGACCTCGGTGTCGTCGGCCGCACCCTCGAGCCGCCCGTCACGCAGGGCGACGTGCTGGGAGCGGACGCGCTCCACCCTGAGCTCGGCATCGGAGCACCCCAGCCGACGGGCCTCGGAGAGGGCCGCGTCGCGCAGCGCCGCCAGCCGGTCGGCCTCGAGCGGACCGGGCGCCTGTGCCGGGGCGGCCATGGCGGCACCCTATCGGCCTCCGACGCGATGTCCTCCGCGTGCGGCCGAGGGCGCCGCGCCCGGCGGGACGCAACGCGGTCAGGCGGTCGGGGCGAGCTCGGCGGGCACGCCGTCGCGGTAGCGCACGGTCTGGTGCAGCCGAGCCGGAACCCGCGGGCCGCCGAGCAGGTCGCCGGTCAGGTTGAGCGGGTCGGAACCGGCGATGACCACTTCCGCCCCCCGGCCGGGATCGCCGCGCACCTCGCCCAGCAGGGCGGCCGCCTCCGGCGCGGCGTACTGCTCGCCCGAGGCGCCGGCCACGAACCGTCCGCCGAGCACCTGGCCGCGGGCCTCGAGGCGGCGCAGGGCACGCACGACGTCGCGCCACGGAACGCGGTAGGACTCGCGTCCCCACAGCTCCCAGAAGACGACCCCCCACCGGTCGAGCAGCTGCCAGGCCACGGCCTCGGCCAGCTCTTCGGCCACCGGCCCGCCCTGGGGACCGGCGCTCGTGGCGTCGGCGGCGGGCAGCAGCGACCAGCGGCCCTCGCCGGTGCCGGTGCCGGCCACGGCCCGCCGCGGCCCGAGCGCGGCGCGGCGAGCTGGGACGGCGTCGGCCCGGGGACCGGCGCTCCCGCCGGCGCGCCGCCAGCAACGAGCGGACGGCGGAGAAGGCGTCCGCCGTCACGATGCCCCGGGCCACGAGATCCCAGAGGCCCTCGTCGACCTCCTCGGGCAGGCGGCCGGCCGCCGTCGGCAGGTCGGCCCGGAAGCAGGCCCCCTGGCGCCGAAGGGCGGCGAGGACGTCTGCCGACGCGCCCGCCTCGGGTTCGGTGACGCGCCTGGTCGGCGCGGACGGCGGCCAGGGTCCAGGCCAGGTCCTCGCGGCCGACGAGGGCCAGCGGGGTGGCGGGCGACGGGAGTCATGGACGCCCCGACGGGCCGACCGGGGAACGTCGACGGCGGTCGCCCGGCCCGGCTTCGTCCGGCGTCCGCCCCGCTCGGCCTGGTGGCGTCGGCCTCGCTCGGCCGCTCGTCGGCCTCGGCCAGGTCGGGCTCCGGCCTCGGCGTGAGCCGGCCCCATGCCACCTCGCCGGCCAGGCAGAGCTCGTCGAGCCACCGTGGGTCGTAGCCGGCCACCCGGGCCGGGAGCACGTGACGCTCCCACTCGCCCGCCGCCACCTCGAGCCCCTGGAATTGCTGGACGACCGATCGCAGCCCGGAGCGGCCCTCGAGGCGGCAGCCCTCGGCGACGTGCTGCCAGCAGGCCAGGAACCGCACGAAGTCCGAGATGGAGCAGGGCTCGACGTAGCGTCGCCGCCGGCTGCGGCTGGCCGCGTGCAGCCGGACGAGCAGGTGGCGGGCGCACCACCGGCCGTCGGGCAGCTCGATGGCCGAGCCCTCGGCCTCGAGCCGGGCCAGCCCGGTCCGGGCCCGGGCCTCGGTGAGCGGCGCACCGTGCAAGGGACCGCCGGCCAGCGGTCCCTCGGCCACCAGCTCCGCCGGCGTGACAGGCCCGACGACCTCGAGATGTCCGCCCACGCCCTCGGCCACCGCCTCGTCGGCGTCGACGCTCGAGTCGGTCAGCGAGCGGTGGACGGCCTCGGCCGGCACGGGCGCGCTCGGTCGTCGCCCATCCCTCGCCCACGCACGCCGACGCGGCCCTCGGCCCGCAGGGACTCGAACCAGGGCGACCACTCGGCCACCGGGCGGCACCACACCAGCGACAGGAGCAGGTCGTGGAGCTCGTCGGGCGTGCGCGGCGCCGGACGCACCTGGTCGAGCACCTCGGCCACCGCCGTCGGCTCGAGCGGTCCCAGCTCGGTGGCGTCGACGGGGAGCCCGGGAGGCAGGCCGTCGGGGCCGAGCGGGCCCGAGGCCGCGGGGGACGGCCACCGCTCTGGTGCGCCGCTCCTCGAGCGGAGCCCCGTCGAGATAGGTGTACGGCTTCCCGGTGAGGATGCCGTGGGCCAGTGGGGACGGCTCGGCCGACTCGACCAGGTGCACGTCGACCCGACCGTCCTCCAACGATTCGAGCAGGGCGACGAGACCGGCGGCATCGAGTGCCTCGGTCAGGCAGTCGGTCACCGTCTGGCGCACCAGCACGTGGTCGGGGACGGTGACCGGCCCGGGGCCGGCGTTGTCCTGGCAGCCGGCGAGCGACGGCCACGCCGCGGCCAGCAGGTCGTCGGCCTCCATCCGCTGGAGGTGGATGGGGCGCCGCTGGCCGCCCCGCGACCGGGGCACGACGAGGGCCCGGTTGAGGTTCCACCGCCAGCGGGCGGCGAGCATCGGGATGGGGCAGCACGGCCTGGGTCAGCACCTCGGTGACGGTGGCGCTGTTGAGCATCTTCGGCACCTGGGCGAGCGGGAAGCTGTGCTGCGGCCCGAGGGAGAGGACGACGGTGTCGTCGTCGGCCGCCGCCTGCAGCTCGAAGTCGAAGGAGACGCAGAACCGCTTGCGCAGGGCGAGCCCGAAGGCCCGATTGACACGGCCGCCGTAGGGGGCGTGCACGATGAGCTGGGCGCCCTCTGCCTCGTCGAAGACCCGCTCGATCGACGATGCGGTCGTGGGTGGGGAGGGCCCCGAGGGCAGCCAGCCCGGCGCCGAGGTAGACGACCACCTGATCGGCCACCTCGTCCGAGACGCCGGCCACGTCGCGGACGGCGGCCCGGGCGCCCTCGCCGTCACCGGCGGCCAGCAGCGGCTCGAGGACGGCGCGCAACGCACCCACCTCGGCCGAGAGCTCGGCCGTGCGGGCCGGTGCCTCGCCCAGCCAGAAGGGGATGGTCGGCGGCAGGTCGGCGGCGTCGTGCACCCGCACGGTTCCCGTCTCGACCTTCACGACCCGCCACGAGTGGGTCCCGAGCAGGAAGATGTCGCCGGCGGTGGCCTCGACGGCGAAGTCCTCGTGCACCGAGCCGACGGTCACGCCGTCGGGGTCGAGGACCACCCGGTAGTCGCCCGTCTCGGGGATGGCGCCACCGCTGGTGAGGGCGGCGAGCCGCGCCCCACGCCGGGCCCGGAGCCGACCGTTGACGGCGTCGTGGTGGAGATGGGCGCCGCGTCGTCCGCGGCCGGTGCGGATGCCCCACGACACCAGCTCCACCACCTCGTCGAAGTCGTGACGGCTGAGCTCGGCGTAGGGCGCGGCCCGGCGCGACCAGGTCGAAGAGGGCGTCGACATCGCGCTCTTCGGCTGCCGCCACCTCGGCCACCATCTGCTGGGCCAGCACGTCGAGCGGGGCGACCGGGGGCTCGAGGAGGTCGAGGTGCCCGGCCCGCACCCCGGCCAGCAGCGCCGTGCACTCGACGAGCTCGTCGCGGGTGAGCGGGTAGAGCCGGCCGGCCGGCGTGCCGTCGATGTGGTGGTTGGCCCGCCCCACCCGCTGGAGGAACGTCCCGATGGCACGTGGCGAGCCGATCTGGCAGACCAGCTCGACGGGACCGACGTCGATCCCGAGCTCGAGCGACGCGGTGGCCACGAGGGCGCGGAGGTCGCCGGCTCGCAGTCGCTGCTCGACGAGCCGCCGGCGGGCCGCCGAGAGGCTGCCGTGGTGGGCGGCCACCTGCAGGGCGGCGTCGACCGGGTCCAGAGCCAGCCGGTCCGGGTCGTCGGTCGCCGTCCTCGGCCGCGCCGAGTCGTTCGGCCAGGAGGTGGGCGACCCGCTCGGCCATCTTGCGCGTGTTGACGAACACCAGGGTCGTGCGGTGCTCGAGGACGTGGGCGGCGATGCGGTCGAGCACGTCCCCGAGCTGGGCGCCGCTCGCCACCGCCTCGAGCTCGGTCGACGGCAGCTCGATGGCCACGTCGAGGTCGCGCTGGTGGCCGCAGTCGATCACCGTGGTCGGCGCCCGGGTCGGATCGGTGCCCGACAGCAGCCGGGCCACCACCTCGAGGGGCCGCTGCGTCGCCGACAGCCCGATGCGCTGGAGGCGGCCGCCGTTCTCCGCCACCAGCGCGGCCAGGCGCTCGAGGGAGAGGGCGAGGTGGGAGCCGCGCTTGTCGCGGGCCAGGGTGTGCACCTCGTCGACGATCACCGTGTGCACGCCGCCGAGCATCGAGCGCGAGGAGGGGGCGGTGAGGAGCAGGTAGAGGGACTCGGGGGTGGTGACGAGCAGGTCGGGTGGGTTCCGGCGCATGGCCGTCCGCTCGGCGGCCGGGGTGTCGCCGGTGCGGATGGCGACGCGAAGGGCGGGGGCTGTCAACCCGAGGCCTTCGGCCTCCCGCTCGATGCCGGCCAATGGCACCTGCAGGTTCTCGTGGACGTCGGCGGCCAGGGCTCGGAGGGGGGAGACGTAGACCACACCCGGCCGGGACTGCTCGGCGGCCGGCCGGCCGGCCGCCTCGGCTCGGTAGGCGGCATCGATGGCCACGAGGAAGCCGGTCAGGGTCTTGCCGGTGCCCGTCGGTGAGGCGACGAGCACGTCCCCGCCGGCGGCGATGGCGGGCCAGGCCCGGCGCTGCGGCTCCGTCGGACCGCCCGGGAAGCGCCGGCGGAACCAGCTGGCCACGGCCGGATGGAAGGTGGAGACGACGGGGTCACCGGTCTCGACCGTCGGGTCGGGTTGCACGGCTCCATTCCACCAGACCGATGTCATGGACGGTACGGCCGGTCCGTGGATCGCCCGTGCCCGGGGCGTGTCGGCGGGATCCCGAGCGGGGATCAGGGCCTTCCGGTCTGCTCGTCGACCCAGCGCAGGTAGTCCGGCCAGCCGCCGACGATCGGCAGCTCGATGATCTCGGGCACCTCGTAGGGGTGCTGCTGGCGCAGCGACTCGGTGAGCTCTCCGACCCGGTCCCTCCGGGTCTTGAGCAGCACCAGGGTCTCGGTGTCCTCGACCACCTGGCCCTGCCAGCGGTAGACGCTCTCGATGGGCACCCGCTGGGCACAGGCCACGAGGCCCGCCTCGACCACCGCCCGGCAGAGGGCCCGGGCCACCTCGTCGGTCCCGACCGTGGTCATGACCACACAGTGGCCGCCACCCAAAAGGGGCGCCTGCACCGGTTCGGTCCGCTCGGAGGCCATCCGTCCATCCTGGCCCAGGCCCGCCGATGGCCGTGAGGCCCGGCGCCGGCCGGCGCCGGGTCAGCGCAAGGCCAGGCCCCGCAGGCGATGTCGCCGCATGGCAACCAGCCCGATGACCCCCGCCGCGAAGCACGAGAGGGCCCCGACCCCGAGGCCGACCCGGGCGCCGGCGGTGGCGGTGATCCAACCGATCAGTGGGCCCCCGATGGGCGTCGACCCGAGGAAGGCCACCGACCAGAGGGCCATCACCCGACCGCGCATCTGCGGGTCGGTGGCCAGTTGCAGGGTCGAGTTGGCCATGGAGAGGAAGGAGATGCTGGCGTATCCCACCAGCAGGAGGGCGAGGAACTCGGTGACGAGCACCGGTGCCGCCGCCGCGAAGGCGATGCAGGTGCCGAAGAGGGCCGAGGCCAGGATCATGGCGCGCATCCCCGTCCTCCCCCGGGCGGCAGTGACCAGGCCGCCGAAGATGGCGCCCACCCCTATGGCCGCGGTCATGATCCCGAAGGTCTCTGACCCGCCGTGGAAGACGCGCTCGGCGGCGACCGGCAGGGTCACCTGGAACTCGTAGGCGAGGGTGCCGACCAGGGCCATCATGATGAGCGGCACGAGCAGGTCCGGTGTGCGGGCCACGTAACGGAGCCCCTCGCGCAGTTGGCCTCGTGCCCGCGTGGTGGGAAGGGTCGGTTGCAGCTTGGCCGTGTCCATGGCCATCGAGCGACCCGATCACCGCCCCGAAGCTTGCCGCGTTGATGGCGAAGCACCAGGCCTCTCCGACGGTGGCGATGAGCACGCCGGCCACTGCCGGCCCGACGGCCCGGGCCACATTGACGAGCGTGGAGTTCAGGCTCACGGCGTTGCGCAGGTCGTCCGGTCCGACCATCTCGAGGACGAATGCCTGACGGGAGGGGTTCTCGAAGCAGTTGTTGAGCCCGAGCACGACGGCGAGCACGCACACGTCGGTGAACGTCACGACTCCGGCCCAGGTCAGGGCGGCGAGCACCGCGGCCTGCAGTCCCATGAACGACTGGAGGACGATCATGAGGCGGCGCTTGTCGACCCGGTCGGCGATCACCCCGCCATAGGGACCGAGCAGGAGCACCGGGAGGGTCTGGAGGGCGACGACCAGGCCCAGCGATGTGGCCGAGTGCGTGAGGTTGAGCACCAGCCATGCTTGGGCGGTCGCCTGCATCCAGGTGCCCACCAGCGAGGTGGCCTGTCCGAAGAAGTACTTCTTGTAGTTTGGGTTGGACAGCGACGAGAACGTGCGCTGGGTGGTGTCGCGCAGCTTCACGGGCGACCGTCCCGCAGGTGCTCGGCCACGGCTTCGAGTGCGGGCAGGGCGGCGGCCAGTGCCCGCCGATCCTTCTCCCCCAGCCGGTCGATGGCCATGAGGAGCGCGTCGGTGCGCTCGGCCCGGTAGGTGGCGTGCAGGCGACGCCCGGCCGCGGTGACGGTGAGGTGGGCCACCCGGCCGTCCTCTCGGTCCTGGGCCCGTTCCACGAGTCCAGCGGCCTCGAGCTTGGCCGCGATACGCGACAGCATCGTCGGGTTGAGTCCCTCGGTGTCGGCCAGGTCGGTGAACCGGATCGGGCCGCTCTTGGCCACGGTGGCGAGGACCTCCCACTGGCTCGGCGAGAGGGCACCGTGCGACTGCGTATGGCGCAGGCGGCGGGTGACTCGGGCCACGACGGTGCGCAGACGGCCGGCCATCTCTACCTGGTTGGGCCTCTTCACCGGGGTCTGCGTCGGCATGGGCCTATCCTACCTGATAGATGCTTGCCAGCAAGCAAGTAGATTGAGCGGCGGGTCGAACAACGAGCTCGCTATCGGGGCCGGAGACGGCCGCTTCCGCGGCCCGGAGACACCCGACGATTGGCACGCATCGGACAGATGAGCGCACCATCCGACATGCGAGACTCGGGCGTGCCCGCCGCGCCCCACGTCGTCGTGTGCGAGGGCGACGAGACCGGCCAGGAGCTGCTCGACCAAGCACTGCGGGTGCTCGATCCCGAGGTCATCGGCATCAACGTCGACCTGACCCGCTTCGACCTCTCCCTGCCCGAACGCCGACGCACGGCCAACGGTGTCGTCCACGATGCCGCCGCCGCCATGCTGAAGACGGGCCTCGGGCTCAAGGCGGCCACCATCACCCCGCCGGGGGCCGACGACGTCGGGTCGCCCAACCGGATCCTGCGCGAAGGGGTGGGCGGCTCGGTGATCCTGCGCACCGGCCGGCGCATCCCGGGAGTCTCGCCCGTCGCCCCGGTCGTCCATCCCATCGCCGTGGTGCGCATGGCCACCGGAGACGCCTACGGCGCCGAGGAAGGTCGCGACGGCGACCCAGGCTCGACGGACGAGCGGGCCTACCGGACCGAGACCATCACCCGCGGGTCATGCCGGCAGGTGGCCGAGTACGCCTTCCGCACCGCGGCGCAGATGGGAGCGTCCGTCTACGGCGGGCCGAAGTGGACGGTGTCGACCCGCTACGAGGCCATGTTCAAGGAGGAGATGGACGCGGCCGCCGGTCGCCACCCTGAGGTCGTCTACCGCCCCGTCCTCATCGACGCCGCCTACGCCGGCCTGCTCACCGAGTCGGGCAGCGGTCCCCTCGTCGTGCCTGCCCTCAACCGCGACGGTGACTGCCTCTCGGACCTCGTGCTCGCCCTGTTCGGTTCCATCGCCGGAGCCGAGTCCGTCCTCTTGTCCTTCGACTCGAGCATGGGCACGGTCGTGGCCATGGCCGAGGCGCCCCACGGCACGGCGCCGTCCCTCCAGGGCAAGGATGTCGCCAACCCGATGGCCATGCTGCTCGCCTGCGCGACCGTGCTCGACCACGCAGGCGAGCGCGGGCATGCGGAAGCCAGGCGGGCTGCGATCGCCATCCGCCGGGCCACCCTCGAGACTGCCGCCGACGGCATCCGGACCTTCGACCTCGGCGGCCACGCCTCGACCAGCGGCGTCGTCGACGAGGTCGTCCGTCGTGTCGGCGAGGACGAGAGCATCGGTCGCGCCGCTCGGGTGACCGGTCGGCGCCCTGGCCACAAGCCGGCGACGGGGCGGCCAGGCTGGTTCAGGACGCGACGGCGACCACCGGGGCGGCCAACGGGATGCCGACCAGCGAGCCGAGGAAGGCGGCGTCGCCATAGCCGTAGGTCGAGCCGTCGGCGCCGACCAGCCAGTAGCCGCCGCCGTCCGGGGTGGCGGTCATGCCCACGATCGGCGCCGCGGCGCGGATGCCCTGCCCCGGCACCGACCCGAGATACGGAGCGCTGCCGAAGGTGAAGATGCCCCCGTCGGCCGCCACCAGCCAGTAGCCCTTGCCGTTGGGAGTGGCGGCCATGCCCACGATGGGCCGGTCGATGGTGCACCCCACCCATCGAGCCGTGAGAACCTCGCGCTCCCGAAGGCGAAGATGCCGCCGTCGGCCGCCACCAGCCAGTAGCCCTTGCCGTCCGGGGCGGCGGCCATGCCCACGATGGGCTGGTGGAGGGGCACGCCGCCCATCGACCCGTAGAAGCCGGCGTCGCCGAAGGCGAAGATGCCACCGTCGGCGGCCACCTCCCAATAGCCGCCACCGTCGGGGGTGGCTTGCCATGCCCACCACCGGCTCGTCGAGCGCGTGTCCTCCCATCGAGCCGTGGAAACCGGCATCACCGAAGCGAAGATGCCGCCGTCGGAGGCCACCTCCCAGTAGCCGTTGCCGTCGGGGGTGGCGGCCACCCCGACCACCGGTCGGTTGAGGCGCACCCCGCCCATGGAGCCCCGGAACGGGAAGGCGCCGAAGTTGAAGATGCCGCCATCCGACGCCGCCGCCACGAATCCCTGGACGGACTGCTGAGGCAGCACCATCTGCTCGATGAGCGGCAAAAACTGCCCGTTTCCGTTGCCGACAACGGCCGAAGCTCCGACCGACCAGCAGGCGTCGCCGCGGACACAGGCGACGCCGTCGAGGAACGCTGCGGCGGTGATGTTCGGGCTCGGCTGCACCGACCAGGTGCTCCCGTTCCAAGCCTCGATGACCGGCACCGGGTTGAAGTTGTTGCCGCCCAGGTCGGCGGCGGCCGTCGCCCAACATTGCGTGGAGCTCAGACAGGCGACGCCGGTCAGTATCGGCAGCGGCGAGCGGGGGCGGCGAAGTCGGGGTCGGCACCACCGACCATGTCGACCCGTTCCATTGCTCCGCCAGCGTTCCCGTCGGCGGCGCCGCCGGAGCTGCCCGTGGTCGAGCCGGTGGCCCAACAATCGGTGGCGCTGACACAGGTGACCGCCTCCAGGTAGCCGCCGTTCGGGGCCGGCTCGGTGACGCTCGGCACGATCGACCAGGCACTCCCGTCGTAGTGCTCGACGATGCCCTGGTCGCCGGGCGCCCCGGGGAAGATGGGAAAGAAGTCACTTCTCCCTGATTCGGACCGGCGACGCCGACGGCCCAGCAGTCGGAGGCCGTCAGGCAGTCGACGGAGTTGAGCCGCTCGTAGGGCTGGTCGGTTGACGCCGGGGTGCCCAATGACCACGAGGTGCCGTTCCAGTGCATGACGATGGTGCCGAGCGAAGTCGTCGGTGGCGTCGTCGGTCTGGCCTACCGCCCAGCAGTCGGAGCTCGACGCACAGCTCACGCTGTGGAGGATGCGCCCCGGCGGCGCCGGGCACATCAGGAGTGGTCACGGCCGTCCAGGCGTTCCCGTCCCAGTGCTCGGCCAGCGGCACGGGCACCCCGGCGGCGAACTTCTGGGCCCCGACCGCCCAGCAGTCCGACGAGGAGACGCAGGTGACACCGAAGAAGCCGCCGCTGGAGAGGTTGGGCGTCGCCACAAACGACCAACTGGTCCC
Source organism: uncultured Acidimicrobiaceae bacterium (assembly GCA_963756195.1). GTDB lineage: Bacteria > Actinomycetota > Acidimicrobiia > Acidimicrobiales > RAAP-2 > CAVSNH01. The sequence continues at coordinate 96,022 of CAVWMT010000003.1, forward strand.
GTTCCACTCCTGGACAATGGGGTGGGCACCGACTGCGGGCGCATCGACCCCCACCGCCCAACACTGCTGCGCATTGGCGCAGGCGGTGCCAAACATGATGTCGTCGCCACCGTCGGACGTGGCCGGCGAGTTGACGATGTTCCAGCCGGAGGGTGCTCCGGCGTGGCCGGTGGCCAGGGGCAGGGCCACAGCGGCGCCGAGGGTGAGGACGAGGACCCCGGCGGCAAGCGAGCGCGGCCACCTCGGCCGCACTCGGTACCGGCGTCCCACCGGCAAACAATGGTCACGCATGATGCCAGATGGTCGCACGGCGCCGCCGCGGAATGGTGGAGGCAGGCTCGCCGCCCGCCACGCTGGCGGACCAGGTCATCGTCCGACCCCGAGTCGCCGCGAGCAGTAGCCCCGGCACGCTGGGCCGGCCGGGCTGGATCAGGACGAGGCGCCGACCACCGGTGCGGCGAGCCGGATGCCGACCAGCGAGCCGAGGAAGGCGGCGTCGCCGTAACCGTAGGTGGAGCCGTCGGCGCCGACTTCCCAGTAGCCCAGGCCGTCCGGGCGTGACGGCCATACCGACGACCGGCACCGTGACGCGGATGCCCTGCCCTGGGACGGAGCCGAGGAAGGGTGCGTTGCCGAAGGTGAAGATGCCCCCGTCGGCCGCCACTTCCCAGTACCCCTTGCCGTTCGGGGTGGCGGCCATCCCGACAACCGGCCGGGTGAGTGGGGCGCCCCCCATCGAGCCGTAGAACCTGGCGCTCCCGAAGGCGAAGATGCCGCCGTCGGAGGCCACCTCCCAGTAGCCCTTGCCGTCCGGGGCGGCGGCCATGCCCACGATTGGCCGGTCAGGGGCGCACCGCCCATCGAGCCGTAGAAGCCGGCGTCGCCAAAGTTGAAGATGCCGCCGTCGGCGGCCACCTCCCAATAGCCGCCTACCGTCGGGAGTGCGTCGCCATGCCCACCACCGGCTCGTTCAACGGACGGCCGCCCATCGAGCCGTAGAAGTGGGCATCGCCGAAGTGAAGATGCCGCCGTCCGACGCCACCTCCCCGTAGCCGTCATCGTCGGGAGTGGCCGCCACCCCGACGACCGGGGCGGCGAGCCGAGCCCCGCCCATGGAGCCGCGGAACGGGAAGGCGCCGAAATTGAAGGCACCGCCGTCGGCCGAGACGGCGACGAAGCCCTGGTTGGTCTGCGGGGGCAGCACCATCTGCTCCACGAGCGGTACGAAGCGCGCCGTGCCGGCGATGTTGGTCACCGCCGTCCCGTTCGCCCAACAGGCGACCGCCCGAACACAGTCGATCGAGGCCAGGTAACCGAAGGCCACTACGTTGGGGGAGGGCTCGATCGACCACGCCGTCCCGTTCCAGGCTTCGATGATCGGGGTCGGCTGGAACCCGTTTCCCATCCCGGGCTCCGGATTTCCGGTGGCACCTGATGCCCAGCACTCGGTCCGCGCTCAGGCACGCCACCGAGGACAGGATGCCGCCGCCCTCGGGCATGGCCGGGGTGGGCACCACCGTCCATGACGATCCGTTCCACCGCTGCACGAGGCCGCCGCTCGGGAACCCGGTGAGGTCGTCGGTGGTCGACCCCGTCGCCCAGCAGTCGTCCGCGGTCACGCAGGTGAGGCCGGCGACGTACCCCCCGGCCGGTGCGGTCGCGGCGTAGCTCGGGAACAGCGTCCAGCTCGTCCCGTCCCAGTGCTCGATGAGGCTCTGGTCGCCGACCGCGTCGGGGAAGATCGGCAGGATGCCGGGGTTCTGCGGAGCGGGGCCGGCCGTCCCCCCTGCCCAGCAGTCCGAGACGGAGACACAGGTCACGGCGTTGAGCTGCGAATAGGGCTGGCCGGTGTCAGCCGAGGTGACCACGGACCAGGACGTCCCGTCCCAATGCTCGACCAGGTTGCCGAGGGCAAGCACCGCCGTTCGAGGTGGTGTTCCCGACCGCCCAGCAGTCCGCCGTCGACACACAGCTCACGCTGCGGAGCACGGCCCCGGCCGCGCCTACCTGGTTGGGAGTTGCCACCACCGACCACGTGCTGCCGTCCCAATGCTCGGCGAGAGGACCGGTGCCGGTATCGGCGATCCGACAGCAAGGCTCCGACGGCCCAACAGTCGGAGCCGGTCACGCAAGTGGCGCCGAGGAACCCACCGCCGGCGGGGTCGGCTGCGGGGTCGACACCACCGACCAACCGGTCCCGTCCCACTCCTCCACGAAGGGATAGGCCATGACGCCACCGCCGTTGATCAGCGACGAGGTCCTCCCCGGCCGACCAGCACTGCTGCGCGTTGGCACAGGTGATGGCCAGCGGGAGGTCGTAGCCACCGTCTGCGGTCGGCGGTGCCGTTGACGATGTTCCAACCGCCGGTCGGTGCGGCGTGGGAGGTGGCCGAGCGGGAGGGCGATGGCGACGCCGACGATGAGGGTCGACGACGGCGGCAGCGACTCGTCCACGGCCACCGCCGTCGGGCCGACGCCTGCGCCTCGCCGGCCTCGTCTCTGCTGCGAAACGACAGCGCCGCAGGCATGCCAGATGGTCCCACCGACGGCCCCGGCCGGTGGTGGACGGTGGTCGCGCAGCGCCGGTATCGACGAAACCCGGTTCCCGCGGCTCACCGTCAAGTAAATCACCTTCGACTTATGCGTCACCTCATACGTCGCCAACGGCTCCTCGTCGTCCGCTCGACATCGAGCACCGGTTGGCCGCTCGTCCTGGCCGGTCCGTCGATGTCCTCTTCCTCGATCGGACCGCGAGACGGGACCGGTGCACGCGTTGGGAGGTTGATGCCGCAGGGCCGAGAGCGTCCGGCCGAGTCTGCATCGACCGGCGTGCGGCCGGCATGCTCGGGGGTCGGCCACACGACTCCGCGGAAGGCGTCCGTGCGGCAAGCCTCGATGGACAGAGTGGTGGCGACGAATCTATGGTCAGCCGCGTTGCCAGAATATGTCGGAGCCACGCTCGGATGAGCGTGCTCACCACGAGCACCGGCCGAGGACCCGACCGCGAGGAACACATGAAACCCTACGAGCCCTTCGAAGGCGTCATCGGTCGCACGGTGGCCGAGTCCACGCCCTGGTGGCCGACGCCGCCGCATCCCGGTGAGGACGCTCCCAACGTCGTCCTCGTCCTGCTCGACGACACCGGTTTCTCCCACTTCGGCTGCTACGGGTCGGACCTCGCCACACCCAACATCGACGCCCTGGCCGCCCGAGGCCTGCGCTACACGAACTTCCACGTGACGCCGCTGTGCTCGCCCACCCGCGCCGCGCTGCTCACCGGACGCAACCACCACACCGTGGGCATGCGCTCGCTGTCCAACTTCGACAGCGGCTACCCCCACATGCGCGGGTACGTGACCAACCACGCCGCCACCGTGGCCGAGGTCCTCCGCGACCGTGGCTACGCCACCTTCGCGCTGGGCAAATGGCACCTCTGCCGCATGGAGGACGCCTCGGCCGCCGGCCCCTACGACCAGTGGCCCTGCCAGCGAGGGTTCGACCGCTACTACGGCTTCCTCGAGGGGGAGACCGACCAGTTCCACCCCGAGCTCGTCTACGACAACCACTCGGTCGAGCCGCCGGGGACCCCCGACGAGGGCTACCACCTGAGCGAGGACCTGGTCGACCACGCCATCCGGCTTCATCCACGACACCAAGTCGATCCGCCCCGACCGGCCCTTCTTCACCTACCTGGCCTTCGGGGCCATGCACGCCCCCCACCAGGCGCCGGCTGTCCTACCTCGAGCGCTACCGCGGCCGGTTCGACGACGGCTGGGACGCGGCCCGCGACCGGTGGTTCGCCCGCCAGCAGGAGCTCGGGCTGCTGCCCGCCGGCACCCTCCTCGCCCCCCGCAACCCCGGCGTCGAGCCCTGGGACAGCCTCCCCGAGAACCACCGGCGGCTCGCCGCCCGGCTCCAGGAGGCGTTCGCCGCCTTCCTCGAGCACACCGACGCCCAGATCGGCCGGCTGGTCGCCGCCCTCGAGGAGCTCGGCGAGCTGGACAACACCCTCTTCGTCCTGCTGTCCGACAACGGCGCCAGCCAGGAGGGCGGGCCCTTCGGCGTCCTCCACGAGATGAAGTACTTCAACTTCCTGGTGGAGTCGCCCGACGAGGCCGTCGCCCGCCTCGACGACATCGGCGGCCCGCACAGCCATGCCAACTACCCGTGGGGCTGGGCACAGGCCGGCAATACGCCCTTCAAGTGGTACAAGCAGAACACCCACGAGGGCGGCGTGCACGTGCCCCTGGTCGTCGTCTGGCCCGGCCACATCACCGATGCCGGCGGACGGCGCGACCAGTTCCACTACGTGACCGACATCGTCCCCACCATCTACGACTGCCTCGGGCGTCGAGCTGCCCGCCACGTACCGGGGCTACGAGCAGATCCCGCTGGCCGGCACCTCGCTGCGCTACTCGTTCGACGACGCCGACGCCGCCGATGCCCGGCACGTCCAGTACTTCGAGATGATGGGTCACCGGGCCATCTACGCCGACGGCTGGAAGGCGGTGACCCGCCACATCCCCGGCGTCGCCTTCGAAGACGACGACTGGGAGCTGTACCACCTCGCCGAGGACCGGTCGGAGTGCAACAACCTGGCCGGCGAGCGACCCGAGCTGCTGGCCGAGCTCGTCGAGCGGTGGTGGCAGGAGGCCGAGGAGTACGGGGTCCTGCCCCTCGACGACCGCACCATCGAGCTGTTCATGACCCGCTACCGGGACCGGTCGCCGCATCCGGCCGACCGCCGCTACCACTACTTCCCGCCCATGTCCCCGATGCCCGGCCAGGTCGCCCCCGCCCTCGGCGGCCGGGGCTGGGACCTGGCCGCCTCGATCGACCGGCCGGACGGCGCCGGGCGGCGTGCTCTACGCCACCGGCACCGAGAACAGCGGCGTCAGCGTCTTCGTCGACGACGGGCGCCTCCACCTCGACTACAACTGCTTCGGCGACCACCACCTCGCCACCTCCACGCGTCCGGTGCCTGTCGGCGGGTCCGTCAGTCGGCGTCCGCTTCCGACGGGTCGGGAGGGGCGGGTACGCCACCCTGGTGATCGACGGCGAGGAGTGCGGCACCATGGACCATCCCCTTCGCCATGACCATGATCTCGAGCGTGGGCCCGAGCGTGGGCTACGACCACGGCTCGCCGGTCAGCGAGCGCTACCGCGGCTCCTTCCCTTTCGAGGGCAAGCTCCATCGGCTGGACATCGACGTCCTGCGCCTCTCGGAGGCGGATCGAGCGCAACGGCGGCGAGGTGGCCGGGCGCTCGGCCATGGCCCGGCAGTAGGGACGGTCAGCGGGGTCAGACCCGGGTCAGCGGGGTCAGCCTCCTGACGCCTCCGGCGCTGTCCGTGGGCGTCCGGAGAGGACACCAGCGGGTCGCGGCCGTCCCACTCCGAGAGCGGTGCGCAGTGCCACCGCCAGCCCTGGCGGTCGGGCCGGCCCGGCCCGCGTCACCCGGCCGTTGGCCCACAGCAGCGTCGACCAGGGATCGTCGCTCCCGTCGTCGGCGTGCCACGGGAAGAGGCGCAGGAGCACCCGCTCGGCCAGGTCGCCGTCGGGGCTGAAGCGCAGCTCGAGGCCCCGGGCGGCGTCGTCGCCGTGGACGAGCAGCTCGTCGCAGGCCATGGCGGCGAATCCCTCCGGGTCGGCCGACCCCCACGGGTGGAAGCCGCGGGTCTCCACCGGGGCGGCGTCGACCGAGGCGGCGCACAGGGCGGCAGCGGTCCGCAGGCTGTTGAGCAGCCGGCCGTTGTCGGCGTCGGAGCGGACCCGGATCTCGTAGGCGGCGTCGTCGGTCGGCCCCTCCCAGAGGTCGACGGCGTACCAGAGCGCGGCCTCGGCGGCATGGGCGACCACCGAGGCGACGGTGAACTCGAGGCCGGGGACCGGCACCGACCAGTCGCGGTCGGCCACCGGCTCGAGCAGCGCCGACACGGCGGCGGCGGCGGCCAGGACGTCGCCGCCGGCGAGCACGGCCATCCCCGATCAGGCGGTGAAGCGGGCCGAGGCGCCCGCGTCCACGTCGATCACCGAACCGGTGATGTAGCGAGCCGCCGTCGGAGGCCAGGAAGACGACGGCGGCGGTCACGTCCTCGGGCTCGACCCAGGGGACCGGCTGGGCGTGCAGCGCGGCCATAGGCCCGGCCACATCGTCACGCGTCGGGTGCTCGAGGTCGGGACGCATCATCCGGTACAGCGTCTCGTTGTGGATCATGTCGGTGGACACGTTGCCCGGGGCCACGGCGTTGACCGTCACCCCGAAGTCGGCGAGCTCGAGGGCCACGGCCTTGCACAGTCCGATGACCCCCCACTTCGAGGCCACATAGGCGGGGGCGCCGGGATTGGCCGACCGGCCCATCATCGAGGAGATGGCGATGATCCGCCCGTAACGCTGCCGTCGCATGTGCCGTGCCGTCGCCCGCATGGCGTTGAACACCCCGGTCAGGTTGATGTCGATCACCTCCGACCATTCGGTGGCGGACATCGTGCCGATGGAGCCAACGGCTGCCACCCCGGCGTTGGCCACCAGGATGTCGACCGATCCGAGATCGGCGTGTACCCCGTCGACGAAGGAGACCAGGGCGTCGAGGTCGCGGACGTCGACCACCGCCGAGCGGCACCGCCGGCCCTCGCCGGTGACCTGGTCGACCGTCTCGGCCATGTCGCGCTCGGATGCCATGGGGTAGCCGACCGAGGCGACGTCGTGGCAGATGTCGCTGACGGCGATGTCTGCCCCCAGCCGGGCTAACTCGACGGCGTGGCTCCGGCCCTGGCCGCGGCCTCCGCCGGTGATGACCGCCACCCTGCCGGACAGCGGCCGGCCTTCCTCCGCCTCGGCCATGGGACCTCCTCGCTTCGTGTGGCTCCGTGTGGCTCCGTGGCGCTCTCTGTGACTTCGTAGCCGGGTGCTCCGTGTGATCCCGGCACGCCCGACAAGCGCACGATCCTAAGCGGGTGCCCGAACTGGGCGCCCGGGCGCCACGCCCGCCACTAGCCGGCCCGGCCCCAGGTGCGGAGCACCTCGCGGTAGCGGCGGTCCCATCGGTCGTAGGTACGCCGGAGGGCGGGTCCGGGCCAGCGGGCCGGGAGGAGCTCGGCCGGGAGCAAGGGGTCGGCCTGCAGGTGGCGGAGCACCCAGGCGGACAGCTCGAAGCCGCCGGCCAGGTCGTCGGGCCCCCGGGTGGGCGAAGCGGTAAGGGCGCCCCGCAGGTCCCCGGCTGTCCGGGCCCATCCGTCGAGATCCCAGAGCTCGCCGGCCAGGCGCCGGCGGTCGCCGGCTGGCTCGGCGGAGAACACCTCGAGATCGCCGTCTTGGGCCGGGTCGGGGCGCAGCCCAAGATTGTCGGGGCGGAGCCAGACCCCCTCGCGGCGCTCGGCCAGCCGGGCTCGGGTCAGGCGTTCCCGCCGGTCGGCGCGCTCGTCGGCCGATCGCCCGGCTGCCCGCACCACCACCATCCACCAGCCTCCGACCCAAGGACCGGCCTCGCCGGTGCGGCTTTCGACCTGGCGTTCCTGGCGGGCGAGCAGGTGGCCGGCAAGCCGATAGCGGCCGGACCCGTCGGTGGTGGCCTCGCCGGCCGCCACCATCCGGCTGAGGGCTACCCGGGCCCGGTTCTCGCCGATGCCGAAGAGGCCCGCCAGCCGGACGAGATGGGCAACGGGCAGCTCAGGTGGGTCGGCCCCGAGCAGGGCGCTGGCCAGCACCGACCGGGCGGTGAACGGTCTCTTACTAACTTGCGTCACCTGTCGAAATTTCGTAATGTAGGGGCATGGCCGTCACCATGGTGCCCGATGCGGTCGCCCGGCCCGACGTCTTTCCCACCGAACGCCTGCTGCCCAGCGGCGTCCCGCGACCCGAGATCCGCCAGGATCTGCGTCGCATCGCCGATGCCCGCAACGCTCTCACCGTGGGCGGGGTGTGGGCCTCTGTCGCCATCCTGATCGGCGGGGCCGTCTGGCTCGGGAACCCGTTGGCCTACCTGGCCGCCTTCGTCCTCATGGGTCCGATGTACGCCCGGTTCGCCATCCTCATGCACGAGTCGGCCCACAAACTGCTGTTCACCAACAAGCGGATCAACGACTGGGTGGGCATCTGGCTCATCGCCTACCCGACGTTCACACCCATCACCATCTACCGGCGCGGCCACTTCGCCCACCACAAGGAGGAGTTCGGCCCGAAGGAGCCGGATCATGGCGTTTTACGGCGGCTACCCGTGCGATCGGCGCGCCCTTCGCCGCCGCCTGGTCCGCGACGCCGTCGGCATCTCCGGGTGGAAGAACTTCACCCCCCTCTTCAAGGGCCTGCGCAGCCCGACCTACCGGTCGATCTCGGCATCCATCATCGGTGTCCAAGTCGTGCTCTGGGCGGCCATGTGGGCGGCCACTGGGAGGTGGTGGATCTACCCGTTGCTCTGGTGGCTGCCTTGGATGACCCAGTGGCGGGTCCTCAACCGCCTGCGGTCCATCGCCGAGCACGGAGGGATGGAAGCCAGCTCGGACCGTCGGGTCACCACCCACAACGTGCGCCAGGGTTGGCTGGCCCGCTTCTGGTTCGTTCCCTACAACACCGGGTGGCACCTGGCTCACCACGTCGACATGGGCATCCCCTGGCGCAACCTGCCCCGGTTCCACGACGAGCTGGTGCAGGCCGGCTACATCACCCACGCCCTCACCTACCCCAACTACCGCGCCCTGTGGCGCGAGCTCTCGTCGGCCTGAGCCCCACCCGAACGGGGACCGCTGCCGTCGGCGGCGGCGGTGTCGTGGGACGTTGTCGGACCGAGCAGCCCGGCGGTCAGGTCGGGCGTCCCCGCAGACCGCGGTAACGCCGGATGAGCCCGGCGGTCGAACTGTCCTCGCCCGAGAGGTCGGGCGCCTTGAGCTCCCCGAGCAAGGGCGCGAGCTGGGCGGCCATCACCTTGCCGAGCTCGACGCCCCACTGGTCGAAGGAATCGATGCCCCAGATGGTTCCCTCGGTGAACACCGTGTGCTCGTACAGCGCGACCAGCTGACCGAGCACCGACGGCGTGAGCCGGGGGGCGAGGATGGTCGACGAGGGATGGTTTCCCGGCATCACCTTGTGGGGCACGAGCTCCGTTGGGGTGCCTTCGGCCGCCACTTCCTCCGGAGTGCGGCCGAAGGCCAGCACCTTGGTCTGGGCGAAGCAGTTGGACATGAGCAGGTCCTGCTGGCTGCCGCGCCCGTGGGTCGACTCGGCAAAGCCGATGAAGTCGGCGGGGATCAGCTTCGTACCCTGGTGCATGAGCTGGTAGAAGGCGTGCTGGCCGTTGGTCCCTGGCTCCCCCCAGAAGATCTCGCCTGTCTGGCCGGATACCGGTGCCCCGCTGCGCCGGACCGACTTGCCGTTCGACTCCATGGTCAGCTGCTGCAAGTAGGCGGGGAAGCGGGCCAGCCGCTGGCTGTAAGGGAGGACGGCGTGGGTCTCGGCGCCAAAGAGGTCGTCGTACCAGACGTTGAGCATGCCCTGGATGACCGGCATGTTCTCTTCGAGCGGAGCAGTGGCGAAATGTCCGTCCATGGTGTGGAAGCCGGCCAGCATGTCGGCGAAGGCATGGGGGCCGATGGCCACCATGAGCGAGAAGCCGATGGCCGAGTCGAAGGAGTACCGACCCCCGACCCAGTCCCAGAAGCCGAACATGTTCTCCGGGTCGATGCCGAACTCCCGCACGCCCGCCTCGTTGGTGGAGACGGCCACGAAGTGTTTGGCCACCCCCTCCTCACCACAGCCGAGGCCGGCGAGCAGCCATGCACGTGCGGCACTGGCATTGGTCAGTGTCTCGAGGGTCTTGAATGTCTTGGAGCTCACCACGAACAGGGTCTCGGCCGGGTCGAGGTCACCGGTCTTGGCGAAGAGATCGACGGGGTCGATGTTGGACACGAACCGGCACTGGATGGCCGGGTCGGCGGCGTCGCGCAGGGCCTCATAGGCCATGGCCGGGCCCAGGTCCGACCCACCGATGCCGATGTTGACCACCGCGGTGATGCGCTTGCCCGTCTGGCCCGTCCACTCACCGGACCGGATGCGCTCGGCGACGTCCCCCATCCGGTCGAGCACGCGGTGCACGTCGGCAACCACGTCCTGGCCGTCCACGACGAGCTCGGCGTCACGGGGCATCCGCAGGGCCACGTGCAGCACGGCACGGTCCTCGGTCGTGTTGATGTGCCGGCCGGCGAACATGGCGTCACGGCGCTCCTCAACGCCGACCCGTCGGGCCACGGCGAAGAGCGCGGCGAGCCCGGCCTCGTCGATGCGGTGCTTCGAGTAGTCGAGGACGAGGTCGCCGGCGGCCACCGTCATGCGCGAGCCGCGGTCGGGGTCGTCGGCGAAGATGTCGCGCAGGTGGCGTGAGCGGAGAGTCTCGTAGCACTCGGCCAGTCGGCTCCACTCATCGGTCGACGAGATATCGAGCTCGTCCACCGCTTCTCCGCCGGCCGTGTCTGCGGTCGCCTGCATGACTGATCCTCCTCGGCTTGTCGCCTCGATGCGCCGCACTGGTTCCATCGGCCCGGATGGGCCGGCCTTGATTGCGGTCGTAGCACAGTCATCCGGTCGGGGGCGGGCGAGGGCCGGTCGGGGAGAAGATTACCCAGGGATCACTTTCCAGTGACCTCTCGATCGCGTCACGTTCACCTGCCGTCCCTACCGTGGGAGTGATGGCAGTGAACCGGATCGCCGCCTCTGACCGGGTCCTGGGCAGCCGGGCAGGCGGTGGACGACGAGACGGTTCTCGCCGTCGAGGAGGCCTGGCCCCTCCGCCTCTCACGGCAACCAAGCGATGGGCGACGTCGCGCCCGCTTTCCCGGAGAGCCACGGGTCGCCCATGACCCTGGCTTTCCGCGAAGTCGACGCAAGGAGCCTTCCCGCCGGAGGTGCACCCCACCATCCTGATCATCGACGACGACCCGGCGACCCGGGACTCGCTGGCAGCCACGCTGTCCGTCGAGGGATTCGACGTCGTGGTGGCGGCCGACGGGGAAGAGGGGGTGGGGGTGGCCGCCGCCGCGGTGCCGTCGCTCATCCTCCTCGACATGGAGACGGCGGACGCCCAAGGCCTCGCCGTCTTCCGCCGCATCAACGCCACCATGCCCACCGTCCCCATCATCATGGTCACCGCCCGGGACGACGAGCTCGACGCCGTCCTCGCCCTCGAGGCCGGGGCGGCCGACCATGTGACCAAGCCGCCACGGCCCCGCGAGCTCACCGCCCGCATCCGGGCCGTTCTACGCCGCGTGCGCTACCCGAGCCCGATCGAGGGCCTCGACGCACCAGGCGACGTCTACAGCTACGGCCCGGTGTGCGCTCGACGTGTCCCTCCGCGAGGCCGCGGTCCGGGGCGAGCCGGTCGAGCTGTCGCGCAAGGAGTTCGACCTCCTCGCTCTCCTGGTCTCGGAGGCAGGACACGTCGTCACCCGCAAGCAGTGCATGGAGCGCATCTGGCGCGATCGCAAGATGGGCGACAGCCGTACGCTCGACACCCACGTGAAGCGTCTGCGCAAGAAGATCGAATCCGACCCCGCCGATCCTCAGCACATCATCACCGTGCGGGGAATCGGCTACCGCTTCAAGCCGTAAGAGTCCGCCTGACACGCCGACACTCGTCCATGTCCTCCCCCATTGGTCGACGACGGTGTGCGGGCGGACCCTTACGGTTTGAGACCGGTCACCACGAGTTCGTAGCGTTTTCGGTCCCGGCGGCGGTCCCGAGGGCGGGCCGCCCCACAACGTTCACCCAACGATCACCGATCGGTCGCCGGACCGTCATCCTTCCGTTCACCTCGGCTTCCTATCGTCCGCCCGGTGGACCCACCAGCTGGCCGTGAGGGCGGGAACGTGAGAGTGCTGGTCGTCGAGGACGAGGAGTCGTACCGCGAGGCCTCGTCGCCGGGCTCCGCCTGGAAGGGTTCGACGTCACCGCGGCGGCCGACGGCTACCAGGCCCTCGAGCGTGCTTCGCCGCCTGCGAGCCCGACATCGTCCTCTTGGACATGCTGCTCCCGGGAATGCACGGCATCGAGGTCTGCCGCCGGATGCGGCCACCTCGCAGGTGCCCATCGTCATGGTCAGCGCCGTCGACACCGAGCTCGACGTGGTCCTCGGCCTCGAGCTCGGGGCGGCCGGGTACGTGACCAAGCCCTTCCGGCTTCGCGAGCTGGTGGCCCGCATGCAGGCCATCCTGCGCCGGGTGTCACCGCCCGCCGATCCCCTGATCGTGTTCGAGCCCCTGGCCCGAGTCCGACGAGCATCCGCCCGAACCGGGGCACGACGAGCCGCCGCCGGAGGCCGCCTTCGGCCCGGTGAGCCGTCGACTTCCTGCGCCGGGAGGTGACCGTCGGCGGTCACTACACCCACCTGTCCCGACGCGAGTTCGACTTGCTCGCCGTGCTCCTCTCGCCGGCCCGGCGGGTCCGCACCCGTGACGAGCTCATCGACCTCCTGTGGCCCGACAGCTACCTGTCGGACACCCGGACCCTCGACACCCACATCCACCGGCTGCGGGCCAAGCTCGAGCCTGACCCCACCGACCCCGAGTACATCGTCACCGTGCGCGGGGTCGGGTTCCGCCTCGATCCCGACGGAACTCGCACGGTCGCACCCGGCTACGCGTACCGGACAGCAGCCGGGCCGATCGCCGACGGCCCGAGGGAGCGCCACTCTCAGCCTGATCCGTCCGCCCGGCAACCGTGCCCCCGCCGAGGACGTGGTCAGCCGAAGCGGCCGTTGACGTAGTCGAGCGTGCGCGGGTCGTCCGGCTCGTGGAAGAGGTTGTGCGTCTGCCCGAACTCGACGAGCTCTCCGGCCCGGTCCGGCGGCCATGAGGAGGAAGGCGCAGTCGTCGGACACCCGGAGGGCCTGTTGCATGTTGTGGGTCACGATGACGATCGTCACCCGGTCCTTGAGCTCGCCGACCAGCTCCTCGATCCGGGTGGTGGCTACCGGGTCGAGGGACGATGTGGGCTCGTCCATGAGCAGGACTTCGGGCTCGACGGCCAGGGCGCGGGCGATGCACAACCGCTGCTGCTCGCCCCCGGACAGCGTGCTGGCGCGGGCCTTGAGCCGGTCGCGGACGCTGTCCCACAGGGCGGCGGCCACCAGCGCCGACTCGGCGGCCTCGTCGAGCAGCGCCTTCTTGCGGATGCCGTTGAACCGGAGACCGGCCACGGCGTTCTCGTAGATGCTCATGGTGGGGAAGGGGTTCGGCCGCTGGAACACCATGCCCACCCGCGAACGGAGCAGCGTGGCGTCGGTCGATGGCGCGTAGACGTCGGTGTCCCCCAGCGTGACCGTGCCGGTCACCTTGGCGCTCCGCACGGTGTCGTGCATGCGGTTGAGGGCGCGTAGCAGGGTGGTCTTGCCCGAACCCGATGGTCCGATGAGCGCGGTGATCCGTCGAGCGCGCACGTCGAAGCTCACGTCGCGAACCGCCGGGCGGCCCGAGAAGGCCACGCTCACGTCCCGCAGGCTCATCACCGTCTGCACGCCGTCGCGGGTGGCCGCGGCGTCGCTTCGACCACGGCGATGTCCGTTGCTGCGTCCGGGCTCGTTTCCGGGGGATCGATGATCATCTGCGCTCCCGTCTGAGCCACGCGGCCATCAACCGACTCCCGATGTTCAGGACGAGGACGATGGCCATGAGTAAGAGGGCCGCCCCCCAGGCGACCTGGACGAGGTCGGGGTAGGGCTGGCTGCTGTTGGAGTAGATCGCCAGCGGGATGGCGTCCATGGGCTGGGTCGGGTTCCATTGCAGGTACTGGTTGCCGAAGATGGTGAGCAGCAATGGCGCCGTCTCCCCGAGTCCCCGGGCCACGGCCAGGAGCACCCCGGTGATGATGCCGGGCAGGGCGGCCGGGAGGACGGCCCGGCGAGCGACGGTGGCCCGGCGGGCCCCGAGGGCGAGCCCCGCTTCGGTCACCGTCGACGGGACGCCCCGGATGGCCGTCTCGCCGGCACGCATGATGACGGGCAGCATGATGATCCCGATGGCGAAGGAGCCGGCCAGACCGCTGTAGTGATGGGTCGTCTTGACGATGGCGATGTATCCGAAGATGCCGATGGTGATCGAGGGCATCCCCGACATGACGTCGGCGGTGAAACGAATGGCGGCGGCGATCCGGCCGTCCGATTCGGCCAGGAACAGGCCGCACAGCAGACCGAACGGGATGGTGACGGCAGTGGCGACGGCTCCGATGACGATCGTTCCCGCGATGGCGTTCCAGATCCCCCCACCGGGAACGCCTTCGGGAACCGTCGAGTGGAAGAAGAAGTCGGCGTTCCAGGCCGGGAGGCCTTTGACCACCACGTAAGCGACCACCGCCACCAGCGGCACCACCGCGATCAACAGGGCCAGCCAGCACAGCCCGATGGCGAAGCGGGAGGCCAGCTTGCGCCGACCGAGCGAAGCGGCGGCGGCGGCCTGCACCCGACGACGCCGGTCGAGGATGGGGTCCGGCAGGGTGTCGATGGTCAGGGTGCTCATCTCAGGCCACCGCCACCGAGGAGGCCCCGCTGCGGGACACGCTTCGCACGAGCAACCGGGCGGCCGTGTTCACCAGGATGCCGATGACCAACAGCACGAGGCCGGCCCCGAACAGCACGGCCAGCTCGGTGCCGGTGGCCTCACCGAAGAAGTTGACGATCATGGCCGGGATGGTGGACGCCGACGACTTGAGCGAATGGGCGATGAACGGCGAATTGCCGATGACCAGGGCCACTGCCACCGTCTCGCCGAGCGCCCGCCCGGTGGCCAGGGTGAATGCGCCGAGCAAGCCGCCGCGAGCGTCTCGCATCACCACCTTGCGCAGGACCTGCCATCGGGTTGCGCCGAGGGCCACCGCCCCCTCGACCTGCTCGACGGGGACCACGGCCAGCACGTCCCGGGAGATGGCCACCATGGTCGGCAGCACCATGACGAAGAGGATGCAGCCGGCCAGAAGCAAGCCGACCCCGTTGTTGGGGCCGTTGAACAGCGACGTCCACCCGAGCACCGAGGTGAGGAACGGCTCCACGGTGCTGCGCCAGATGGGAGCCAGGGCGATCAGCCCCCAGAGCCCGTAGACCACGCTGGGGACGGCGGCCAACAGCTCGACCGCGGTCGAGAGCGGCGGGCGAAACCGGTCCGGGACCAGATAGGCGAGCGACAGTGCGGTGCCGAGCCCGATCGGCACGGCCAGCACCATGGCGATGGCCGTCGTCTCGAAGGTTCCGAGGATGAACGGGAGCAGGCCGAAGTGGCCGTGGCTCGGGTCCCAGGTCTTCTGCACGATCCAGGAGAAGCCGAGCGTGGAGAAGGCCGGCCGGGCCTGGAGGACGACCGCCACGACGAACCAGCCGACGAGGGCCGCGAAGAGAGCGACGACCCCGGCCAGCGCGACCCGATAGGTGCGGTCGGAGACGACCGGTCGGCGGATGCGCCCGGTCGGTGCTCCGATCATGGGTCGTTGCCGGCGAGTACCTGGCCCCTCGACCGACCTCACTTGGTGAGCAGCGCCTGACCGTTCGGGACCGGTCACCGTGAGCAGCTTGAGTCCGGTTCAGGTTCTGGACGTCGGCAGGCAGGGCCACGTAGTAAGAGGCCGGCGGCCAGGTCCTGGCCACCGCCGGTGTGCGTGGTCCAGTCGAGCAGCTTGACGATCTGGGCACCGGTGGTGGCACTGGTCTGGTGCTGGAGCAGGATGGCCCAGCTGTAGCCGGCGATCGGATAGCTGGTCGCTCCGGGCTCGTCGACGATGGAGAAGCTGGTCGGCGACACGCTCGTCCGCTGGTCGGCGTCGGCGGCGACGGTGGCCGGCGTCGGGACCACGAAGTTGCCGGCCGAATTCTTGATGGCCGCGTAGGTGAAGTGGTTGGCGATGGCGTAGTCCAGCTCCACGTACCCGATCGAGTACGGCGTGGACTTGATGCTGGCTGCCACCCCCGAGTTCTTGGGTGTCTGCACCGCGCTCGACGGCCAGGGGATGGTCTTCGACGCGCCCAGCGTCCAGGTGCTCGGTGCGGCCGTGGTGAGGTAGTCGGTGTAGATGTAGGTGGTTCCGGAGCTGTCGGCCCGCACCTCGGGGGTGATGGCGTTCGACGGCAGGGTCACGCCCGGGTTCAGGGCCTTGATCTGCGACGCGTTCCAGGTCTTGATGGTGCCGTTGAAGATGCCGGCCAGCGTGGCCGCGTCGAACCGCAGCCGCTTGGTCACTCCGGGCAGGTTGTAGGAGATGGACACCCCTCCGAGGATGTCCGGGATCTGGAGGACCGGGCCGGCCGACGCCGGCACTTTGGCCAGGTCGGAGGCGGACATGGGCACGTCAGAGGCGGCGAAGTTGACGGTGCCGGCCTGGAAGGCGGTGATGCCTGCTCCACTACCGACTCCCTGGTAGTTGACCTTGAGTCCCGAGTTCTTGCCCGTGTAGGCGAAGAACGCAGCGTTGAAGAACGGCTGGACGAAAGTCGAGCCGGAAGCGTTGAGGGTGCCGGCCGGTGCATTCAGGTCGGCGGAGAGGTACGAGGAATTGCCGCTGCTGATCGATCCACCAGGCGCTGCCGTGGTGGCCGGCGGCGTCGAGGAGGAACTGCAGGCGGTCAGCCCAATCCCGAGGGCGGCGATCAGGCTCGCCCCCACGAGCCCCTTGCGGGACCCCTTCCCAGCGAGGGACACCATGCTCCGTGGGTTCATTCGGGCTCCGACCTCCTTGTCCGCCCGGCCGCCGATCGACCGCAAGCGAGGACCGCAAGGCCCGAGGTCGACGGTACCGAGGCCAGGTGAACGCCTCGCGAACGGAGGGCGAACGGAGGGCGAACGCTGGGGAAAATCAGCTCCCCGTCGGCAATTTCACCCCCCTTGAGGGCCGGGATCGCTCGGTTGGGGGAATAGCCCGCTCCCACGGCTGTTGACCTACCGCGAGATTTGATTACATCGTTACGCTCGGAGGACCAATGGATGCAGCTACCCAGAACCTGCCACTTCTGCCCCTGACCTCGGGTGTCGTGTTGCCAGGCATGGTCTTCACCATGGCCCTCGAGTCGGACGAGGCCAAGGCGGCCACCGAGGCGGCCGAGGCAGCCGGAGGACAGTTCGTGCTCGTCCCGTTCATCGACGGCCGCTACGCCAGCGTCGGGGTGGTGGCGGAGATCGTCGAGCGCGGCGAGTTGCCCGGAGGTCTGCCCGCAGCCGTCGTGCGCGGCCTCGAGCGGGCCCGGCTGGGAACGGCCGTGCCCGGGACCGGGCGCGCCCTGTGGGTCGAGGTCGAGCTGATCCCCGACGGACCGGACGCACCCGAGGCCGCCGAGCTCGCCCGCGAGTACCGGGCGGTGCTCGAGAACATCCTCTTGAGCCGGGGCGCGGGCCGCATCGCCGAGCGGCTGGCCGACATCACCGAGCCCGGGCGCATGGCCGACATGTCCGGCTACTCGCCCGACCTGTCCCTCGAGCAGAAGGTGCAGGTGCTGGAGACGACGGACGTCGTTGCCCGGCTGCGGCTCGTCATCGGCTGGGCCCGCGAGGTGCTGGCCGACCTGACCCTGCGCCAACGCATCAAGACCGACGTCGAGGAAGGCATGGAGAAGACGCAGCGCGAGTTCCTGCTGCGCCGTCAACTCGAGTCCATCCGCAAGGAGCTCGGCCAGCTGGGCTCGGACGACGAGGCCGCGCCCGACGACTACCGCTCCCGGTTTGCCACACGGGAGCTGCCCGACGATGTGCGCAAGGCGGTCGACCGCGAGATCGACAAGCTCGAGCGCACCAACGAGCAGAGCCCGGAGCAGGGCTGGATCCGGACTTGGTTGGACACGGTCGAGGAGCTTCCCTGGGGGGTCGAGTCGGAGGATCGCCTCGACATCGCCGAGGCGTCACGCATCCTCGACGAGGACCACGACGGCCTGCGCGACGTGAAGGACCGCATCCTCGAGCACCTGGCCGTGCGCAAACTGCGCCACGAGCGGGGACTGCAGCCGGTCGCCGGCCGCGGTGCCGGCGCCATCCTGGCCCTGGTCGGGCCGCCTGGCGTGGGCAAGACCTCGCTGGGCGAGTCGGTGGCGCGCGCCCTCGGGCGGTCGTTCGTGCGGGTGGCTCTCGGCGGCGTGCGCGACGAGGCGGAGATCCGTGGCCACCGCCGCACCTACGTGGGGGCACAGCCGGGACGGCTCGTGCGGGCGCTCCGCGAGGCCGGCACGTTCAACCCGGTCATCGTGCTCGACGAGGTCGACAAGCTGGGCTCCGACTACCGCGGCGATCCGTCGTCGGCCCTGCTCGAGGTGCTGGACCCGGCCCAGAACCACACGTTCCGCGATCACTACCTCGAAGTCGAGCTCGACCTGTCAAAGGTTCTGTTCCTGGCCACGGCCAACATGGTCGACACCATCCCGAGCCCCTTGCTCGACCGTATGGAGGTCATCCGCCTCGACGGCTACACCGAGGACGAGAAGGTGGGCATCGCCCGGCACCACCTGCTTGGGCGACAGCTCGAGCGGGCCGCCCTCTCGGGCGACGATGTCGAGGTCGACGACGGAGCGCTGCGCACGATCGTGGCCGACTACACCCGCGAGGCTGGCGTCCGCTCGCTGGAGCGCGAGCTCGGCCGGCTGTTGCGCAAGGTGGCCGCCAAGGTGGCGGCTGGCGAGGCTGAGACCCCGGTCCGGATCGGAGCCGAGGACGTTCGTGGCTGGCTCGGCCGGCCGCGCTTCTTCTTCGAGGCGGCCGACCGCACGGCCGTTCCCGGGGTGGCAACCGGCCTGGCCGTCACGGGCACCGGGTGGCGATGTCCTCTACGTCGAGGCATCGGTCATGGACGGAACGGAGGGTCTGACCCTCACCGGTCAGCTGGGCGACGTCATGAAGGAGTCGGCGGAGATCGCCCTCTCCTACGTGCGCTCGCACGCCAGCGAGCTGGGCATCGACCCGGCCGTCTTCGCCGGCAAGCGGTTCCATCTGCACGTGCCGGCCGGCGCCATCCCGAAGGACGGTCCGTCAGCGGGCGTCACCATGGTCACCGCACTGGTCAGCCTGCTGCTTGGACAAACCGGTCTCCTCGGCAGTGGGCATGACCGGAGAGGTGACCCTGCAGGGCCGGGTGCTGCCCATCGGCGGCGTGCGCCAGAAGGTGCTGGCCGCCCACCGGGCCGGACTCAAGAGCGTCGTGCTGCCTGCCCGCAACGAGCCCGACCTGGAGGACGTCCCCGAGGCGGTCCGGGAGGAGCTCAGCTTCCACCCGGCCGCCGAGATCGGCGATGTGCTGGCGGTCGCCCTGGCCGAGTAGCCGGCCGAGGCGCCCGCCGAGAGCGAGGAGGACGCCGGCCTCGCTGCGGCCTGACCCCGGTTCACCCGGGCCGATCTGGCCCGAGTCGATTGGACCCGGGTCGATCGAGCGGCTCCGGCTCAGGCTCAGGCCGGGGCCGGGGCGACGAACCCGTCGATGATGCGGGCCAGCTCCACGGGACGGTCACCCTGGATGCTGTGCCCTGCATCGCTCGACCACCACCACGCGTGTCGTGGGGCCGGCGGCGGCGGAACTCGGCCACGTCGTCGTCGTCGACGACCGGAGAGAGGCTGCCCCGGGCCAGAAGGACGGGCACGGCGATGCTGCTCGAGGTCGTCCCACTGGGCAGCGAAGTCCACCTGGTCGACGTGCAACCCGCTCGACCGGGCCGGCCGGCCGAGCTGGTGCCGCCACGTCCAGCTCCCGTCCTCTCGTTGCACGGCGTTGTGGAGGACACCCCGGCGCAGCGACGAGACCGAGCGGGTCGGGTTGAACTCGATGGTCCGCTGCAGGATCTCGTCGAACGAGGCGAACGATTCCGGACCGGCGAGGAAGGCGGCGATGTCCGAGCTCTTCTCGCGGTTGACCCCGGGCGTGATGTCCACGAGCACCAACCGGCGCACCAGCTCGGGATGGCGGGTGGCGAGGGCGATGGCCGTGATGCCGCCGAGGGACATGCCGATCACCGCGGCCGCATCCGGCGCCAAGACGTCGGACGACGTCAGCCACGTCATCGGCCATGGCCGACGGGTCGAGGGCCTGGGTGTCCTCCGGCCAGTCCGAATGGCCGTGGCCCGGCAGGTCGACGGCGAGCAGGGGACGGTCGAGGGCGAGGGCCACTGTGTCCCAGGTGTGGGCGTTCTGCCCTCCGCCGTGCAAGAGGACAGGCAGGGGGGCGGATCGCCCCATACGAGGGCGCTGAGCCGTCGGCCCGGCGCCACCTCCGTCGACTGGCGGCGGACGGTCGGCGGCCCCTTCCACTCGAGGCCGGCCTCGCTGGCGTTCTCGGCGAACATCGAGAACTCGTCGTAGGTCCCCTCGGGTCCGGGCGTCACGGAGGTGAGCCTATTGACGCTGACCGTCCGTGGCCCGTCCGTGGCCCGTCGCCGGTGGTTCCCGCCGAGTCCCGCTCGTGGCCGACGGTGAACCCGGCACCGGTCCCAGCCGGCCGAGGCCGATGACACACTGGGGCATCCCGTCCTCGGCACGACTCCGCCCACCGACCCGTCGACTCATGCTCGCGTGGCCGCGGTCGGGGCTGACCGTGGAATCGTTGGTCCTCGCCACCTTCAACATCCATCTGGGCGTCGACGGATGGGGGCGTCCCTTCGACATCATCGGGCAGTGCGCCGAGCTCGGCGCCGACGTGCTCGTCATGCAGGAATCGTGGGGTCCCGACGGTGGCGGCCGGAGCACGGCCGAAGGTGTGGCCGACGAACTGGGCTACACGGTGGTGGCCGAGCAGCCGCTCGCCCACGTGCGTGCGCTACGAGCCCGCCCGGAAGCCGACGACCGGTGGGGCCCAGCCTCCCTGGCGGCGCTCCCGCTCCTTTCGGCTCGACCAGCGAACGGCGGCCACGTCCGCCGATCCACGAGCCGTCCGGTCCCCGGGCGGTGGTCGCTGGCCGTGCTCGCCCGCGTCCCCGTGCGCGACCAGAAGATCGTCTCCCTCGGCCACCTCCGGCACGACCCGGCCGATCGCGCCGTCATCTTCGTCACCACCGACCTCGGAAGCCGGGCGATCACGATCGTCGGCACACACATGGCCCACCTCACCGACTGGTCGCCCCTCCAGTACCGGCGACTCGCCGCCCTACTGCCGCCGGCCGACACGCCGGCGGCGCTGGCCGGGGACATGAACCTGTGGGGTCCTCCGGTCACGCTCCTTCTTCCCGGCCTGGCGGCGGGCGGTGACCGGCCGCACGTGGCCGGCCTACCGGCCCCACAGCCAGCTCGACCACATGCTCATCACCGAGTCGCTGTCGGTGGTCGAGGCCCGCATCGCCGATCATTCGGGGTCGGACCACCGCCCCGTGGTCGTGCGCCTGGCCCTGGCCTGACGCCGCGCTCGGTTCTTCCGCCGCCGGCGTTTGTCAGAAAACCTGACGATCTTCGGGTTCGACATTTCCTGCGATCTACGCCCCCGTGCGACCTTGACTGTGCACAGGGGCGTCGCCACCACCTGCTGCACCGCCCCCGGCTACCGGCCACTGTGCCACCGGCTACTCGCCACCTCACGCCGGCCACCGGTACTGTCAGCGGGATGCCAGAGCCGCTGGACGAGCTTCGAGCAGACGTCATTCACCGCCGACGGCGCCACCCGCACCGTCTACCGCATGGGATCGGGCCCGGCCGTGGTGGTGATGAGCGAGATCCCTGGCATCACCCCCGAGGTGGCCGGCTTCGCACGAAGGGTGGCCGGCGCCGGCCTGTGCGCCGTGATGCCCCACCTGTTCGGGGAGGACGGCCGGCCGGCCACCGGGGGCTATGCACTGGCCTCGATCGCCCGGGCCTGTGTGGCCCGCGAGTTCACGGTGCTGGCCGCCGGCCGCACCAGCCCGATCATCTCGTGGCTGCGGGCCCTGGCCCGACACGAGCACGAGCGCTGTGGCGGCCCCGGGGTGGGAGCGGTGGGCATGTGCTTCACCGGCGGGTTCGCCCTCGGCATGATGGTCGACGACATCGTGGTCGCCCCGGTGCTGAGCCAGCCGTCCCTGCCCTTCGGCATCGGCCGGAAGCGCAAAGTGGGACCTCGGCCTGTCCGACGCCGACGCCCGCCAGGTGGAGGAGCGGGCGGCTTCCGGCACGTGCGTGCTCGGCCTGCGCTTCTCAGGCGACATGATGAGCCCGCCGGAGCGCTTCGCCCATCTGCGCGAGCTTCTCGGCGACCGGTTCGTCGCCGTCGAGATCGACTCGTCGCCAGGGAACCCGCACGGCCACAAGCGGGCGGCCCACTCGGTCCTCACCAACGACCTCGACGACCGGCCCGGCACGCCCACCCGGGCCGCACTCGACCAGGTCCTCGAGTTCTTCACCAGCCGCCTGCTCGTCTGATCCTGCCGCCGCCCCGACTGCGGCCCCGGCATGGCCCCAGCCGGGGAGTTCCGCCGTCAGGCGGTGGCCAGCACCTCGCCGTGCAGCACGGCAAACCACCCGTCGGGGGCGGTCGCCCAGCGCCGCAAGCGGCGGCGAACTCCTCGAGGTCGTCGCTCGTCGGCCACCCGGTGAGCCAGCAGCTGGTCGGCCAGGGCGGACCGTGTGAACCGCTCGGCCCAGAGCTCACCCCACCACGCCCGCTCGTCGGGGGTGGCGAAGCACCAGACCGACGCCGAGGGGACGACCTCGGTGAAGCCGGCAGCCAGGGACCACGACAGCAGCCGTCGACCGGCATCCCAGTTGGCGCCGTTGATCCTGGTCACGGCCCCGTAGGCCTCGAAAGCGCGCGCGAGTGGCGCCGTCGTCCGGGAACCAGGTCATCTGCGGGTAGTCGCTGTCGCGGACCGCCACGATGCCGCCCGGCCGGCACACCCGGCGCATCTCGACGAGAGCTTCGACCGGGCGGCCGACGTGCTGGAGGACCTGATGGGCATGGACCACGTCGAAGGTGTCGTCGGCGAAGGGCAGGGCGAACAGGTCGCCGACGACGAAGCCGCGGCCGACGGCCGTGGCCGGCCAGCGACCGGGCCTCGGCGATCGACGTCGGCGAGGCGTCAGCCCGACGACCTGGCCCGGGTGTGACCCGATCGGCCAGGTCGACGGTGATGGTGCCCGGTCCGCAACCGACGTCGAGGAGTGCCTGTCCGGGGCGCAGGTGGGGCAGGAGGTAGGCGGCCGAGTTCTCGGCGGTGCGCCAGCGATGGGAGCGGAGCACGCTCTCGTGGTGGCCGTGGGTGTAGCGGGACGTCGGTCATGCCTCCAGCATGGGCCCGGGCACCGAAACGGGCAACGGGAACTGCAGCGGCTCGAGCGACCGATGCAGGAGGGCCGCGGTGGCGGTCCGCCGGGATCAGCTCGGCGGCACTGCGGCGACAGGCCGTCCGTCCTCGAGGTAGAGCGTCCCCCGGCGACCGAGGCACTGGCTGGACGCGCCGGCCGACGGGGCCCGACAGCAGGCGATCGGCCTCTTCGGGCGTGGCCCACCGGTACTCGCCGATCTCCTCGGGCGGCAGGACGATGGCGTCGGCGGCCTCCGGGCGCAAGCTGGCCGCAGTCGAAGACGAACCGGAGGCCGCCCGCGCCGTGAGGGGCGCGGCCGAAGGAAGTCCACGCAGGCCAGGCGGCCGCTGTCCACGACCAGGCCGGTTTCCTCTGCGACCTCGCGTCGGCAGGCCTCCCAGGGGCTCTCGCCGTCGTCCTCCATCTGGCCGCCAGGAATGGTCCAGCCCCCCTTGTAGGTGGGCTTGAGGATGAGCAGCCGCCCGCCACTGATCGCTGATCAGCGCACCGGCCGAGGCAGGCACCCGGGGCAGAACGAAGGACACGGTCAATGATCACCGATCCGTGACCGTCGTGGTGGGACGATCGGGACATGTCAACCCTGTTCGTCCACCATCCGCACCCCTACATCGAGGAGCGCAAGCAACAGGCTCCGGTCAAGGTCAGGACCAGCTCCCAAAGGCAACGACGTTCCAACGGTTCAACTCGTGGCTCGGCCTGAGGATCACGCTGATCGTCGGCACCATGGTCTGCGCCTACGTCTTCGCCGCGATCGCCCTCATCAGCCTGCCCGACAACGTCCACAGGATACAGGACCTCATCCTGTGGATCTCGAGCAGCTTCCTGCAGCTGGTGCTCCTCCCCATCATCATCGTCGGCCAGAACATCCAGGCCCGGGCGTCCGACAAGCGGTCGGAAGCCACCTACAACGACGCTGCCGCCATCCTGCACGAGGCGATCCAGATCCAGAAGCACCTCGAGGCGCAGGACCAGGCCATCGAGAACATCCTCAGCTCGCTGACCACCGTGGTCGGGGGCCTGGGCCGAAGCGCCGCAGAACCCTCCAGCCGGGCCAGGCGGCGGGGCGGAGGCGGCCCCACCAACCCGACCGAGCCCCATCGGCCTGACGGCCAGCCGACGCCCTGACCGTAGCCGGCCGCCGCCGGTACGGTCGGATGCCGTGGATGAGGCGCCGGCCAGCGTTCGGTCCCGCTCGTTCGGCGCGGTGGCCGAGGAGTACGACCGGTACCGGGAAGGGCCGCCGGCAGCGGCCGTCGAGTGGGCGCTGCCCGCGCCACCGGCCCGCGTCTGCGACCTGGCGGCGGGAACCGGTGCGCTCACCCGGGTGCTCGAGGCCCGGGCTCCCGGCACCGTCGTCGCCGCCGAGCCCGACGCCCGGATGGCTGCCGTGCTCGGCCGACCGCACGCCGGGCGTGCCCGTGGTGCGGGCCCGCGGGGAGGCGCTGCCCTGGGCCGACGGGTCCCTCGACGCCCTGGTGGTCTCGTCGGCGTGGCACTGGATGGACCCCGAGCCCACGGTGGCCGAGATCGCACGCGTCCTCCGCCCGGGCGGCATCTTCGGCGTCTTCGGCAGCGGCCCCGACCGAGAGGTCCGCCTGGGTCGCCGATCTCCTCGATGGCTCGCCAGGCCGCGTCGGCTGGCCACGCCGTCTCAGCCGGCCCATCTCGTCGAACTTCCCCCGGACGCTCCGTTCACGGCCCCCGACACGACCGTGATCCGCTGGACCCGCCCGATGACCCGCCGGGAACTCGTCGGCCTGGCCGGCACCTACAGCCGGTCATCACCCTGCCCGACGGCGAGCGGGCCGAGCGCCTGGCCGCCGTCGACCGAGTCGCCGCCGACGCCGTCGGAGGACCGGACGCAGACGACGACGCCACCGTCGAGCTGCCCCTCCGCTGTCGGTGCTGGCGGACCACCCGGCGCTGACGCCTCGGAGCGGCGAAACCCCCACCGGTAGGCTGCGCCCTCATGCCCCTGAGCCCTGACGTCGCCCGCCTCGACGGGCAGGTCGCCGTCGTCACCGGCGGCGGCTCGGGCATCGGCCGGGGGATCGCCCAGGGCCTGGCCGCCTTCGGCGCCCGGGTGGCCATCTGGGAGCGCGACGAATCGACCGGCCGGGAGGCGGCCGCCGAGGTCGGCGGGCTCGGCCTGGTCGTCGACGTCCGCGAGGACGAGGCGGTCGATGAGGCCCATCGCCGGACGGAGGGCGAGCTCGGCACCGTCCGCATCCTCGTCAACAACGCCGGCGGCACCTTCGCGGTGCCCTTCCTCGAGAGCCGCGAGAAGGGATGGGACGCCCTCTACCGGGCCAATCTCCGCCACGTCTATCTCTGCACCCACCGGGTGGCCGGCGCCCTCGTGGCCGCCGGCCTGCCGGGCAGCGTCATCAACGTCACCTCCATCGAAGGGGTCCGGGCCGCCCCGGGTACGCCGCCTACGCGGCGGCCAAGGCCGGCGTGATCTCCTTCACCAAGACCACCGCTCTCGAGCTCGCCCCGCACGGGATCCGGGTCAACGCCCTGGCCCCGGACATCACCATGACCGAGGGGCTGAGGTCGGTGGCCCCGCCGGAGAGCGCGGCCACCTTCGGCTACGTGGTCCCCATGGGTCGGGCCGGACACGTCGACGAGATGGCCGGGGCGGCGGTGTTCCTCGCCTCCGACATGTCCAGCTACCTCACCGGCGAGACCCTGCACGTCGACGGGGGCACCCACGCCGCCGGGGGCTGGTACCACCGCCCGGCCGACGGCCGCTACGTCCTCGGTCCCGCCTGACACCGGCTCCTCGGCCTCGGCGCCGGTCGACCCGAGACTCGCGGCCGGCATGTCGGGTGTGCCCGGTCGGGAGCATCGACGCGGCCATGTTGTCGAACCGGGCGTGGTGGCCGATGAAGGCGAGCCGGGTGACACCGGTGGGCCCGTTGCGATGCTTGGCCACCATGATCTCGGCCGTGCCCTGGCTGTCGGCCGACTCCGGGTTGTAGATCTCGTCGCGGTAGATGAACAAGACCACGTCCGAGTCCTGCTCGATGGAGCCCGACTCGCGGAGGTCGGCCAGCATGGGGCGCTTGTCCTGTCGGGACTCGAGCGCCCGTGACAGCTGTGAGAGGGCGACGACCGGAACCTTGAGCTCGCGGGCCAGGATCTTGAGGCCCCGACTGATCTCGGACACCTCGACCTGCCGGTTCTCCACGCCGTGGCGCCCGGTCATCAGCTGGAGGTAGTCGACCACGACCAGCGCCAGCCCGTGCTGGCTCTTGAGGCGGCGGGCCCGGGCCCGGATGTCCATGACCGTGAGGTTCGGGTTGTCGTCGATGTAGATGGGCGCCTCGCTCATCCGGCTGATGGCGTGCCCGATCTTCGGCCAGTCCGTCTCCCGCAGCCTGCCGGTCCGGAGGCGGCTGGCGTCCACCCGGGCCTCGGAGCACAGCAGGCGCTGGGTGAGCTCGAGGTGGCTCATCTCGAGCGAGAAGAGGAGCACCGGCTGGCCGAGGCGGACGCCGGCGTGGGCCACCATGCCCAAGGCGAAGCTCGTCTTGCCCATGGCCGGGCGGGCCCCCACCACGATGAGGTTGGAAGGCTGGAGGCCGGAGAGCTGCTCGTCGAGGTCGACGTAGCCGGTCTCGAGGCCGGTGACCGTCTCCTGCCGCTCGTAGAGACGCTCGAGGTGGTCGAGGCTCTCGCCCAAGCAGCTCCCGGAGCGGGGTCATCGAGTCGACCACCCGGCGCTCGGCGACGTCGAAGACCATGCTCTCGGCCCGGTCGAGGACCTCGTCCACGTCGCTCGGCATGCTGTAGCCGAGCTCGGTGATCTCGCCGGCCACGGACACCAGCCGGCGCAGCAACGCGTGCTCCTCGACGATGCGGGCGTAGTACTCGGCGTTGCCCGGGGACGGGGTGTTGGCCTGGAGGGAGACGAAGACCGACGGGTCACCGATGGTCTCCAGCAGCTCGCGCCGACGCAGCTCCTCGGTGACCGTTACCCAGTCGGCCGGCTCACCTCGACCGTAGAGGGAGGTGATGGCATCGAAGATGTGCCCGTGGGTCGACTTGTAGAAGTCGCTGGGCTTGCAGATCTCCATGGCTGCGGCGATGGCGTCGCGCGACAGCAACATGGCGCCGAGCAGTGACTCCTCGGCCTCCAGGTTGTGTGGGGGGATGCGTCCGCCGGGGGCGCCGCGGTGTTCGAGCGCCTGCACCATGGTCCGTCAACCCTCGCCCATCCGACCTGTGGATCGGAAGAGCCGGATCTTGAGGAAATCGCCACCGGGACGTGTGGACGAGCGGTGGACGGTGCCGCTCCGCGGTGGACGGCGCCCCTTCGCTGTGGATGCCAACCTTCTCCATGGATGCCACTGTGACAAGCGGCTGTCACGGAGTGGGGCATAGTGCCCGGTCAGGCCTGGGCGACCACCCGCACGCTCAGTTCGAAGACGACCTCGCCGACGAGCTCGACCCGCACCGTGTGGTCACCGACGGTCTTGATCGGCTCCTCGAGAACGAGGTCGGCCCGGTCGATGATGGCGCCGGTCTGCTCCTGGACGTGGCGCACGATGTCAGCAGCCGACACCGAGCCGAAGAGGCGCTCGCCGGACGCCCGGGCGGAGATGGTGATGGTGGCACCCACCAGGGCGTGGGCCACCGTCTCCGACGACTCGCGGTCACGGGCGTCGCGCAGGTCGCGCGACCGGCGCATGGCTTCGGCCTGGCGTTCGATGCCGTCGGTGGCCACGACCGCCTTGCCGGCCGGCAGCAGGTGGTTGCGGGCGAATCCCCGGGCGACGTCGATGATGTCGCCACGCTTGCCGACCCCGTCGATGTCGCTGCGCAGGAGGACCTTCATCCCTCCGTGCTCTCCCGTCGACGCTGCCGGCGCTCTCGCGCCGGGCGCGGCGTCGGATGCCGCCTCTCGGAACCACCGTCGGCCTGCTCGGCCGGCTCGGCCGCTGCGGACGGTCAGTCGGCTGACCCGTCGGCTCTGGCTGCGGTCGCCGCGGTGGCGCCGCTCGGAGCGTGGGATCGGCTCCGTTCGGCCTCCGGTCCCGGGCCTCGGGCGCGCCGCCGGGCTCGGGCGCCCCTCGGCGGGCGGCGACGGGCCGCTCGGCGTCACGTCCACGACGTCCGCCGCCCCCCGCTCCGTAGCCGCCGCGGCCACCCCGACCGCCCGGTCGCTCCGTGGTGGTCCGCTGGGTGTAGGGCAGGAGCACCAGCTCTCGGGCCGTCTTGATGGCGACGGCCACGTCTCGCTGGTGCTGGGTGCAGTTGCCGGACACCCGGCGGGCCCGGATCTTGCCCCGGTCGCTCATGAACTTCCGGAGCATGGCCACGTCCTTGTAGTCGACCCACTCGACGCGGTCCTTGCACAGGGAGCACGGCTTCTTCTTGAGCCGCCGGCCGGCGTCCTTCGGTGCCCGGCGGCCTGGATCCGCTGCGGTCGTTGTTGCGTGCCATACCTAGAAGGGCTCCTCGCTGTATCCGTATCCCGGGGATTCGGGGGGCGGTCCGCCCGAGCCGCCTGACCCGCCGGATCCGCCGGATCCGCCTCGGGCCGGCGGCCCGTCGCCCGGCGCCCGCCGCTCGTTCTTCGTGACCTGGGCGGTGGCCCAGCGGATGGAGGGGCCGACCTCGTCCGCCACCACCTCGACCTTCGACCGGCGATCCCCCTCCGGCGTCTCCCAGCTGCGCTGGTCGAGCCGACCGGTGACGATGACCCGCGACCCCCGGGTCAGGCTCTCGGCCGCGTTCTCGGCCATCTCCCGCCAGCAGACGATGTCGAAGAAGGAGGTGGCCTCCTCCCATTCCTGGGTCTGGCGGTTCTGCCACCGCCGGTTCACGGCCAGGCCGAAGCTGGCCGTGGCCTGCCCGGTGTTGGTGAACCGCAGCTCAGGGTCGCGGGTGAGGTTCCCGACCAGTGTCACCGCGTTGCCGTTGGCCATTGCTCATTCCTCCCCGGCCGCAGCGCGCGGCCACGGCCCGCCGTCCGGCCACCTTGTCGGGCAGCCTGACCACCTTGTGCCGCACCACCTCGTCGGCCAGCTTGAAGACCCGCTCCATCTCGGCGATGGCGTCCGGCTCGGCCAGGAGCTCGATGACCACGTAATAGCCCTCGCGCTTGTGCTGGACCTCGTAGGCGAAGGTCCGCCGACCCCAGCGCTCGACCCGCCCGGGATTGCCGCCTTTCGACCGCAACGCCTCGAGGGCCCGCTCGAGCACCCCGGTCACCGCCGCCTCGTCGGCGCCGGTGTCGAAGATGACCATGGCTTCGTACGGCCGCATGTGGCGGCTACCTCCCTCCGGACCGGGCCGCGCAGAGCGTCCCGGGCCCCAGCTGCGGGGCAGGTCGGATGTCGATGGCCCCGGTTGCCCGGTGCCGACTCGATGCACCGGACGGTGCCGGTGCGGAACTCGGTCAGCTTAGTCGGCGGCTCGGGGGGGTCAGTGGTAGACCTCGGCGTCGGCCGGGAAGGCACCCGACCGCACGTCGGCGGCGAAGGCGGCCACTGCCGCGGTGGCCGCCTCGGCCAGCTCGGCGTAGCGACGCACGAACTTGGGCGTCGAGGCGTTGATGCCCAGCAGGTCGTGGAAGACGAGCACCTGGCCGTCGCAGTCGGGGCCGGCCCCGATGCCGATGGTCGGCACCTCGAGGGAGTCGGTGACCGACCGGCCCACCCTCTCGGGGACCCCTTCGAGCACCACCGCGAAGCAGCCGGCCGCGGCCAAGGCCTTGGCGTCGGCGGCCAGGGCCGACGCCGCGTCGTCGGTGCGGGCTTGGACCCGGTAGCCGCCCATGGCGTTGACCGACTGGGGCGTGAGGCCCACATGGCCCATGACCGGGATCTCGGCAGCGACCAGAGCCTCGACCATCGGCACCCGGATCGCCCCGCCCTCCAGCTTGACCGCCTGGGCCCCGGCCCGGACGAGCTCGGCCGCGTTGCGCACGGTCTCGGTCGCGTCGAGGTGGTAGCTCATCCAGGGCAGGTCGGCCACCACCAGCGGCCTCGGTCGGGCCCGGGCGACGGCCGCCGTGTGGTGGACCATGTCGGCCACCGTCACGTGCAAGCGTGTCGTCGAACCCGAGCACGTTGTTGGCCACCGAGTCGCCGACCAGGATCATGTCGACCCCGGCGGCATCGGCGATCCGGGCGCTGGGCGCGTCGTAGGCGGTGACCATCACCAGCGGTGGATGGCCGTCCCGGCGTTTTGCCGCGCGCACGACTGGCACGGTGACCGGAGCGGAGCGGGGCTCGGGCATGGCTCTCTCCTCCTCGACCGTCCAGCGCTCTGCGGGCTGCCGGCGGCACTTGGGCGGCGCTTGGCGCCACCGGCCACCAGCGTAGTGGTGGTCCCGCTCGGCTGCGAGGGGCGGACGGCCTGCACGCCGGCCCGGAGTGGCCGGCCGGGCTCCAGTCCCACAGGTCGCTCAGCGGCCCCGCAGCCCCCGGGTCCCGTTGCCCCAGCCCGACCGAGCGGACGGAGTCGACGCCGGCACCGGCCGGGAAGGTGCGCAGCAGGTGGTTCCACGAGCAGCCGGTGCACACCTCGACCACGTAGCAGACGACGGGATCCTTGCGCCGCTTGTAACCGGGCCAGCTCGGCGGCGCTCGCCACGCACCGGCCCCCGGAGGGCAGTCGGGACCCGAAGACGAAGGTCACGTCGACGAGGGCCTGATCGTCGCAGATGGGGCAGGCATCGGCGATGGCCCGTCCGAGATTGCGGGCCGCCCGCAGGAGCTCGGGGTGGGCGTCACAGACGTCGAGCCGTGAGAGACGGCCCCGCCGGAACTCCCGGACGACGGCGTTCCGAGCCAGCCGGTACTCGACGCGCCCCCCGGTGGCGACCGTCTGCACGCCCTGGAGCACGCCGGGCCTGGAACTCACCGAACCAAGGGTACTGCGCCGCTCGTCTGTGCACAGCTGTCAGCGGCAGTCGGCGACCCGGACCGGCTCGGGCCGATCGCCAATCGCTCCCGAGGGCCGCTCCGCGACGGGCCACGGGCCTGAATGCAGCCGGGCCGCTCGATATGGTGGCGCGATATATCGATTTGATATATCATGTCGATGTGCAACCAGCGTCGCTGCCCAGGCTCGCGCACCGCTCGAGAGCCGACCTGGCCCTCGTCGCCCGGATGAGGCCGTAACCGTGCTCGACCTCGCCATCCTCGGCCTGCTCCAAGAGCAGGAGCTCCACGGCTACGAGATCCGTCGACGACTCCGTGACGAGCTCGGCCTCTTCGCCAACATCTCCTTCGGTTCGCTCTACCCCGCGCTCAGCCGCCTCGAGGCCGGCCCAGGCGGTGGCGGTGACCGAGTCGTCGGCCCCGCCCGCCCCTGCCATCCCGGCCACGGGCTCGCTGAGCGGCGAACGAGCCGGCCTGCGCGCCCGCCGGTCCGGCAGCCCCCGCGGATCCAAGCGGTCCCGGAAGGTGTACCGGATCACCGACGGCGGGCGAGCCCTCTTCGAGCAGCTGCTCGACGCCGACGAGCCGGCCGCCGCCGACGATGCGCGGAGCTTCGGGCTCCGACTCGCCTTCGCCCGCTATCTCGCCCCCTCGGCCCGGCTCGCCCTCCTCGAACGCCGGCGCAGCCAGCTGTCCCGGCGTCTCGCGTCCGACCAGGTCCGGGCCAACGGAACGGGCCTCGACGTCTACACCCGCTCGCTGGTCGAGCACAGCACCGAGTCCACCGCCCACGACATCGCCTGGCTGGACCGGCTCATCGAACTCGAACGACAGAGGCAGGCCGCGGCTCGGTCCGAGCGGGCCGGCGGCCGCGATCCCCGTCCCGGGGAGGCCCTGACGAACACGAAGGGAAGCCATCCATGACCAACATCCGTGTGGCCATCGCCGGAGTGGGGAACTGCGCCAGTTCCCTCGTCCAGGGGGTGACGTACTACCGGGACGCCGATCCCGACGACACCGTGCCCGGGCTCATGCACGTCGTGCTCGGCGGCTACCACGTCCGTGACCTCGAGTTCGTGGCCGCCTTCGACGTCGACGCCGCCAAAGTCGGGACCGACCTGGGCAAGGCCATCTTCGCCGGGCAGAACAACACCATCCGCTTCGCCTCGGTGGGCGAGCTCGGAGTCACCGTTCAGCGAGGACCCACCCTCGACGGCCTGGGCAAGTACTACCGCGAGACCATCGAGGAGTCCCCGACCGAACCGGTGGACGTGGCCGAGGCGCTCCGCCACAGCCGGGCGGACGTCCTGGTGAGCTACCTGCCGGTGGGCTCGGAGGAGGCCCAGCGGACCTACGCCGCCGCCTGCCTCGATGCCGGCGTGGCCTTTGTGAACGCCATCCCCGTGTTCATCGCCTCCGACCCGGAATGGGCCCAGCCGCTTCCGCGACGCCGGCCTCCCCATCATCGGCGACGACATCAAGAGCCAGGTCGGCTCCACCATCGTCCACCGCATCCTCACCCGTCTCTTCGAGGATCGCGGCCTCGCCCTGGACCACACCTACCAGCTCAACGTGGGCGGCAACATGGACTTCAAGAACATGCTGGAGCGAGACCGCCTCGAGTCGAAGAAGGTGTCGAAGACCCAGGCGGTGACCAGCCAGATCGAGCACGGCGCCATGCCCGCCGACGACGTGCACATCGGCCCCTCGGACCATGTGCCCTGGCTGCACGACCGCAAGTGGGCCTACATCCGCATGGAAGGCCGCAACTTCGGCGACGTGCCCCTCAACCTCGAGCTCAAGCTCGAAGTGTGGGACTCCCCCAACTCCGCCGGGGTGATCATCGACGCCGTGCGCTGCGCCAAGCTCGGCCTCGACCGGGGCATCGGGGGCCCGCTCCTCGGCCCGTCGGCCTATTTCATGAAGTCGCCCCCCGTCCAGTACCACGACGACGTCGCCCACCAGCTGGTCGAGGCCTTCGCCCGCGGCGAGCCCGAGCCGGCCTGGCCCACTGACTGAGACCTCCGGACGGCCCTGACGCGGTCCGCCGGTACGGCCGCTGGCGAGCGACCGGTATCTAGGCCTCCCCCTGCTCCTTCCACCAGGCGACGAGCCGGCGGCCGGCCTCCTCCTCGCCGAGAGGCCCTCGTCGAGGCGCAGCTCCAGGAGGAAGGCGAGGGCGCGGCCCACGTCCCGACCGGGAGCGATGCCGAGGAGGTCCATGACCTGGTCGCCGTTGAGGTCGGGACGGATGGCATCGAGCTCCTCCTGCCGGCGGAGCTCCTCGATGCGGGCTTCGAGCTCGTCCATGCGGCGGGCCAGCGAACGGGCCTTGGCCGCGTTGCGGGTCGTGCAGTCGCACCGGGTGAGCTCGTTGAGCCGGTCGAGGTGCGGCCCCGCGTCGCGCACGTAACGGCGCACCGCCCGGTCCGTCCACCCGAGCCGGTAGGTGTGGAACCGCAGGTGCAGATGCACGAGCTCGGCCACCGTGTCGATGTCCTCGGTCGGGTAGCGCAGCGCCTGCATGCGCTGCCGCGTCATCCGGGCTCCGACCACCTCGTGATGGTGGAAGCTGACGCCCCCTTCGACGATGGCCCGGGTGCGGGGCTTGCCGACGTCGTGGAACAGGGCGGCGAGGCGCAGGAGCCGGTCCGGCGAGGTGTTGTCCACCACGGCCAGGGTGTGGGCCAGGACGTCCTTGTGGCGGTGGATGGGATCCTGCTCGAGGGCAAGGGCAGGGAGCTCGGGGAGGAACTCGCCGGCGAGGCCGGTGCGCACCACGAACCAGAGGGCCACCGACGGCGTGGGCAGCACCACGATCTTGTCGAGCTCGTCGCGTACCCGCTCGGCGGAGACGATGGAGAGACGTCCATGGCCGGAGCGCACCGCCTCGACCAGCGCCGGATCGGGCTCGAGCCCGAGCTTGGCCAGAAAGCGCGCCGCTCGCAGCATCCGCAGGGGGTCGTCGCCGAATGACGTCTCCGGGTCGAGGGGCGTGCGCAGACGATGGGCCGACAGGTCGGCCAGCCCGCCGAAGGGGTCGATGAGGTCGAGCTCCGGCAGCCGGAGGGCCATGGCGTTGATGGTGAAGTCGCGCCGGGACAGATCGTCCTCGACCCGGTCGCCGAAGGCGACGGACGGCTTGCGGGAGTCGGGGCGGTAGGCCTCGGCCCGGTGGGTGGTGATCTCGTAGACCTGGTCGCCGCGCCGGAACCCGATGGTCCCGAAGCGGCGTCCCTGCGTCCACACCGCGTCGGCCCAGCCCGTCGACCACCGCCTCGATCTGCTCCGGACGGGCGTCGGTGGTGAAGTCGAGATCGGGACCCTCCGCGGCCGGCGCCGGCTCCTGCGCCACGATGGCGTCGCGCACCGAACCACCCACCAGATACAGCCTGTGACCTGCGGCGGTGAAGCGATCGGCGAGCGCGGAGGTCGCCTGCACCAACGGGCGCAGTCGCTCGGGGAGCACGCCGCTGAGGGTAGTGCGACTGGCGTAGGCTCCCGTCCGAAGTGGACCGGGACCGACGCCGCCCGCGCCTGTTCGGCCCCCACCCTCGCGGCGTCGCCCCGGTGGGGAGGGGCGCCCTCTCCGCCCTCTCCGCCCTCTCGCCGTCGTCACCGGCGCCACTGTCGTCGTCGGCTCATTCCTCCTCAGCCTCGTGGCCGTGCCCGCCGGCACTGCCGGAGGCGACGGCGGCCACCGCTCCGGTGACCGCCGCTGGATCGGCCTGCAACGGGTCGGCCTCGTTCGTGAGCGCCGCCGAGCGGAGACCCGGCCCTCACCCTGCTCACCCAGACGCCTTGGGTGACACCGGGCCAGGGCTCTTCGATCTCCACCTGCGCATCGCCGACGCCGGCCGTGCCGCCGCCCAGCTGGGCCTGGACATCTCGGTCTATCCCTGCCTGTCCAGTGTCTCCGGCTTCGACCAGTCGTTGTCCGCCTCGGGCCCGGGTGGCACCGCCTCCAGCTCGACGAGCCAGCCCGTCCCGCTCGACACGCTGCCGTCGCTCGGCGGCGGGGCGGTCGACCTCTCGATGCCGGTGGTGGTCGACAGCGACTCCGGTGACCGGCGCGCCGTTCACCATCGACCTCGTCCCGACGTCCGACCAGTGCCAGGCCTTCCCCGCCGGCGTCTTTCCCATTCGCATCCAGCTCGTCGACCTGCACACGTCCGCCGTCCTCGGCTCGCTCACCACCCACCTCGTCTACAGCGAGACCTCGGCGGCGGCTGACGAACTGCGGGTGGCCGTCGTCCTCCCCGTGCAGCTGGCTCTCACCGCCGGCCCGGCGACGACCGTCGAATTGGCGGCCCGACCGTCCGCCGCGCTGCGCTCTCCGTCGGCGTCGACCCTCGCCGCCCTGGGCGGGGAGGTTGCCGCCATGGCCGACTACCCGTCCGTGGCCGTGACCATGTCGGTGAGCGGTCAGGCGCTCGAGGCCCTGTCCGCCACCGGTCACCAGACGACGATCGACGAGCTGTCGGGCCTCGCCCTCGACACCACCGGCCATCAGGTGCTCTTCGCCCCGTTCGTCCCGGTTGACGCCACCGGCCCTCGTCGACGCCGGACTTACCGACGAGCTCGGACTGCAGGTGGCGCGCGGCGCCCAGGTATCGGCAGCGGTCACCCACCAGGTGCCGGCCCCATCTACCGCGACCGGCCTCGGCGCATGGGTGACGAACGCCACCGTCGACCCGGACACGGTCGACGCGCTGAGCACGGCCGGGTACCGCCAGATCGTGGTGCCCCCCTCCGCCGTCGACCAGCCCCCCACCAATGGCTCGACCGCCGTCCCCTTCACCGTCTCGGGCGAGCCACGGGAGCCAGCTCGAAGCAGTCGCCTCCAGCCCCGACCTCGCCTCCCGGTTCACCGCGTCGCCGTCCGACCCCGTGCTCGCCGCCCACCAGTTGGTGGCCGAGCTGGCCCAGATCTTCTACGAGGAGCCGAACGCGGACACGCCGCGTGGGGTGGTCGTCGTCCCGCCCGACGGATTGGCAAGCCAACCCCGCCTTCGTCGATGCGCTGCTCGGTGCCCTCGACAGTGACCCGATCCTCGAGGCCGTCACCGTCAACGGTCTTCTCGCCGCCGTGCCGGCCTCGTCGACGTGCCAACCTCGATTGCCGGCTCACGCCGGTGTCCGGGGGACCGACGGTGCCGGCCGTCGGCCATCAGCGACCAGCGGCAGCGGGTCAACGCCTTCGCCTCGGCTGCCGTCGGGGCGGCGGCCCGCAGCATCGTCTCGGCGCTCTCCGACCTCGTGCTGGCCGGCCAGTCCGACCTCCTCCGCCCCGGCCAGCAGGCGTCGGTCGAGGCGGCGGCCGGCCGGGCCATCGATGCTCAGCTGGCGCGCATCGCCGTGGCCGGCGACAAGACGGTGACCCTCACCTCCCAGCAGGGGAGCCTCCCGGTGACCATCGCCTCCTCGGCCCCCTACGACGTCGACGCCACCCTGACCCTGAGCAGCGACAAGCTGCTCTTCCCCAACGGCGGCACCCAGTGGACCCGACCGGGCACCATCACCCTCCTGCCCGCGCCGCACACCAACGTCATCGACGTCCCCGTGCGGTCGCGCGGCTCCGGCGTCTTCCCGGTCGAGATCATCCTGCGGTCGCCCACCGGTGATCTCCAACTCTCGAGCGGGACCATCACGCTGCGGTCGACGGCCACCTCCGTCGTGGGCATCGTTCTGTCCGTCGGGGCGGTGGTCGTCCTCGCCGCCTGGTGGATCCGGACATCCCGGCGACGGAGGGCGGAGCGGCGGCGCCTCGAGGCCGCCGACGAGCCTCCGGTTCCTGCCGGCGTGTCGTGACCGGCCTCGACATCGAGGGACCGACCCCCTTGCCCCGCGGCGGGCGACGACTGGCGGGAGCCACGGCGGGCATGGCCGTCGGGACGGCACTGTCCCGCGTCACCGGACTGGCCCGAGTCGTCGCCCAGACCGCCGCTCTCGGGGGCAGCGGGTTCGCCGACTCCTACAACCTGGCCAACACCACCCCCAACATCGTCACCGACATCGTGATCGGCGGGGTCCTGTCCGCCACCTTCGTCCCCGTCTTCGTCGACCATCTGGCCACCCGTCGGAGCAAGGAGGCGTGGCAGGCCATCTCGGCGGTCGTGACCGTCACCGTCACCGTGCTGGTGGTGGCCACGGCGGCCTTCTTCGTCCTGGCCCCCGACATCATCCGCCTCTACACCGTCACCAACCACAACGCCGGACGTCGCCGACCAGCAGCGCGTGGCCACCTACCTGTTGCGCTGGTTCGTGCCCCAGCTCACCTGCTACGGGCTCATCGCCCTGTTCACCGCGCTGCTCAACGCCCGCGGCAAGTTCGCCATGCCGATGTTCGTCCCCATCGCCAACAACCTGGTGGTCATCGTGGTCCTGGCGTGGTTCCACGCCATCGTGCCCCACCCCACCCTGGCGTCTGTCGACGCCCATCACCGCGGCCTGGTGCTGCTCGCCTTCGGCACCACCCTCGGGGTCATCGTCCAGACCATCCTGCTCGTGCCCTCACTGCTGCGCGCCGACCTCCACCTCGAGTTCCGCTGGCAACCGGGTCACGAGGCGGTGCGCACCATCACCCGGTTGGCCGGATGGACGTTCGGGTTCGTCCTGGCCAACCAGGTGGCCCTCTTCGTCGTCCTGGCCCTGGCCGACGGGGCCAACCCCGGCGCGGTGTCCGCCTACACCTACGCCTACCAGTTCTTCCTACTGCCCTACGGGATCGTGGCCGTGTCCATCATGACCGCCGTGGCGCCGTCCCTCGCCGCCCGCTGGGCCCGACGGGACACGGTGGCGTTCCGTCGACGGATGGCCTTCGGGCTCCGCGGCATCCTGGCCATCGTCATCCCCTCGGCGGTGGGCATGATCGTGCTGGCCCACCCCCTCATCGACCTCGTCCTCTTCCACGGTGCCGAGTCGGCGTCGGCGGCCAACTCCACGGCGGCGGCGCTGGCCATGTTCGCTCTCGGGCTGCCCGGCTTCTCGACGTACCTCTACATGGTGCGCGTCCTGCAGTCGATGCAGGACACAAAGACCGCCTTCAAGCTCTACCTGTTGGAGAACGGTGTCAACATCGTGCTCGCCGTGGCCCTGGTCGGCCCCCTGGGCGTGAGGGGGCTGGCGCTGTCGGTGTCCATCGCCTACACGGTCGCCGCCGTGGCGGCCATGGCCGTGATCCGGCGGCGGGTGGGCGGGCTCGACGCCGAAGACCTCGGACGGCCGCTCCGACGGGTCACGGCGGCGACGGCAGTCATGGCCGTGGCCACGGTGCTGGCCGTCAACGTGACCGGGTCGTCGTCGGACGCCGGCCTCTTGTTCCGCGTCGTCTTCGCCGCCGTCGTAGGGGTCGGCGTCTACCTGGGCTCGGTCGTCGTGCTCGGGGGGCGCGCCGAGCGGGCAGGCGGCGGCAGCGGCGGTGGCGGCGAAGCACCCGGGCCCGGGCCGGTCCCGCCGGGGGGCCAGGGGCTGCCCGACGGCGTCGGGCCCGGCGGAGTCGAAGGAGGAGCCGGGGGAGCGGCCGCGGCAGTGAGCGGGGACGTCCGGACTGCCGAGTGGCCGAGCCATCGGAACCGGCCGAGCCATCGGAACCGGCCGAGCCGTCGGAGCCGGCCGAACCATCGGAGACGACCGGAGACCGTCGGAACCGTCGGACGACTCTCCCGACGCAACCATGCCCGCGGCCGGCGTCCGGCGTCACCCTCCTCGCCCGAGGGGTTCCGTGGCAGACTCGACGACCGGATCGCCGGAGCACAGCACCGCCACCTGTGGGCGGTCACGGACCCGTCCGACGACGGCGATGACAACGACGGCGAGGAAGAGGAGCCCGATGGCCCGCATCCGGGTGGTGACCGATAGCGCCTGCGATCTCTCCGACGCCCTCACCGAGGGGCGCGATCTCACCGTCGTCCCCCTCACCATCCGCTTCGGCGACGAGGAGTTCGTCGACCGCACCGACCTGTCGCCGACCGAGTTCTGGGCACGGTGCGCCGACAGTCCCGTCCTGCCCGAGACGGCCGCCCCCTCTCCCGGGGCGTTCCAGGAGGCCTTCGAGGCGGCACTGGCCGACGGGTGCGACGGGGTCGTCTGCGTCACCCTCTCGGCCGGGGTGTCGGCCACCTTTCAGGCCGCCAGCACCGGCGCCGAAGCCGTCGCCGGCCGCATCCCCGTCCGCGTCATCGATTCCCGATCACTCACCATGGGGCTCGGGCTGCTCGTCCTCGAGGCCACCGACCTCGCCGCCGAAGGGGCGACCCTCGACGAGGTGGCGGCCCGGGTCGAGGCCCTCGTCCCCCACATGATCGTCTACGGCCTGGTCGACACCCTCGAGCACCTCGAGAAGGGCGGTCGGATCGGTGGGGCACGGGCCCTGCTCGGATCGCTCCTGTCCATCAAGCCCGTCCTCGCCGTGGTCGACGGCGTGGTCGAAGAGGAGTCGAAGCAGCGCACCCGGGGCCGGTCTCTGCGCTATCTGGCCGACAAGGCGCGGACGGGCCCGCCCATCCGCAGGCTGGCCGTGGCCAACGGCGCCGCACCCGACATCGACGAGTTCCTGGGGCTGCTCGACGGGGTCAAGTCCGAGTACCCCATGGTGGTCAGCGATCTCGGCCCGGTGGTCGGCACCCACTCCGGACCAGGCACGATCGGCGTCTGCGTCCTGCCCGTGATCTGAGCCGCCTCCCGGCCAGCGGTGAGGCGTTCCTCCAGGTCGGACCAGGAGAAGCCCCGAGAGGCGCGGGTATCCTCTCGCTATGGACGACACATCCGAGCAGGGCGCGGCGCGGCCCGGAGACGCCTTGGCCGACCTGCCCGTCCGGGCCACCGACTGGGTGGAGAGCCTGGTCAGCCTCCTACGCGACCGCACCGTTCGCCCGCTGACCCTCGTGGCCAGGGCCATCGTCTTCGGAATAATCGTGTTCGCAGCCAGCGTTGTCACCCTCACGTTGGTGTCCATCGCCGTCATCCGGCTGCTCACCGTCTATGCCTTCGGCGGGCGGGTGTGGCTGTCGGACTTGGTGGTGGGGGCCGTCTTCGTCGTCGTCGGCGCGATCGCATGGAGCCGCCGCTCCAAGGGCCGCGCCGGGAACTGAGGACAACGTGACCGAATCTCGGCAGGTCGTCATACTGGGCTCCGGCCCGGCCGGGACTCACCGCCGCCATCTACGCGGCGAGGGCCCAGCTCCAGCCACTCGTCATCGAGGGCGAGCCGTCCTCCACCAGCGACCAGCCCGGTGGTCAGCTGATGCTGACCACCGAGGTCGAGAACTACCCAGGATTCGTGGAGGGGATCATGGGGCCCGAGCTCATGGCCACCTTCCGCGGCCAGGCAGCCCGGTTCGGCGCCGAGTACCTCACCCTGAAGGCCAGTCGGGTGGACCTGTCGCGGCGCCCATTCGGGATCTGGACCGACGAGCCCGAGGCGGCCGAGCCACCGTACGAGGCCGAGGCGCTGATCGTGGCTACGGGTGCGCAGTCGCTCATGCTCGGCGTGCCCGGCGAGGAACGCCTGCTCGGCTACGGCGTCTCGACCTGTGCGACCTGCGACGGCTTCTTCTTCCGAGGCCGGGACATCGGCGTGGTCGGCGGCGGCGACTCAGCGCTCGAGGAGGCGCTCTTCCTCACCCGCTTCGCCGATTCGGTGACGGTCATCCACCGCCGGGACGAACTGCGGGCGTCGAAGGTCATGCAGCAGCGCGCCTTCGACAACCCGAAGATCAAATTCCACTGGAACGCCTCGGTAATCGAGGTGCTCGGAGAGCGCGCCGTGGAGAAGGTACGACGTCCGTGACAACGTCACCGCCGAGGAGTCGACACTCGAGCTCGGCGGGCTGTTCGTGGCCATCGGCCACCAGCCCAACACCTCGCTCTTCAAAGGTCAGCTCGAGATGGAAGACAACGGCTACCTGCGCACGTTCGGTGGCACCCGCACCAACGTGGAAGGGGTGTTCGTCTGCGGGGACGTCCAAGACGACCGGTACCGGCAGGCCATCACCGCCGCCGGCTCCGGCTGCATGGCGGCCATCGACGCCGAGCACTTCCTGGACGACGTCCACGCCGCGGCGAAGGTCCATTGACCACGGGCGCGGCCCGGGAATGAGAGCCTGCCCGAAGGCGTTCCCCGGATGGCGGGCCGAGGAAGTCCGGAAACGGTCGGGACTCGACCAGGAGGATGCAATCGATGAGCGATCAGATCACGACCCTGAGCGACGCTAGCTTTGATGAGCATGTCAAGGCGTCGGATGTCCCCGTCCTGGTGGACTTCTGGGCCGAATGGTGCGGGCCATGCAAGATGATCGGCCCGGTGCTGGAGGAGATCGCCTCCGAGCAAGCCGGGAAGCTGGGGGTAGCCAAGCTCAACATCGACGACAACCTGGACATCACCCGGCGCTTCGAGGTCATGAGCGTTCCCACCCTCATCCTGTTCAAGGACGGCGAGCCGGCCGCCCGCATCGTGGGGGCCAAGGGCAAGGCCCAGCTCCTCCAGGAGATCTCCGCC
Organism: uncultured Acidimicrobiaceae bacterium; assembly: GCA_963756195.1. Lineage (GTDB taxonomy): Bacteria > Actinomycetota > Acidimicrobiia > Acidimicrobiales > RAAP-2 > CAVSNH01. The sequence goes on from CAVWMT010000003.1 coordinate 137,633, forward strand.
TACCTGTAAGCGCAGCGCCGGCGACCCCCACCGTCATGGCCGCCGTCGGCCGCCGACCGGGGTGAGCGAGGACGAGATCCGGCTCGACCTGGGGGACGAAGGCCCCGCAGTGGCCGACCTCCAGCATCGCCTCGAGCACCTGGACTTCCCCAAGGGCATCGATCCCGAGGGGGCCTTCGGCCCAGGCACCCGAGCCGCCGTCCAGGGCTTCCAACACCGGCGGGGCCTGCGGGTGGACGGTGTTTGCGGGCCGCAGACCTGGTCAGCCCTGGTCGAGGCGGGGTGCCGGCTGGGCGACCGCTTCCTCTACCGGCGGTCCCCCATGCTGCGGGGCGACGACGTGGCCGAGCTCCAGCAGCGGTTGAGCGCTCTGGGTTTCGACACCGGCCGGGTGGACGGCATCTTCGGCGACCAGACATCGGTCGCCCTCGGCGAATTCCAGCGCAACGTAGGGCTGCCCGTCGACAACATCGCCGGTGGTGCGACGGTGCGCGAGCTGCTGCGCTTCGGGACCCGTCACGACGACTCCGAGCTCGTCACCTCGGTCCGTGACCGCGAGCGCCTGCGCCAGGCGCCGCGAACGCTGGCCGGGCGCAGGGTGGCTATCGGGGAGGAGGGCGGCCTTGCCGCCGCGGTCGGGGCGCTCCGTCGCCTGCTCGCCGACCAGGGGACGACGGTCCACCCCCTCCATCATCCCGATGGCTCGGTCCTGGCCGGCGAGGCCAACGCCGTCGAGGCAGAGGTCTACATCGGGCTCCGCGTGGGGAACGAGGCGAGCCGATGCTCCACCGCCTACTACGCCGGTTACCGCTATTCGTCCCCGGGGGGACGGCGGCTGGCCGAGCTCATCCAGCGCTCAGTGTGCGATTCGCTCGGCCTCGCCGACGGCGGCAGTCACGGCATGTCCCTGCCACTGCTCCGCGAGACGCGCATGCCCGCCGTGATCTGCGAGGTCAGCCCGCCGACCGTCCTCGTGGAGCAGGCTCCGTCGGTGGCCCGGGCCGTGGTCGTGGCCCTGGCCGAATGGGTCGACACGGCCTGGGATTGACGCCGAAGTATCGACGTCCGGGTGAGACTCGATGGGCTGCGGTGAGGCCGTAATCCACAACCTCATGCACAGGTTGTGGATTATCTCGACGGTCAGTTCACGCTTTTGCCACGGATGGTGTCAAATAGGCAAGGTTGCGTTCCCGATTTACCACTCTCCGTGGTGGAGCTAGACGATGCTGCTGACGTTCCCCACCATGAGCTTGTAGATGCGCTCCAGGTCCTCGAGGGTGGCGAACTCGACCACGACCCGCCCGCGCTTGGCGCTCAAGTCGACCTTCACCCGGGTGTTCAGGTGGTTCGAAAGCAGGTCCTCGAGCTCCAGGATGCCCGGAGGCGGAAGGCGTGGAGCCGACACGTGACTGCCCTCGGCCGACCTGACCAGTCGGGCCCGTCGACCCGGCTGCGGCACCCGTGCCCGGCTCGGCATCCGGTCCGCCACCGGTGCGCTCCCGCACGATCTCCTCGACGGCCCGGACCGAAAGGCCCTCGTTGGCCACCGAACGAGCCAGCTCTTCCTGGAAGCCTCGGTCGGGCGTTCCGAGGAGGGCTCGGGCGTGCCCGGCGCTGATCCGCCCCTCGGACAGCAGGCGCTGGACGCCAGCCGGCAGCTGCAGCAATCGGAGCGTGTTGGTGACGGCCACCCGGCTCTTCCCGACTCGGGCCGCCACCTGTTCGTGGGTGTAGCCGAACTCGTCGATGAGCTGCTGATAGGCGGCCGCCTCCTCGAGGACGCCCAGATCCTGGCGATGGAGGTTCTCGACGAGCGCCTGCTCGAGGCTGTTGGCGTCACCCGCCGTCTGGATGAGCACCGGGATCGTCTGGAGGCCAGCACGCCGGGCGGCCCGCCACCGCCGCTCGCCGGCGATCAACTCGAACTCGTCCTCCCTCTCACCGATGGTCCTCACCAGGATCGGCTGGAGGATGCCGAGCTCCTTGATCGAGGAAGCCAGCATGGCCATGGTCTCCTCGTCGAAGTTGTTCCGTGGTTGGCGCGGATTGGGCGTGATGCTGGCGATCGGGACCTCCCGCAGCGCCGAGGAGCGGTCGCCGGTCACCTCGGTCGGCATCAGGGCGCTCAGCCCTCTCCCCAAGCCGCTACGTCGCGCCACCACTGACCTCCTTGGCAAGCTCCCGGTAGGCGATGGACCCTCGTGATGCAGAGTCGAACACCGTGATGGGCTGACCGAACGACGGCGCCTCAGACAGGCGGACCGTACGCGGAATGACGATTCGACAGACCTTCGACTTGAAGTGCTCCCTGACCTCGACTGCCACTTCGTCGGCCAGCTTGGTACGGGCGTCGTACATGGTGAGGACGATGGTCGAGACGTCGAGCTCTGGGTTGAGACTGCTCGAAACCAGTTGGACGTTCCGCATGAGCTGGCTCAAACCCTCGAGGGCGTAGTACTCGCACTGGATGGGAACCAGCACCTCACTGGCCGCGGCCAACGCATTCACGGTGAGGAGCCCGAGGGACGGCGGGCAGTCGATGAGCACGTAGTCGAAGTCAGCCAGGACCGGCTCAAGGGCCTTCTTGAGCTTGAGCTCCCGACTGAAGGCAGGAACGAGCTCGATCTCGGCGCCGGCCAGATCGATGGTGGCCGGGGCCACGAACAGGTTCTTCATGCTCGTCGGCTCGACGCAGTCCTCCATCGATGTCTCGCGCATCAACACGTCGTACATGGAGAGCTCGAAGGTTCGCGCTTCGACGCCGAGCCCCGTCGTCGCATTGCCCTGGGGGTCGAGGTCGATGACCAGGACCCGGAAACCGAGCTCGGCCAGCGCCGCTCCGAGGTTGACGGAGGTTGTCGTCTTGCCCACGCCGCCCTTCTGGTTGGCCACGGCGAGCACCCGCGGCAACGGGTTGAGGGATCCGGCTTGAACGTGGTTATCGGCCACCACGGTCGGCTCCGGCGCCGGCGCGGGCTCCGGCTCCGGCTCGGGCTCGGCGGGAACGGCGGCTGAGGGGGCTGTGGGCGGCGAGGGCGGGGCAGGGGACGGCGGCGGACTTTCTTCGGTGACCGGGACTGTGACACTCGGTGTCATTGGCGGCGGCGGCCTCTCCCCGACTGGCCGCTCCGGGGTCGCCACCTTGCCGGCTGCGGCCTCGCTGCCGGACTTTCTTGACCGCCTCAACACTCGGGACATGTGCGGCTCGTCAACCGTTGGCGTCGGGGGCGGGAGGACATCGTCGAGCTCAGCATGGGCCGTCGCCACATCGGAGAGCAGTGCGTGGAGCGGCAGGGCGGTTCCGCCGGTGCGTTGGTCGCCGCGGGTAGACGGCGCTGGAACGGCGGGCGGACGGCGAGAATCGGCGTCGGCGGGCTGGATGGTGCCGTCCGCCGGCGGTTGTGGCTGCAAGAACGCCGAACCGCTTGATGATCCCTCCGGCTCCTTCCCGGGCGCCCGATTCCGCCTCCGGCGGCCACGCATGATCATGGTGTGCCCCGGGAAATCAAGGTCCACATACTCGCCCTCCGGAAACCGGCGGTCAAGTATTTTCTGGGTTCCACGTGAAACAAGGGTGCCAATACGGCGGAAAAACGGAGCCTGGGGCCGTGGCTTTGTTCCCGCCCCGAGGTGACGCTGTGGGCTGAAGCTTCCACGTGAATCGGCGGCCCGTGGCCTTGCTGCCCCCTTCGAGCCGACGCCATGGGCCATAGGTTCCACGTGAAACGGCCACCCGTCCTTGCCGCTTCGTGTCTGGGCACCTGTCCGCCGTTCTACCGACGCCCCGTCTTCAGAAGAGGGGTCGCCGGGAGGGGACCCCGATCGGTCGTGGATAGCGTTCCTTGCTGTTGGCGACCTTCTCGAGGACCTGATACCCGAACTGATTGATCCTGGCGACGCGCCCGGGTGCCAGACTCAGCTCCCCGAGCGCCGATTCCGGCCAGCGGTCCCCATCGGGTCCTGTCTCGCCAGGAGGGGGCTCGGAGACAACCAACTGGCCCCTCACGGCGAGAAAGGGTGCCCCACACTCAGCCGTGACCGCCGGCCGGCCGAACGAGCGAGCAGTCACCACGGCAAAGCGTTCCCTCAACCTCGTATCGCGGGCCAGGACCTCGGCCCGACCACAAGCCACCTCGGTATGGTCACCGACCCCAAGCTTGTCGATCGCCCCCTTCAGGTGCCGGCATCGCCGCTCGTTGGCGTCGAGGAGCACGAGGCGGGCGCGGGGCCAACAGATGCCGAGCACCAGCCCGGGGAGCCCTCCACCGGATCCGAGGTCAAGCACGGAGGCGGGTGGCCCATCCAAGCTCGGCCTCGAGGACCCAGGCGTAGCCGAGTGCATGGTCCACTTGATTGGACACCGGCATCGCCCCGAGGAATCCGAGTTCCTCGGCACGGACGAAAAGATCGTGGACCAGCGGCTCGACGCTTCTCCGGCGCTCCTCCGCCTCTGAAGGACTCGGGTACCGAGGAATCAACCCCTTCTCCCGGCTCAGCTGGCGTTCAGAGCGGCTCGCCGGCAAGCACCGGCCCCGGTGCGAGGCGCGTTCGGCCGGCGGAGGCCCTCAGGATGAAAGCGCCTCGGTCAGGAGGCGACGGGCTGGATCACCACGTACCGGGCAGGTTCGAGGCCGTCCGACCGTGTCTCGACGCCTTCAATCTCTGTGACCGTGTCGTGGATGATCTTGCGATCCGCGGGCGGCATCGGTTCGAGGGCCCGCTCTTCTCCCGACGCCTTGACCTCGTCGACGATGCCCATTGTGAACCGCTTGAGGGCAGCCGCTCGCTTCTCGCGGTACCCGCCGACGTCGACAAGGATCCGGTCCGTTCTGCTCTCTGATTGCCGCTGAACGAACGTGCGGGTGAGGTCCTGAACGGCAGCCAGCGTCGCCCCGCGAGGACCGACCAGGAGCCCGAGGTCCTCTCCCGTCGCCGCAGCCTGAACCGTCTCTTCGTCGATGGTCGAAACGGTGACATCAGCGTCGAGCCCGAACTCTCCGATGAGCCCGATCAGGAACTGGCGAGCCGCCTCCCCTTGTTCCTCAAGGCTCAATGAGCGCTCCATGGTCTCCTCACTCTCCCGTGCCGGTCGTCCCCCGCGGGCTCCGGATCCCGTGCTCGTCTCTCCATGTTGCCCCGCATTCTCTCGTGGTGCTCGACCGTTACCGTCGCTACTGTTTCGGGAGCGTCGGCGCCGGCTCGATCGACTTGAGCCGGTTCCGGCCGATGGGGCTCGGGTGCCGCCATGCTCGCCGCCATGGTCTCGCAGTCCATCGCGGGAACCCGCTGCCCCAGAACTCGCCGACTGGCGACTCCGACCGCCATCTCCTGAGACCACAGAACTCCCGCTTGCCTGGCCCCCGGATCGGCCTCGCTGCCGGCCGTCCGGCCGCTGCCGGCGACCACGCTTGGGGGGCGGAGTGACCGGTCGGACGCGAGCCTGGACCCGAGCTTCACCACGAAACCGACCGAACAGTCCCGGCTTCGGTTCGCTCAGGATGACGAATTCGGCGTCGTCCTCGGCGACGCCGAGCAGATCCAGCACTGTCTCTTTCGCCTCGGCGAGTGACTTGCCGCTGGCCTCGACCCATTCCACGTCCTACCGCGCCTTTCTCGCTCGCTTGGTCTTCGATCTCGGATGAGGCTTCGCCGCTGGCTCTTCTTTCGCCGATTGGGCGCTTGCCGAGCGGGCTCCGCGCTGGCCACCGCTGGCGCCGGCCCGAGCCCCGCCCGCCCGCGGTCGGTTTCCCTGTTGCGGTCGGTTGCCTTGTTGCGGTCGCTTCCCGTTGGCACCCCCAGAGCCAGCCTGTGAACCGTTGGCTCGAGTGGGTTGCGGCCCACCGTTCGCCGCCGCACCGTCGCCCACCTCTCCGTTGGCGCTCGCTGCAGGCTTCTGCGGAGCCTTCGGCCGACTCGACGAAGGTTTGGTCGTCTTCGGGAGGGCTTTCTCTCGTTGGGCCTGAGCGGCCGGCCTCTTGGCAGCAGGCCCAGCTGTCGCTGGGCCGCCGGCCGCTGGGCCGGCCACGATCCCCTTCCGGAAGAGCACTTCCTGTGTGGCGATCCGAATGGCGCTCGAGAATATGAAATACACGTTGAGGATAGCGGCCACATTAAGGTAAATGAGTCCGAAGATCAGCGGCATGTATTTCTGCATCATTGCCGCCTGCGGATTGGCTTGTGATGCTTGTGGATTTCTGGCGTTCAGGCGAGCCATCTGCAGGTATTGCAGGCCGACGGCGGCCAGGACCAAGAGCAGGTACGGGATGCCCACCCAGAGGGAGCTGTGGTGGGACAGCAGCTTGTTGGCGAAGTTGAGGCCGAAGGAGTTGAGCTGCCCGTGGGCAGCCACGATGTCCTGGTACATCTTGGATGTTGGACTGAGGTAGCGCGGTACCGCGCACACCGTCTGGTGGCACGTGTGGGGGGCGTAGGGGATACTGGCCCCCTTGGCCACCGTATTGGTGATTCCCCGGATGACGCTATAGAGAATGAAGAAGGCGGGCATCTGCAGGAGCATCGGCAAACAACCCGAAGCGGGGTTGACCTTGTGCTCCTTGTAGAGCTTCATCATTTCTTCGTTTAGCTGTGTCCGGTTCTCTGCTCCCTTGTACTTCTGTTGAAGCTTCTTCATTTCCGGGCTCAGCGCCTGCATGGCCGCCATGTTCTTGGTGCTCTTGACCGTGAGCGGCGTCAAGAGGGCCATGATCACGATGGTCAGCAGGGCCACGTCGACCGGGTAGTTCGGGATGACGGCGAAGAAGAAGGCGAGAATGGACGCGACCAGCTTGAGGAGCGGCTGGAAGATGTCGCCGATCTGGTGGACCAGCGAGTTTTCGGCGATCAGATGGATCAAGGCGCTCATGCCGTCCTCCGCTCAGGCACGGGGTCGAAGCCGGAACCGCCCCACGGGTGGCACCGCATGAGGCGGCGGAGGGCGAGCCCCCCGCCGGCCCAGGGACCCAAATGCTCGACCGCCTCGATGGCATAGCTCGAGCAACTCGGCGTGAAACGGCAGCCCGTTGGCCGACCTGTTCGTGCCAGCTGATAGGTGCGGATGACGGCCACCATGGCTCGGGCCGCTCGCCCCGGGCGCGGACAATCAGCGATCTCGGGCGGCACGCTTCGAACGGAGCGGCGCTCGAGCCAGGCGGCGGTACCCGGCCCGGTCGTCCTCATAGCCTCCCCACCTGGGACTTGCCGTCTCCATTGGAGGTCGCCCGCTCCGTCGCTTGGCTGAGAGCTTTCCCGAGCTCGCCCGGCGTCAGCGTGATCGCCCCTGAGCCCGACGCTGACCAGATATGCGCCCTCGGGCAGCCTGGGAGTCTGCTCGGCCATGCTGGCCCGCAGGCGTCGACGTAGGCGGTTGCGGGCCACCGCGGTGCCTACCCGGCAGCCCACGGCGTAGCCTGCCACCAGCCCGGTTCCGGGTGCCGCTGCTTCGACGAAGGCCACCGTGACCGGCCCCGAGCGGCCCCTGGCCGGCGTACGACGCAGCGCCGAGAACGTGCGCCGGGACCGGATCCGGTCCGGCGCCTGATACCGGCTGAGCTGCGATGAACTCAGACCGATAGCCGGCGACGTCCCTTTGCCCGGCGCGAGCGGATGACCGCCCGACCGGCTTTGGTCGACATTCGCTTTCGGAAACCGTGGGTCTTGGCGCGTTTGCGCACATTGGGCTGGTACGTCCGTTTCATACATCGACTTCCTTCCTCGCCCTGGACTGCGGGATGAAGACGCTCCTCGTCGGCAAGGGGCCAGTTCGTGGCGAACTGGACATTCCCGCACATGCTAGGCGAGATGGAGCGGCTCGCACATCTCGCGACGGCCGAGGCACGGGCCGCGGGCACGGTGTACCGTGCGGCACAGTACGCCGTCCGGGCACCTCCCTCGTGCTCCGGGCGGACCAAGCCCACCTGACCCCACCGACCATGCAAATGGAGAGCCAGAACGAGCACTGCTCCTTCGGGCCGCCGGAGGGCGCAGGCCGATCCTGTTTCTCGTCCACAGCTGTGGAAATCACTGTGGACGGACCACTCACTGCGAAGGGCGGATACCCACGTGAACGACCCAGACGAACTGTGGACACCTTGCTCGGAAGCACTCCGCAAGCAGGTGACCGACGCCAACTGGCAAGCGTGCCTGTCGGCCATCACACCGCTCGCCGTCGAGGACGGCGAGATCACCTTGGGGGTGCCCAACACCCTCGTTCGTGACCGGGTCGAGACCCGCTTCCTGGGCCTGATCCGGGACACGGTGAGCACCTACCTCGGGCGAGACGTGGCCGTGCAACTGGCGGTCACAACCCCGGACTTCGGCCCATTGGAGGACGACTTCGCCCGGGAGGGCGGCCGACCTCGGCGGCGGGGCGCTCTGCTGGACCGTCGACCTGGGCCGACTTCCCGCCCGACAGTGCCGGTCTGACCCAGGCCAGCTCGACTCGATCCGCCGGCTCTCGACCCCCGCTACACCTTCGACAACTTCGTCATCGCCGCGTCCAACCGTTTCGCCCATGCCGCCGCTCAGTCGGTGGCTGAATCGCCGGGCCACTCCTACAACCCCCTCTTCATCTACGGGGATGCCGGTTTGGGCAAGACCCACCTCTTGCACGCCATCGGCAACTACGTGAAGGAGAACTTCAGTGGCCGGCACGTGCGCTACGTCACCACCGAGACGTACATGAACGAGTTCGTCGACGCCCTCCGGACACACGCCACCACCTCCTTCAAGCGCCGTTACCGCGAGTGTGACCTGCTCCTCGTCGACGACGTGCAATTCATGGCTGGCAAGGGCGGGCTGCAGGAGGAGTTCTTCCACACATTCAACTCCCTGTTCGCCGCCTCGAAGCAGGTCGTGCTCACCTCGGACCGGCCACCGAAGTCGATTCCCAAGCTCGAGGACCGCCTGCGGAGCCGGTTCCTCTCGGGCCTCATCACCGAAGTCCAGCCTCCTGACCTCGAGACACGGCTGGCCATCCTGCAGACCAAGGCCCTCCAGGAGCATTTGGTGGTGCCGGATGAGGTTCTCGAGTTCATCGCCACCCACGTCAAGGACAACATCCGAGAGCTCGAAGGGGCCCTCATCCGGGTCACAGCCTTCGCCAGCCTGAACGGCCAACCTTTGAGCCTCGAGCTTGCCGAAGTGGTGCTCTCCGACATCGTGGACGCCGACCAACCCCGCCAAATCACCCCTCAGGTCATCCTCGACGCCACGTCCGAGGCCTTCGGCTTCTCCGTGGACGAGCTGTGTGGTCCCAATCGTCGCCGGCCGTTGGTCACCGCCCGCCAAGTAAGCATGTACGTCTTCCGGGAGCTCACCGACTTCAGCTATCCGGCCATCGGCCGCGAGTTCGGCGGTCGCGACCACGCGACGGTGATGCACGCAGTGGGGAAGATCACCGACCTCATGGGGGAACGCAAGCAGATCTACAACCAGGTCACCGATCTCATCGTCCGGATCAGGACGGGGTCATCGGGCACGTCCCCCACATGACGCCACGGCCACTGAACCAACCCATCCTCGATCCTGGTATTGCAACTCGGCATCACAATTTTGTTGACCCCACCATTATCCCGAGGTTGTGCACCATCTGTGGAAAGAGAGGTTGACCACTGGGGTTTTTCTGTGAACTCCGGTGAACTTTTCCGTAACCGGCCACCCACGCGACAGCCTGTGTTCGCTTTCTTAGGCACACTGGGGACGCGCAGTGGACACCCACATGCCGCTCACGCTGGGTAGACAGCGCAGTCATCCCCAATCCACAGCCCTTACTACCATCACTATTCAAAATTCAAAGAAAAGAGAAGTAATGAAAGAGGATTGCCGGTGAAGTTCCGCTGCGAGCGAGATTCGCTTGTCGATGTGCTCACCACAGCCGGGCGAGCCGTCAGCAGCCGAACGACGGCCTCCATGGCCCTGAGCGGAGTGCGAATCGAGACGAAGGCCAACGCGCTCACGGTCGTGGGAACCGATCTCGACCTCACCGTCCATGTGACCTCGGAGGCCATCGGGATCGAGGACGGTGTGTGTGTGGCACCGGCGCGGCTCCTGGCCGACATCGTTCGTTCGTTGGAACCGGGAGCGGTGACGATCGAGGCGGATGCCGACAAGGTTGAGATCAGCGCAGCACGGTCGCGGTTCAGCCTGCGGACGTTCCCGGTCGAGGAGTTCCCGTCCCTGCCAACCCCGCCGACGCCGGCCACCTTTCTGCGGGCAGCAAGCTTGGCCGGTGCCTTGCGACAGGTCGTGAGGGCGGCGTCGAGTGACGACGCTCGGCCCCTCCTGACCGGTGTGCTGATCGCACCGGAGGACAAGGGCGTGCGACTGGTGGCGACCGACTCGTACCGGCTGGCCATGCGTGACATCGAGCGGAAGCGAGTCGTTCTCGGACCAGAGCCAGATCCTGGTACCGGCCCGTGCCCTGGCCGAGCTGCAGCGACTGTCCGCCTTGGCCGGTGGGGGCAAGGAAGACGTGGTCGAGAACGAGGGCAGTGGTGACGGAACGCCGACGGTCGGGCTGGCCATCGGAGAGCACGATGTGACCTTCGTAGCTGGCAATGTTCACGTGAGCACCCGGCTGCTGGACGGCAGCTATCCGGACTACCGCCAGCTGATCCCCGCCGATTATCCGAACAGGCTGCACGTGGGCAAAGACTCGCTCCTCGACGCCCTCCGGCGAGTCCGCCTGCTGGTGCGGGACAACACCACACCTGTGCGGCTGTCCATGCGGTCCGGTGGCGTCGACCTCACCGTGGTGTCCCAGGAGGTGGGCGACGCCAGCGAGACGGTGGACGCCGATTTCGACGGTGAGGAGCTCACCATCGCCTTCAACCCGACCTATCTCATCGACGGAGTTGAGGCCGTCAACGGCGACGAAGTACTGCTCGAAACGGTGGACGCCACCAAGCCGGCAACGGTGCGGGCGGCAGAGCGGACGGATTACCGGTACCTCCTCATGCCGGTCCGGGTGTCCTGACGGCGGCGAACGTCCTCTCGGTGCACCTGACCTCGCTTTCCCTCGTCGACTTCCGCAATATCGCCGAGGCAACCGTGCGGTTCGATGGAGGCCGGGACGACCGTCATCACCGGCCCCAACGGCGCCGGAAAGACGAACCTCCTCGAGGCCATCGGCTACCTGGCCACCCTCCGGTCGTTCCGCGGTGTCCCGCGAGAGACGATGGTGCGTCATGGCGCCGGCCTCCGCCGTGGTCCGGTGCGAGACCCAGGCGGGCTCGCGCAGCCTGACCATCGAGGCGGAGCTGGCCGCCATGGGCGGGCGTTCCCGCACCATGGTGAACCGCCAAGTCGTGCGCCGGCGCGGGCAGATCCACGACGCGCTGCGATGCACAGTGTTCTCTCCTCAGGACATCGCCATCGTGCACGGGGGACCGTCCGATCGGCGCGCAGTTCCTCGATGAGACATTGGAGGTCGTCGACCCCAAGCTGGCGATCGGCGGCCGACGACGTCGAACGAATCCTGCGGCAGCGAGGCGCTCTCCTGCGTGACGCCCAGCGGCAGCGAGTCGCCGACGTGCGGCAGCTCACTCGACGTGTGGGACCAGCGTCTCGACGAGGCCGGAACCCGTCTGGCCGATGCCCGGGAGGAGCTCGTTGACTCAGCTCGCGCCCAGGGCGGGTGCTCACTACGACCGCCTGGCCGGCCGATGCGTCTCGAAGCCTCGGTGCGCTACCAGCGGTCGTGGTCCGGCCGGCTGGGCGACGCCCTGGCCGAGCACCGGAGCGTCGATCTGGCCCGTGGGGTCACGTCGGTGGGACCGCACCGGGACGATGCCGAACTGCTCGTCGACGGCCTGCCGGCACGCACGCAGACGTCACAGGGCGAACAGCGATCGCTGGCACTGGCCCTGCGCCTGGCCGCCCATCAGCTGGCCACCGAGCGCCTGGGGGAGCCTCCGGTGCTCCTCCTCGACGACGTCTTCTCCGAGCTCGACGAGGACCGCAGGCGTGCACTCATGGCCGGCCTACAGGTCGGCCAGGCGCTGGTGACGACGGCCATGGCGCCACCAGCCGAGGTCGAGGTGTCGGCGACTCTCGAGGTCGGGGCCGGGGGGCGTGGTCCGCACCTGGTCGACAACCGACCCTGGAGGGAATCGGTGAGAGGCGGGGGCAGGAAGGATGCGTCGAGTTGGTGGGACGGGGGTCCCCGGCCCCTCGGAGCCTCGCTCGAGACGGTGGCCGGCGGGCTCGGCGTGCCGGGCTCGGCCGGGCTCGGTCGCCTCTTCGCCCGGTGGACCGACATCGTGGGACCGGCCATGGCCGCGCACGTGAGGCCGGTGCGCCTCGACGCCGACACCCTCGTCGTCCGCGTCGATCATCCGGCGTGGGCCACCCAGGTCCGCCATCTCACCGAGAGCCTCCTCGATCGGGTCGCGGAGGTGGCCGAGACGGAGCGCCCGGGCCGTCTCGACGTGCGCATCCGCGGCTGAAAAATCACCTCGTCGGCGCGGCTCGGGTCAGCCCGTCCGGACACACCGGGCGGCTACAATGGGAGACGCAATCGGGGGATCGACGCACCCGCACGCGGCGTGCGCATCCCGCACCGGAGACGAGCTCCGGAGGTGGACCCCGCTCGATCAGACGATGGTGAAAGGGCGCGCCTGTGGCGCTGAAAACGGAGCACGAGCGGAGGCTGGAAGAGGGCAAGTACGAGGCCGAGGACATCACCGTCCTCGAGGGCCTCGACCCTGTCCGCAAGCGACCGGGCATGTACATCGGGTCGACCGGGCCCACCGGGCTCCACCACCTGGTCTGGGAGGTGGTGGACAACTCGGTCGACGAGGCCATGGCCGGCTTCTGCACCCGCATCGAGGTCACGGTGCTGGCCGACGGCGGGCGTCCGGGTGAGCGACAACGGCCGTGGCATCCCGACCGGGCCCCTGAAGAAGCACAAGAACAAGAGCGCGGCGGAGATCGTGCTGACCACCCTGCACGCCGGCGGCAAGTTCGGGGAGGGCGGCGGCTACAAGGTCTCCGGCGGCCTCCACGGGGTCGGAGTGTCGGTGGTGAACGCCCTGTCCGTCCGCCTGCTGCTCGAGATCGACCGCGACGGCAAGCACCACGTGATGGAGTTCGCCAACGGCGGCAAGCCCAAGGGCCCGCTCAAGGTCACCGGCCCCGCGCCGCGGGGGCGGACGGGGACCACCATCACCTTCTGGCCCGACCCGACCGTCTTCGAGGAGGTCGAATTCCGGGCCCAGACGGTGGTCGAGCGGCTGCAGGTCATGGCCTTCCTCAACCGGGGCCTCGAGATCCACTTCGTCGACGAGCGGCCGGACGCCAAGCCGCCTCAGACGTTCAAGTACAAGGACGGCATCGTCGACTACGTGCGCCACCTCAACGCCTCGAAGGAGGCGCTCTTCCGCAAGGTGTCTGCCTTCGAGCAGCGGGAGGAGTCCATGGAGGTGGAGATCGCCCTCCAGTGGAACACCGGCTTCTACGAGAGCATCCACTCCTTCGCCAACGGCATCTCCACCATCGACGGCGGCATGCACGAAGAGGGGTTCCGCAAGGCGCTCACCAACGTGGTCAACAAGTACGCGCGGGGCAAGGGTGCTCTCAAGGAGAAGGACAAGAACATGGAGGGTGAGGACATCCGCGAGGGCCTCACCGCCATCATCTCCGTGCGCCTGCAGGACCCCCAGTTCGAGGGCCAGACCAAGGCCAAGCTCGGCAACGTCCCGGTGCGGTCACTGGTGGAGCGGGCCACCAACGAGAAGCTGGCCGACTGGTTCGAGGAGCACCCCCGCGAGGCCAACCAGATCGTGCAGAAGGGGCTGCTGGCCCAGCGGGCCCGCATCGCCGCCCGCTCGGCCCGCGACCTCACCCGCCGCAAGTCGGCGCTCGACGGCGCCGGGCTGCCCGGCAAGCTGGTCGACTGCTCGTCGCGCGACCCGCGGGAGAGCGAGCTGTTCATCGTGGAGGGGAACTCGGCGGGCGGCTCGGCCAAGGACGCCCGCGACCCGCGGACCCAGGCCATCTTGCCCATCCGGGGCAAGATCCTCAACGTCGAGCGGGCCCGCATCGACAAGATGCTCAAGAACACCGAGATCCAGGCGCTCATCTCTGCCGTCGGCGCCGGCCTGGCCGACGACTTCGACCTCGACAAGATCCGCTACCACAAGGTGATCATCCTGGCCGACGCCGACGTCGACGGGTCGCACATCCGGACCCTGTTGCTCACCTTCTTCTTCCGGCAGATGAAGCCACTGGTGGAGGGCGGCTTCGTCTACGTGGCCCAGCCGCCGCTCTACTCGACGCTCGTGGGCAAGGAGAAGGTGTACCTGAAGGACGAGGCAGCGAGGGCGGCCTTCTTGGCCGAGCACCCGAACCACAAGCAACGACTTCAACCGCCTGAAGGGACTCGGCGAGATGGACTTCGACGAGCTGCGCGACACGACCATGGACTCGCGGCCGCCGCTCGCTGCTGCAGGTGGCGGTCGAGACGGCGGCGGTGGCCGACGAGGTGTGCTCGGTGCTCATGGGGGAGGACGTCGAACTGCGACGCCACTTCATCCAGAGCAATGCCAAGGACGTCCGGTTCCTCGACATCTGAGGATGGGCGCCGACGGGCCAGGGACACGTCGGCGAGTCGGGACTCCGCGGCCGTGAGCGACGGACGATCCGGTGACGACGACGGAGGCATGTGATGCCGAGATCTGACAACGGCTCACTCGGGCGACGGCACCGGACGCAGGACGAGGTTCTGTCCGGCTTCATCGAGCCCATCGAGATCCAAGAGGAGATGGAGCGCTCGTTCCTCGAGTACTCCATGTCGGTCATCGTCTCCCGCGCCCTTCCCGACGTGCGCGACGGGCTCAAGCCGGTCCACCGCCGCATCCTGTACTCGATGTTCGACCAGCGGCTCCTGCCCGACCGACCCCACACCAAGTGCGCCAAGGTCGTCGGGGAGGTGATGGGCACCTACCACCCGCACGGGGACTCGGCCATCTACGAGGCCCTGGCCCGCATGGTGCAGGACTTCTCCATGCGCCACCCCCTCATCGACGGCCACGGCAACTTCGGGGGCACGGGGCCCGACGAGGGACCGGCCGCCATGCGCTACACCGAGTGCCGGCTGGGTCCGCTCGCCCTCGAGCTCATGGAGGGGATCGATCAGGAGACGGTCGACTTCGTCCCCAACTACGACGCCTCCGCCGAGGAGCCGACGGTCCTGCCCGCACGGTTCCCCAACCTGTTGGTCAACGGCTCCCAGGGCATCGCCGTGGGCATGGCCACCAACATCCCGCCCCACAACCTGGGCGAGGTCATCGACGCCGCCGTCCACCTGCTCGAGCACCCCGAGGCCACCACGGACGACCTCATGGAGTTCGTGAAGGGCCCGGACTTCCCGACCGGTGCCCTCGTCCTCGGCCGCCAGGGCATCCTCGACGCCCTCCGCACGGGGCGGGGATCGATCAAGCTGCGGGCGGTCGCCGAGGTCGAAGAGGGCCGGGCCGGCGAGACCCGGATCGTCGTCACCGAGATGCCGTACCAGACGTCGATCGCCGCGGTGTCCAAGCGCATCGAGGACCTGGTCCGGGCCGGTGACCTCGACGGCATCGCCGAGGTCCAGGACGACTCCGCCGGGGGCAAGACCCGGCTGGTCATCCGGCTCAAGCGCGACGCCAACGCCAACGTCGTCCTCAACAACCTGTTCAAGCAGACGCCGCTGCAGACCTCCTTCGGGGTCAACGCCGTGGCGCTGGTCGACGGCGTCCCCCGCACCCTCAGCCTGGCCCAGATGCTCGGCCACTACGTCGACTACCAGAAGGAGGTCGTCACCCGGCGCTCGCAGTTCCTGCTGGACAAGGCCCGAGGCCCGGGCCCACGTGGTCGAGGGACTGCTGCGGGCCATCGACATGCTGGACGCGGTCATCGCCACCATCCGCGGATCGGATGACCGGCCCGGCCGCCCTGGCCGCCCTGCAGGCCGAGCCCTTCGAGTTCAGCGAGGAGCAGGCCAACCACATCCTGGACATGACCCTGGCCCGCCTCACCCGGCTCGGCCGCTCCAACCTCGAGGAGGAGCTGGCCCGGCTGCGCGAGGAGATCGCCGAGCTCGAGGCCATCCTCGGACGACCCGGCCAAGCTGCGTCTGGTCATCGCCGACGAGCTCGGCGAGATCCGGGAGAAGTACGCCAACGAGCGGCGAAGCATCATCACCCACGACCCCGGGGACATGGGCGTCGAGGACCTCGTCGACGACGAGGAGCTCGTCGTCACCATGAGCCGGGCCGGCTACGTGAAGGCGGTGTCGGCCGACGCCTTCCGGACCCAGGGCCGCGGCGGCCGTGGCGTGCAGGGGGCTCGCCTGAAGGAGGAGGACCTCATCGACGACGTGGTCCACACCACCTCGCACGCCCACCTGCTGCTGTTCTCCAACCGGGGCCGGGTGTTCCGCCTGCGGGCCTTCGAGATCCCGATGAAGGAGCGCACGGCCCGGGGCACGGCCAGTCGTCAACCTGCTGCCTCTCGCTCCCGACGAGAGCATCCAGGCCATGATCGGGACCCGCGACTTCTCGGCCGACAGCTACCTGGTGTTCAGCACCAAGCTCGGCCAGGTCAAGAAGACGGCCTTCAGCGAGTACGACAAGTCGCGGCGCGAGGGCTTCATCGCCATCAACCTGCGGGACGGCGACGAGCTGGTCCGGGTGGTCGAGACGCATGGCGAAGACGACCTGTTCATCGTGACCCGGTCGGGCATGACCATCCGGTTCTCGGAGGAGGACGTCCGCCCCATGGGCCGTGACGCGGCCGGCGTCCGGGGGGTGCGCCTGAAGGCGGGGGACGAGGTCGTCTCCTGCGACGTGGCCCGCGACGAAGCCGACATCCTCATCGTCACCGACGCCGGCTACGGCAAGCGGACCAAGGTCGAGCGGTTCAACCGGCAGGCCCGGGGCGGCCAGGGAGTCCGGGGCATCCGCCTCACGGCCAAGCGGGGCCGGGTGGTGGCCGCCTTCATGACCAGCCTCGACGACGAGATCCTGCTCATCTCCACGAGCGGCATCGTCATCCGGACGTCGGTGCGCGAGATCGCCTCCCAGGGCCGCGACGCCACCGGGGTGCGGGTCATGAACCTCGACGAGGGGCGATGCGGTGGCGGCGGTGGCCCGGGTGGGGGCGGAGGTGGAGGAGGCCGTCACCGTCGCCGGACTCCGCGCTGGCGGAGGTGGCGAGCGAGGGGCGCTGGTGTAGCGTCGTGGCCCGTCTTCGGGGCTATAGCTCAGTTGGTTAGAGCGCAGCACTGATAATGCTGAGGTCGCAAGTTCGATTCTTGCTAGCCCCACCGCAACGTCCCAGTTCAGATGGGGGTATCGCACTCAGGGTTCTGGCGCGATACGCTGCGGGCCAACACTTGGGCCGACAATTGTTGGCCCCGGTCGAATTGGTCGGAGGATGCAGCGTGGCAGGGAGCATTCGGAAACGTCCTGACAGAGGTCCTGACACGTGGCAGCTGCGCGTCTACATCGGTCGTGACTCCAATGGTCGGGTCCGGCATCGGAGCCATACCTTCCAGGGCTCGAAGAGAGCAGCGCAGAAGGAGCTGGCTCGCCTGGTCCTCGAACAGGACGCCGCTCCGGAGGTCGTTCTCGACGAGGCGAGTCGGCCCTGGGGACCGAGCACCACCATCAATGAGGCGATCAGCGGATGGAAGGCCAACGGCTGGGATGATCTCAGTCCGGTCACTTCCCGCCGGTACGAGAGCATCTGGAAGCTCCACATCGAGGACGCCATCGGCAAGAAGCGAATCGCTTCGCTGAGTCCCTACGACGTGGAGAAATACTTCCGGAAGCTGAAGAATGATGGTGCCGGGCGCGAGACCGTCCGCTACGTCCGTTCTGTGCTCCACCGTGCCTGCCGGCTGGCCCGGAAGTGGAGTGGGAATCAACTCCACAATCCGGTCACCGACACCGAGCTTCCGTCGTGGGGACTGGACGACTTGCCCAAGCCGGTACGTGCGCCGAGCACTGAGGAAGTATTGGCGGTCATCGAGGCTGCTGCCGAGCAGGATCGCCGGTACTCGGTGGCGCTGCGGGTAGTGGCGGCAACCGGGATGCGACGCGGTGAAGCGTGCGCGCTCCGCTGGTCGGACATTGACTGGGACGAAGCGACCGTGACCATCGACGAGTCGGTGATTCCAGCTGATGGGGGAGCGATGATCAAATCGCCGAAGACCCGAGCCAGCATCCGGCGGGTGGCGGTCGACCCCGGCACTATCGACGCTCTCCGTATATTGCGGGTCGAACAGGAGGCCCTGGCCGCACTTGCTGAGGTTGCGCTTCCTGAAGATAGCTTCGCGTTTTCGGCAGACCCAGACGGTGAGGTCCCGCCGTACCCCGACACTCTCAGTCGGGCCTTCAATAAGGCGGTGATCGCTGCGAAGCTTCCCCCCGACCTCCATCTGCACTCACTCCGGCACTTCCAGGCGACATCGCTCGACACGGTTATCCCGGAGCGTCAGAAGCAGGCCCGGCTGGGTTGGTCGACGGTCCATATGGCGCGCCACTACACCGACCCCTTGTCGGCGGAAGATCGACGAGCGGCCAGGCACATTGGGAATCTTTTGGACGGGACGACGGTCGAGGCGCCGCCTCCGGTTTGACGAGTCCGGTGTCCGATAGGAGTGCCAACCGGACGAGATCTAACATCAGGTGTTTGACGGGTGCGGGTATCGATTGGAGAGCGGGGGATCCTCGCCGGCGATGAGTCGATCGATCGCAATGCGGGGAATCCGAATACGGGCGCCGATCCGGACGACCGGCAGCGGGAAGGTGCCAGCCTTCACTGCGCGGTAAACGGTCGATCGGGCCTCACCAAGCAATAGGGCCGCTTCCTCTACGCTGACGAACGGGCGTGGCGTGGTTCTCGTGGTGCGGCTGTTCAGCATTGCTCCTCGACTCTGCCCGGAGACGATGTGCCGGGAGTTCCATGATCCGGATGGACGTCACCCCCAACGTCACCTTCGGGATATTCGTCTTGAGAGGGCCGTCTTCTGAACGTCATCCCGAGCTGGGCAACGTCACCTGCAACGTCACCCCCAGGCACGAAACTCACGGCGAAAACAGTCCTCAACGCCGACAGACGCACGGTGATTGCCCTGCGTGATCACATTCACGTCAACCCAAGAAGCAGCTCCCTGGCTTGGTGCTTCCCAGAGTCACCCACTTAACTCGTGAACCCAAGCGGATTAGGAGCGCCTGGATTCGAAGGCTTCTCACGTTTCGAGGCGACGAGCCAAGAAGGACAATGACGGAGGTGCTCCCGCTCGAAGAAGAAGGGGCCTGTGTGGCAACCCTTTGAGAAGTCGACGACAGCGGCAGGTGGCAGAACTTGCGCAAAGGATTGAACCCCAGGTGAAAGGGGTCCGAGTCACCCGATGCCACTTGCACCGGGATGCCGGCCAAGGATCTTGCGTGTGTCACCGCGTCGTAGTTGGCAAAGTCGCCAGCAGAAGCGTAAGCGCCAGCGTTGCCGGAGTGGGCTGGGACTCTGAATAGTTCGTCCAGGTGGCAGGGCTGATAGCCGCGACAGCAGAGATGAGTTACAGGCTCTTTTGGCCAGCAGCAAGGCCCCGTACCCACCCATCGGAATACCCCACCGTACCGATCTTGCGGGGTGGTTTCCCAGCCCTGTCGCCTGAGCCCGCACCCCATTTTTGTAGCGCATCAGGTGGGGGGTGCCCTCCTGGATGCCTGAAGGTGACGTTTCGGGGTGTCGAGTCGGCAGGCCGACAATGCCTTCCACCAGGGAGGGTGACGTACGGGTGACTTCAAGCGTGCTGCGAATCTCCGTTGACCACCACGACCAGACGGCAAGCTCTCAATCGACCCAGAAACAGTCCTCGAGCTGGAAGGGTGACGTCCATCCGGAGAGCGATGCCCGCGATCGGTTCGCAGTCCTACGTCTTCTGCTTGCCCGCTGTATCCGCATGCTTCTTGACGCGGCGAGCCGGAGTCATCTCTTGCTCGCAGTTCATGGTGGTAAGCGGGTTGGGAGTTCTACCGCTTCGGTTTCGCACTCAGACCTTCGACAACGCCGGCGAGGTCACCGGCCAATCCCCGATCTCCGGCAGTGGCGGATCGTCCTCCATCTACTCCTACGACACTCTGGGCGACCAGTCATCGGCGGTGAGCGGCTCGACCACCACCACCGAGGGCTACAACCAGCTCGGCCAGATGGCCTCGACCACCACTTCGTCGACCGGCTCGACCTACCTCTACACCGGCGACGGCCTGGAGGCGGCCCGGTACGCCGCTCCCACCTGGGGGACCACGACCGATATCGACTCCACCAAGGCGCTCTACTCGGTCTCCTGTCCGACCATCTCCTTCTGCGCCGCAGTCGACAAGTCGGGACGGGTGCTCACCTACAACGGATCGAGCTGGTCAGCGGCCTCGACCATCGGCAGCGTGCGCATCAACTCGGTCTCCTGTCCGAGCACCTCTTTCTGCGAGGCGGTCGACAACTCGGGGAACGCCTTCAAGTACAACGGCACGAGCTGGACCGAGACCACGGGGATCGACGGCACCAATGTCCTCAACTCGGTCTCCTGTCCGAGCACCTCGTTCTGCATGGCCGTCGACAACTCGGGGGATGCTCTGAGCTTCAACGGGACGAGCTGGTCGTCGGCCACTAGCATCGACAGCACCAAGCCGATCAACGGTGTCTCGTGCTCGTCCTCGTCGTTCTGTGTGGCGGTGGCCAACACCGGCAAGGACGTGATCTACACGGGAACCTGGGGATCGGCAACGACTATCGACGGGACCACAATGCTGGAGGCCGTCTCCTGTCCGACATCGAGTTTCTGCGAAGCAGTGGACGGTGCCGGCAACGCGCTCAAGTACAACGGTGCCAGCTGGTCGTCAGCCACCTCCATCGACGGATCCAAGGTCATCGATTCGGTGTCTTGCACAGTCTCGGGATTGTGCGCGGCCGTCGACGCTTCTGGCGACGGTCTGACCTACAGGAATTCCACATGGTCTCCGGCCACCGACATCGACGGCTCCAACACTCTGGAAGCGGTTTCCTGCGTCAACTTCGCAGTGTGCGCCGCCGTCGACGGCTCGGGCAACGCCCAGTGGTTCAAGGGCGCAGAGAACGCCCAGCTCGTCTGGGACTCCAATGGATCGCTCCCTCAAATCCTCACTGATGGGACGAACGACTACATCTACGGCCCGAACAACGAACCCGTCGAGCAAGTGAACCTATCCAGTTCCACCCCGACCTACCTGACCTACACGCCTTCGGACAGTTCGCGGCTGGCCACCAACAACGCAGGACAGCAAGTTGCGTTCTGGCGTTATGACGCCTTCGGCAATCTCGCCACCGGGACGCCGGACTCGCCGTTCGGGTACTCGGGCCAGTACACGGACGCGTCGACTGGGCTGGTCAACGATCGGGCCCGGTTCTACGAGAGCCAGACCGGGAGCTTCACGACCAGGGACCCGGCGTTCTCCGCCACCGACCAGGCCTATGCCTACGCGGACGGTGACGCCGTTAATCGAAGCGATCCGAGCGGAGACAATGCGCTCTCAGGACCAGCGGTCTCTGATGGTTGCAACGGGTCGAACCACGCCACTTGCGAGCAAGCTTGGAATCAGAGCAGCAGCGACATTCTTCAACTTCAGGATCAGGAGTTCCCGGGATTCAATTGGCATGACGAATTTACGAGCGCCCTACAAGGCGCAGGCGAAGGGGCAGCTGCTGGTGCATTGACGGGCTGTCTTGCGGGCCTTCCGGCCGCTGGCATCGGCTGCATCCCCGGTGCAATCGGCGGTGGAGTTTCCGGCCTTGTAGGTGGCCTGGTCGGCGGTGTAATCAGCGGTGTCACAAACCAGGACTCCTTTGTCAATGCACAGTACATATCAAATTTCCTAGATGCATCATTGAACCTGATCTTCGTTGATACTTACCCGTACATCTCTCCGTACCGCGAAGATTGCAGCAATAATGTGGACTGTGTCGATGCGACGGTTCTCCAGAATACAACGGAGTTCCAACATGTTCTCAAAAAGATGTACGGCGTATTTGGCTCCACCACAGTTGTAAAGGTGTGGGCGAACTTAACGATATATTTGGCGAAGCAAAGGGGTTGAACGATTTGGGAAATGCAACGAATACTGACTACACAACTAGCTATACTGTGAGCTGCGACTCCTAGAGTCAGCGTCGGCGACCGGAACGTCGACTCAAGCCTTGGATCCAGTGGGAGGGTTACGGATGGCCACTAATCGCTATGAGCCGCGGCTGGCTGAGTGGACTGAGCCAGGCGATTCCAAAACAGTAATCCGCACTCTTTCCGAAAGATTGGGTAGTGGCCGACTGATTGCGAGCGATGAAGAAGGTTTGACGGCCGAATACGGATCTCGGAAAATGTACAGACTGATGGGCGGAATGATCTCGACAAGATGGTTTCCATTGAGATTGAGAATATCTGTCTCTGACTTGGAAGATCAAAACACCCGCATACGTGTCGAGGCTGAGGACGACGAGGGCCCCTACCTAGGTGATATATCTGTGCGACGGGGGCAGAGGTCAGTTGGGGAAGCCGCTTTTGACAAACGATTTCGTTCGGTTTGTCGCGATTTGGGGGAACGACCGGACTGAGACCGGCTCTGACCGACGATCTGGATCTTGAAGTCGTAAAGGAAGTTCTCACAGCCCACGCGAACTGGGCTTTCGCGATTGGTGCTCTTGGCATCGCCCACGCCGGCGAGTTCCGCCGTGACTGCTGCTCATCAAGGGCAGCGCGCTCCGGCTGCTCGGTTGCTGTCTCGAGCGTGAGCGGCCTTCCGGCCCCCCTGGTCGGTCGGGTTGTGTGTCCGGTGTGCCGAAGGCGGACCGAACACTCTGTAGGTCCGAAGCCACTTTTTTAACGATGGTCCACGACGACCCTGCGGCCGTCACCTTCCAGGTGGAAGGAGAACATCTTCTCCGCCGAAATGAGCGCCCCGATCGGATCCTCGCGGTCGAGGCACGTCTCGAACGCCGGCCCTGCTTGGGGCAGGTAGTAGTCGAGCATCGCCTGACGTAGCTCTCCGTGCGCCGCGGCAGACGGAAGCCTGCGGACTTGGCAGATGGTAGCGTATGAATCCGGCAAATGGTACAGTAGGAGACGTGGAATACCAACGCCGCATCGCCGACAATGAGCTCGACGCCCTGATGGTACAGCTGCCGGCCTTGGCACTTGAGGGCGCCCGGGGTGTGGGCAAGACGGCGACGGCGGCCAGACGAGCTGACACCGTTTTCGAACTGGACGACCCGGGCCAACGCGAGGTCCTGGTCGCCGATCCCTCCGTGATCGACGCTGCCGACGGCACGGTCCTGATCGACGAGTGGCAACGCCACCCACCTATATGGGACGTTGTCCGCCGGCGCGTCGATGCCGGGGCTCCAGCTGGCCGATACCTCCTTACCGGCAGCGCCGAGCCCACCGAGGAGCCGGCGCATTCGGGTGCCGGACGCATCGTCCAACTCCGGATGCGCCCCCTAAGCCTGACCGAGCGCGGCCTAGCCGAACCAGCCGTCGCACTAGGCGCCATGCTGGCCGGCAAGCGACCGGCCGTCGTTGGGAACAGCGACATGGGAGTGCGCGACTATGTCGAAGAGATCCTTGCATCGGGGTTCCCCGGCATCCGGCCATTGGGCGATCGGGCACGGCGAGCCCAGATAGAGAGCTACCTCGTCCGCGTGGTCGAACGCGACTTCCCCGAGCAAGGCTTGCGAGTGCGTCGTCCCGCCACGTTGCACGCTTGGTTGATTGCCTACGCCGCAGCCACAGCGACGACCACCAGCTACAACGCGCTTCTCGACGCCGCTACAGCCGGGGAGACCACCAAGCCCGCGAAGACTACGACGACCGCCTATCGAGACGTGCTCTCCCAACTGTGGCTGCTCGATCCGGTTCCAGGATGGGTACCGAACCGAAACCACCTGCAACGCCTCACCCAATCCCCAAAGCACCATCTTGCCGATCCCGCTCTGGCCGCCCACCTCATCGGTGTCGATGCCGGTGCCTTGTTGCGGGGACAGAGCGCTGGACCCGACATCCCCCGCGACGGGACACTGCTCGGGGCCTTGTTCGAGTCCCTCGTGACGTTGAGTGCCCGGGTCTACGCCCAAGCGAACGAGGCAACCGTGCATCACCTACGAACCCGAGCCGGGGACCACGAGGTCGACCTCATCATCCAGCGTCGCGATCAACGGGTCGTCGCACTGGAGGTGAAGCTCGACGGCGTCCCGCAGTCGGCCGACGTTCGTCACCTCCTTTGGCTTCGTGAACAACTCGGCGACGACCTTCTCGACGCCGCCGTCATAACGGCCGGTGCCCACGCATACCGTCGCCCCGACGGCATCGCCGTTATCCCTGCCGATCTGCTAGGTGCCTGATCGGCCGCGTGGCGCCATCGCGTGTCGTCGTTCCGAATCATGCCGGGCCAGGATGCGCGTGGAGCTGTTGACCTTGCAGGTTCGGCTTGCAAACGCCTGACCAATTCCCGGGCCAACATTTGTGTCCGACGATGTCCGGGACCGTGTCACTTCGTCTCGTCGAATCGAGCTGCCACCGAACGTGAACTGCATCGATGAGACAGGTTGGCATGCGGCGGGATGCGTCGGGACTCGCCGAGGTTCACTGATAATGCTGAGGTCGCTGGTTCGATTCCAGCTAGCCCCACCAGCTGCTCCCTGGTCCGGCGTTGCGTCCAGTCAAGAAGCACATCCAGCTGCCGATACATCCGTAGTGGGAGGCCTGCGTGGTTCGGAGGAGGAGCCGGTGGAGGGCGCCAGAGTGGATGGCCTCCTCGGGCTCGAAGGCCTCGTTCGGGGGTCGGAGCAGAACCTCTGGCGCCGCCACCTCCACATGGGGATCGCCTCATTTGTCCTCGGCGGTCTGTTACTCCTGGCGTACCTGGCTCTGACGCCGCACGGGCCGCACCGGAGCCTCATGGTGGTCGTCGACGTCGTCGCTATCGTCCTCTGGCTCTTCGTCGTCGGTCCCGTCGGGACCAAGGCCCTGGCGGCGCCTTGGCGCGAGGCTTTCTTCTTCGGTTGGTCGGTGGCCACGATGGTCGTCATCGCTCTCTCGATCGGGCTCGACAATGGCGTGGGCAGCCCTCTGGCCGGCTTTCTCGTCCTCCCCGTCCTGTTCGGCGGGCTCCTGTACCGCCTGCGCGAAGTCGTCGGTCTGGCCACTTTGGCGCTCGTCACCTTCGGCCTGATCTTCGTCCTCGGACCGCCGGCGAGCGGTGCTCGTGCCATGGTGACCGCCGTCATGATCGGAGTCGTGGGCAGCATCTCCGCCATGGCGGCCATGAACCGTCAGCTTGGCGAAGAGGAGCGCCGTGTCCTGACTGAGCGTCTCCAGTGTCTCGCCACCTACGACGGATTGACCGGCTGCCTCAACTACCAGGCCTTCCACAGCGCCGTGGTCAGCGAGGCCGATCGAACGGCGCGCTATCGGGGCGATCTCAGCATCGTCATCGCCGATCTCGACGGGTTCAAAGCAGTGAACGACCGCCTCGGACATGCTGCCGGAGACTCGATGCTCGCGATCATCGCCCACGCATTGCGGGAGGGTGCTCGCTCGACTGACCTCGTCGGGCGGATCGGCGGTGACGAGTTCGCCATCCTGCTCCCGGAAACGGGGATTGAGGACGGGCGTCAGCTCGTTGCGCGGCTGCAAACCGCGATCGGCAACCTTGGCTCCTCGGAGCAGCTCACACTTAGTTTCGGGTTGTCGACCTGGAGTGGGATCGGCGATTCACCCGCCGAACTGCTTCGCCGTGCCGACGCGGCTCTCTACGAGGCGAAACAGGGCGGACGGGACCGACTCGTGGTCACCGCGGTCCCGCTTCTCGCCTCGCCTTTCGTGGCGGGGATGGCGACGAACCATGGAGATGCCCCATCCAGCGTTGTTCCGGTGCCGGAATGACCGAGACCAATGCCCCTGGCTCCGGGGTCAGG
Organism: uncultured Acidimicrobiaceae bacterium; assembly: GCA_963756195.1. Taxonomy (GTDB): domain Bacteria; phylum Actinomycetota; class Acidimicrobiia; order Acidimicrobiales; family RAAP-2; genus CAVSNH01. Next base: position 163,613 of record CAVWMT010000003.1, read on the forward strand.
TGTTCGTCGGATCGATGGTCACGAGCACCTTCCGTACTCCTTCGAAATGGCGAGCGCCGCTAGGGCGTCTTTGAACCTCGGCAGAGGGACGAGGTTCCGTCGCGCGTCCATCGCGCGCGTGCCGAGAAGCGAAGTTGTTCGCCGCCGACCCACCGAATGGTCCGACCAGCGTTTTTCGTTCAGCGGCGTTCGTCAAGATCCGGTTCGGACCGTCCAGCTAGCCCCACCAGCTACCCCCTGGTCCAGGCCTTGCGCGTCCTCGGTCCGATCGTCCTGCGCGCTGTCCATCGCGCGTCCATCGCCTCGGCGCCCGGAGGACAGCCCCCACCGGAGGACAGCCCGGAGGACACCGGAGGTCAGCGGTCGCGACCCTTGACATTTAGACATTTATGGGAGCATCTCCCTCGAGCAGGTCTAGCCGGCAGCGGCGCACATCGTTGAGTTCGTTTCGGTGGGAGTCGCACGCCCACACCGTCCACCGCTGGCCCTTCGGGTTGGTATACCGGCCCCGCCACACCGCCAGCTCCCGGCAGTGCCTCCCGAGGCCGCCGCCGTCAAAGACCATCCGCCAGCAGCGGCCCTCGGCGACGAAGAAGCCGGGAGCGATTGTCGAGGTGTCCACGTCCTCTGGACCCTACCGACTCTGTGACGCGACAAGGCCCCGGCGGGAAGGCCGGAGCCTGGTCGTTCCGCCCGGAGGGATGGCCGGGCGTCTGCACGAAGTCAGATCAACCGAACGAGACGGTCCCCGTAGCTGAGACTTGTGTGACACTCGCCGTTGGTTGGGCGTTCTGCTTCATGTTGCAGGTCCCGTTGGGAAGCCGAGGGGCGAAACCGTTCTCTGAGCCGCTGAACGTCCCCGAGCCTGAGATCCCCTTGTAAGCACCGACGCCGCCCTTCAGGGAGAAGTTGCCGGTGAAGCTGAAGGTGAACTTGCACGTGTTGGCATTGAAGGTGCCGCTCTGGCTCGTGAATGGGTGATGCACGAGGAAGGCTCCGTTGGAGAACACGAAGAGGTCGGTGGTGTTGGTCTTCGGGTAGTTCGTGCCGCCGGCATCGAACACGCCTTGGGCGAAGACCGCTCCGGGCTGATTGTTCACTTGCGTGATCTGGAAGGTCTCCGTTCCGCTGGTAGGACTCGATCCTGCAATCCCCGGGTACAGGACTCCACACCCCACGGCCAACAGGCCAGCAAGTAGGACTTTTTTCATGGCTACCTCCGTCGTTCTGTCGCACGCCGTTGTATTCGGATGCTATTCGCGGCAGGGTTTCGGACTGCGAGGAAGGACACTCAATGTCAGCGGATCATGACAGAGAGTGAGCCTCGCTGATCGCGACAAGGCCGCCGCTACGGACAGCATGAGCTTCCGACCGACTCGGCGGGCGGCGTAAACGCCGGTCTTCTCAACGTTCTGCTTAAGACTACGACGGTCGGAGCCACTACTGGCTGTGGGGCGCCGACTGTCGTTGCTACGACGGCTACGGTGACCTGTTCGTATACCGGAGCGCGCTGACGGACCCGACCTCTCGCCGGTCAGTCCGTAAACGCGCTCCAGACGAGCGCGGACACAGCGTTGACGGTGTCGATGCCGTACTGCTCCGACACGTTTCCGTTCGTGAGCACGGCGATCAGGTAGTCACGGCCGGCACCGCTGACCCAGCCAGTGGTGTTGATCTGCCACCCATCGATGACGGCGAAACCGTTCTTGAGCGCCACGGTGACTCCTGGGGGTACACCACCCGTCGCCCCCCAGTCCTGGGAGGGGGTGATGTGCTCCATGAGGTCGAGGACGTAGGCCCGAGACGCATCCGTGAGCAGCGGGTTGGGCTCCACCAGGGTCCGGATCATGGCGAGCCGGTCGAGTGCCGTGGTGGTCGTGGTTCCCCAGACGCCATCGGTGGCCGGCACGGTCGAGGTCATACCCGCCTCACTGTTCGAACGCGCCGACGGCACCGGGCCCGAGGCTGGTCCACAGGGTGTCGGCCGCGCTGTCCAGGCTCTCCTCGATCATCGGGACCGCCAGGCTCTGCTCCTCGGGCGTGAGCGGGCGCCCGGCGGCCTGGGCCTGCGCCAGCAGGGTGGCCAGGATGTCGACCTTCACCGTGCTCGCCGTGTTCTCGACCACTCCGGGCCGGAACTGGTAGATCTGACCCGTCGTGAGGTCCTCCACGGCCACGGTCACGTTGTCGGCCCGTCCGGCGACATAGGCGGCGATCGCCGGGATCATCTGCGACCCCGGATCGACGCCGTAGGCGATCCAGTATCCACCCGGCCGACCGGCGATACCGACTGCGAGAGCCTGCTTCGGTGTGCCCCCGTCGGATCCCTCGAACGGGGCGTCCCCGAAGGAGAAGACCCCACCGTCGGCGGCGGCCAGCCAGTAGCCGAGCCCGTCGGGGGACGTGGCCATGCCGACCACCGGGTCGTTGAGGGGCGTGCCGCCCATCGAACCCTCGAACGGTGCGTCCCCGAAGGCGAAGACGCCGCCGTCGGAGGCAACCAGCCAGTAGCCGCGGCCCGTGGGCGGTGGCGGCCATCCCGACGATCGGTTGGTTGAGCGGACGGCCGCCCATGGAGCCGGCGAACACGGCGTCCCCGAAGGCGAAGACGCCCCCGTCGGAGGCAACCAGCCAGTAGCCGCGGCCCGTGGGCGTGGCGGCCATCCCGACGATCGGTTGGTTGAGCGGACGGCCTCCCATGGAGCCGGCGAACACGGCGTCCCCGAAGGCGAAGACGCCCCCGTCGGAGGCGACCAGCCAGTAGCCGCGGCCCGTGGGCGTGGCGGCCATGCCCACCACTCGGTGCGTTCAGGTGGATCCCGCCCGTGGATCCCTCGAAGGCAGCGTCCCCGTAGGCGAAGATGCCGCCGTCCGCGGCCACCACCCAGTACCCGAGTCCGTCCGAGGTGGCCGCCGCCCCCACGACGGGAGCGGCCAGACCGTGGAGAGTCGTCCCCGGCACAGCTGCGGCGGCGCCGAACGCGGTCACGGCATCCGGGCCGGGGGTGCCGGACTCGACGTGCCCGGTCAGGGCAGAGGCCGGCGACGCCAGCACATCGCTCGTAGTCGCTCGCCCCGCAGCCGACGACCAGGACGAGCAGGCCGATGGCCAGCGCGACCGCCCGGTGCCGGCGCGGTGGGCGACGCAAGGACTTCACGTCCCAAATCTACCGGCAGGGCATCGCCACGAACTCGGTGTACCGGTGACCCAGAGCCGTGGTCGGATGAGGCCATTTGCTCAGTCGCGGGCCGAGATTCTTGCTTGCGCACCCGGGGTGTGTCCGCTCGGGTAATTCAGGACGCAGTTCCTTCGACGCGGTTGTGGCGTTGGCCAGTATCAGTTGGGACATGTCAGGGTCATGACTGCTCGGGCCATGGAGATCGGACATGCGGACATCCTGCGGGAGCTGATCGACGGATCTATCGGCCGCTGATTCGCGTCCGGCACTCATCCAGGGTCCATATTCCGGACTTCTGCGCCAGGGCGTGCCAAAGAGGATGCAACCCGATCACGAGCTCTGAGTAAGGGCTTCCTGGGTGTCCTGCAGAGCCTGCTGGGCGTCCTGGGGGCAGAAGTACTCGGCGGCGAAGACGGCCACCACGTAGGACTCGAACGAAGTCAGGTTGCGCCCGGCCAGGGACTGGATCACCTGGTTGGCATCCTGGTGGCGGTTCAGGTGGGTGCAGACGAGGCATGCCGTCGGCGACCACGCTGTTGTCCGAGTCGCCGGAGAAAGCTCCGCGGACTTTGTGGATGAGGGTCAGGAATGCCTGGCGGGGCTCGGCCGGCAAATTCGGGTCGCCGTAGTAGAGAACGGCCTCGGCCAACGCCGCCGCCGGCGCGCTGGGGGCGATCCGCGGCGGTTGACCGCTCGGGAAAAGCCAGCAGGTCGACATAGAGCCGCCGCTCAGCGTAGTTGCCCGTCTGTCCGGGAGCGAGGCCATGGTGCACCATCCAGATGAGCCCGCCGGCCTGGAAGAATTCCTCACCGCCCGGACCTGGGTCGCGTCTGGCCCGCATCCGCAGACGAGGAGAGCCATGCATGGTCGAGCGGCTTGGTGCACGGACCCGTCACCGAGGCGCAGCGGGCGACGCCGATGCCGTAGTCGTCCGTGCCCCAGAGATTGGCCGAGTAGAAGAGCCAGTAATCGTTGCCGTTCTGGATCATGGACGGCCCCTCGACCAGGCCTCCTTCCCAACTCTGTGTGGCACCGATCAGCCGGTGTGCCGGGCCCACGACCGAAAGCCCGTCGGGCGACAGCTGCTGGGAGTAGATCGTCCGTCGGCAGGTTGCAGCAGTCACCGTCGCTCTTCCACAAGAGCCACGGGGTGCCGTCGGCGCTGACGAACACACTCGGGTCGATCGCACCTCCTTCCGATACCGGGCACACGAACGCCGACGAGGAATCATCGACGAACGGACCCGCCGGGTTGCGTGCTCATCGCCCGCGAGATGCACATTGCGCTGCTCGGCCCGTTGGTGGTCGTGACACATCCGGCTGCTGTCGACTTCGCCAGGCACCCCAAGGGGATCGTCGCTGGTGTCGAGTAGTAGAGGACGTAGGTGCCATCCGGTTGTCTCCACACCGCCGGCGCCCATTGAAAGCCGGGGACTGTCCATTTGGGAAGCGTGGGCAATGCGTCCCCCAGATACTGACCCTCGAATCCCGAGTCACGAGAGCAGAGCTGATCACTGGAACGTGCGCGCCCGGCGCATAGCGCGTGGTCACGGTGTTCGAGGCGTAGAGATACAGCTCGTCCGGTGTCCGCAGCGCGAAGGGATCGGCGAAGTCGCCGTTGAAGATGGGTTCGTCGTCGAGGAGCCCATTGAGGACATCGAGCTGGATGCCGTCGGCCTTCGAAGGATCGATGCCGATCGGTCCCATGGTGGGCATCGACCGGTCGGAACTGGCAGTTGTCCAGTTCGGGCCGAAGGCTCAGCGGCGACGTGCAGGGTCGTGCTTGTTGGCCGAGCGTTTGATTCGGTGCCACAGGCTGTCGGCCAGCACGGCGGTGGCGCTAAGTGTTAGGGCCGACGCGCTGGCACGGAGGTGCGGAGGTCTTCGAGCCGGCCATCTTCGGCGCGCCATCGGAGTCAGCGTAGGGAGCGTCGCCACTTCCGCTGGGGACCACCAAGTGCTCTGTCCACCGCCTTGTCGACTCGGTGGGAATCGGAAGATGAGTGAGCCCCCTGCCGTGTGGACCCTGCCCGGAGCTGTCTGGGAATGTGGCCGCCGCACGGGAGCCAGACCGACCGGGTCGGTCAAGTCCGGCCAGCCGCCATGCCGACATAATTCGTGGAGGAGAACAGCCTTGAGGACGCCGCCACCGTTGCTCCGACTTTCGAGGAGCCGTCGGCGGCCCCCGTGCCAGCGGACCCGGTGCCAGCCGACCCCGGTCATCTTCGTGCGGACGAGATCCGCGAAGCGGGTCGCTGGCGGCCTCGGGTGGCGTTGGTGCTCGCCCTGGTGGTCCTGATTCCGCTGCTGTCGACCGGGGTGCTCATCGCCTCGTCAGCCGCATCGGCCTGGAGGACGGCGAATCATGCCCAGGCCGCATCCCGAGATGCGGACCAACTTCGGACCGTCGCCGAGGCCCGAGCCGAGATGAACCGGCTCGAGGTGCCGCTTCTGGCCGTGTCCTATGCCGAGCACGCTCGGGATCACTGAGCCGCAGCTGGACGAGCTGCTTCATCCGGCGACTCCCTTCCGGGTCCAGCTGCCGAAGATCACCGCGCAACTGGCCGCCTATCCGACGTTCTCGTCGACGCCGGCGCTTCGGGCCGATGTCAAGGAGCTCACGGAGTTGGTGCCGAAGGTGGCGTCCGACACGGTCACCTATGCGACCGTCCAGCCATTTGCCACCAAGATGGCGGCCGATGTCGATGACGTCTGGTACGGCGACTACGACCGGCTGCAAGCCGACATCGCCGCATGGCAACCACCGGGCTCGTTCGAAGTGCACGCCGCGGCGCTGCGACAGACCTATCAAGCGTTCCTGGCCGGCGGGCACGAGATCGAGGGCGCCATCTACGTCCTCGAGGGAACGGGCCCATCGGGCGCCAAACAGGAGCTCATCCAGGCATCGGGCGACTACCAGGCTGCGACCAGCCAGTTCGTCGGACACCTGAGCCCGAACGCGCAGCGGGCGTGGAACCAGCTGCAGTCCAGTCCGGCCGATCAGCACTTTGCCGCCACCATCCAACAGGGGCTGAACGTCGCCTTGAACAACCTCCGGCCGCCGTTCCTCGGGAACTTGACCTTCGCCGGGCAGTCGATGGCGCCGGGCCTCAACTACCTCGCCGACCTGAACCGCCTCGTGACCTCGGCATCGACCGACCTCAGCGACACCGCCGCCGCCCAAGCTCACGCGGCGCGGGGCCGACTGATCGGAGAGCTCGCCTTCCTGACCGCACTGGCCGCCATCTGTGTCGGCGGGGTCGTGGTGGCCAGCCGAATGCTCACCCGCCCACTCAAGAAGCTGGCCGACGTCGCCCACCGGATCCGGAGTGGCGACTTCGACACCGAGCGGCTCGACGAGGAGGGGCCGCAGGAGATCGCCACGACCACCGAGGCGTTCAACGAGATGACCTCCACGTTGAAGGCGGTCCAGGGAAAGGCCGTCGCCTTGGCCGCCGAGGACCCGTCGGATCCCGACCTGCTGACGCCCCTGCCGGGGCGAACCGGCCAGGCACTTGCAGGCCTCGGTCGACCTTCTGACCTCCCGAATCCGCGAACGTGAGCTCCAGCGTCACCTCTTGCAGGCGGCGGCGACGCACGATGCGCTCACCGGTCTTGCTCAACCGCGCCGCCGTGTTCCAATTCCTCACCGAGGACGTCAGCCGTCGGCGAGACGCCGGCGAGACGGTGGCGGTGCTCTTCGTGGACCTGGACGGCCTCAAGCCGCTCAACGACAACTACGGCCATGAGGTCGGCGATGCGGCCATCCTCACGACGGCAATGGCGCTGATGTTCGCCACGGAACCGTGCGACGTCGTGGGCCGGCTCGGCGGAGACGAGTTCCTCGTCGTGCTCTGCCACAGGCACAGCTGTCGGAGCGACGACGGTGCTCCGGCGGATTCGGCAGAGCATCGCCCATCGCACCATCTCGGTGGGCGGAACCACTTTGGCGTTGGAGGCCAGCGTGGGCATCGCCCTGGCGCAGTGCGACCCCGACACCGACCCGATGGTGCTCGTCCGGCAAGCCGACGAGGCCATGTACGAAGCGAAGAAGGCCGCTCGCGCTGTCCGGGACCGGTCGCTTCTCTAGCGAGCTTCGCCGCCCGCCGCAGGGCCGCCTGGAGCCAGCGGGGTAACCGCAGCCGAGGTGCTCGTACGGGCGGCAGCCGGGTGGAGCTCACGTCCCGAAGGTCTTCCTCGCCTCGCTTGCGTAGACGGAGGCCAGCTGTCGTGAGAAGCCCCAGGATCGGCCGACCGCACCGATCGACTCACCCTCCGCCAACTGGGCGGCGATGAGGGCTACCCGGGTGCGGTGCCGCTGCCGCTCGAAGCTCTTGACTGCCTCTGTCAGCTCGCCCCGAGCACTGTGCGCCCCGACGGCCTGGATCGTCTCGGTGACCGGGGATCCTCGTTCGAGACCCCGGATCGCTTGACGGTAGAGACGCTCCGACTCACGAAGGGTGGTCCGCAGCTGCTTGGCCACTTCGAGAAGGAGCTCGGCTTCTCGTACTGCGTCTTCACGAGGGTCGTCCATGCGCAGGAGGCTACGCGTCACCGGGCCGAGGACCCCGCCACTTCTGGGCGGAGAGCGATCGATCGATTGATCGATCGTCGACCTGTTCCTCCGCTCCGGTCCGCTCTAGACCGATGGAGACGCGGCCAGCGAAAGTGAAAGGCGTCGCCCTCACCCACCTGTCGGGGGGGTGAGGGCAAGGGGTCTTGCGCCCTTCGGAGGACGACGTTACGATCGGGCGCAACCCCGGGTCGGTGAGCCGCTGTTCCTGCCTGCTGACATGACGCACGGCGTCGCTCGACGGACCCCGGACCCCGGGCCTCGTTCCAACGTTCGGGGGAGTGGCGATCACATCACGCGAGACCCATTCGACCTGTTCCGATTGCCGACCGTGCGGTCAGAGCTCGGCTCGTGAAGCAGCTGGCCGTTGGAGCACGAGCTCGTCGACCGCCGCCAATCAGCTGCTCTCCGGACGGCCTGGCCAGCCCCAGTGTCCTCGTTGTGGCCACTCGCTGCGCCTGCACGGCGGTGATGCCCAGGCGATGCCGTCGAGCGGCCCCGAGCCGGGAGAGTCTGCCTCGACGGGCACCGCGACCCCAGGAGGTTCGGCGGAGCTCGAGCACCTGGCTGTCCTGCACCGTTCCGGGCTCATCACGGACGACCAGTTCGAGGCGGCCAAGGCCATCGCCCGGGAGGAATGGCCGAGCGGGCCGAACGATTGAGCGGCCCTCGGCGCCGCCGCTCTCGTGGCGGCTTCTGCGGTGGTAAGACCGTCCCGACAGGTGAACCGCGTCGGAGCCGGGAGGTCGGATGGAAACGCAACCGTTCCAGGGTGTCATCGGTGACGACTGGCGCACCTCGACGCCGTGGTGGCCCGACGCCCGCCGTCCACCGCAGGGCGCTCCGAACGTCCTGCTCATGGTGCTCGACGACGTGGGCTTCGCCCAGCTCGGCTGCTACGGCTCCGACATGGCCACTCCGACGATCGACGGCCTCGCCGACCGCGGCGTTCGCTTCACCAACTTCCACACCACCGCGCTGTGCTCGCCCACCCGGGCATGCCTGCTGACCGGCCGCAACCACCATCGCAACGGCCTCGGCCGGGTCGCCGACCTCGCCGTCGGCTTCCCCGGCTACAACGGCGAGGTCCCGAAGGAGAACGGCTTCCTCTCGGAGATCCTGCGTGATCGCGGCTACGCCACCTACGCCGTCGGGAAGTGGCACCTGACCCCCGACGACGAGACCAACATGGCCGCGCCCCGCCATTCGTGGCCGCTGGCCCGGGGGTTCGACCGCTGGTACGGGTTCCATGGTGGCGAGACCCACCAGTTCGTCCCCGCCCTCTACCACGACAACCACTCGATCACGCCGCCCCGCTCCATCGAGGAGGGCTACCACCTGAGTGCGGACCTCGTCGATCAGGCCATCGCCAATGTCGCCGATCTGCGCGCCGTCGACGTCGACCGGCCCTTCTTCCTCTACTTCTGCACCGGGCGCCTGCCACTCGCCCCACCACGCCCCACGGGAGTGGATCGATCGCTACCGCGGCCACTTCGACGATGGATGGGACCGGTGGCGGGAGGCGATCTTCGCCCGGCAGCAGGCGGCCGGCTTCTTCCCACCCGGCACCGAGATGGCGCCGCGCCCGCACTGGGTCCCCGCCTGGGACGACCTGCCGCCGGCCCAGCAACGGGTCGCATCCCGCTTCATGGAGTGCTTCGCCGGCTTCCTCTCCTACACCGACGCCCAGCTGGCCCGACTCTTCGCCTTCCTCGAGCAGACCGGGGACGCCGCGAACACCTTGGTCGTGCTCGTCTCGGACAACGGCGCCAGCTCCGAGGGCGGCCCCAGCGGCTCGATCAACGACAACCGGTTGCAGAACTTCGACCCGGCCGGGCCCGCAGAGCTGGACCGGCGCATCGACGAGCTGGGCGGACCCAGTGCCCACAACAACTATCCGTGGGGCTGGACCATGGCCGGCAACACGCCGTTCAAGCGATGGAAGCGGGAGGTCCACGAAGGAGGCGTGGCCGATCCGTGCATCGTGAGCTGGCCGGCCGGCCTGGCCGCCGCCGGTGGGATCCGTGGCCAGTTCACCCACGCCGTCGACGTCCTGCCCACCGTGCTCGAGCTGATCGGCGTCGACCCGCCTCGCACCATCGACTACGTGCCCCAGACGCCCATCGACGGACTCAGCTTCGCTTCCCTGCTGGGTGAAGACGGCGCCGAGCGGCCGGGACACCGGTCGACCCAGTACTTCGAGATGTTCGGCAGCCGGGCGATCTACCACGACGGCTGGAAGGCTGTCACCTACAAGCCCATCGGCCCCATCTACGACGACGGGATCAACTGGAACGCGCCGTTCAGCGAGGACCGGTGGGAGCTCTACCGGGTGGCGGATGACCCGACCGAGACTCCACGACCTGGCCCTGGCCGAGCCCGACCGCCTGGCCGAGTTGGTCGAGCGATGGTGGGTCGAGGCCCGAAACAACCAGGTGCTCCCCCTCGACAACCGCGTCCTGCACACCATCGTTCAATCCCAAGCCCGATCGCCGGTCTCCGCGCTTGCGCTTCACCTACTACCCGGGCACCTCGCCGGTGCCCGAGACGGTGGCGGCCAACGTGAAGAACCGCGGCCACATCATCGAGGCCGACTTGACCGTGGACGCCGGCGATCCCGCCGAGGGCGTGGTCTTGGCCCAGGGCTCGGTGCTCGGGGGGTTTCTCGCTGCATCTGCTCGAGGGTCGGCCCCGCTACGTGCACAACCTCTACGGCAAGGAGCGTCACCTGGTCGCGGCCACAGAGCCCATCGGCCCTGGGCGCCACCGGCTGACCTACCAGTTCGAGCCCGGCGAGCACAGGGGGGGCACGGGGACCATCTCGGTCGACGGAAAGGTCGTGGCCGAGGCCCAGATCCCGACGTTCACCGTTGCCGCCTTCAGCGCCACCGGGTCCGGGCTCACGTGCGGCTACGAGGTCGGGCCGCCCGTCGGAGAGGGATATGTGGCGCCCTTTTCCTGCACGGCCGCCATCCATTCGGTCACCGTTACCTTGAGCGAGCACGTCCCCGTCAACCCGATGGTCGAGTTCGAGCGCATCATGGCCGAGCAGTAGCGCCGCCGGACCCGTGGCATCTCTCGCCGGTAGGTTCGACGTCATGGAGGACCCCTTCGCTTCCCCGCGAGCACGAGTGGGAGCGGGTCTCACCCCGACTGGCCAGGATGCGCCGCACGATCCTGCTGGTGGCCGGCGTACCCGCCTCCGTCGGCGTGGTCATCGGGTGCGCGTCGGCCTCGTCGGCGGCCGCCGACGCCGTGGCCGTTGTGGCTGTTGTCGCCCTCGCCCTGGGCTGGGTGGCGATCGGCCGCAACCTGCGCTCGTGGGGATACGTGGAGCGGGCCGACGACCTCGTGGTGACCCATGGTGCGATGTTCAAAAGGCTGACCGTCGTCCCCTATGGACGCATGCAGCTGGTCGACGTGGAGGCCGGCCCCATCGAGCGGAGCTTTGGCCTGGTCAGCGTCAAACTCCACACGGCCGCGGCCACCACCGACGCCAAGGTGTGCGGTCTCGTGCCAGCGGTCGCCTCCGGACTCCGCGACCGCCTCACCCAACTGGGCGAGGCTCACGCCAGTGGCCTCTGAGTCCGCCGCTTCCACCCCGAGCTCGGACGCCACCAGCGAGCTGCAGCCTCCGCAGCGAGGGGGCATGCCGGGCCAGGCGGAAGAGGAGGTGTTCAGGCTGCATCCGCTCACCCCGGTGGCGCTCGGTGGCCGGATCCTCGGGGTGCTGGCCGCCGTCTTCCTCTTCAGCCTGGTGGGACATCAGGCGGGGCAGGGCGGCGGACCGAATGTCACCATCCTCGCCATCTACGGCGGCCTCGCCGTCCTGGTGCTCGTGCGCGGGGTCATCGCCGTCGCCGTGACCCGCTACCACCTGCTCGGCGGTGAGCTGCGCATCGACACGGGCCTGCTCAACAAGCAGTCCAAGCGTGTCCGCCTCAACCGGGTGCAGAGCGTGGACGTCCTCGAGCCGTTCTCGGCCCGCATCTTCAGCCTGGCCGAGGTGAGGGTCACGACGGCAGGTACCGAACGGTCGGCCGTCCGACTGCGGTTTCTGGCGCTCCCAGTGGCCCAGAAGCTTCGGGCCGACCTCCTCAGCCGCTCGGGCGGCGGCGAGGAGGGCGCGCCGGAAGCCCCTGAGCGACCGGTGGTGACCGTCCCCCACGGGCTGCTGGTGCGCTCCGTCCTGCTCCAGATGGTCTCGTGGCGGCTGGTGCTGCTGTTCATCGGGCCGGTACTCACCGTGGTCGGTAACCAGAATGGCCACCAGGCCACCGCGGGCCTCGGTATTGGCCTCTTCATCTGGTTCGCGTATCCTCATCGGCCACGCCATCTGGCGACGGGTGAGCACGTTGTGGGACTTCACGGTCACGGATTCGCCCGATGGGCTGCGCATCCGACACGGGTTGCTGTCCACGAGTCGCCAGACCGTGCCCCCCCGGCGGGTTCAGGCCATCCTCATCCATCAGCCCGTCGCCTGGCGTCTCTTCGGCTGGGCAGAGGTGCGCATGAACGTGGCCGGGTACGCCGGGAGCGCCAACTCGAGATCGACCATGCTGCTGCCGGTGACGACGCGGTCTTACGCCGAGGCGCTCGTGGGTTGGGTGATGGGCGGCGTCGACCTCGCTTCGATCCCCCTCAGCCGTCCGCCGCGGCGGGCGGCATTCCGATCGCCACTGTGGTGGCGCGCCGAGCGCATGGGCTCCGATGACCGGGTCTTCGTCGTGCACCACGGCCTGGTGTCGCGCTCGGTGGAAGTGGTCCCGCACGAGCGCACCCAGAGCCTCAGGCTGACCGCCGGCCCGCTGCAGCGGGCCCTCAGGCTCGCCACCGTGCACCTGGACTCGACCCGCGGGCCGGTCAGGATCGCGGCGGCCAACCGCGACGGCTCCGAGGCGCGGTCCGTCCTCGATCGCCAGGTCGAACGAGCCCGGGCCGCCAGGCTCCGGGAGACGGGACAGACTGGACCCGCTCCGGTTGCCGGCTCGGCCCTCCAAGGGGCGGCTGGAAAGGTGTGAGATCCAGGTGCAGGTCGAGCGAGGTCAGTCGCCGGCGGGCGAGCATGCACGGCAGGTGCCGAAGATCTCGAGCGTGTGGCTCACATCGACGAACTCGTGGACCTCGGCGACGCGATCGGCCCAACTCTCGACCTCGGGCCCTTCGACCTCGACGGTCCGCCCGCATTGACGGCAGACCAGATGATGGTGGTGCTGTCCGGTGATGCACCGGCGGTAGAGCGTCTCGCCGTCGTCAGCGCGGAGGGCGTCGACCTCGCCCACCTCGGCCAGGGCCCGTAACTGGTTGTAGACCGTAGTCAGGCCGACGTTCTCGCCCTGAGCTCGGAGCTCGCTGAACAGCTCCTGGGCGGAGCGGAAGCTGTCCGAAGCGTCGAGCACAGCGGCGAGGGCACGCTTCTGGCGGGTCGATCGTTCCTGGGGCATGGGAGGCAGAGGTCAGAGGCGGGTCGGCGCCGGATCGCTCAGCGATCGGCTCGGTGGCCGTCGTGCACGGTGTGGCCTGTGGTCATGCCTGCTCCTCGTGTGATTGCCGGATGCCGAGCGTGTCGGATGGCATCGGAGACGATGTGGGCGACGTGGTCGTCGACGAGCTGATAGGTGACCTCGGTCGCTCGGCGGGTGGTCGAGACCACACCGATCTCCCGCAGAACCTTCAGGTGCTGGGACAGCAGCGGCTGGCTCACCTCCCGGCCGGCGGCCAGCAGTGCGGCGGAGAGCTCATGGACGCACCGAGGACCGGAACCGAGCTCGAGGACGGCGCCAAGTCGGATCGGTGACGCCAGCGCCTTGAACAGGTCGACGGCCCCGGTCACGTCGACGGCCCCGGTCACGTGGACGGCCCCGGTCACGGAGTCGTGATCGATCTGCGGTCCGGGGCTGGTGCTGGTCACGGGACTTACATTAGATGTGTCTTATATAAGGGTCAAGCCATAACCCGTGGCTGCGAGCGATTTTTTGGGAGAGTTCTGCTTCTAGTTGTATCGGGAACCGTTTCCGTATATGTTATCCGGAACGATTCCCAACAGGAGGAGCGGGACACCGCCTCCCAGGAGGACGAATGTCATGGGCGCATGGCGACAGGCTCGCCATCTCGGCCGTGAACGGCTCCGTCCCGCCGCGGCGATGCTCGCCGTCGGGCTCGCTGCGCCGATCGCCCTGGCGTCGTGCGGGTCGGTCTCGGCCTCGGGCGTCTCGTCGACCGGCGTGGTTTCCGTGGTGGCTGCCGAGAACGAGTACGGCAACGTGGCCTCCCAGATCGGTGGCCGGTACGTCAATGTGGTCTCGGTCGAAAGCAACCCGAACACCGACCCCCACACCCACGAGGTGAGCCCGAACGTGGCCAGCGAGGTCGGCAATGCCGGTCTCGTCATTCAGAACGGCGTGGGATACGACAGCTTCATGAGCAAGATCGAAGCAGCATCACCGAACTCGCACCGGCGGGTCATCGATGTGCAGGAACTGCTCGGACTACCGGACAGCACGCCGAACCCGCACCTGTGGTACGACCCCAAGACCATGCCGGCTGCGGCCAAGGCTATGGGCGACGACCTCGCCGCGCTCGACCCGGCCCACGCCGCCTACTTCAGGGCCAACGTGGCCAGATTCGACGCTTCGCTCGACCCGTGGCTCCAAGCCATCGCCGTCTTCCGAGCCAGCCATGGGGGGGCGACGGCGGCGACGACCGAGCCGGTGGCCGACTACCTCCTCCAGGCCATGGGCGTCGACAACTTGACGCCGTTCCAGTTCCAGGCGGACATCATGAACGGTACCGACCCCACCCCGCAGGACGTGACCCTCGAGAACGGCTTCTTCTCGAAGCACAGGGTGAAGGTCTTCGTCTACAACCAGCAGGTAGTCGATTCGCTCACCGAGTCCGTGCGGGCCAACGCGCAGCAGGCGGGCGTGCCCGTGGTCGGCGTGTACGAGACGATGCCGGTCCCCGGCTACGACTACCAGTCGTGGATGCTGGCCGAGACCCGGGCCATCCAGGACGCCGTGGTCGACAAGACCTCGACCGTGCGCCTGTGACCGACCGGATCCCGGACATCGGGGCAGAGACCCTCGCCGTCGAGGGTGTCAGCGTGTCGCTGGGCGGCCGGCTGATCCTCGACGACATCAGCTTCTCGGTGGGGCCGGGCCAGTTCACCGGATTGATCGGCTCGAACGGAGCCGGCAAGACGACGCTGCTCCGGGTCATCCTCGGACTGCAGCGGCCGTCGGCAGGGCGGGTGCGCATCGCCGGCGGGGGCCGTCGGAACCGGTCCGTCGGGTATGTCCCACAAAAGGTGCTGTTGGATCCGGACATGCCGATGCGGGCTCGTGATCTGGTCGAGCTCGGTGTCGACGGGCACCGTCTCGGGTTGCCGCTCCCGTCCAAGGCCCGTCGCCAGGCCGTCGAGGACATCCTGGACGCCTGCCACGCCAGCGAGTTCGCCGATACCCGTGTCGGCCGGCTCTCCGGTGGTGAACAGCAGCGGGTCTTGATCGCCCACGCCCTGGTCGCCCGGCCCGAGCTGCTGCTGCTGGACGAGCCGTTGGCCAACCTCGACCTTCGCAGCGGTCACGAGATCGTCGAGCTGCTTCACCGGATCACGTGCGAGCACGGGATCTCGGTTCTGCTCTCCGCCCACGAGATGAATCCGCTCTTGCCCGTCATGGACCGCCTCGTCTATCTGGCCGGCGGCCGGGCGGCCACCGGGACGACGGACGAGGTCGTCCGGGGCGACGTCCTCAGCCGCCTCTATGGGCACCACGTCGACGTCGTGAACGTGCACGGTCGAGTCCTCGTCGTGGTCGGACCCGAATCCCACCGACGATGACGCCAACGCACCCCACCCCATCATCGAGGTGGGCTGAACTGCCATGAGCTGGCTGTTCGAGCCCGGCTTCTTCACCAGCCCGCAGGTGCACACGGCGCTGGTCATCGGGGGGGTGTCCGCGGTCGTGTCGGCCATCGTCGGGGTCTTCACCGTGGTTCGCGGCCAATCCTTCGCCGGCCACGCGCTGACCGAAGCGTCGGCCACCGGTGGATCCGGCACCTTCCTGGTGGGGATCAATCCGCTCCTGGGTTTCATCGTCGGCGCAGTCGCCGGTGCGGGAGCGATGGAAGCCATCGGCGTTCGCCACGTACGGGGGAGGGACCTCGCCACCGGTGTCGTCCTGGGCGCCTCAATCGGCCTGGCCTCGCTGTTCCTCTACCTGACCACGAGCACCTCGGCCACGACCGGAGCAACCCAGCAGATCCTGTTCGGATCGATCTTCGCCACAGCTGCGTCGACCATCCCCATCATGAGCGTCTTCAGCGTGGTGGCGGTCGGTACCATCGCCCTCGTCTACCGGCCCCTGCTGCTGTCATCGGTCGACGATGACGTCGCTGCCGCCAAGGGCGTCCGCATCCGAGTCATCGGGATCGCCTACATGCTGGCCTTGGCCGTTGCTGTCGGCCTGTCGTCGATCGCCGTCGGAGCCATCCTCTCGACCGCCCTGCTGATCGGGCCGGCTGCTGCTTCGTTGCGCCTCACCAAGCGAATGAGGTCGGCACTGGTCGCCGCCAGCGTCTTCGGAGTCGGCGCGACGTGGGTCGGGGTCCTGCTCGCCTACGACAGCGCGGACTGGGGATCCGGTCACGATGCCCTCCCTGTCAGTTTCTTCATCGTCGCCCTCATCGTCGCCACCTACCTGGCCTGCGGTGCGCTGGCCCACAGGTCCGATGCGGCCCCGCCGGCAGGCCCTCCCAGCCTCACGGAGCCGGCATCGACCGGGGTGGCGGCGGGTGCCAGGGCGTCGGAGGTATAGGCCGGGTGTTTTCGGGATTCATGACCAACACTTGGATCGTGGCCACCATGGTGGCCGGCATCGCCGGTGTCGTCGGCTTCTTCGTCGTCCTTCGAGGTTCGGCCTTCCCGGCGCACGCCATCCCCAACGGCGCCTTCGCCGGCGCGGCCGGGGCCGCCCTGTTGGGCATCAACGCGCTCGATCGGCCTCGGCACCTTCGCCGTTCTGGCCGCGCTCGGGATCGGCTGGCTCGGACGACGTGGTCGGCACGACGTCGTGACCGCTCTCGCCCTGGTCATGATGCTGGCCCTCGGAGCCGCCTTCCTCAGCCGGACGACCGAGTACTCGCCCGAGATCTTCGCCCTGCTCTTCGGCGAGGTGCTCGGTGTGAGCACGACGGAGATCCTGCCGGTCGCCGCCCTCGGCATCGCTTGCCTGGCCGGGATCGCCGTTCTCTACCGCCCGCTCCTCCTCTCGTCGACCATTCCCGACGTGGCCGAAGCGAAGGGCGTTCGGGCCTACCGGGTCGAGATGGCCTTCCTTGTCCTCCTTGCGCTGGCCACGGCCATGACGGTGCCCGTCGTCGGGGCCCTGCTCATCTTCAGCCTCATGGTCGGGCCGCCGGCCGCCGCCCGCACGCTGTCCGCTCGCCCTCCAGTTGCCGTGGTGCTCTCGGTCGTGCTGGCCCTCGGAACGGTGTGGACGGCCATCGCCAGCTCCTATCTGACCAATTGGCCGATCGGCTTCTTCGTCGGTGCCTTCAGTGCCTTCGTCTATGCCGTGGGTCGGGTGTCCGCCGCCATCTGGTCGAGGCGGCCGCAGTCGCCGCCGACATCACCACGGGACGCCGTAGCGGTCGCGGTTCACCCGCTCTGAGAGAGGGAGGCGCCGCGGGGGGCCGAGCGGGCGGGCGGGCCACCCGAGCGGGACGACGGCCATGGGATAGACGGCGACCGGCAGGTGGAGCAGTTGGCGCAGGTCGTCGGCGAACACCATGGCGAGGGTGGTCATGGTCGACCCCAGGCCGACGGCCGTGGCCGCTAGCAGCAGGTTCTGTGTGGCGGGGAAGACCGAGGCGGGCAAGGTGAGCTGGAGGCCGAGGGTGCTGTCGCCGCAGACGACCACGATGACCGGGGCAGTGACCATCCCGGACTCGGCGCCGTCGTTCACGGCGGCGAGGAGCGATGGCGAGAGGCGGCCCTCGGAATGCTGACGGCCACCGTCCCGCCACGCCCGCCGGGTGAGCGCGCCGATGGCCTGGCGGGTTCCTTCCTCGCGGACCACAACGAACCGCCATGGCTGGCGGTTCTCGGCGCTCGGCGCGTGGACGGCAGCCTCGAGGCAGCGCACGACGAGCTCGTCATCGACCGGGCGGTCGCTGAACCGCCGACAGGCGCGCTGGCCCAGTGCCACGTCGAAGAACCCTCGGTCCTCCTGCGGAGGTCGTGCCGAAGGCGATGCAGAGGGCGAGGGGGAGAGCGACGGATCATCGGACATCGAGGGCTCCTTGGCTGACCGGGCGCCGCCGTCCGGCCGACCCGCTACCGTAGGCCGGCGCCGGGAGGAGGGACGCGTGCAGGACCACCGATTCGACTTCGTCGTCAGCGGGACTCCCGAGGAGGTCTGGGACGTCATCTGGGCGAGCACCCGCGCCGGGGTCGAGACGCCCACCTATCGCATCGAGATCTATCACCAGGGGGATGAGGCGGGCAACGGACTGGTTCGCCACTGCGAGTTCCCGGTCCCCAGGTACCTCCTCTCCGGCGGGCGTGCCCAGTCATGGGAGTGGATCACCGAATCGGTTCGGCCCGTGTCATGGCGCTACGACGCCATCGGCAAGCCGCTGTGGTCACGAGCATCGGGTTGGACACGTCTCGAGGATCTGGGCGACGGGACCACGCGGGTCTACTTCCGGGAGACGTACGAGGTGTTCAACCCGGTGATGCGGGCTCTCCTCGAAAAGCGCGTGCACGACTTCATCTCGCGCGACAACGACAAGCTCATCGAGGCCTCGATCGTCCGCTCGTTGGAACGCCGCCGCCGCAAGAGCGGCTCGGCGACCTGACTGCCATCCCGCGCACGACGACGAACGACGAACGACGAACGACGAACGACGAACGACGAACGACGAACGACGAACGACGAACGACGAACGACGAACGACGACGAACGACCAAGGAGCCAAGGATGGGACTGCTCGATGGACAGCGGGCCATCGTGACCGGTGGCGGCTCGGGCATCGGCCGGGCCACGTGCCGGAAGATGGCCGCCGAAGGTGCGTCGGTGGCCGTCCTCGACATCGACGGGGACCGGGCCAAGGCGGTGGCCGACGAGATCGGCGGGTCGGCATTGGTCGCCGACGTCTGTGACGTCGACGGGTTTGCGGCCGCGGTGGACGAGGCCGCCGCCGCCCTCGGCGGGCTCACCACCCTCTTCAACAACGCCGGCACCGGAAACCAGTCGCCGCTCCACGAATGGGCCCCGGAGGAGTGGGACCGGCTGATCAGGGTCAACCTGACCGGTGTCTATCTCGGCTTCCGGGCCGCCATCCCCCACATCAAGGCGGCCGGCGGTGGAAGCGTAGTGTCCACGGCATCCATCAGCGGCACGCGACCGGCGGCCGGCGAGGCCCCCTACGCCGCGGCCAAGGCCGGGGTGGCCGCCATCACAGCCACCGCTGCACTCGAGTACGGGCCTGACATCCGGGTCAACGCGGTGTCACCGGGGATGATCCGCACCGCGCTCACCGAGCCGTGGTTCGAATTCTTCCCCCACGAGATCGAGCGGTTCGAGCGCACCACGCCCATCGGCCGCATCGGGGAGCCGGAGGACATCGCCGATGTGGTGGTCTTCCTCTGCTCGAAGGCGGCCCGGTTCATCACCGGGCAGAACATCGTGGCGGACGGCGGCCTCACGCTGCACGGTTCCGGCGTGGACGGCCTCTACGAGCAGCTGTTCGGCCCTCTCGGCTCTGGCTGAGCGCTCGGTTGGGTCGTCGACCAGTGGCGGCCTAGGCCGACTCGACCACCGACTTCATGCGTTCGAGGGTCGTCCGCATGCCCTTCTCGTTGGTGCGACCGCGGGCGCGCCCGGCGATGGCCCAATAGAGCCGGATGGCGGGATTGTCGGCCAGCTGGAACGACTCGGTGACGTCGGTGCCACCGTCGGCCGGCGCGAGCTGGTAGCGCCAGGTGTTGACCGCCTTCGACCCCAAACCCCCGACGGCGAAGGCGAACTCGCGCTTGGGCTCGCAGGCCGTGACTGAGCACGTGGTCCAGTAGACGGGGCCGCGGCCGTTGCGCCGGACGTGGCCGCGGAACCGGGCACCGACGGCCGGCCCGGTCGCCCCGTCGAGCCACTCGGCCTCGAACGTCTCCGGGCTGAACTCGCCTACCCGGGCGACGTCGGTCACGACCTCCCACACCTTGTCAGGCGGTGCAGCCATGTGGACGGTCACCGAGCCTCGCACGGCCCTGAGGATACGGCGCACGCGGCCCGCCCGCTCGGCCGCCGGTGCGGTCGCGCCGGCAAACGCTCCCGTGGCGTTCGGCTCAGGTGGTGCCCGGTGGTGCGAACGTGTAGGTGAAGGGTGTCACCGAGGGCTTGTCGAGGTAGGCGTTCCGGCCGCCGACGGAGACGCTGACCAGGACCGGGGATGCACCGACCTGCACGGTCATCGTTCCCGTCGCCTTGAAGCGGAACACCTGTCCGGCGGGTTGTACGCCTTCGGCCAGCGGGACGGAGGAGGTCGAGCTCAGGATCTGCACCCAGCACCTGCCGGTGGTGGCCACGGTGACGGTGAAGTCGGCCGTGCGCACCACGAAGTCGGCGCTCGTCCGGCTGGCGGCCACCGGCTGGACGGCGTCCTTCTGATGACTCACGGCGGCCGGGGTGGTGGACGTCGTCGTCGATCCGCCGGAACCGGGCTGGGCGACCCGCAGGACGCGTGCTTTGATCAACCATTGCGGGTTCCACGTGCGGATGGCCCATCCGGCGGCGACCACGAGCACGAGCACGACTGCCGCCCAGGTCACGACCTTGAGCAAGGTCGGGGCCCGCATCCGCCGCCGGGCCCGAGCAAGGGCGCGTTTTCCCCGTCGGAGGTCCTGGTGGGGGACCACGGGGAAGGTGCCCGTCGGCGGACCCGCACCATTGCCGGTGGTCGGACGGGGTGCGACTCCGAAGCGCGGCACTTCCCCGGTCTGGGTGAAGGCGCGTAGGTGGTCGGGGCTGGTGTCGACCTCCGGCATCAGGCCGGTGGTAGTCGGGTTCGCCGGGCCCCGCGGTCCGGCGCCGGCCGCGGAGCGGGCCGAAGGAGTCACCACCGCAGTGTTTTCACCGGGGTGGAGCACGCCGGTGGCCTCCGACGCAGGCCATGCTTCGGACAGCTGTTCGGCCAGGGCGTCGCTGTCGAGCCCGAGGAAGGTGGCGTAACGGCGGAGGGTCGAGAGGGCCCCCGCCTGGTCAGGAAGGCTGGACAGGTCGCCGTTCTCGAGGGCCTCGATCTGGGTGATGGGACGGCTCAAGCGATCGTGGACGGCCAGAAGCTCGAGTCCTTGCTCCTGCCTGGCGTTCCTGAGCAGCCGCCCGACGTCCTCGGCCGACGAGTTGTGCTTCCCCTGATCGTCGTCGCGCCGGCGCGTGACAGCGCCCCGTGGCCGGATCACCTGTCGTCTCCCGTTGTGCTTGCTGGCACAACAGTACCTTTTGCCGTGCGAATCGGGGATGTCATCCGTCATTCGGGGCCGGGGGTCCTCAACCGAACGCGGGCGCCTCGGAGTGCGGGAGGGGCGGTGGCGGCCCTGGCGGAGGGAATCTTGCGGACGCAAACAGCGTTGTTTGTGGTGGTTTGGCGGGCAGGACGGACAACCTGCTCCGCCGCCAAGGATCGGAGGAGACCATGCCGGCAGTGACCGTTGACGACGTGTTGGCCCTGCCCCATCTGCCGCAGTTGGAGCGGGCGACGACGAGAACCAGGCCGGTCGTTTCGGTCTCCTCCGCCCCGTCGGGGTTCGAAGGCGAGGGGTTCCCGGTCCGCCGGGCCTTCGCCGGTGTCGACCAGCAACTGCTCGACCCCTTCGTCCACATGGACCAGATGGGCGAGGTGGAGTACGCCCCGGGTGAGCCCAAGGGCACGCCGTGGCACCCGCACCGCGGGTTCGAGACGGTGACCTACATGATCGACGG
The DNA here is from genome assembly GCA_963756195.1 of uncultured Acidimicrobiaceae bacterium. GTDB lineage: Bacteria > Actinomycetota > Acidimicrobiia > Acidimicrobiales > RAAP-2 > CAVSNH01. The sequence goes on from CAVWMT010000003.1 coordinate 185,348, forward strand.
GACCTTCCAGCACAGGGACTCGATCGGGGGCGGCGGTCTCATCACCAACGGTGACACCCAGTGGATGACGGCCGGAGCAGGCATCCTGCACATCGAGGCTCCCCCCGAGGCGCTCGTGGCGAGCGGCGGCCTCTTCCACGGCATCCAGCTGTGGGTCAACCTGCCTCGGGCGGACAAGATGATTGCGCCCCGCTACCAGGACATCGGTGCCAATCAGGCCACGCTGGTGTCCTCACCGGACGGCGGCGCCCTGCTCCGGCTCATCGCCGGCGAGGTCGGTGACCAAGCCGGGCCCGGTTCGACACATTCCCCGATGGCCATGGTGCACGCCACGGTCAGCCCTGGGGCTCGGGTCGAAATCCCGTGGCCCGCCGACTTCAATGCCCTCGTCTACGTTCTCGCCGGTGACGGCACCGTCGGCGAGCCGTCCCGGCCCGTCACCACCGGCCAGCTCGCCGTCTTCGGCGATGGCGGCAGCGTGGTCGTCGGGGCCGCCTCCCGTCAGTCGGCGCCGTCGCCTTCACTCGACGTCCTGGTGCTCGGTGGTCGCCCCATCCGTGAGCCAGTCTTTGCCTACGGGCCGTTCGTGATGAACACGAGGGCAGAGGTGGCCCAGGCTTTCGAGGACTACCAGGCCGGCAAGCTGGGTACCGTCCCCGCCGAGCACATCGGCTAATTCCGAAGCACCGCAGAGGAGGGGCCGGTCTCGGGGCGGTCACCGATGCCGTCGCTGTCCCCGATCAGACCGACCGCGGTGCGGCGGAGTCGGAGCGTTTCGTACCAGTAGCGCACCGTCCACGTCGGCCAGTTGTTGACCACCCGGCCGGCGGCGTCCTTGTACCAGCTGCGGCAGCCGGCCACCCAGGTGGTGCCGGCCAGTCGGCGTTGGGTGCGGGCGTCGTCCTCGTGGTAGGCGTCCGGGTCGACGCCCACGACCCCGGCGACCCGCTTCTCGTCGCCGGCGGCCACCTGCATGGCGAGGGCCTGCAGGATCAGGTTCAACTGGCGCTCGACCATGAAGAGGATCGAGTTGTGGCCGAGGTTGGTGTTGGGACCGTAGAGCAGGTAGCAGTTGGGGAAGCCGGCGATCATCGTCCCGAGGTAGGCGTGAGCGCCTCCCCGCCACTCGTCGGCGAGCAGCCGCCCAGACTTCCCACGGACGGGGATGTGCTCGAGGAATTGCGTGGTGGCAAAGCCCGTGGCGAAGACGAGCACGTCGGCCGGATGACGGTCACCGTCGGCGGTGACCACCGAATCGGGCTCGAGGTGGTCGATCGGGGATGCGACGAGGCCCACGTTCGGGCGCATGAGGGTCGGGTACCAGTCGTTCGAGATGAGGACCCGCTTGCATCCGATGGGGTAGTCGGGCACGAGGGCAGAGGCCGGCAGCCCGTCGCCGACCACCCGCTGGCGGATGGCCTTGGCGAACAGGCCGCTGAACGTGCGGCTGGCCCAGCTGTCCTTGCGAAACCAGAACCAGCGCGCCTCCAGGCTCCAGTAGATCCACCAGCGGTAGAGAAGCTCGGCTGGCCTGACGTGGGCGAGCAGGCTCCGGCTGAGCCCCCCGTAGACGCGGTCCTTCTTCGGGGCCACGTAGTTGGGGGTGCGCTGGAAGACGGTCACCGACGCGGCGCGTTCGGCGACGGGCGGGACGAACTGGATGGCGCTCGCCCCATTGCCGACCACCGCCACCCGCGAGCCGTCGAGGTTGCGGTCGTGGTCCCAACGGGCCGAGTGCCAGGAGGGACCGGCGAACCGGTCGATGCCGGGCAAGTCGGGGACGTGTGGCCGGTTGAGCTGGCCGCAGGCGAAGACGACGGCGTCGGCGTGCACGACTTCGGCAATGCCGTCCGTGTCGGTGCACTCCAGCGTCCAATGACCCGCTGCCTCGTCCCAAGTGGCCACGTTCACCTTGGTGCCCAGGCGGAGATGGTCGGCGAGCCCGAACCGGGCCACGCACCGTTCGGCGTAGGACAGGATCTCGGGCTGGTCGGCGAACCGGCGACTCCAGTCGCGCTTGGGCTCGAACGAGAACGAGTAGAGGTGCGAGGGGACATCGCAGCCGCTTCCCGGGTAGGTGTTATCGCGCCAGGTCCCCCCGATCCCTTCCGACTGCTCGATGACGAGGAAGTCGCGGGTGCCGGCTCGCACCAGTTGCATGGCCATGGCCAGGCCCGATAGCCCGGCACCGACGATGACCACCTTCGGTAGCCGGCGCCCGGTCCGCCGGGCCGTGCTCACCTGTCGAGCCAGTGAGCGGCGCCCGATGTCCAGTGCCGCGGCGGCCATGGTCGTGCTCCGGTCCTCCCCGGCGGCCGCCAGCTCGTCGGCTCCCGACGCGCCGTACCGCCGCAGGCAGGATACCGAGGTGCGGCCGGCGGCGACCCGCCGCCGGTGGCGGCCGGTCCCTCAGTGCTCGGCGTCGGGCGGCCGGCGGGGCGCGCCCGCTCGGAGACGCGCTCCGGCGTCGGGACCCGCACCCAGCCAGTCCAGGCCGAGGAGCGCCGAACCGAGCACCGGGGGCGCGTCGAGCCGGCGATAGTTGGCGGCGGGAGCGGCGGCCGACACCACCGAGCGGATTCGGGAGGCGAGGCCACCGTAGGTGCTGTCGAACAGGCCCCCGCCGAGGACCACCTCGGGAGCGTCAGCGGCCACTCCGAGCCGGCCGATGGCCGCCATCACCATGGCCGCCACCTCGTCGGCCAGGAAGTCGACGGCCTCGATGGCGACCCGGTCGCCCCCTTCGGCCGCCTTGAGGCACACGGGTGCCAGCTCGAAGAGGCGGACGTAGGGGATCTCGCCGGTGTAGACCCCGAGCAGCACCGACTCCGGGTCGGGTCGTTCGAAGTGGGCAGGGACGAGTTCGGCGAGAACGGTGGAGCCGCCCCGGCCGTCCCGCGAGCGGAGGGCGAGGCCGAGGGCCCGGACACCCAGCCATGAGCCACCCGGGGCGAAGTCGCCCGACAACTCGGCCAGGCTCGGGAACCGCTCGACGGTCCCGTCCGGCCCGAGCCCCACGCAGTTGAGCCCCGAGCCGCAGACGACGGCCACTCCCCAGCCCGACTCGGACCCGGCCCGCAGCACGGCCATGGTGTCGTTGCGCACGAGGCCGGTGTCGGTCCATCCGCGTGCGTCGACGGCGCCACCGATCTTCTGCTCGTCGACATCGAAGTCGACCCCGGCCAGGCAGTAGACGCCGATTGCGGCAGGGAGCGCGTCGTTGTCGAGATCGGCGTCGGCCATCGCCGACTGGATGGTGGCGTCCATCGCGTCCATGGCCCCGTCAAGGCCCGAGAGCTGGTGGTTCGACCCGGCACCACGCGCCCGCCCGAGAAGGGTCCCCTCGGCGTCCACGATCCACACGTCTGTCTTCGAGGCTCCACCGTCGACGGCCACCACGCGTGGATGTGCTGTCGTCGGGCTCATGGTCGCGGGCGGCGCCGGTGCATGGACGGCGATGTTACGTTCGGGTGGTGGGCACCAAGGTTGCCGTTGTCGGTGGGGGCAGCACCTACACCCCCGAGCTGGTGGAGAGCCTTTGCCGCCACGAGGACCGGTTGGTCGTCGACGAACTCGTTCTGCTCGACCCCGATGCCGGGCGGCTCGAAGCGGTGGGGGGCCTGGCCGGGCGCATCCTGGCGGCCCAGGGGTGGCGCGGCAGCCTGGTCACCACCGACGACCGGCGGCAGGCCATCGAGGGTGCCGACTTCGTGATCGTGCAACTGCGTGTAGGCGGACAGAGCGCCCGCCATCGGGACGAGACCATCCCGGTCGGCTACGGCTGCATCGGACAGGAGACGACCGGGCCGGGCGGGCTCACCAAGGCGTTGCGCACCGTGCCCGTCGTCCTCGACATCGCCGAGGAAACGTCTGACCACGCGGCACCCGGCGCCTGGGTGGTCGACTTCACCAACCCCGTGGGCATCGTCACCCAAGCTCTCATCGACGACGGCCACCGGGCCGTCGGGTTGTGCAACGTGGCCATCCACACCCAGCGGCGGCTCGGCCACTACCTGGGCGTCGACCCCGACACCGTCGAGGTCGAGCACGTGGGGCTCAACCACCTCACCTGGGCCCGGTCGGCCACCGTGGCCGGATGCGACCGCCTTCCCGAGCTGCTCGACCGGTTCGGGCCGGAGCTCGAGCTGGAGAGCGGCGTTCCCATCGCGCTCAGCCGGCTCATCGGCGCCCTGCCCTCCTACTACCTCCACTACTACTACTGCCTGGACGAGGAGCTGCGGGAGCAGTCGGCGCCCGGCTACCGCCCGCGGTCCGAGGTGGTGGCCGAGCTCGAGGCCGAGCTGCTGACCCAGTACCGAGACCCGAAGCTCGTGACCAAGCCCGAGAAGCTGTCCTGGCGGGGCGGCGCCTTCTACTCGGAAGCAGCGGTGCGGCTCATTGCCTCCCTGCATGCCGGCACCGGCGACGTCCAGGTGGTCGACGTGCGCAACGACGGCGCGCTCACCGCTCTACCCGACGTCGACGTGGTCAAGGTGCCGTGCACGGTTGACCGCGACGGGGCCCATCCGATGACCCAACGCGATCTCCCAGCGGAGATGGCCGCCCTGGTCGCTCATGCCAAGGCCTATGAGCACCTGGCCGTCGAAGCAGCCCGGTCGGGCAGCCGCGACCTCGTGATCCGGGCCCTCGTGGCCAACCCCCTCGTCGGCCAGTACCCGCGGGCCGCCGATCTCGCCGACGCGCTGCTTTCGGCCAACCGCAAGTACCTGCCCAGGTTCTTCGCCGACCGCTGAGAGTGGGCGAGGCGAGCACAGCGCCACGAACAAGGCCATGGCTGGGACCCACGCCGAGCCGGCGGTGATCGGGGCCGGCCGGGCTTGGGCCCCGTCCCCCGGGCTCCGCAGGCATTGGCCCGACCGCCTGGTCGCCCAAGCGTCACGGCCGCCGGCCGACCCGTCGGTGGCGTGCCCTCGAGCACGCCGGTGGTGTCCTTTGGCGACCCCACACAGGCGGGGGTGGTCACCCCCGGCATCAATCCGAGCACCCGCCAGTTCGTGCGCCAGAACGGGTCACTGCTCGACGGCCCCGCCCGTCGCCTGGCCGCGCTCCCGTGGCTCGGTCTGGCCAGCTGGGAGGAGATGGACCGGACGGCCGGTCAAGGGGATCCTGGACGAGTGCGCCGGGTACTTCGAGCCGGGGCGGGTCCCTGCCGGCGCTGGTCCGACCCTTTCGACCGTCTGCTGGGCGCCCGGGCTGGGCGTCTCGTACGACGACGGCACCGCCTGCCAGCTCAACGTCGTCGCCTAGGCGACCGATCCCGTGTGGCGGGATCTCGACCGGGCCGCCTACCACCCCCGCAGGTCGATGGGCATTGTCTCCGTGACGTCGTCACCGTCGACGACGAACAGTCGCTCGTGGTAGGCGACGGTCGGATCGATGTGAGCGGGGACCACCCGCACGCGGTCGCCCACCCGAACGGGACGGTCCGGCGCGAACGTGACGTGCTCGTCCGAGCAGAAATGGACCGACGCACCCTTGATGGAGGGATTGCCGTGGTCCATGCCGAGGGCTTTGAGGCCGCAGTCGGCCACCGCCCAGTCCGCCGAGACCGAGATTACCGAGGCCAGCACCGAGAGGGCCTGGGCGAAGGGGAGTCCGAGCTGCCCGTAGGCCGTGTCCATGAGCAGGTACGAGCCCGCCTGGATCTCGGTGGCCCAGTGGTTGATGTCGTAGGTGCCGGTTCCGCCGGCGGAGACGATGTCACCGCCCACGTCACTGGCGGCTGCCATGAGCTGCTCCATCGAGACGGCCAGCAGGTCGATCCGCGTGGCCCGATCGGTCAGGCCCACGATGTGGCCCTCGTAACCCATGACGCCGCGAACGGCGAGGCCGCGCTGTCGGGCCAGCTCGGCGAGGCGACCGGCGTCCTCCGGTCGGCATCCGCAACGGGGGAGGCCGACGTTGACGTCGACCAGCACCTCGGGTACGCCGGCGGCCACCGCCGCCTCGACGATGGGCTCGGCGTCGACGGCCATGGTGACCCGGGCCCCGCCGCGCACGAGGGTGCCCAGCCGGGTGGCGTCGACCACCTCGTTGGCCAGCAGGAGGTCGTCGCCGAAGCCGGCGCGGACCATGCCTTCGACCTCGGCGATGGTCGCGCAGGTGAACGCGGTGTGCCCGGCGGCGGCCTGCATGGCGGCAAGGCCCGTGCACTTGTGCGCTTTGACATGGGGGCGCAGGCGACCGCCGGGCAGGGCGGCGGCCATGGTGTCGAGGTTGGCCCGCAGCCGGCCGGCGTCGACGACCAACGCCGGCGTGGTGAGCTCGTCCACCTTCACGGAGCGGGAGCGTACCCAGCAACGGTCCCGGGAGTCGGTGTGCGATCAGGGTGGCGGGTGCAGCCCGACCACCGGCGGCGTCGATCGGACCCACGGCTACCATCTGCCGGAGTGTCAGGCTCCCTTGGTCCCCGTCTGTGACCGTCGGGATCGGGCTCGTCGGCTGCGGATCCATCGGCCAGATCCACGCCGTCGGCCTGGCTCAGCTGGCCGAGGAGGGCGAGCTCCGCGCCGTCGTCGCCGTGGACCCGTCCGAGCCGGCACGGCGGGCGGCCAACCGCAATTGCCGGTTCGACGCACTCGAGGCGGAGCTCGACGCCGCCGTCTCGCACCCGGCGGTCGATGCCGTCCTGGTAGCCGGCCCGACGGTGACCCATCCGGAGGTCGTCCGCGCCGTGGTCGGCGCTGGGAAGGCCGTGCTGTGCGAGAAGCCTCTGGCCACGAGCTTCGCCGAGGTCGAGCGGCTCGTCGGGGACGTCCTGGCCACCGGTGTGGTCGCCCAGGTCGGCTTCCACTCGCGGTTCAACCCCCTTTTCATCGAGCTGGCCGAGCTGGTCCGGAGCGGGGAGCTCGGCGCACCACTCGGTTACGTCCTGCGCGAGGACCAGTTCTGGCCCACCGGGTCGGTCGTCGACGGGCACTCGTCATGGCGCTCCGACCCGCGCCAGGCGGGAGGCGGCGCCCTGCTCGAGCACACCATCCACGGATGTGACCTCCTCGTCCACCTCTTCGGCCCGGCGGTGTCGGTGTCCGCTCGGACGCGGTCGCTCTTCGGCTTCGGTGTCGAGGACATCGCCGTCGCCCATGTCGAGCACGCCGATGGTGTCGTCGGGACCATCACCACCGTGTTCAACGGGGTCGTGGGACGCGAGGAGCGCCGCCTCGAGGTCTTCTTCGAGCAGGCCACGGTGGAGTGCACCGGCGATTTCATCATCGGCGCTCTCGAGGACTCGCTGGCCATCCACCGGCCCCACGCCGACACGGAGCGACCGGACCTCGCCGCTCTCCGGCAGGGGTACTTCGAAGCCGAAGGGGTGGCACGTCAGGACCTAATCTTCTACCAGTACCTGGCCGACCGGTCCTTCGTGCGGGCCGTGGCGGCCGGGCGTGCGGCCAGCCCCGACTTCACCGACGCCTGGCGGGCCCACGCCCTCGTCGACGCGGCCTATCGATCGGCGGCGAAGGCCGGAGCTCCCACGGCGATCGCCTCGGTGGCGCCGCCCGCCCCGGGGCGTCCTGACGGCGCCCGTTAGCGTGCGGGCGAGCTCACGGAGAGAGAGGCCGACCATGCAGCACTGGCACCGGCGCCGACGGGGGACGCAAGGTCGGTCGGGGCTCCTCGGACCGACCTCGGAGGCGTCAACGTGATCGTCGACGCGCTGCGCGACATCGTCGGAGCGGCCAACATCGACAGAGCGGTGGACATCGACGACGACGTGACCCACGACGAAGCGCTGGGCGCGCCGCGGGTGGTCCCACTCGCCGTCGTCCGGCCGGGGAGCACCGACGAGGTGGTGGCCATCGTGAAGGCCGCCGTGGCGGACGGCACCCCCCTCGTCGCCCGCGGTTCCGGCACCGGGCTCTCGGGCGCCTGCATCCCCGTCGAGGGCAGCGTGGTGGTGTCCTTCGAACGGATGAACCGGATCCTCGAGATCGACACGGCCAACCACGCCGCCGTCGTCGAGCCCGGCGTGACCCTGGCCCAGCTCGACCAGGCGCTCATGCCGACCGGCCTCATCTATCCGGTGTTCCCCGGCGAGCAGTCGGCCAGTCTCGGCGGCAACGTAGCCACCAACGCCGGGGGGATGCGGGCGGTCAAGTACGGCGTCACCCGCCATCACGTGCTCGGGATCGAGGCCGTGCTCGGCACCGGAGAGGTGCTCGTTGCCGGTGGCAAGTTCGTGAAGTCGACGAGTGGCTACGACCTCACCCAACTGGTGATCGGGTCCGAGGGCACCCTCGCCCTGGTGACCCGGGCCATCTTGCGGCTGCATCCCCGCCCCGAGCACCACGCCACCCTCCTCGCTCCCTTCCCGTCTGTCCGCATGATCGCCGAGGCCGTCCCACCCATCGTGGCCGGGGGAGTGGCCCCTCTCCTCGTCGAGTACATCGACCTCATGTCGATGGCTGGGATCACCGCTAATGCCGGCATCGACCTCGGCATCCCCGACGCCGTTCGAGATCGCGCCCTCGCCTACCTCGTCATCGTCCTCGAGGACCATCATCTGAACCGGCTGGAGGAGGACACTCAGGCCCTCGCCACCCAGATCGCCGAGCTCGGCGCCATCGACGTCTACGTCCTCCCCGACCAGGCCGGGGCCCAGCTCGTCTCAGCCCGCGAGCGGGCCTTCTGGGCGTCGAAGGCCAGCGGGGCCGACGACATCGTGGACGTGGTGGTGCCGCGGGCCTCGATCCCGGACTACCTCGAATCCGTCTCGGCGCTGGCCACGGCCACCGGATCGCTCGTGGTGGGCTGCGGCCACGCCGGCGACGGCAACGTCCACCTCTCGATCTGGCAATCCGATCCTCAGGTCCGCCATCGGCTGATCGGCGACATCATGGTGGCCGGACGTGCGTGCGGCGGGGCCATCTCCGGCGAACACGGCATCGGCAAGCTCAAGCGCTCGTACCTCGCCGAGATCGAGGACCCGGCCAAGCTCGACCTCATGCGACGCATCAAGTCGGCTTTCGACCCGCACGGCATCCTCAACCCCGGAACCATCTTCGAGCTAGCGGCCGGAGGGGGCGCCAGCCGGAGGGCGGAGCGGTGAACGGCGCCGAGGCCCTTATCCGGACCCTCGTCGAGCACCACGTCGAGGTCTGCTTCATGAACCCGGGCACCTCGGAGATGCACTTCGTCGCCGCCCTCGACGAGGTCACCGAGATGCACGGCGTGCTCGCCACCTTCGAGGGGGTGGCTACGGGGGCAGCCGATGGCTATGGGCGGATGGCGGGCCGCCCGGCGGCCACCCTGCTGCACCTCGGACCCGGCTTGGGCAACGGGCTCGCCAACCTGCACAACGCCCGGCGGGCGCGGAGCCCGGTGGTCAACATCGTGGGCGACCACGCGCTCTCCCACCAGAAGTACGACGCCCAGCTCCAGTCGGACATCACCACCGTGGCCCGCAATGTGTCGACGTTCGTTCGCTCCTCCGACTCGACCTCGGCGGTCGGCGCCGACGCGGCGGCCACCGTGTCCGCGGCCATCGGTCCTCCGGGGGCCGTCGCCACCCTGATCCTTCCGGCCGACGTCTCGTGGTCGGAGGGGGGCAAGGTCGAGCACCGCCAGGCGCCACCCGGAGACGGAACGACCGCCGCCGCCTCCAGGCCACCCGTGGACAGTGTGGTGGAGGCAGCAGCGGCCGCCCTTCGATCGGGCGAGCCCACCGCCCTGCTCATCGGCGGCCGGGCGTGTGTCGGTGAAGCCCTCGGCCAAGTGGCCGACATCGCCGCCCGCACCGGGGCGAGGCTGCTGACCGAGACGTTCCCGGCTCGACTCGAGCGCGGGGTGGGAAGACCGGCAGTCGACCGTCTCGGCTACCTGGCCGAGTTCGCAGCCGTGCAGCTCGATGGGCTCCGGCACCTCGTTCTGGTCGACGCCCGCCCGCCTGTGTCCTTCTTCGCCTATCCGGGAAAGCCGAGCGACCTCGTCCCCGACGGGTGCGCCGTCCACACCCTCGCCGGCCCGGTCGACGACGTCCCCGGCGCGCTGTCCGCACTGGCATCGCTGGTCGGGGCGGTTGGCCGGCCGGCGCCTCGCCAGGAACCGGATAGGCCCGCCCTCCCCACCGGACCGCTCACCGCGCAGGCCGTGTGCGAGGTGCTCGGGGTCCTCCTTCCCGAGGACGCCATCGTCTCCGACGAGGGGAACACCTCGGGGCTGTGGGCGCCTGGGGCGACGGCCGGCTCGCCGCCCCACGATTGGCTTTGCCTCAGCGGGGGTGCCATCGGGCAGGGGCTGCCGGTCGCCGTGGGCGCCGCCATGGCCGCTCCCAGCCGGCGGGTCATCGCCCTCGAGGCGGACGGCAGCGCCCTCTACACCCTCCAGTCCTGGTGGACGATGGCCCGCGAGGGGCTGGACGTGACCACCATCGTGCTCAACAACGGCTCCTATGCCGTGCTCAACATGGAGCTCGGTCGAGTCGGGGCCACCGCCGGGCCCCGTGCCCGCGACATGCTCGACCTCCGTCGTCCCGACATCGATTTCGTCGATCTGGCCACGGGGCTCGGTGTTCCGGCGACTCGGGCAGAGGACGCCGAGACGTTCTCCGACGCGCTGGCTCGCGCCCTGGCCGCTCCTGGCCCGAGCGTGGTCGAGGCAGTCGTGCCCTCCCTCCTGTGAGCGGGGTGGTCGCATGTGGGTCGACTGGAAGACCGATCCCGGCTGAGTTCCGGCTGATGCGCGCCTTGACCGACCGGCGGCCCGAGCTTCATGGAGTCGACCGGCGCTGGCTCGTCGTGGTGCCCAGGGCACACGACCAGGGCCGTCGCGGGAGGCGTTGTCATCTGCAGGTCGGTGAGTACGGTTACCGCTGATGAGTGGCGGCGTCAGGCAGGAGCGGGCATGGACGCTCACGGGGCGTGGCCGACGCGACGCGGTCGCCAACGAGGCCGGACTGCGTGCCCTGGGTGAGCACATCGAAGTCCGAGAGACTCGGCACGACGACGGTCATGGCGGCCACGACTCCGTCGCCAACGAGGCCGGGTTGCGTGCCCTGGGTGAGCACATCGGAGTCCGAGAGACTCGGCACGACAACGGCCACGGCCAGGACAGCCCGGTCGCCAACGAGGCCGGGCTGCGGTCCCTCGGTGAGGCAGTCCGGCGGCAACCCCGATCCGCGCCGCGGTCGCGCCCGGGTGACGGCCCGCGGTCGTTCGGGCCGGCCTTCGCCGGTGACCAGGGGATGGTCCCGACAGAGGGGGCGGCCAACGGGAGGGGTTCTCAGCCGACGGAGGCATTCGATCGCACCCACGAGGGGGACGCGCCGAGCCGGCGACGTCACGCCAAGCCTCGCAGCCGCCGTCGTGTCTGGATCCGACGGGGGGCCATCATCGGGCTGACCCTCGTCCTGCTGATCGTGGGTGGCGGAGCCGGTTACGCCTATTACCTGACCCACGATCTCAACCGCATCCCGGTGCACGGCCTCGAGGGCGCCTTCACCACCGGGAAGGAGGCCGGCACCGAGAACATCCTCATGGTCGGGTCCACGTCCCGCTGCGCCCTCACTGTCCAGAACCCCGCCTACGGGCTCTGCTCAGAGGGGGTCAACGGTGTCAACAGCGACGTGATCATGATCCTCCACGTCGACCCCACCCATCACCGACTGGCTCTCGTGTCCCTTCCCCGGGACCTGTTCGTGCCCAACGCCCGGAAGGAAGGCGCCAACAAGATCGACGCCGGGCTGTTCGAAGGGGTCAGCCAGGTGGTGGCGAGTGTCGAGGAGGACTTCGGGATCCCGATCCAGCATGCCGTCACGCTCAACTTCGACCAGTTCGCCAACGTGGTCGATGCGCTCGGTGGCATCAACATGTCCTTCCCCATGTCGGTGTTCGACGCCGAGTCCGGGCTCAATGTCCAGGCCGCCGCGTGCGTGCACCTCGACGGGACCCAGGCCCTTTCTGTCGTCAGAGCCCGCCACCTGCAGTACCAGGGGCCTGGGGTGACCACCCTCGACGCCGAGTATTGGCCTCAGGAGAACCTGAGCGACCTGGCCCGGATCCGGCGCGACCACGAGTTCCTCCGCGTCCTCGCTCAGGCGGTGGGCAAGCGCGGCCTCGGGAACCCGATCACCGACGTCGATCTCATCAACTCGGTGAAGGCCGATCTCACCTTCGATCAGTCGTGGCCGGTGACCGACATGGCCAATCTGGTACTGGACTTTCACTCGGTCAATGTCAACTCCGTCCCGCAGCTCACGCTGCCCGTCTCGGTGGTCGACGATCCTGACGGCGCCGGCGGCGGGCTGATCTATCAGGGCTCGGGCTATGGCGATGCCGAGTTCCCGGCTGAGCCGCAGGGTCAGGAGACCATCGACCAGATGCTCGGCATCGGCGCCGACACCGACTCGTTGACCGGCAACCCCCTCCCGACGCCGGGGTCGGTCACCGTGTCGGTGGTCAACGGGAGTGGGAGCACCGACGAGGGTGCGGCCACCTCGACGGCTCTGGCCGCTCTCGGCTTCCACGTGGCCGGGGGCTCCGATGCCACACCGGTCGGCGACGTGGCCGAGACCGTCGTCTACTACGGGTCCCGCACCCCGTCGGTGGAAGGGGCCGCAGAAGCTGTGGCCCGATCGATGAGTGGCGCGGTGATCATGGCCTACGACCCGATTCAGGTGGCCAATGGCGCGGAGGTCACCGTCGTCACCGGTACCGACTTCTCCGTGAACCCTCCGCCGCCGGCGCCGGCTCCCACCACGACAGTCCTGCCCGGATTGCATGCCACCACGACCACCACCGTGCCCGCTACCACGACCACGACCACGACCGCCCCGAGCACGACCTCGGCTGGTGCTGGAGTCATCCAAGCCCCGTCGGCTCCGACCTCGGCCCTGGCCCCGTGGGATCCGAGAACCTGTCCCGCCGGTGCGGTGGCGACGGCCCCGGTGGCGAACGAGACCTGACGCGCTGCCGCCCGGCCATGCGGCCTGGTGGGACCCATTCCACGCCTAGGGAAGTCCCGGAAGTTCAGGTGCGCCGACTCCGTGTCGATAAGCACACGGAGGCGTCGCACCAATGGAGATCACCGACATCGCCAAGAGGGCCGGGCTCACGCCTGAGATCCTCCTCGGACCGCTCCTTCGCGACGCGACCGATGCCCTCGTCGTGATCGACGATGAGCTGCGAATCGCCATGGTCAACCGGACGGCGGAGATCGTGTTCGGCTTCTCCGCCGAGGAGTTGGTGGACGAGTCCATCAGCTTGCTGCTGCCCGACCGCCTGGCGCAGGCCAACGAGGAGAGCCTGGTGTCGTTCGCGTCCGGTTCCGCCGACGTGGCCCCCGTCGGGACTCGGGTGCGGCGGGTGATGCGCCACCGGAACGGCGGGGAGTTCCCCGTCGAGGGTTCGCTCTCCAAGGTCGTCGTCGGCGACCGGACCTTTTTCGTGGTGCTGGTCCGGGATGTCAGCGACCGGGAGAACCTGGAGGAGCAGCGGGAGCATCGGGACCGCATCGCCCGGCGGTTCGAGGCCATGGTCGAGTTGGCCTCCGACGCCATCATGGTCCTCACCCCGGACACCGAGGCCGCTTACCTCAGCCCGTCCTGCCTCGACCTGCTCGGTTACGCGCCCGACGAGTTCGTGGCCGCCTTCTCGTCGGACCTCGTCCATCCCGACTACCTGGCCCGGGCTGCGTCCATCGTGGAGCGCGTCCTGGCCGCCCCGGAGGCCACCGCCCGTGACGAGCTCCTCGTGAAGCGCAAGGACGGCACCCAACGCTGGATCGACGTGACCTTCAAGAACCTGACCGAGCTCAAGGAGGTCGGCGGCATCCTGATCAGTGCCAAGGACATCACCGAGCGCAAGGAGGCCGAGTTCGCCCTCGCCCACCAGGCGGGCCACGACGCTCTCACCGGGCTGCCCAACCGGGTGCTCCTCACCGACCGGCTGCGCCAGGCCGTCCTCGCCTTCGCCGGATCGGGCGGGCGTCCCATCGTGCTCTTCATCGACCTCGACCGGTTCAAGGTGGTCAACGACAGCATGGGCCACAGCGCCGGCGACCGGCTGCTCGTGACCATGGCCGAGCGCATCCAACCGCTGATCCGGGCCGAGGACACCGTCGCCCGCCTGGGCGGTGACGAGTTCGTGGTGCTCATCCCCAACAGCGCGGATGCATCCTTTGCCGTGCAGATCGCCGAGCGGATCATCGCCGCCGTCGCCCCGCCGGTCTCCCTCGACGGCACCGGCTTCTACGTCACGGCCAGCATCGGCATTGCCGTGGCGGACGGGCTCGGGACCAGCCCGGAGCGGCTGCTGGCCGACGCCGACATGGCCATGTACGAGGCCAAACGCCGGGGCGGCAACCGGTACGAGGTCTTCTCGAGTGCCCTGCGGCGGCCGCTCATGCAGCGGGTGGCCATCGAATCAGAGCTTCGCCAGGCTCTCGATACCGGAGCCATCATCCCCTATTACCAGCCCATCATCCGGCTGCAATCGCACGACGTCCTGGGCGTCGAGGCCCTTGCCCGCTGGAACCATCCTCTCCGGGGCATCCTCGCTCCCGACGTGTTCATCGGCGTGGCCGAGGACACCGGGTTGATCCGCACCCTCGGCGAGCAGATCCTCAGGCAGGCCTGCGAGGAGGTCAGCCAGTACAACCTCGTGCGGGGCCTGGCCATGGGCGTGTCGGTCAACTGCTCGGTCCGGGAGCTCGATGGCAACGGCCTCGTCGAGTCGGTGACCGCCGCCCTCGAAGCCAGCAAGCTGCCGAGCCATCTTCTCAACCTCGAGATCACCGAGAGCTTGTTCATGGAGGACCTCCGGCACATCCTGCCGGTGCTGCGTGAGCTTCGGGGTCTCGGGGTCGGGCTGACCATCGACGACTTCGGCGTCGGCTACTCGTCGCTCAGCTACCTCCGCCAGGTCCCGGTCACCGCGCTCAAAATCGACCGATCGTTCGTGACCAACCTCGCCGCCGACGCCGAGGCCCGGGCCATCGTGAGCGCCCTGATCCCCATGGCTCACATGCTCGAGCTCAAAGTGGTGGCGGAGGGCGTCGAGACCGAGGAGCATGCCCGCCTGCTCGAGGACCTCGGGTGCGACTTCGCCCAGGGCTACCTCTATGGGCGCCCGGCCCCGCTCGGCGCCGGCGAGGCCCGGGCTGTCGGCCGCCGACGAGTGGCCCAGACGGCCAAGGCGTCGTAGGAGAGAGCGGTTCCCGCTCCTCCGCACGGGGCACACCCGGTCCGAACCTCGCGCCCGGTTCACCTCCCGTCCCGCCGGGTCCGACAACCCGCCGGCGCCCGACAGAAGGTGGCAGTGACCAATCCGTTCGGGCGGCCGACTCGTATGGGCAGGTGGGGTGCGGGGACCAGGAGCAGGGAGGGGAGTGGAAGGACATGATGACGTCCCGGCCGTCCGTCGGCCAACCGACATCGGCCCGTTCCACCACGGCTACCGTGCTTGAGGCAAGGGTGCCGAGTGTCGGGATGGTGCTGATCGATGCGGAAGGACGGATGCACGACCTCCTCTCGCCGTACCGGCACATGAGCCCAGCCGGCGCCCGCCGCCGCATCACCGTGATCACCTGGACCACGGCGGCGGGTCCCCCCGCCGGTGAGACCTGAGGGATGTCGCCGTGCCCGCCGGTCCCACAGCGGTAGACGAGGCCGTGCGTCCGATCGGCCTCCCCGTCGAGCAGCTCCCCGACGAGTTGCTCCTCGACGGCTTCTCGGCGGGTGATGCCGAGCTGACCGTGGCTTTCGTGCGGCGCTTCCAGTCCAAGCTCTACGGCGTGGCGCTGGCCGTCACCGGTGACCCTGTTTCGTCCGAGGACGTCGCCCAACAGGCCTTCGAACGAGCGTGGCGCCACGGGCACTCCTTTGACCAGCGGCGCGGCGCCGTGTCGACGTGGTTGGCGGCGATCACCCGGAACCTGGCCATCGATGCCATGCGCGTCCGCCGTCCCGTCCCCGTCGATCCCGAGGCACTGTTCGCCCAGGTGAGCTCGGGCGTCGATGGCCCCGAGCACCTGGCCTTGGCGGGGGAGTCGGCCGGCGAGCTGCGTGCTGCTCTCCGCCGGCTGCCGGTCGAGCAGGCGCGGGCGCTCGTCCTCGCCGGGATCGCCGGAATGTCGGCATCCCAGGTGGCGGCCAGCGAAGGCATCCCCCTCGGGACAGCCAAGACCAGGATCCGCACCGCCATGCAACAACTGCGAGTCATGCTCGTGCGCGGAGGGGCTGACCATGACTGAGCTGACCTGCGAGGAGTTCCGGCAGGTGAGCGCCGAGCTGGCACTCGGGGTGGCCGATGCCCGCGAGCAGGCGGCGGCGCTCGCCCACCTCGAGCACTGCCGGGGCTGCCGCCAGGAGATGGGACAGCTCAGCGACATTGCCGACGGGCTGGCCGCCCTCGCCCCTGCCGCCGAGCCCCCGGCCGGTTTCGAATCGCGGGTTCTCGGCGGCTTGAACGGCGCCGAGAACCCGACCCCTCGGCGGCTTCCGGCGCGCCGGGCCATCGTCTGGCTGGCGGCAGCGGCAGCGCTCATCGTTGTCGTCGGCAGCAGCGGCTGGGTGCTCGGCGACCAGAGCCACCAGCCGACGACGGCGGTCGGCCGGGTCGTGGTGGCCAAGCTGACGGGCGACCGTGGACAGGTCGGACAGGTGGTGATCGACAGCGGCCCCGAGCCGTGGATGTCCATGGCCGTCGCCATCTCCGACGGGCACACCACGGTGCGCTGCCAGGTACGGACGGTGAGTGGCCAGACGACGACGGTGGGGACGTTCACCCTGTGGAAGGGGTACGGCTACTGGGCGGCACCGATCCCCGCCCTCTCGTCACCCATCGACAGTGCTCAGGTCGTCGACGCGCAGGGGCGAGTGCTGGCCAGCGCCTCGATGTCGCCGGTCCGGTTCGTCGGCGACACCTCAACTGGCTGACGCCGGCCGCGTCGAGCCCCGCCGCGGCCTGCCGGTCACGCGCAGTCTTCCCCGATCCGGCAATCCGTAGCGGCCCGCCGCCCGTATATCGACCGACAACCGCATCGACTCTGACGTCAGAGCGCCTGCAAAGGAGAGCCCTGTGCATATCTCGCGCATCCGGGAAGCGCGCCGACCGATCGGCCGTCACCCCCATCGCCGCAGTGGGCGCACGGCCGCCGCTGTTCTGGTCGTCGGCGTGGGAGCCGCCGCCGGTCTTATGGGGCCGGCTCTCCCCGCCGAGGCCGCCGGCCATCACCACGCCGGCCATTCCCAGGGCGCCGGCGTGGGCCGCGCCCATCTTCTAGCCGCCCCGGCTGCTGGCATCGAGAGCGGCGCCTACGTCACGCCCTTCACCCAGGTGACCACCCTGGCTAGCACCGTGCCGGGCAACGGCGACGTGAACCCTTACGGCGTGGCCGTCATCCCCCGGAGCTCGGGCAACCTCGTCGCCGGGGACATCCTGGTGAGTAATTTCAACAACTCGTCGAACCTGCAAGGCACGGGGTCCACGATCGTCGAGGTCTCTCCGTCGGGCAGCCGGACCGTGTTCGCCCACATCCGGCTGAACAAGGCGGACAGCTCCCTCGGTGGGATCGGGCTCACGACCGCCCTCGCCGTGCTCCACAACGGCTGGGTCGTCGTCGGCGACCTGCCGACCGAAAACGGCAGCGCCAAGACGGCCAAGGCCGGAGGGCTCCTCGTCCTCGACGACCAGGGCAAGGTGGTCGAGACGATCACCGGCACTCTCATCAACGGTCCGTGGGACCTCACCGCGACGGGCCTGGGTTCATCGGCTCGGCTCTTCGTGAGCAACGTCCTCAACGGCACGCTGGCGGCCAAGGGCGCGGTGGTGGACGGAGGGACCGTCGTGCGGATCGTCATCACCACCCCCGATCCCGCCAGCGGCGTGCCCCAGGTGACCAGCGAGCAGGTCGTCGGCTCCGGTTTCGCCGAGGAGACCAACAAGGCCGCCCTCGTCATCGGCCCGACGGGCCTGGGCCTCGGAGCGGACGGCACCCTGTACGTGGCTGACACGCTGGACAACCGGGTGACCGCGATCAGCGACGCCCTTACCCGGACCACTCCCGCGCACACCGGGGTCACGCTGAGCCGGAACGGGGCCCTCAACGGGCCGCTCGGGCTGGTGGTCGCTCCAGACGGAGATGTCCTCACCGTGAACAGTGGCAACGGCAACCTCGTCGACATCACCTCGATGGGGACGCAAGTGGCTGTTCGCACGCTCGATCTGAGCGGGTCGCCGGCCGGTGCCGGCGCGCTGTTCGGCCTGGCCGTCGCGCCCGGCCACCACGGCGTCTACTTCGTCGACGACGCCACCAACACCTTCGAGCTGCTGGGTGCCCCCACCCCGTCGGTCTGATCGGGCGACGGGCCGATGAGGGCGAGGATGTGAGCGCAGAGGGCGGTCTTCGCCCCGCCGGTGAAATTGGTGACACGGACTGGTCGCATGGTTCGGGGCCCCTTGTCTGGGGCCGATGGCCGACCTCCTCATGGCCATGACCGGTTGCACGGCTGCTCTCGACGCGCTGAGCGGTGAGGGCGTCGCTGTGCTGCGTGCCCGCTGAGGCCAAGCGCGTCTCTGGCGGGACCCAGCCGGTTGTCAGACGATGCGGTAGGTCTGGACGCCGTGGGCCACCACCGTGCCGTCGGCATCGGTAGCCGTGAGCTCGGTGAAGATGAGGTCGCGTCGGCGGCGGACCACGCGGGCGTGGCAGACGAGGTCTGACCGCTGGCACGCTCCCGTGTACTGCACGGACATGGCGATCGTGGAGGCCCGGGTCCCGTTGTCGAAATCGTGGTCCGACCAGGCGGCGGCGGCTCCCGCCGTGTCGAGGACGGCGGCGACCACCCCGCCGTGGTACCGGCTGCCGTCGTTGGTCAGATCCTCCCGGAAGGGGAGCCGCACCGTGGCTTCGTTCGGCTCGTAGCGGTCGATGACGATGCCGAGGCCGGCCAGATAGGGGGTCTCGGGCATGAGGGCGCGGATCGCCTGTCGACGAGCGTCCTGCTGGTCCGACGAGAGCCCCCCCTCGGCCACGTGCACCTCCGGTGGTCGTGCAGCGCACGAGTCTATGCAGCGCTGTGACGATCCTTCCGTTTGAGTTGACGATTGTTCAGTTTGGCCCCATGGTGGTGGTGCGGGGGTCGTCGTGCGGGGGCATCGGCGATCGTGCGAGGTGAGTGACGTGTTCCACGTCGGAGACGAGCAGTTACGGCAGTTCGGGGACGTCGGTTGGTTCCTGGCCCCCGACATCTTCACCGCGGCGGAGTGCGATGAGATCGTGGGGCATCTCGAGGCCGCACCCTTCGAGCTGCCGCTCGGCGCGCCGTCGGACGGCCAGCTGTCCTACCGGCCGATGCTGCACCTGGCCAGCCAGGCGCTCCTTTCGGTGGCCACCGATCAGCGGTGGGCCGGCATCGTGCTGCCCGTCGTCGGTCCCTCCGCCCGTCTGTACTGGGAACAGGGAGTGGCCAAGCCGCCGGGCGCTCGCACCGAGCTCCCCTGGCACCAGGACAACGGCTACACCCCGCTCGAGCCCGAGGAGTACCTCACGTGCTGGCTGGCGCTCGACGACGCTGACGAGACCAACGGCTGCCTCTGGGTCCTGCCCGGATCACACCGGTCGGGGACGCGCCGGCACCACCACGGTGGTTCCGGTCCCTTCCGGGTCGGATATGACGGAGACGAGCGGGGAGTAGCTGCGCCCGTGGCCAAGGGAAGCGTCCTCGTGTTCTCATCCCTGCTGCTCCACCGCAGCGGACCCAACACGACGGGACGACCACGACGGGCCTGGATCATTCAGTACTGCCCGGCTCACGCCCGCTCGGCGCTCTCCGGCAACCTCCTCGACGACCGCTTGCTCGTGGCCGACGCCGGCGTCTGGCTGGAGGAGCCGGTGCGCCAACGCGACTTCGACCTCGTCTCGGTGCTCGCCAATTACGACCGTCGGTGACAGCGTCGGCAATGGTGCTGGAGGCCTCCCGGCGTCTGGTGCGACACCAGATCGAGCTTCCCGACATCGGTGACGACGATGCTCTCCTGCGGGTGGAGGCGTGCGGCCTGTGCGGCACCGACCACGAGCAATACACCGGGGTCCTGTGGCCCGGGTTCGCCTTCGTCCCTGGCCACGAGACGGTGGGCGTGCTCGAGTCCGTGGGGAGGGGCGCGGCGCGACGGTGGGGGGTGACCGCCGGCGATCGCGTCGCCGTCTGTGTGTTCCAGTCGTGCCGGTCCTGCGCCGCCTGCAAGTCGGGCCAGTACCAACGGTGTGTCCGGCACGGGATCGCCGACATGTACGGCTTCGTCCCCGTCGACCGGGCGCCCGGCCTGTGGGGCGGGTACGCCACCCACCAGTACCTGGCGCCCGACAGCATGGTGCTGCCGGTGCCCGACGGCGTCGACCCGGTGGCCGCCACCCTGTTCAACCCGCTGGGTGCCGGCTTCCGCTGGGGGGTGACCGTGGCCGGGACGGGCACCGGTGACGTGGTCTGTGTCCTCGGCTGCGGGGTGCGCGGGCTCGCCGCCCTGATCGCCGCCAAGGAGGCCGGCGCTGGCTACGTGCTGGTCACGGGGTTCGGGTCGCGTGACGCCGAGCGGCTCAAGCTGGCCAGGAGGTTCGGTGCCGACCTCGTCGTTGACAGCCAGGCTGTCGACCCGGTGCGGGAGCTGCGACTGGCGACCGGGGGCCTGGCCGACGTGGTCGTCGACGTCACCGCCAAGGCGCCGGCAGCGCTGGGCCAGGCGGTCTCGATGGCGCGGCCGGGCGGAACTGTCGTGCTGGCAGGCACCCGCGGCTCGACCGACACGCCGGGTTTCAACCCTGACGACGTCGTCTTCAAGGAGCTACGAATTCAGGGTGCCCTGGGCGTCAACGTCGACGCCTACGAGTGGGCGCTCGGGCTTCTGGCGTCGGGCCGGTACCCCTTCGACGACATCCCGCGGCGCGTTGTCGGGCTGGACGGCGTCGCCCAGCTGCTCGAGACCATGTCCGGGGAAGGCGGAGGGACCCCGCCCGTCCACGGGGTGGTGGTGCCGTGAGTCGCCGTCGGCCTGCGCACCTGCTCGACCCCGCTGCTGCCGAGGAGGCGGCCGCTCGGGCAGGCGTGCCCGAGGTGCTGGCCAGGCTCAACGTGTTCCGGGTGCTTCTGGCCAACGAGCCTCTGGCCAAGGGAGTTGCCGACCTCTTGCTCGGACTGCTGGCCGGACGCGACCTCGAGCCGCGCCTCCGCGAGATCGTCATCATGCGCATCGGGTGGTCCACCGCGTGCGCCTACGAGTGGACCCAGCACTGGCCCATCGCCACCGGGATCGGCGTCCCCGCCGACGACCTGATCGGCGTGCGCGACTGGCAGCGCCACCACGCCTTCGCAGCCGTCGATCGGGCCGTCCTCCAGGCCACCGACGATTCGCTGGCCAGCGGCCGTATCGGAGACGATGTTGCCACCGCGCTCGAGGACCACCTGGCCCCCGAGGCCATCGTCGAGCTGGTGGCGGTGATCGGGGCCTGGTCCATGGTCTCGGCCCTGGTCCGGTCCCTCGACATCCCGTTGGAGCAGGGCGTCGTGGCCTGGCCGCCTGACGGCGCCTCCCCGTTGACGGGATAATCGCGCCATGGCTTCGATCTTCTATGAGAAGGACGCGGATCCCTCGGCGCTGGCCGGCCAACGGGTTGCTGTCATCGGATATGGCAACCAAGGCCGTTCGTGGGCGCTCAACCTGCGTGACAGCGGGTGCGACCCGATCGTCTGTGTCCGGGCCGATCTCACCCGGGACCAGGCGGAGTCGGACGGGTTCGAGGCCCACGACCTCCCTACCGCCAACGACGCCGACGTCATCTGCGTCCTCGTCCCCGACGACGTCGTGCCGCTCGTCGGCATCGAGCCGCATGCCGACGCCTGTGTGATCGTGGCTTCCGGCTACAACTTGGCCTTCGGCCGCCTCCCGCTCGCCTGCGACGCGGGGATGGTGGCGCCCCGCATGCTCGGCCCCGAGGTACGCCGGTGCTACGAGGAGGGCAGCGGCTTCATCACCGCCGTCGGCGTGCACCAGGACGTGACCGGTCGGGCCCGTGCCCGGGTGTTGGCCGTAGCCCTGGCCATCGGCGGACTGCGACAGGGCGGCATCGAGCTCACTCCCATGCAGGAGGCGGTCCTCGACCTCGGTGTCGAGCAGGTGCTCTCACCGGCCCTCACCGCGGTGAACAACGCCTTCGTCGTGACCATGCTCGAGCGGGGGATCCCGCTCGAGGCGGTGGTGTGCGAGCTCGTGCTCTCCGGCGAGGTCGAGCGGACCTACCGACTGCTGCGAGAGGTCGGGTATGCCGTCCAGTCGGAGTTCCACTCGCCCACCAGCCAGTACGGGCAGCTCAGCCGACGGGGCCGTTACGACCACCTCGACTTCCTCTCGACCATGCGGGCGCTGTCCGACGACATCGAGAGCGGCAGTTTCGCCGACGAGTGGGACGCCGAGCGGGACGCCGGCTACCCGAACCTGACCACCCTCAAGGCCCAGTACGCAGGCGAGGTCGTGCGAGCGTTCGAGGCCGACCTGCGCACGCAGCTGGGCCCAGGTGCAGCCGCCGACCGGCCGGAGTGAGCCGCTCTGGTCATGTTCTGTCACGCTGCGTAGTTGCGCAACGCACGGAGCGCGTCCGTCCCGTGCGGCCCGCTGGCCCTCAGTCGTGATGCCTCCGGCGACATCCGGCGGGCACCGACCCGGCAGAAATCGCCCGCCGGCCCGGTGATCCGGGAGGTCGCGTCGGGCGGTCCGAGTTCCCATCGCTCGCCCTCTGGACCCGTCAGCTCACACCGCACCTCGGGTGGCTGGGCGCCGGCGAGGGTGAACGCGTAGGGGAGGGTCCGGTGGGCCAGCCAGGCGACGTGGCGCAGACGCGGCGTGTCCGGGAAGGCGACGCCGAGCGGCTCGGTGATGTCGAGACCGTGGGCCCAGTGCTCGGCCAGCCGGGTGGTGGCCAGCGTGGTCGGCGACAAGGGGTTCGTGGCCCAGGGGATGCGGGTGTCGGGATCGGCCTGGCGCAGGACCACGAGGGCGCCACGCCGTGCCTCGCGCCACCGCTCGAAGACGCGTTCGGGCTCATCCCGGTCGGCTCGGACCATGGCGTCCATGACCTCGTCGAGCGTCCGGGCATCGGCCTCCGGCGGCAGCAGGGTCGGCCGCCGCCCGGGTGCCGCCCACCACCATCTCCTCGCTCTGGGCCAGGTGCACCACCACGTCGGTCACCGTCCAGCCGGGCGCGCCGGACTCGGCCCGCCAGGCGTCGTCGTCGAGGTCAGCGAGGATGCCCTCGAGCCGCTCCTCCTCGGCCTCGAGGTCGTCGAAGACGGTCACACGCCGGCTTCGTCGAGCGCCCGGCAGCCACGGACGGCGGCCTCGGCGGCCAGCCGGGCCGCGTTGGAGGTGTCCTCGGCGAGCCGCTCGAGGTTGGCGGCCAGCTGCGGATCCTCGGCGATGAGCCGCCTCATCTTCTCGGGGTTCCCCGAGCCATCGGGGTTGGTCATGGCCAGCACCCGGTCGTCGAGGAAGCCGTCGAAGATACGGTCGCCGATGCACCGGTAGGCGGACCACGCACAGCCGACTTCCTTCGCATACTTCGGCGACGGCCGCCGTCTCCATGTCCACGGCGATGCAATCCCTCCTCGAAGAAGCGCCGGCTCAGCGCCAGGTCCAGGGTGGCGTCTTCGGTGGTGACCAGCTTGCCGGAGGTGGGCGTGCCTCCCGGCGGGGAGTGGCGGTAGCTGCGGCCGGTCGAGTGCTCCACCACGAACTCCGGGTTGATCGAGGGTGCCCACCGGGACGTCGGGGTCGAGGCCTCCGCAGATGCCGGCGACCATCACGTGATCGACCGGCTCGTGGTCTGGTGCCGTTGTCGTCGAATACCCGGGCCAGGGCCACTCTGGTCAGCGGTGGTCCCATCCCGGTGTGGACGGCGGTGATCCGGCAGCCGCCGACCTGACCGGTCGCTCGGCCCGGGCCTGGCCCGGGTCGTCACGATCGAGGCCGAATGCGGTCACGATGGCGTCCATCTCGAGGGGCATGGGCGCCAGTACGACGACGTTGCGGAGCGATCTGTCTGAGCCATGCGCCCAATTTGCCATCGGACCATGACCGGCGCCTCGGGCACTGCCCGGGGCCCGGCAGAAGCGCCGGTCGCCGAAGCCGTGTGGCCTTGGGGTGGTGCGGCCGAAGCGACCGGCGTCGCCGCCAGCGTGCGGCGGGCGAACCAGGTGACCGCGACTGGAACCGGGATAGGGACCACCGGCCCCTGCCAGGATCTTCGGACAGGACCGATCGAGGAGGAACCGTCGTGGCAGACGACTGCGTGGGGATCATCAGCCTGGGCGAGATGGGGTCAGCCATCGCCGCTTCCCTGATCGGTGCCGGCCGGCGGATCGTCACCGCCCTCGAGGGGCGCAGCCCGGAGACAGTCGAGCGGGCCCGTGTGGTCGGCGTCGAGGATGCCGGAGGGGTGGAGGACTTGGTCACTCGGGTGGACGTTGGTGCTCTCCATCGTCCCGCCGGCGGCTGCGTCGGTTGTCGGCGAGCAGCTGGCGGCGGCCGTGCGGTCCACCGGCGCCACCCCCTTGGTGGTGGAGGCCAATGCGATCAGCCCCGCCCGGGCCGAGGCGCTGGCGGCGCAACTGGGTGCAGCTGGCGCCCGGTTCGTGGACGCCGATGTGATCGGCGGTCCGCCGGCCGGCGGGCGCCCACCCACCCGCCTCTACCTGTCCGGCCCTGATGCGGGTGCGGGCGGCAACGGCGCTCGGCACCCCCGAGCTGCGTGCCGTCGTCCTCGAGGGCGGCGAAGCTCGGCAGCCTCCTCGCTCAAGATGGCCTACGCGGCATGGACCAAGGGCTCCGCCGCCCTGGTGCTCACTGCCCGCGCCCTGGCCCGGCGCCTACGGGGTGGAGGAGGCGCTGGTCGCGGAATGGGCCGAGTCCCAGCCCGACCTGGCTGGGCGCCTCAGATGGCTGCCCTGGTCAGTGGGCGAGCGTGGCGATTCGAGGCCGAGATGAACGAGATTGCCGCCGCGCTGGGTGCCGTCGGACTGCCACCCGGGTTCGGCGAGGCTGCCGCCGGCGCCTATAGCCGGCTGGCGTCCATGAAGGGGCAGGTCTCGCCGTCAGTGGACGAAGTCGTCGGCCTCTTGGTCGGATCGAACGACGGCTGAGCGCCCGGTCCGGCGTACAAGAACGGGTCAGTGACCGCGGTGGCGAATGGCCTTCTGGTACGGGATGGGGGCGATCGTCCGCCCGATCGGAGCCAAAAGGGGCAATACCGCGGCATTGATGTCGACCCGCCGTCCGGCCATGCGTTCCCGCACCAGAGAGGACACCTGCTCCTCACTGCGCCGCACGAGCTTTGGGGGGAGGCTCCCACCGTCGGTCTGTCCGGACATCCCCATCGCCGTCGGCACCCAGCCGGGGTAGAGGATATGGACGTGGACTCCCGCTTCGGCGACTTCGTGAGCGACAGACTCGGTGAAGGCGGAGACGGCGGCCTTGGAAGCCGCGTAGGCACCGTGGCCCGGTTCGGGGGCGCGGGCCGAATCCGAAGACACGTTGACGATGATGCCGGACCGACGGGCGAGCATCCCGCCGATCACGGTGAGCGTCCCAGTGACCACACCGAAGAAATTGACGTCGAAGATGCGCCGGTACGCATCGGTCAATCCGTCTGCCGCGGGAGTGAGCTGCTCGATCCCTGCGTTGTTCACGAGGATGTCGATTCGGCCGTGGCTCGCTTCGATGTCCTCCAACATGCCGCGGTAACCGTCTGGTTCCCCGACGTCACAGACTCGGGCCGAACTCGTAGGAGTTGCCGCCTTAAGCTGAGAGTCGACCTCGGCCAGCAAGTCGGCCCGTCGAGCAAGGCCCACCACGGTGGCACCGCTTCCCGCCAGGTCGAGAGCAAGCCGCCGACCGATCCCCGACGACGCGCCGGTAACGACGGCGATCTGGCCATCGTAACGAGGCAATGTTCGCGTGCGAATCATGAGTCCGATGTTATGTGGCCGGGCGAAAGGTCGACCAGGGAGCGCTTGACCGGCGAGAGGTCGACCGGGGAGTACCAGGCATGTGAGCGCCGGAGCCATCGTCCTCGAAGGACGACCGGCGGCGAGTGGCTGCGTTCCCGGATCATCCGAGTGGGTCGCGGGCCGTTCGGCTGATTATGAACAGTCGATGAACAAGCCTCCCGACCGAAGGGTTTCCGGGCTCAGCAGAAAAGGGCTGTCCTAGGATTTGCCGCAGTCGGCCCCCCGGTGAACTCTCGTGGCTGGGGCGGAGAGGAGGGATCGTGCAGCAACGCAGCGCAGCGGAGGTAGTTCGGCTCGCCGCCGATGAGGGTGTGCAGATCGTCGACCTTCGGTTCTGCGATCTTCCCGGCCTGATGCAGCACTTCTCGGTCCCCGCGCACGAGTTGACCGAAGAGGCGATGAGCGAGGGCTACGGGTTCGACGGGTCCTCGATCCGAGGGTTCCAACAGATCCACGAGTCGGACATGATCCTCCTCCCGGATCCGTCGACTGCGGTGATCGACCCGTTCCGCCAGCACAAGACCCTGAACATGAACTGCTTCGTCCACGACCCGGTCACCCTCGAGCCCTACTCGCGCGATCCCGCGCCACATCGCCAGGAAGGCCGAGGAATATCTCAAGTCGACCGGCATCGCCGACACGTCGTACTTCGGGCCCGAAGCGGAGTTCTTCATCTTCGACGATGTCCGGTTCTCCCAGGACCAGCATTCGGCCTTCTACATGGTGGACTCGACGGAGGGCATCTGGAACTCGGCTCGCGACGAAGCCCCGAACCTCGGGTACAAACCTCGCTACAAGGAGGGGTACTTCCCGGTGCCTCCAATGGACAGCTTCCAGGACCTGCGCTCCGAGATGATCCTGACCATGGAGAGGATGGGCATCGAGATCGAGGTGCAGCACCACGAGGTGGGCACCGCCGGCCAAGCCGAGATCGACATGCGCTTCGACACGCTGCTCTCGATGGCCGACAAGCTCATGCTCTACAAGTACGTGGTCAAGAGCGTGGCCCTCGATGCGGGATACACCGCCACCTTCATGCCCAAGCCGCTCTTCCAGGACAACGGGTCGGGCATGCACGTGCACCAGTCGCTCTGGCAGGACGGTGAACCGCTCTTCTATTCGCGAATCGGAGTACGGGGGGCTGTCCGACGTCGGGCGTTGGTACATCGGAGGCACCCTGGCCCATGCCAGGTCGATCCTGGCCTTCGCTGCGCCCACGACGAACTCCTACAAGCGATTGGTTCCCGGGTACGAGGCGCCGGTCAACCTGGTGTATTCGCAGCGGAACCGGTCGGCCGCGTGCCGTATCCCGATCTACTCGAAGAGCCCGAAGGCCAAGCGCATCGAATTCCGGTGCCCCGATCCGTCCTCCAACCCGTACCTGGCCTTCTCGGCCATGCTGATGGCCGGGCTCGACGGTGTGGCCAACAAGATCGAGCCGCCTTCGCCCGTCGACGAGGACCTCTTCGAGCTGTCGGAGCAGGAGCTGGCGAAGATCGCCCAGGTGCCGGCTTCGCTCGACGAGGCACTCGACGCCCTCGAGGCGGATCAGGCCTACCTGGTCAAGGGCGGCGTGTTCACCGACGACCTGATCGAGACGTGGATCCAGTACAAGAGGATCAACGAGATCGACGAGGTGCGCCTGCGGCCCCACCCGTGGGAGTTCATGCTCTACTACGACATCTGAGACGGAGGCCTACGTCAGAGGCCATATTGTCATCTAATCTAGACTCGAAGTCTAGGTTTGCGTCTAGAATCCCCACTGGTGCGGGGAACCATCAAGGAAGCGCGGCCAGGCGTCTGGAGGCTGAGGGTCGTAGTCGGCTACCGCTCCGACGGTCAGCCGCGCCAGGCCTCGAGGACCATCCGTGGGACGCGGCGGGCCGCCCAGGGCGAGCTCGCCAAGTTCGTCGTCGATGTGGAGAACGCCAACGCCCCGTTGGTCGGGGCGATGACGCTTGCCGCCTACCTCGAGCGGTGGATGGACCACGTCCGGGCTCATCGCCAACCCGACACGGTTCGGAACTACGCGGTGAAGTGCCGCCGTTTCAGTGCCGAGCTCGGGAGGGTCCGACTCGACAAGCTCCGGGCCCACCAGCTGGACGAGGTCTACCGCCGGTGGATGGCGGGTGGCATGGCGCCCTCTACGGTGCGGGCTTACCACGCCGTGCTGAGCGCCGCGCTGTCCCAGGCGGTGAAGTGGGACCTCGTGCCCCGGTCGATCGCGCCCCTGGCGACCCTGCCCACCGTCGACGGTCGGCGCTTGACCGTGCCCGACGTCGAAACGGTCCGTCTCCTCATCAAGGAGTCTGAGCAGTCCGATCCGGTGTTGAGCGCGGCGATCATGCTTGCGGCGCTCACCGGCTGCCGCCGGGGAGAGCTCTTGGGTCTGCGATGGTCCGACGTCGACCGGGCCCGCATGGTGCTTCATGTCGAACGCTCGGTGAAGCGTGAGGAAGAAGGACGGGCCTTGCGAGTGGGTCCC
Source organism: uncultured Acidimicrobiaceae bacterium (assembly GCA_963756195.1). Lineage (GTDB taxonomy): Bacteria > Actinomycetota > Acidimicrobiia > Acidimicrobiales > RAAP-2 > CAVSNH01. The sequence continues at coordinate 213,844 of CAVWMT010000003.1, forward strand.
ACCAAGACTCACCAGAACCGCCGCGTCTCCCTCGATCGCGTGACGCTGGCGGTAATCGACACCCACCTCGGGCGGGCCAAGGGTTGGGCCACCGACGCCCTGGTCAACCTCGACACCGATGGTTACATCCTCACCGAGGACCCCACCGGCACGACCCCGATGGCCCCCGACACCATGACGCACCGATTCAGCAGGCTCGCCCGACGCTTGGGCCTGCCCTCGCTCCGGTTTCACGACCTCCGGCACTCCGTGGCGACCACGCTGCTCGGCGCCGGCTACGACCTGGCGATCGTGGCCGGGCGCCTTGGCCATCGGGACCCGACGATCACCTTGCGCGTGTACTCCCACGCCCTCGAGGAGCGCGACCGCCAGGCGGCCGTCACTCTCGGGCAACTGATGGCACCGATGGTTCCGGAGGCTTCGTAGACGCCACGAACCCGTCCCAGTTCACCCGGACGAGGCGTCCGATCCGAAAGAGTCCTGGGATCTCGTTCCGCCTCGCCACCCGATAGCCGGTGTCGAGCGAACATCCGACTCGTTCACACCACTCAGGGATCGAGACGAATTCACATTCGTTCGGCGTCCCCTGCTCGATCGGCGTCATTGGCCCGTCGTGTTGGCTGACCATCGGACCTCCATGGGACGAATTGCCGTTGTCCCTGTCCATTGTCCGGATCGACGTCACCCCCGACGTCACCCTGGTCGAGATACGCGCCGTTCGGTCGTCCGTGCGGAACATCACTATCGAGTCCGAGAACGTCACCCCCGCCGGAGTTGAACGTCACCCTCGGATCTCGAACGTCACCTCAGGCATGGCCCGTCGCGTTCACCGTTCGGCGGATGCATCGGGGCCGGCACCGCCGTCCGGCGTCAAGGGTCGTTGCGGGGTGCCGCCACGATGATGGCCGGATTCGCCGTCGCCTCCACCACCGGGCTTCTCTACTCGCTCGGCCACAGGCCGCCCCTTGACACTTGGTCGGCGGTCCCGGTCTTCGGCGCTCAGCGGAGCAAGGCCCGGCCTTGCTCCGAAACGGAGCCGGGCTGCGCCGATTCGGTGCCATGACCCGCAGCTCGTGACCCCGAGCGCGCTGATCGCCACCCGACGCCAGCGGTCCGTGTCGCTCGCCCGATCGCCGCCTTCCGTACCCGCGCATCGGCTCCGCCAGCGCTGGTCATCCAATGTCCACACAGTTGCATCTCGGATGCTCAGTGTCCCTCGACCGTGCCCCGACTACCCTCGCAGGACCGGGCTCGGAACAGACGAGGGTGACGTTCGGATCGATGATGCACGGGTGTGCACTTGTTGTACCGCTCTGGCGGAGCCGACGAAGGCGACCCTCAATCAGCGGCCACGGCGGGCTCGATGCCCGCCTGACCGCCGACTCGTGAGGGGAGGCCGACGCGACCTGTACGACCAGTTCAATCGTAAGCGCGTAGTACGTGACCGCCACTGCGCCGCCTTGAAGGTGTGTGAGGCCAGCGACTCGCCACAGCCGGCCAGAACGGCCGGCGAGGCGAGAGCGGACCGGCACCGGTGAGGTCGGGCCCGGCACCGCAAGGGGGTACGCTTGCAATCGTGTTCGACCGCTCCCGTCGGTAGCGAAGACGAACCTGAGACCTCAGGTGCTCCCAGCCGTCGCTTGAGCCGAGGCAAGGGCCTGGCCATCTGCCTCCCCGCGAGAGTCACCCATCCCATCGCTTCGAGGCGCCCATCCCAGGCGTGAGGGTGACGTTGCCAGCAGCCAGGGTGACGTTGGAACGAACGTGGATGGGAGTGAGGGTGACGTTCACTAGATACTCCAGATGGGCGAGGGTGACGTTCGAGGGTGACGTTGATGCATGGGCGAATCGGCTGGCTGGAGGACTGTGACCGCCGAGTTCTCCCGGAGCGTCCCAATAACGCGAGAGCAACCGGAGATGCGTCCCCTACCAGGCACTTCTGGGCTAGGCCAGGTTGCCCAGGGGAGTACGTTCAGCTCTGACGGCAAGAGCGCCCGCTGAACCTGGAGCGGCGACGGCTGGGCGGATCGTAGTGAAGCTGTTTCGGAACCTTTGAGGTAGATCAGCATGGACTGCCGTAGGATTTTCCAGCATGTTGCGTCCAGCCGGAGTCAGCGTCACGGCAGCCGTCATGATCGCCATTGTCGCCTTCGCCTTTCAACTGGGCGGAACATCCTCCAAAGCGGGGGCCGCAGACGCCGTGCGGTCCGCACCGGATGCGTGCAGGCTTTTCTCGGCCACAGAGGCGAGCCATCTGCTGAGGTTGCCTACTTCGAGTCGGGAGTTCACAGCTCTGGGCATTCCTGTTTCTCGGACTACAGCGCGGATCCCCACCTACTCGCAGTGTCGGTTTACCTCTAAATCATCACGGAGCCAGATCAGGCTGGTCATCAATGCCTCCCTCGCCAAGGCGCCGCCCTTGAGGATCGAAGCGAACACGGCAAGGACTCAACCCGGTGGCCGGGTACTCACGATTGACCGGGCACTCGCGGTGTGGCTGCCTTGGACGCAACAAGGTCTTCGCGGACAAGGTGGTGCCCTTAGTTCGGTCAAGGATGGTGACTACATCGAAGTAAGCCTGATCTACGTTCACCGTGACCCGCTCCGCGCCGCCGAAGATGCGATGCGCATCGTGCTCCCCAGGCTCCGCTCGCGCTAAGCCAGTACCTTTCCGATGGCGGCGATCGGGGTGATCGTGACCGGCTGAACGTGGAGGGCCGGGCTGCCACGTCGGGAGTCAACGTTCGTACTCAGGGATTCAGCCCTTGCCCTACCAGGCACGTTGGGATAGTTCCTCTTGGATTCGAAGGAACGGATCATCCGGCTAGCAGCCTCATTGCTCCCGCCGTGAGGGGCGCAGGTTCACCCCTCTTGACATGCCCGGCCAAGAACGGAACGGTGGTCGCCCAAGGTCATTCACCAACTCTGCCATCGGAGCACCCGCTGACCCGGCCAACGGTGGTTGCCCAAGGGTCGATCGAGTCCTCTCGTCCAGTTTCACCTCGTGATCTCTATCGGCAACGGCCACGCCAGAGGCGACGAGCGCTCGTACTTCGTCAATCACCAGAATGGCCTCCGGTACACGAAGCCGAATCACCAAGCTCGACTTCGAGGAACGGAATGCCCAGCAGCCATCCAACACCCTCCACGTCGATGTGGCCTTGGAGATCATCGTCATATCCACCGACCTTCGGCGTGGTCCCAGGTACCAGGCGATCCAACGCTGATCGAAGTAGTAGGTGCTCATCCAAAGGTTCGCTACAACCACACCCGGAGAGAACGCAGCAATAGCGATCAGGCCGATGCATAGGGCAGCCAGAAGGCCATAGAGATTCGGGCGAGTGTTGAGATGTATGAAGACGACTAGAAGGACGACGAGGACAGGGATCAATGCCCATGCACGCTTTCCAACGGTCCAGAACTGCGCCGCCAGGTCCCGCCGATCGAGCCGAACAGCCAGGCCGGGTGGACCGCCTGGATAGGAGAGATGCTTGACGGTGGCCATGTCCTCACTATCGGCCTACCACGTGATGAACCTGACTGACGACGATAGACCGTGTCCCCGAACCGGGTTAGGTGGTTGTCGCCTGGCGCCCACCGGCACATCGGGGTCAGTGCATGCGCCTATTGACGAATCGCATCCCAGGCGGGAAGGTGAACTGTGGCTCAGATTCAGATCTGGTTGGATGATTGGGAGCACCAGTGCTGCGGAGATCAGCGCTTGGTCGGCCAAGAGATCGAACTCAATGTCTTTCGGTCACACAATCGACTCTACGAGCGGCGCCACGATTACCCGGGTGGCGGAAGTGGCGGCCCCGTAGCTGTGCCGATGCGGGGCAGTTTGGTGGCGCTCGCTTGGCACCGAGCCGTTCTGGACAGAACCGGCATATTCGCCTCCCGACTGGTGGGGTATGGCCCCGGAGTGGCCTTCGAATCAACAGAGGACGAGCCTGCGACAAGATCCTGGGCGTTCGAGTTCACGGTCGAGACTGAAGATGATCCGCCAGCCGCCGCATCCACTCCCGAATCTGCCCCGAACCAGGCCGACGCCGCTGTCTACATCACACTTGACTGGGACCCCTTCCACGACGAGGAATGCGAAGAATATCCGCCAAGTTGGTTTGGCTACGTCGAGTACGGAGACGACGATCTCGAACTTGGGGAAGGCCCTTTCTTTTCCGATGCCCTTGAAGCAGTCCGCTGGTGGCGAGGCCGATCAAGTCGGATCTACGTCCGGCTTGAGGAGGAGGGTGAGCCGTTCTGGGCTGGGGAAGGACCTGCGTTGGAGATTGATGATCCCATGAGGATCTTCGACGAACACGATCCCCGGGGTCATCCCGAGGGCACTCGCCAGGCGGCAAGATCACGCCTTGCCAGCCGTCGTGCACTTGCAGCAGCAGAAAAGCGCCAACAGATGATCGAGGATGGATTGCGCTTGCGGGAACGAAGAACCGCAGCGGGCATCTCGGTGGATGACCTCGCTGTGCGCATGGGAGCGGAACCAAGTTGGATTGAAGGAGTTGAATCTGGTGAGATTCAATCCGAGCCGCCATTCTCGACGTGGATTGATCTCGTATGGGCAACCACTGAGCCGTGGCCTGAGGCTCGGGCGGCGGCTGACCGACCATGGGAGAGTAGCGAATCGGCGAGGTCTGGCTGGGTGGCCTATGCCCCACATGGAGGGCTACTGCAACAAGCGGAAGAACAGGTCGCTCACCGGATGCGTGGTCCACATGTATGACTCGACCTCGGTATGGCCAGATCGGTGTGGCCGTCAGTTCCGCAAGGATTCAGGTCTGAGGCATCATGGGGTTGATGTCCGATGCCACCGACCGTGAGTTGCGGCAGTTGAACCTCATGGAGGAGCGCTTGGTTGGATTCAGCACCGGCTATCTCGACATCGCCCGAATGATCTCTGATCTGGAAGGGCTAGTCGCAGCCCTCGAAGTCACGTCCGAGGACTGGAAAAACCGTTTCATTCATGAGTGGAGTGAGCTTGAGATCGCCTATGCAGTGGCGCTCAACGATGGATCGCCCATGCCGGATGCAAGTGATCCGTCGCTCATGCAGGCCACTCGCAATATGCAGTCGCTCGTGCAAGAGAGAATGGATGCCCTGAGTCGCTCTGACGCCAAGTAGAGGTGACTCCGAGCACCAGGAACGGGGCGGCTATCGACCGTGACGGATCGACACGTAGCGTGCATCTCACACGTTGGCCACTAGCGCCCGGGTCTCTCTCTGGCGTCGCCCTCGCCAGGTACGAACTCAAGGATCGGAAGCGCCCCTCCCACCTCATATACGAGGACCCGACGCCTGGTGTGGTCAGCGATGCTTCGGTAGATGGTGGTGTCTTCCACTTCGTCTCGTGAATCTACGAAGAACACGTGGTCCTCAGGCTTCGTGTAGCTGCGATGCCGGGGTGGGCCTGGTGTCAGGATGGCGAAAGGCGGGGCAGCCAAGAGCTTCACGAGTTCCCCTCTCCGTGTGACGTGAATCACACGGAGAAAAGCAGGGCCAGTCCACTCGACTCGGCTGTACTCACGGGCGCCGTGGGCGTTTGTTTGGAGCCAGAACCACTCACCGGCGTTGCTGTGAGTCTCGAACGAATAGTCCTCGTTGCCGTCCCAGGCCGTCCAGAGACCGAGTTCTCGCCGACTCTGCAATTCCGCCTTGGCCGTCCTGAGGTCGATGTCGGAGCCGAAGAGAAGCGAATCGAACTCACATGGACCCTCGACTCCGATCAGACGGTCGTTCTCGATCCGCAGTCGATAGCCGTTCTGGTCAGACCAGTCGTAGTCGAACCCGCAGTTCGAGCAGTCTTCGGGCACACAGTCCACGAAGACGAGCGGCTGTCCGGGGTCACCTTCGTCGTTGCCACCCCAGCGAAGGAGGTCGCCCGTGTGGTAATCGTACTGCCACTTGCTCCCGAACTTGAACTGGAATGCCTTCTCCGCCGTCTTGCCACAGCCAGCGCACCGATCTTCAACGAGGTATCGGTTGAACGCTCCCATACGTCAAGCATGGTCCAGAGACGAACACTCTCGGTAGTCCCGATTGCTCAACCGTGCGACTGAATGCCCCTGCCAATGAGAGGCACCGCTCGCTCGCCTCGCTCGTGGCAGTCGTCCAGCATGGCCTTCATCTCTATGTTGGCGGTCGTGGAAGCCGGACAGCCGCACCTGGTCGATCTGGCGAGAAGCGGCCTTCCCACGTCGCTAGCCGACCGAAGTTCCCTCTGCCGAACCGTTCGGGTGGAGGCCAACTCAGCGTTCGGCCCAACGAAGGCCACACCTGAAGCACAGCGGCACGAAGGGACTCGGGGACAGTGGCCGGAAACGGTGCCCCTTGAATCTCGTCCACCGCCAATGCGTTGATCGAATGGAGTTGGAAGACGACGTAGCCGAGGGTGAATGTAGTGAGGTGGGTCTTGATCGCATCACGGCCAGGACCGGCAGGAAGCTCCAAGTGCATAGTTTGGTGTGTCATAGCAATCTCGCCGTGAGCATCGAATGGACCGATCCATAGGCGAGACCTCGGGATCGGTTCTTGTCTACCTGCGAGCCACGCCAACTCAAACTCTGAAGGCTCATAGCCATCGGCAGGTCTAGAGCCAGGATGTTGCTGTCGAAGTGCAAGCTCTGTCAGCAAGATGGTCTTCGTGGCCCAGGTCGTCAGGAGGCCCTGTTCTCGCTCGTCTACAAGTAGTCGCTCGTTACCGAGCAGCATAGGGACGAGGAACGGGCGAACGTCTGATTCAAGCTTGCTCATCCAACCGTTGTTGCATGTTGTGCAGATCATCCCTCTGAGCTTGACCGTGAGGTGGGGTCGGCTGTGCAGTTCTTCCCGTTCCTCACCTCGCAGAAGGGCGACCTCCGAGCGGATATCGAGCAGCTTGCGCACCCAGATCGGGACGACGTGCTCACTACTGGGCATGCCGAGGTACCCACACATGATGCACCCGATACGACGACTTGCCATGACCTCGGCTTAGCATCCCGATGTGTCTGACAGGTCCACAGAGTGGTACGAGGCTGATGCTGGCACGATCTCCGGCCTTGAACCGATGATGGCGCCGGATCTCGTCCTGACAGGCGAAGCTGTAGTCACTCGCTAACCAGATCCGGGGAATGTCGAATACGAGGGAGTGCTTCCCGCAGAGCGGGCTGATCGTGGACTGAGGACTGTCACCCCGTGGGTGACCTGCGAACCCGGTGGAGTGCGCTGCACAATGAAGGTATGCGACGGCTCGGGTTGGTGCTGGTCGTCGGAGTGACCATGATCTTGGCCGCCTGCTCGTCTAGCACTTCGATTCCTCCGCCGAGCTTCCGTGGTCCCACGATCTCCGCTTCCCTGTCGGAGGTCTGCCAAATCTTCAACCGAGCGGCCAGTCCTGCGGGCCATTCCGATTCGCAGCTCGCCTCATTGGATGCGCACTTGGCCTCCCTTGCCAGAGCCACGGGGGATCCTTCTCTGCGCACCCTCGGCAAGAAGGTTGAGACGCAGGTCAACAGTGCCCGAATCCAGCTTCAGCATCCATCCTCGCAAACGCTCGAATCCATCGAGCCAGCGGAGAATCCCACCCTTCGCCAAATCGGCTCGATGTGCATGGCGAAGGGGCTTACGCCCAAGTACATCTACGAGGAGCAATGAGAGAAGGGGAAAGAGTCGCAAGAACCAGCCTCGCCCCGAACGGCACCTTGGGGGCACCCTCGGTTCACATTGCCCGGTCGTCGACACGCTTCCTTCCGGGCAGGGTTTCGATCAGTCCGCTGCGGATCAATGAGTTGATGGCCGTGCTTGAATGGACCCGTGCGAAAGAGGGCGGGTGTGGTGGCCGTTGCTGGGACTGTCCTCCTGCTTGTTTCGTCCTGTACGACTGGAAGTGTCGCCAGCCGTGAAAGTGCTACCAGCACCACGACCACTTCGGTGACTCAGGTCCACTACCAGTCCACCGAATACCAGTCGCCCGAGGTCCGATTCGCCCACCCGGTCGCATGGACAGCCACCCACTTCGATGAGGTCTCTACCTTTACGGACTCGATCGTCTACTTGAGCAATCAGGCGATGATGTCGCCCTGCACCACCACATATTCCAAGAGGGGAGAAACTGTTAGCTGCGGTTGGGCGATCCATCACCTCAATGCGAACGGAGTGATGGTGGAGTGGAGCGCCGTCGCCGATCCAGGTGGACCTGGTCGGACGGTGCCTGGAAGGTCGATCAAGGTTGGCGGGCTACCGGCCCACGAAGTGACCGATACTGCAGACACGTGCGGCATTGGGGCATCGGAATCCGTTTCCATCACAGTCGCCCGGAAGTTCTCCACGAGCAGCTTCTACGACATGATGGCGTGTCTCAGAGGGCCTGAACTGGGCCAAGAGATCGCCGAGGTCCAGGACATGATCTCCTCTACGACATTCCCGAACGGATAGCGCCCGAAACTAACTCGCCCCTGCCACCTAACGCCGGTTATGCCCTGCCCCCGATCAGCACATCGGGGCGTGGTGCGTCCTGAAAGGGGAGTGATGACGATGTAGAAGATCGCCAGCACGAACCGTGCTGTGTCAGGGATGGAGGGAGGCCCTCCGGGTTCGCCGTGCAGGCGGAGATCCCAAACCGCCGCAGTGTCATGCCGGTTAAGAGCCGGGGTGGGAAGCGACTGCGGAGAAGGCTCGCTGTCAGCGGGTCAGGTGAGCGACGAGAAGACGAACATGTGTGAACCACTGCTGACGCATCGAGAATGTGAACGATGACATCGAAACCGGGGCTGCACGCCCGCCTCGGGACAAGGGCACGTTTGTCGGCGTGTCCGGAGCCAGGGAGCTGCCTGCTCGTGGCCCTGGCGGTGTTCGGTGTAAAGGTGGCGTGAGCTCGTTGCAGGCCCTGGCATGGAACAGGAGAATCTGTCGTCTCGATACGAATGGCCAGTCGAAATGGGTGATGTTGGTCCCCTGGTCGTCGAGAGGGAGAACCCCGGGTGGCCACGGCCACGTGGGGGAGAGTACCGATGCGAGGCACAGAGGCGGACCAGCTCGTAGTAGCGATGAAGGCCCGTAATGGGGCTGGAGCGAAGGGGCTGGGCAGGCCAGGTCACCTATCAGTCAACCCTGCGGGGGAGGAGCTGATGGACGGACCACCGTTGGGAATGAAGTCGTTTGAGATTCGAAAGCGCCTCGTCTACGAGGCGTGGATGAAGGTCCAGGCGAACGATGGAGCGCCGGGCGTGGACTCCGTCAGCATCGAAGGCTTTGCAGACAACGAGAGGGACAACCTCTACAAGCTGTGGAACCGGATGAGTTCGGGGAGCTACTTCCCTGGGCCGGTGCGGGCGGTGGAGATACCGAAGGACCATGGGACCGGGGTCAGGGTGTTGGGGGTGCCGAACACGGTAGACCGCATCGCCCAGACCGCAGCAGCGATGCTGCTGGAAGAGGAGCTTGAGCCGATCTTCCACCATGACAGCTATGGCTATCGTCCGGGACGCAGTGCCCATGACGCCCTGGCCGTGACTCGTCAGCGCTGTTGGAGGAAGGACTGGGTGTTGGACATCGACGTCCGGGCCTTCTTCGACAGCGTTCCCCACGATCTGTTGTTGAAAGCGGTCGCTCACCACACCGACGAATGCTGGGTTCTGCTCTACATCGAACGGTGGCTCACCGCCCCCATGCAGATGCCAGACGAGACCCTCGTGGCACGGGAGAAGGGAACCCCGCAAGGGTCCCCGATCTCCCCGCTGCTCGCCAACCTCTTCATGCACTACGCGTTCGACAAGTGGATGGACCGGGACCACCCCGGCAGTCCCTTCGAGCGCTACGCGGATGACGTGGTGATCCACTGCGACACTGAGGCAAAGGCTTTGCATCTGTGGGCCGCACTCGCTGAACGGCTCGGGTCCTTGGGACTGGAGCTGCACCCTGAAAAGACGAAGGTCGTGTACTGCCAGGACACGAAACGCCGCAAGGACTACGAGCACACCAGCTTCGACTTCCTCGGCTACACCTTCCGGGGTCGTCTGGCCAAGGGTCGGCGGGGGTTCTTCATAGGCTTCTCACCGGCCATGAGCGCCCAGGCGAAGAAGGCGAAGGGCAAGCAGATCAGGGACTGGCACCTCAACCGTCGCAGTGGAACAGACCTGTCCGGTCTCGCCTTGGCCATAAATGCCCAGGTCCGGGGCTGGATCAACTACTACGGAGCCTTCTATCGCTCCGAGTTGTATTCCATCGCAAGGCGCATCGACGAGCATCTGGTCAGATGGGCCATGCAGAAGTTCAAGCGACTGCGAGGGAAGCCTCAGCTGGCATGGGACCGGTTGCGTGAGGAACAACAGCGCAATCCGGCGCTTCGGATCTGAGGGGGGTGGAGCGGCTCTTGGTACGTCGCGCGGTCAGTTGCCTTGAGGATCGATTCCGTGGGTGAAACTGGGTGTCGTCATGGAGCGGCACCCAATGAAAATGCTCGAGGTCGTACTTGGCCTTCAGGACATACGCGTTCTCGGCGCGGAGGAGACCGAGAAGTTCGTTCGGCTTGAGATCGAGACGACGCTCGATACAGCCAGGTGTTCCCGGTGCGGTGGGCAGGCGGAGCTCGTTGGATCGAGGACGGATGAACTGGTGGACCTGCCGATTATGGGTCGACCCTCGCGCTTCCGGCTCAAGCGCCGGCGCTGGCGCTGCCCGACGCCGACCTGCGACGCGAAGCAGTGGCTCGAACCGAATCCGTTGTCGTGAGATCCGATCAGCGGGGAGTGATCGTTGCGAGTAGGTCCCAGTTGGGCTTGCCGGCGTAGAGGAGCGAGCGGATCCGGTAGTTGCGGAACGACGTGAAGCCAAAGGCGGCGCGCTTGACGCGCTTGATCAAGTTGTTGACCGCCTCGGTGGGTCCGTTCGTCACATGGGCCAGGTGCCAGGCGGCGACCTCGTGCTTCCAACGGATGAGAGTGCGTCCGAGGGAGCGGGCCTCGATCGGGTAGTCAGCGTCGTGGAGGTCGTGGCCGAGCTGGTCGACCCAAGCGAGGGCGAGGTCGGGATCGCCGTGGGCGTAGAGCTCGCGCACGGCCTCCTTCGCCTGCCAACAGGTGGCCACGTCCCCGTGAGGGTCGCCGGACCGCAGGAGCCCGGTCATCCTCTCGTGTCCCTTCTCGTCGAGGCGTTCCTTGGCTCTGGTCAGCAGGCGACGACACCGATAGAGGGGATCGGACTTCCTGCCCCGGTGCCCCAAGGTCTCGTTCTGGACCCGGCGCCGGCACTCGTCGAGCTTGGCGTTGGCGTGGCGCACCACATGGAAGGGATCTGCGACCAAGGTGGCACCTGGGGCCATGACTTCGAAGACCCGGCGGTAGGGGCCGGAGAGGTCGAGCGTGCCGAAGGTGATCGCATCCCGGAACGCCCGACCCTGCTCGGCGAGCCAGACCATGGGCTCGGTGCTCCTCCGGCCCGGGACGACGTCTAGGAGCTGACCACGGCTGACGTCGACGATCTGGGTCGAGAAGTGCTGGCGGTGGTAAGGGCCGAGGCGCACCATGAGCACCTCGTCGAGACCGAGGGCGGAGACCGTGTCAAACCGGTCGGGCTGATCGACGAGGGCCTCTCCGTAGGCGAGGACGGCGTCGTTCACCGTGTGCCAGTCGCACCCAAGTTCCTTCGCCACTTCATTCACGCTGCGGGCGCACCGGCCCACCTGTTCGGTGATCCACCGACCTGCCCGATCGGTCATGGCCAGGCGCGCGGCGCCGATGCGGGCATCCTCTTCCGTCCAGCTCCCGTTCGGGCAGTCCCGGTCCGGGCAGCGCCACCGTCGCTTGTGCCAGAGCAGCCTCGTCGGTCTGCCGAAGCATGGAAGGTCAACGAGGGTCACCATCCGTTGATCCTTCAGGTGGGCGACCACCCCGCACTCCGGACATCCGGGTCGAGACGCATGAGACTCGACGTGGATCTCGAGGACGGGACTCGCCTCGTCGACGCCGAGCACGTTCACATCCGGCAATCCGACGAGGATCTCGCAGATGCGCGCACGGTCTTGCATGACAGTTGACTTCAAGGAGCGATGGCATCTCACCCGGTCAGGCTGGCAGCACCACTCTTCAAAGAAGGGGACCCCGTTCCCCCCTCAGATCCGAAGCGCCCGCAATCCCCGGCTCTTTGCCCACTGGCATCTTCTCGCAGCCACTCCCAACCGACCTGCAAGAGCCGGATGAGCCGAGAGGTTCACGTCCGGTTCTGTGAGAGCCGGGGGGTGCGATTCCCCCCGGCTACTCGACCGGACAATCGGCGTGAGCGACTCAGGGCAACGGTCAAAAGCCTTCAATAGCGCCGAGGGCGCTCCATGTGGCGCCATCGGTGGTGGCCCAAAGCCCCGTGCCCGGTGCGAGCAGCCAGACCATCGCGCGAAGACAAGACATCGAAGGAACTGAACGCTCCCTGTTCGTTGACTCCGAGGACACGGGTCCAGGTGACTCCGCCGTCGTTGCTCTCGGTTAGTTCATTTTGTCCAGCCAACCAAAGTTGGCTCGGGGACCCGGCCGCCAAAGCGGCGGGCTCTCCGCTGGTGATCGACCCCGGTTGAATCGGCGCCACGAGGCTGGTAACGGCTGCGACCGTGTTCCACGTCTGACCTCCATCACCGGTGTGCATCAGCGCCTTGGTGCTACTGCCGGCGGCGGCGCCACCGATGCAGAGAAGCCACCAGTTGCTTGGGCTCGACGCGGCAACGGCGGCATCGGAAGTGCACAGGTTTTCTGGGCCCCTCGGTGGCGCTTCGAGAGTCCAGTTCGTGCCGGCGTCGGTCGTGACTGCCAGCATGCCAGGCACATCCCCATAGGGGGACAGAAGCAGGACCACCACCTCCGGCGAAACCACAAGGAGATCCTGGGGAACGCTCGGTTGAAGCTCGGGAACGGGTAGCTGGTCCCAAGCGCCACCGGTGAGTGGCTTTCGTTCGAGCACGTGACTGCATCTGACTCCGCCGGCAGAAGACGGGCAGGCCAACGCCCAGAGCCAACTGTCCGACGTTTCTACATCAATGACCGGTGTCGGAAGCGGCTGTGATGCCCACGTGGTGCCGCCATTGACGGTCGCCATAATCGTGCCGTGGACCAGAGCCCACACGGTCTTGGTCGAGGTGGCCACGACCTGTTCGACGACCGATTGTGTCGCTGATGCGTTTGATGCAACCGAGCGACCCTGGGTCACCCAGTGTCTTCCGCCGTCCGTGCTCACGGCAAGACGCACCGGCTGGACATGCTGGAAGATGTTGACTCCCTTGCCAGGACCCAGCGGGACTGCGCACGGGATTTCCGGGGCGCTGAGTGCCACGCCAACCTCGGGAGATAGAAAGTGGATGGCGCCCAGCCGTGCCGAGGCGATAGACGCTCTGCTTCTCAGCGAAGCCGGAACCGAGCAGCTGGTCATTTCGGACACCGAGGTCGTTGATCCCGGAATGCTGAGGCGAGGCAGGCTTGTTTGCGCCGCTGAACAAGCAGCAAGCGACAGGGCCACCAAGGGAAGGAAGAGCCGCCTTCGTGCCCTTCCATTCAGGTCCATCGACGCCTTTTCCTTTTCGGTGGCGGGCCTGCTACGGCGTAACGCCCTACCGATGGTGATTTCAACCTACTGCACCGTGAGAGGCAACTTTGGGGAGCCAGCCGCCTGGCGGCGGCTCTGAGATCCGCCGGAATGCCGGACGATTTGCGGCCAGCTGGTTCGCGCTGTCGAGACAATCGGCCGCCTACTGGATGAAGTGCGAACGCCGTCCCCGTCGCCGCGTCTAGGTTCCCGTCTAGAACTGGTGCATTCTGGCGCCTACTGGTCCACGCTAGCCCAGAGAGCCCAGACTTCGGACCTGCACGTTTGCCGTCTGGAGCCGTCACGACGGAAGCCCCAGAGGCTTCATGCTCTACTACGACATCTGACGAGCCGAGGGTCGTCCACCCTTCGGCTCCTGCCGCTCGATTCCGAGCGCTCGGTCGGTGCCATCGACGTGGTCGGAGGGAGACCCCTAGCCTCCGTGCTCCGGCAGGTGCGCGACCGCTGTTCGGTGGCCGCATGCGGCCTGCAGAGCCGGAGCTGCCCATCACCGGCCCTTCCCTTCATGCTCCGTGACGTGAAGCTGGCCGGGGCCGATTTGGTGTCGTGCCCGACGGATGTCCGCCAACGGGCCCGGGAGAGGCCGGGGCGCGACCGACCGGCCGACGTTCTCGACTCGCTGGCTGACCACCGTCGAGCCGCTCTGGCGCGTCCCGGAGTTGGCCGAGGATTTCTGCCGACCTGCCGACTTCGGGCCTGTGCGGAACGCTGAGGTTTGTGTGAGGATGCGGCGTGCAGGAGGTGCGACGATGACCCAGCTCAACGAGAGGATCGAGTTCGACACAAGTGATGTCGACCGCTACATCGGGAAGCCGGTGGGAGGTGGTCAGCTCAAGGAGCCGGTCACGGTCACCGACATCCGGCGCTGGGCGCAGGGAATGCAGTACCCCAACCCGCTTCACTACGACGACGAGTACGCTGCTCGCTCGGCCTACGGACGCATCGTGGCCCCGCAGTCGTTCACCATCTGCTGCGACGTGGGACACGGCGCCGGACCGGCCATCGTGGGCAACATCCCCGGCACCCACATGATCTTCGGTGGAGATGAGTGGTGGTTCGGCGGACCCCGGATCTATCCCGGTGACCACCTGGCCATGCGCCGACGCTTCGTCGATTACAAGGTCTCGGAGACGAAATTCGCCGGACCGACCATGTTCTCCCGCGGGGAGACCCTCTACACCAACCAGCGGGGCGAGCGCGTGGCCCGCCAGTGGTCCACGGCGGTGCGCTATCGCGCCGACGTTGCGCGTGACCGGGGGTTCTTCGAGCAGGCCGCCCCTCTTCCGACATGGAGCGAGAAGCAGCTGGACGACATCGAGACGAATCGCCGGCAGTGGATCCGCAGCCGCGCCGGATCCGAGAGCCCGACACTCGACTCCGTCGCGCAAGGCCAACAGTTGCCGACGCGCCCGATCGGGCCACACTCGCTCCCCAGCCTGGCCAGCGAATGGCGCGCCTACATCTTCACCGTGTGGGGCTCGACCACCCATGACGGACCGGACCATCTCAGCGACGCCGGGTGGCTGGAGGAGATGGACCGTGACCTCGAGGGAGCCGAGGAGGACCCCGAGCTCGGTGACGGCCTGTACCACGGGCCATCACGGGGGCATACCGACGAAGAGCACGCCCGGCTGATCGGCATGCCTCGGGGCTACGGGTACGGCGCATCGATGGGCGCCTGGGTGCTCGACTATGTCTCGGCGTGGGCCGGCGATCGGGCCTTCATCCGGCACTCGAACATGCAGTATCGCTTCCCGGCGTTCGACGGGGACCTGACGCTTCTCGACGCCGAGGTCACCGCAGCCCGCCACGATCCCCTGCTCGGCGCACCGCTCGTCACGCTCGAGGTGACGATGTCGAACCAGGACGGCTCGGTGATGGCCAAGGGGCCGGTCAAGGTCGAGCTGCCGGAATGACCGCCGAGGTGGGGACGTTCCATGGCCCCCCGCCCGGCAGCGAGGAGGGCATTGGGAGCCTGACCCTCGGTGGGCTCCTCGGCGAGACTTGCGCCCGCTTCCGGGACCGAGAGGCCGTCGCCTTCCACGCCCCCGACGGCAGCATCGTGCGGTGGTCCTATGCGGACCTGGAGTCCGAAGCCAGGACCCTGGCCAAAGCGCTCATCGCCACCGGCGTCGACAAGGGGACACGGGTGGGCATCCTCATGGGGAACCGACCCGAGTGGGTGGCCGCCGCCTTCGGCGTCGCGCTGGCCGGAGGCGTCCTCGTCCCCATCAACACCTTCTTCGAGCCGCCGGAGATTGACCAGGTCCTCGCCCACTCCGACACGGCCGTCGTCCTCCACCAGCGGAGTCTGGCCAACCACGCCTACGACGACCAGCTCCGTGATCTCGAGCCGAGCCTTCCCTACCTCCGGCGCCGGGTGTGTCTGGCCACGCCGGACTACGACTCGTTCGTGGCCGGCGCCGGATCGGTCGACGACGCCCGGCTCGACGCCAGGGCCGGGACCACGTCGCCGTTCGACGACGCCATGGTCATCTACACCTCCGGCTCGACGGGGACGCCTAAGGGAGTGCTCCACGGCCATCGCGCCGCGGTGTTGCAGAGCTGGCGCTTCGCCCAGCAGCTCTGCCTCGACCCGACGGTCAGGGTGTGGAGCGCCTTCCCCTTCTTCTGGACGGCGGGGTTCTGCATGGTGATGGGCGCAACCCTGGCCGCCGGGGGCTGCCTGGTCCTCCAGGAGCTCTTCGACCCAGGTGAGGCGCTGTCGCTGCTCGAGGGCGAACGGGTTACCTCTCCGCACGCGTGGCCCCACCAGCTCGCCGCCCTCGAGAGCCAGCCGAACTGGCTCACCGCCGACCTCTCGGCGCTCCGGCAGGTGCTCGCGTTCACGAGCTTCGGCCGCCATCCGACGGTCCATGTCGGAGACACCTGGAGCCCGCGTGCCGCCTACGGCCTGACCGAGACGTTCACCATCATCAGCTCCTCGCCGGCGGACACTCCTGCGGTCGAGCGGGACGGGAACGAGGGCGCGATCCTCCCGGGGAACATTGTGCGCATCGTCGACCGGGAGACGGGTGAACCGCTCCCGGTGGACATGACCGGTGAGATCCGGGCCAAGGGCCCGACGCTCATGAAGGGCTACCTCAAGGTGGCGCCCGAAGCCATCTTCGACGTGGACGGGTTCTTCCCCACCGGCGACGCCGGATTCGTCGACGCTGACGGCAAGCTCCATTGGGTGGGACGGACGAACGACCTGATCAAGACAGGTGGCGCCAACGTGTCGCCGGTGGAGATCGAGACTGCACTTCTGCACCACCCCGACCTCGTCAGCGCGCAGGCGGTGGGCGTTCCCGACGACACCCTCGGTGAGGTCGTCGTCGTATGCGCAGTGGCCCAGCCGGGTCGGGGTGTCGACGAGGCGGGTGTCCGCCAGTTCCTGCGCGGCCGGATCGCCTCCTACAAGATTCCTCGCCACGTGCTCTTCTTCGAAGAGAGCCACCTGGTCATGACGGGAAACGCCAAGATCCGAAGCGAGGATCTGCGGCGCCTGGCCGCCGCTCGGCTGGCGGCGGGATCTCGCGGAACCGCTCGCGCCGCTGGCTGACCCACCGGCTCCGGTCGAGGCTTTCGCACCGCCACGAGACTCGACGCAGCGCGTTCGGGTCAGGTGTGTTATCCCCATCCGATCAGCCGAGATGGGCCCGGCCGGCTCTCCTTGCCATCGCCGCGCTGGCCGTGCTGAGTTACAGCTGGCACCCGGGACGACCATCGAGCCCGGAGCCGATCCGGCTGCGACATGGGTCTCGCAGCATTGTCTTCGCGTCAGGCAGGCACCGAGCGGGTCGACACCCCTTCCCATCCGTCGGATCCAGGTGTACTTCTGCCAACGACAGTGGTGCCGGGTAGCGCCGTCGCTGGGGGATGATCAGGGCGTGAGGGGACCGACCTCGACCATCATCTCTTTGAAGGACCGCTCGCCGACGGTGGTCCACATCTCCACTGCCGGGGGCGGCATGTGGGCCAGCATGGCATCGCGCTGTTCGTCGGACATCCGCTGACGGATCAGCCCGAGGATGAGCCAGACCTTGTCTCCAGCGAAGGAACCGAGCGCATGTCCTGGCAGCACGGCCCACTCTTCCTGGGTCAGGTTCGTAGCGCAGAGCGGAAGCAGTTGTTGCTCCTCGTCGTCGAGATGCTCTTTCATGCGCCCGCCCAGGTCTCCGAGGGTCTGGGCACAGGGTGCCTTGGCGGTGGCATCGCCGGCCGACCACCCCTCGAGCAATCCGACTGACTCGGCCACGAGCTGGTCGACGTCGCGGTGCTGGGCTGCGACCGCGTCGATCATGTCCAGCTGCCCCGGGCATCGTTCTCGCAGCAAGGGAAAGACGAGGGCCTCCTCACCGTGATGGTGCACGTGCAGGAACGCGATCACGTTGCTGTAGAAACTTGTGATGAGCCGGCGTCGCTCGCCGTCATCGTCGCTGACCTCCCCAACGAGGCGAGGAGCTGCTGACAGCGAGTCGCGAAGGGTGTTGTGCACCGGGTACATGTCGGTCACGTCGATGGCATCGGCCCCCAGTGTCACGGCGGTTCCTCCTGAGCGAACAGATGAATCCGAGCGACCGATCCGACGCCCGGCTGGCGCATCATCGTTGCCCCTGGCCGGTCCTGGGTCAAGGTGCCAACCGAGGCGCCGTCCTGTGCCGAGAGGGATCGGGGTTCGTCGACGGATGTGCTCGGGTCCTCGGTACTTCCCCTGCCATGGGAGAAGACGGTTATTCGTAAGTGCTCGAGGGACCCAGATCCGGGCTGGCCGCTGACACCGTGGCGCCGCCCGCTGAAGGGCTGGATCGGGCGTCGCGAGGTCGAGTCAGAATGATCTGAACGGACGCCACCACCAGCAACACAGCTGTCACGATTGGCCGTCGAGGCGAGACCGCCTGGCGACTTAAGGCTTCGACCTTCCGAAAGCTTGACCGACAGCGGCGACACCCGCCTCGTCGGCAAATGGGCAGCTGAAAATGACCTCGTCAGCACCGGCGTCGATATGACCAGCAACCAGATCCGGGATCTGGTGGGCCTGGCCCACTGTGAATCCGGCAACCTCTTCGGCGGAGCCATTCGCCGTCAGCATGCGGCGCATCTCGACGGTGTTCGCCTCGGAGGTCGTCAAGATCAATGGGCTCATCCAGGTGATGTCGATATCGGCCGGGTCACGTCCAACATCAGCGCAGTGACGATGGAGCACTTCTATCTTGCGCGCCAGCGTGTTCGCGTCGCCGGTCACGTTGCACTTGTCGGCGTATCGCGCAACGAGCCGCAGGGTTCGCCTCTCACCGCCTCCCCCGATCATGATCTTCGGCCCTCCGGGTTGCACGGGTGGGGGCACGCTGCGGGCGTGGTCCAGCCGGTAGTGGGTTCCGGAAAAGCTGACGTCATCTCCGGTGAACATGGCTCGGCACACCTGAACCGCCTCTTCGAGCATGTCCAGCCGCACTCGGTCGCTCGGGTACTCGATACCGAGGCCTCGGTGCTCGGCGTCGTACCAGGCACCTCCGATCCCGAGGATGGCTCGACCCCGCGACACGATGTCGAGCGTCGTCACGATCTTGGCCAGGATGCCTGGGTTGCGATAGGTCACGCCGGTGACCAGCGTGCCGAGCTGCACGCGCCGGGTGAGGGCGGCCAGCGCGCCGAGGAGGGTATACGCCTCCAGCATGGGCTGGTCGGGTCCACCGAGGGCCGGTAGTTGGAAATAGTGGTCCATGACCCACACCGAATCGAACCCTGATTCCTCCGCCGTTGTAGCCAGGCCGGCGATGCGACCGAACAAGTCGTCGGGATCGAATCCAGAGAAGTTGGGGAGCTGGATCCCGATACGTGTCATGGGGCAAAGGTAGCGCTCGGGCTGGTCGGACCGGCGGGCTTCGGATGTTTCATCTCGCGCCTCACATCCTGCGACGAACTCCGGCCAGCTGGGTGCCCTGCGCCACCAGACGCCCGCTCCGGTCCCAGACGGAGCATGCCTCGTCGACTCGCCGGCCGTTGATGAGCTGAGCCCGTTGCCGGATCCGTACGGGGGCCCGGATCCGGAACGGCACGGACGCAGACGGTCAGCCCCAGGGTGAGGACCCAGCCGGAGAATTCGACCGCGGCCGGCTCGTTGCGCACGGTGAGGTAGGCCTGCAGAACATCGAAGGCGCTCCTCAGTAGCAGGAGATCTGCTCCCGCGGGCACGAGCGTGGCGCCCGGAGACGTCAGCGCCTGCCGGAGATCGCCGCATCCGGAAGCGCTCGCCGTCGACGCCCAAACCTGATTCAGTTGGAGCGTCGTGAGCGAATGCCTCAGCAACCGGCGAGCGGGTCCGGCGGACGTCCTCACCATGGATGACGCCGAGGTACAGCTCCTCCGCACACTCGAGCGCGCCGGGCGCTCCTGTCTCCGTCACCGGACCCGTCCCCACGTGTAGATGCGCCCGTTGATCCGTCCGATCCGTGGTCTCGGGGTCGTCCTCGTGGTGGTCTCAGCGTTGGGGATGTCCGCTGCCGGCACGCAGGCAGCGGCGTCGCCGAGCGGCACCGGAGCGCCGACGTGGAATGCCAGCCTTCCCGCCATCGCCTCTTCATACGGGAGCGGAGACTTCGGGCGTTGGACGGTGGACGGCTTCGGTCTTCCGAGCTACCGCTACACACTCGACCAGCAGACGAACCCCCTGGCCCACCAAGCCGAGCTGGCCGGTGGGACCGACGCCTGGAGTCAGGTCGGCAATGACAGGGTCAAAGCAGACGCCTTCAACCAGGGCTACACGGAGCTGTGGAGCCAGGATCGGCTGGCCCAGTGGATCAACCAGCTCGATCCCCCCCGCCGTCACCTCGGCGGTGGCTTCGGTTACTTGAACGTCGACGGGAGGGTGATCAGCACCCTCTACGACGATCGCCCGCAAGGGGCCTCGACCGAGCGGACATTTGGAGTCGGCTACTTCGGCCACTCGGTGAAGACGGCGGGCATCGAGGCGAGCGAGGTGGTCTACGCACCCTTCGGCAACGACCCTGTCCTCCTCCACGATGTGCACATCGCCAACACGTCGGCCCGCACCGAAGCGGTCTCTTGGTTCGAGTATTGGGACGTCAATCCCCTGGTCCAGTCGTCGCACCAATACCGCGGCCTGACCTCGCCGGTGTGGTCCGCCGCCTCCCAGACGCTTTCCGTCGGTCAGCTTCCCCTGGACGGAGACACCGCACCGCTCTCCATCTTCCTGTCGCAGGTCGAGGGACCAACCGCGGCGTTCACCACCTCGCAATCGCACTTCTTCGGGGCCGGCAGCGTCGCCCGCCCGGAGGCCGTCGCCGACGACCGGCTCGACGACACGAAGGCTGCGCCGGTCCCGAACGACACCGAGGGAACGACGCTCCTCTCCCTGCAGAGCCGGCTCCGACTTGCCCCCGGCCAGTCCGTCACCCTTCGTTATGTTTACGGCTACGGCGAGCCCGGTGACGTCGCACCTTTGGTGGCCAAGTACCGCCGGGCCCAGGATCCTTTCGGCACGAGCGAACGTCAATGGGTGGCGAGCCTGCCGAAGGCTTCCTTCGGCAGCGGGCGCCAGTGGTTGGCCCGCGAGTTCCTCTGGGACGCCTATCTGCTGCGTTCCGCCACGGTGGACGAGCAGCTCTGCGGCGAGCACACGGTGACACAGGGCGGCTACTACCAGTACGAGGTGGGCGAGAACTGGGGCACCCGGAGTTGGTTGCAGTACACCGTGCCCCTCACCTATATGGATCCGGACCTGGCACGGCAGACGATCATCTACTCCGCCCAGTTCCAGCCGGAGTCGACGTTGCAGTTCCCGTACGGATCCACCGGCTTGTGCCAGGCCTACCAGCTCGGACAATCAGACGACTTCGACTTTTGGTTCATGTGGGCGGCGGCGAACTACGGGTTGGCGACGAGGGACCTGAGCTTCTTCGACACGCCCGTCCGTTTCTACGGCTCCTCCACCTCGGAAAGCCTCTGGGAGCATGTAAAACTGGCCTTTGCCCACCAGCAGTCCCTCCTCGGCTCGCACGGCGAATTCGAGGCACTCTCGACGGGCGATTGGTCTGACCTCCTGCCCACCTACTCGGGGATGACGGAGTCCGACCTCGTCGTGGCCCAGTGCGCGTACGTCTATCCGGAGCTGGCCGAGGTGGCCCAGCTGCGCGGCGACCTCGCCTTTGCCACCGAGCTCCGGGGGGCAGCGGCCAGCCTGCTGTCGACGCTCAAGGCCCAATGGGCCGGAGGAGGCTGGTACGCCCGTGGGTACGCGGGGAGTCAGCAACTCGGCACCGGGGTGATCTGGCTCGAGCCTCAGCCCTGGGCCATCCTGGCTGGTGCGCCGACGTCGGCCCAGGCAGGCACGCTTGTAACCAACATCCGGAGATACCTCGACGGAGTGGGCGCACCGGCCATCGTCCACGGCCCGGACCGCATCGGGACTTCCCTGAGCCCGGCGCGCGACGACCCCGGGGTCAAAGAGACGACCTCCCTACCGGGCACCGGCGAGGGTGACAACAACGCCGTCTATCCCGGTGGCACGTGGTACGAACCCGACGGATGGCTGACCTGGGCGTACGCCAGCCTCGACGGCGAGGTGCCGGACGCCCGTTCGCTGGCGTTCAACGAGTACGTCCGATCGACGCTGGCCACGCATGCCGCCGTCTATCCCAGTCAGTGGGTGGGCACCACCTCGGTCGACGACACCTGTTGGTCCTTCTACTCGAGTGACCCTGGTCGCTGCGGAGGTGTGCTCGGGATCACCAGCTACGAGGGCCAGAACACCGAGCAGCCCGAATGGATGGTGATGGGCGCACTGAACCTGGCCGGAGTGACGCCGACCCTCTCCGGCTATCGGATCTCGCCGCACTTCCCGTTCGCGGACTTCTCTGTTCGGTTCCCGATCATCGGTGTGAGCGGCCGTAGCAGCACGCTCTCGGGCTACGTTCGTCCGGTGCCGGGCGGACACCTCGTCCTGCAGGTGGCCGTCCCTCGGGGCGCGACCGATGTGACCTCCGAAGTGGACGGTGCAACTGTTCGAGCGGCGGTGTCCCCGGGTTGGGCGAATCTCCGGGTGTCAGCCCTGTCCGACCAACTGGTCGACTGGTCGGTCTCCTGGCAGGCGCACCCGAAAGGTGGGGCGAGCTCGTAGGCGGCCCCCAGTGGAACGTCGGCCTCCTTGGACGGGCCGCTTGAGCCGCCCATGCCGCCTGCTGATCACCCTCGTATATCGGCGTCGGGCGGCTGCCAACTCGGATCCAGTTCGAAGAACTGCTTGACAAGGCCATGGAAGGCGACGGCAAAGAGCGTCCACTCCTGCTCCTGGCCGTCGACGCCGGTCGGGAGCAGGATCCCCTCCATTTCCCTGCTGTCGAACCGGTCGCGTAGGCCGCAGCCTTGGCCCAGCGCATCGGCGGCGGTCGTGAACTGGCGGAGCGTGAGCGGATGACGAAGGCGGAAGCCGAGGAGTGACGTCATCGACACGTACACCCTTTCGATCCGCTCGTTGAAGGCGTCGTGCCCCGCGACCAGAGCTGCTTCGATCCGCTTTCGATAGTCGAGTGGCTCATTGGAAAGGGCCAGCCCCCATGCCCCGAGCCAAAGGGGGTAATTGCCCGCCTCGCGCATGACCTGCAGATTGGCCGCACCTCCGAGCCGGCAGAGCTCGCGCAGTGCGACTTCCCGAGATTCCGGTGTGGTGACATCGAGGCGGGCGATGGCCGGGCCAACTGCGGCAACGGTGCGGTCGACCTCGTCCTCGTTCTGCTCGAGTGCCACAGCCACCAGTACGTCGGCGCGGAAGTCGGCCTGATTGTCCCACACCCTTCCGATGACGGAACCGTTGGTGAGTCGGATGCCCTTGTCCTCCACCAAGTGGGCGAAGACCTTCCTGAAGGTCAGCGATCCGAGCCCCTCCTCGCGCAAGACTGTGACGCCGGTCGTAAGAAGCAGCTCACGAAGCTCGTCCCGGCTCCGCCTCCCGCCCGTCCCGCGGGCACGTTTTTGCAACAACTCCGCTGACGGAGCGTCCCGCAGCACCATCTTCGATCCCACCGCTTCGGCCCAGCCTGAATGGCCGTCCACACTCGAATGAAGTTCTCGGTCCGAGCTTAAGCCATCTTGGCGCCCAACCATCCTTGGCGCCCACTGGCCCAGCGCCCTCCGGGCCTGGTGGCGACCCCTGCAACGTTGGTCGAATGCAGGATGGTTGCCATCGGCCGGTCTCGATGGTCGCCTGGGCTCAGTGTCTTCTTGGAGAAATCTGTGAGCCGGTGGTGGCCGTGTCTTGGCCACGATGGTGGTGGCGGGACCTCTGTCTGTCATGTCCCATCGCGATGGGATCAACATCCCGGCGACGACCCCAAAGGCGGCCGGCCGAGTCGGTTCCGGAGGACTGCTCGCACTTTCACTCCGCTTGCACCCACCGAGCCCGGCGGGCGCGAGGCCGTCACGCTAGAAAGCACACAAGGATCCCGAGGTGAAGGAGAGAGGCCATGGCGAAGGTTCTGTGCGTCCTGTACGAGGACCCGGTTGGGGGTGATCCGACGACCTATGCCCGTGACAAGATCCCGACCATCAGTTCGTACCCCGGCGGTCAGTCGACTCCTAGCCCGCGATCGATCGACTTCAAACCCGGCCACCTTCTCGGCAGCGTGTCGGGCGAGCTTGGACTGCGTCCGTTCCTCGAGGTAGCTGGTCACACACTCGTTGTCACCTCCGACAAGGACGGCGAGGACTCCGAGTTCGAACGGGAGCTTCCCGATGCGGACGTTGTGATATCCCAACCGTTCTGGCCCGCCTATCTCACGGCCGAAAGGATCGCCAAGGCGCCGAAACTCAAGCTGGCGATCACAGCCGGAATCGGTTCGGATCATGTCGATCTGCAGACGGCGATGGAACACGGGATCACCGTCACCGAGGTCACGTACTCCAACAGCATCAGTGTCTCCGAGCACGTCGTGATGATGATCCTGTCGCTCGTCCGGAACTACCTCCCCTCCTATGGCTGGGTGATCCGCGGGGGATGGAACATCGCAGACTGCGTCGAACGTTCCTATGATCTGGAGGGCATGGCGGTTGGAACAGTCGCCGCCGGCCGCATTGGCTTCGCTGTCCTCAAAAGGCTCAAGGCTTTTGACGTGCAGCTCCACTACACCGACCGACATCGACTCCCGCCCGACGTCGAAGAAGAGCTGGGCGTGACGTTCCACGAGTCGACCGCTGCAATGGTGCCCAATTGTGACGTTGTGACGATCAACGCTCCGCTTCATGCGGAAACCGAGGGGCTGTTCGACGACCAGCTCATTGCCACGATGAAGCGTGGGTCGTACATCGTCAACACCGCACGAGGAAAGATCTGTGATCGAGGTGCGGTTGTCCGGGCGCTCGAGAGCGGGCACCTCGCCGGCTACGCCGGTGACGTGTGGTTTCCCCAACCGCCCCCACGCGATCATCCGTGGCGATCGATGCCGAACCATGGCATGACCCCTCACATCTCGGGATCCTCTCTGTCCGCACAGGCGCGCTATGCGGCTGGCACTCGGGAGATCCTCGAGTGCTGGCTGGATGACCGCCCGATTCGTGAGGAATACCTCATTGTCGACGGAGGCAGGCTTGCCGGAACGGGCATGCACTCCTACAGCGAGGGGGACGCCACGACCGGTTCAGAAGAGGCGGTACGCTTCAAAGCCTGATGTCGGATCGCGCTCGGCTACCACTGCCGGATGGCTCGGTCATTCTCATCGGCGAAGACTTCATGTTGCTCACAGTTTCCTAACGGTTGCCCGACAGCATCAATAGCATGGAGAATGAAGGCGAGTGACAGTGCACGGCTGGTTCCTGGCCGCGGCCGGCCTCCTCTTGGTCATGGCCCTCGGATCCGGGCCGACGACGACCGGGCCCTCCCCTCACGGGCAGAAGCTGGTGCCAGTTCCCGTTGTCGTCATCGGGGGGCAAGGAGCACCGGGGGGATCAGACCCGACGGTCGAAGTCACAGTGGGGAGCTGGGGTCCGATCCCGGTGCTGCTCGACACCGGTTCCTCGGGTCTCCACGTCTTCTCAGGCGCAGTCAACGCGGGGTCGGGCGTCACAGTCGGCACGCAGAAGGCGAACATCACGTACTCCGGGGGCGCCCGGTTCACCGGTGTCGTCGCTTCAGCCGTGGTCGCCCTGGGCAGTCAGGCGACAAAAGGTCCCATCTCGTTCGCCCTGGTACAGAAGGCTTCATGCACCGCCTCCAAGCCGGCCTGCCCGGCATCGGGCGGGATCTCTGGCTACGAGAGCAGCCGCGGCGTCGATGGGATCCTCGGCATTGGGATGCAAGACAGCGGTGGAGGGGTCACCAGCCCGATCCTCGGCATGCCAGGTGACCTGGGAGAGACATGGAGCCTCCGTCTAGGCCCAACCTCCGGCCAGCTGACACTCGGCGCCACCGTACCCACCGGGCCAAGGGCGACGCGGATCGACATGCGCACCGCCGGTACAGCGGCAGGACATGAGCTCTGGGCCGACGACCGCATTCCGCTCTGCGTCGCTGCCGGTGCAGAACGGGAGTGTGTGCACGGGCTCTTTGATTCGGGCACGCCTGGCACAGCAGATTTCCGGTCCCGTGCTCGACAAGGCGCCTACGGTGAGCGGCACGAGCGATGTTGTCCCGGGCACGCCGATCACGGTGGCTGTGAAGGGGGTGACCGCACCCTTCTGGAGCTTCACGGCTGGGACGGCCAAGTCGCAGAACCTCGTTCGGGTCATGGAAGGGCAGGGCCCGTTCTTCAACAGTGGGGTCCAGGCGTTCTATGACTTCACCGTGACCTATGACGAAGCGGCGGGCTCCATCACGCTCAGTCGTTCGCACCACCGGGGCTTCTTGACCAGGCGTCTTCGGTCGGGGCTCAAGAGCTGAGTTCGGGCACGGCCCGTGCCCGCCATGGGTCCCAGCGCATGAACCAGATGTGCGGGCCGCCGCCTGGCGCATCGATGTCTGTGTCGACACGAAAGCCATATCTCCCATAGATGGAATCGTTGCGCTCGGTGCCGGTCGAAAGGAAGGCACCGACCCCGGCGGCCCGTGCCCGTGCCAGGCCGGCCCGGATCAGGTGGCCGGCGGCTGATCGCCGTCAGCGTGTCGCCAACCAATGTCGCGCCGTCGAAGGGACGCAAGAGAGGGGGCGCCGATGGGCATCTGTACTGCCCCCGAGCAGGCGGGTTGGCGGCCCTGCCACTCCTGGGCTGGGGGGAAGAAGGAATCATTCCACTATGCCTTCGAGCGGCTAGAGCAAGGAAGAGCGGCCGCACCCGGCCCGGAGATTCCCCGACTCCAGATGCGATTGAGCCAAATGCGATTCAATGGCGGCGATGCGCCCACGATCGCGTTTGGAACAGGCGCTACAGGGGACGGGCACGTCGGTAACGGCGTTCCTCGAGCAGCTCGTTGGCGAGCCGGTCGACGCCTACGAGCTGCGTCAGGTGATGACCCAGGCTGGCGCACCGAATGCGCTGGAGGTTGGAGAGGGTCATCCAGTGCTCCAGCGATCAGCCGTGCTGCGAGGGCGAAGCTCGGATCAACCGTACGTGTACGCCGAGAGCTTGCTCGTCCCCGATCGCCTTCCGGCCGATTTCTTCCGGCAACTCGAGAACAGCACTGACCCGATTGGGCGGATCCTGGCCAAGGAGGGGATCGCGTTCACCCGGTCCGCGCTCCCCTGGTCCGTTCCATCTCGTTCGCCGGTCGTTGACGATCGCCCCGTGCCCGAGGAGCACCTCTTGGCTCGGACATATCGGGTCGATGTCGACGGGATGCCGGCCATGGTCATATGGGAGTGGTTCCTTCCTGGACTCGAGTCGTTCCTGGCCACCGACCACTAGCCCGTCGGCTGCAAAAGACCGGCCTCATCGGCGAGTCTTTGGCACTCTCGGGCGCAGATTCATCCAGTACTGCTGGAGGACGATCCGGATCCTGAGCCGCAGTCAGTCAACCCGAGCACGTCAAACTGCTGGTTGAGCGGTGCTTCTGACTCCTCGAACGCAGTCTCTGTGGATTGGATCTTGTCGGCATTTCCCTGTTTGAGCGCCGTGAGCAGGCTCTTGAGCTCCTGCAGCTGAGCCTTCTGGGAGCTGAACGCCTTGCTCAGTTGGGCGCCCTCGCCATTGGGTTGGGCAAGAGCCTGCAGTTGTGCAGCGCCCTGTTCCGCTTGCGGGAGGGCGCTGGAGATGGCCGGCTCGAGCCGACTTTCGCTTCCGTTGCTCGAAAGCACGATGACCGCTTCGATCTGCCTGAGCCTCGGCCTGAAGGTTTGACAGAGGCTGTTCGCTTGACTGTTGAAGGCGGTCACCGAGGGAGCGGAGCCGCATGCAGTGGCGATCAGGGCAACGCCGACGATGATGGCCATCGCTCGGGCAGTGCCCCGCCGAATCCAACGGCCTGCGATCGCCTGTTGCCAGATGTCGTGCATGGCTTTGACTTCACCGCGTCGATGTCTGCGATGAAACCAGCCGGAGAGGGCGGTAATCGAGCGACGCTACCCTCTTCTTTCGTGATCATGCGCCTCGGCTCGAGGTTCGGGAATGACGCCATCCGCCGCCTTGCGTCTGGGATCGCTGGCAATGGTGGTCCTCGCCGGTTGTACCAGCAGCCCGGGCGCAAACCCTCCGTCAACGACGACCACCACGGCACCGTTCACCCACGCTCAGGTGCTGGCCTGGGTGACGCCGACCCTGGGGAACGGAGCCTCCTTTGTCGCATCCCTGTCGAGGAGTTCCACGGCCGAACAGATGGTTGCCGACTCCCGGCCTCTCAGTACGGCGGTCTCGGTCTCCCTCCACGAGTTGGCTCTAGTCCCCTGGAAGGGTGGCCTTCAGCGGAAAGAGGCCGAGCTCGTCGATGCGCTGCTCCGGATCCAGGATCTGACGGCGAAACCACCAGGATCAGGGTATCTGAGCCAACTGGACGACGACATCGTCGGCGTCATGGGAGCCCTTCGAGCCTTGAACGGCGCGGTGAACGGGCCGAGAGCTGTGACCTGGCCAGAGGCCCGAGCGCCGGCCGCCGTTCGGTGCTAAGAAATCTCATCCAGAGCTCTGGTCGGTACCGAAGACCAGACGGGACCGAAAGGCCAAGAGGGGACCGGAGAGGCACAAGGAGGCCCATGAGACTGCGTCGGGTCCACACCAGGAGCGCACGTCCATGGGGGGCGATGCTGGCGGCATTGCTGACAACGGGCAGCATCATCGCGGCATCCGGCGCCGTGGTCGCCCTCGAAGGAGCAGTGGCGACGCCGGCGGGTGCAGCGGGCACGGTGAGCACCTGTTCGGGGCCGGACGGCCTGGGCTACTGGCAGGTCGCCGTCCGACGGCGGAGTCTTTGCCTACGGCACTGCGCAGTTCTACGGCTCGATGGGCGGCGCACCATCTCAACCAGCCCGTCGTCGGCATGGCGCCGAGCGTCGACGGTCGAGGCTATTGGTTGGTGGCCGCCGACGGCGGAGTGTTCAGCTTTGGTGACGCTCCCTTCGAGGGTTCCGCCGGCGCCATCCATTTGAACGCAGCCCGTGGTCGGCATGGTGCCGACGGTGAACGGCCAGGGCTACTGGTTGGTGGCGAAGGACGGCGGTGTATTCAGCTACGGCAATGCCACCTTCTACGGATCGACGGGTGGGATAACGCTCAACAAGCCCGTGGTCGGAATGGCCAGCACCAAGGACGGCCGCGGGTACTGGCTGGTGGCTAGCGATGGCGGCGTGTTCAGCTTCGGCGACGCCTACTTCCACGGGTCCCTGGGCAACGTCCACCTCAATCAGCCGGTCGTGGGCATTGCCGCCACTCGGAATGCCAATGGCTACCGGCTGACGGCCAGCGACGGAGGCGTCTTCAGCTTCGGCGACGCCGTCTTCTACGGCTCGATGGGCGGAGTTCATCTCAACCAGCCCGTCGTCGGCATCGGCGGGACCTTCTTCGGCAACGGGTACACGCTGTCGGCGGCCGACGGGGGAGTCTTCAACTTCGGCGATTCGGCCTTCTGCGGATCGGCCGGCGCCATCAGGCTCAACCAACCCGTCGTCGGGATGGCGTTCTTCTGATGACTCCGATCACTCGGTCAGATCAGCCAGTCCACTCTGAACAAGGAGCACCGCATGACTGACGTCACCCGTCGTCAATTCCTCCGCAACGCCTCGATCGGCGCTGCGGCCGCCGGCCTGCTGGCCGTCGGCGGCCCCGCCCTCGTGACCGAGCATCGAGACGGCCGATCAGACGCCGGCGGCCTGTCCGCCAATGAGGAGCAGGAGGCGACTCGACGGCTCGGACGTCTTCGCCCGCGTGGTTGACGCCAAGGCCGGCCACATCAAGATCTTCTTCGGCACCAATGCAGTCGACTACACCAATCCGGCGTTGGCTCAGCAGCTGCTCAGAGCAGCTCAGTGACCACTCGTCCCATGACCGCGCAAACATCGACACCCGTGAGGTGAGCTGAGCCATGTCCTCCCACAGAGAAGCCCCGGGAATCTCCCAGGACCCGGTTGCCGACAGCACCGACCTCTACGCCTTCGTGAGCCCGGATGCCGACAGCACCGTGACCTTCATCGCCAACTACATCCCGCTTGCAGGAGCCGGCCGGTGGACCGAACTTCTTCGAGTTCGGACAAGACGTGCTGTACGAGATCAACATCGACAACACCGGTTCGGGAACCCCGGCCATCACCTACCAGTTCCAGTTCACGACCACGATCACCGACCCGGGCACCTTCCTGTATGCCACCGGCCCCATCACCTCGCTCACCGACTCCACCTGGAACCGACGGCAGACCTACACCGTCACCAAGGTCCAGGGCGGAGTGTCGACGTTGCTGACTCCCGAGGGGGCCTCGAACCCCCTTTCTTGCCCGCCCTGCAACATCGGCCCCCGATCCACGCCCAACTACTCGAATCTCTCCGGTGATGCCGTCTACCGACTGTCGAGCGGCGAGATGGTCTTCGCCGGCCAACGGGCCGAAGGTTTCTTCGTGGACCTCGGCTCCATCTTCGACTTGGGCGACCTTCGACCCCTCTCGCCTGATCAGCTGATTCCGGGGATGGCCGCTGCCGGGATCGACACCATCGCCGACAAGAACGTCCACTCCATCGTCATTCAGGTGCCGATCAGCTCCCTCACCAGCAACGGGATGACGCCATCGGGACCCGATGATCCCCACGCCGTGATCGGGGTGTAGACGACGGCGAGCCGACAGACGGTGACCGCCATCAATCCTGGGACCGGCACCCAGACGCATTCTGGTCCGTTCACCCAGGTGTCACGGCTGGGCAGCCCGTTGGTCAACGAAGTCGTGGTGCCGATGAATCTGAAGGACTTCTGGAACAGCCAGCCCCCGGTGAACGACTCACAGTTCGCCGCGCGCCGTCGAGCATCCGGAGTTGCAGGCCCTCCTTCCCGCGCTCTACCCGGGGGCGTTCCCCCATCTGGCGGCGTACAGCAAGGCGAGGGCCGACCTGGTGGCCATCTTCGCCACCGGCATCCCCGGAGCGCTGATCAGCCCGTCGTTCGGGGTCGGCACCTACCAGGGGGGTCACGTGATCGCCGAGATGTTGCGGCTCAACATGGCCATCACCCCGACCGGCACCGGCGGTGCCGGCACCAGCAACCTGGGTCTGCTCGGCGGGGACCTTGCCGGTTTCCCCAACGGAAGACGGGTGACCGACGACGTGGTCACCATCGAGCTGAAGGCTGTCGCCGGAGCCACCATTCCCTTGGTGGACCACACCTTCACTCCGGATGCCGCTGTCGGCGCCGTCACCCAAGGTGTCACATCGAACTCGGGCGCATACAAGGCGTCGTTCCCCTACCTGAATGATCCGTGGCCTGGGTTCTCCAACCCGCCGGCCACGCCGCCGAGCAACCACAACACCAGCACCTGAGGGTCGGCATGCGGAGTGGCCAGGAAATGACCGCCACCGATCCAGTTCACGCCGAAGTCCCCGTTCGTCGACAAGGGGATCGGCGGCGCGCCAGAGTCACTGGTCCTCGACATCGGCGACGACGTCGGTGCGCTCATCTTGTATGCCAGCGAAGAGTGGTTGGGCCGGGAGATCGACATCACCCCTGTAGGCCTGCCGCAAAGCCACCACATCCACACCATGATCCGCCGGCGACGTGCGGTGGACCGAGAGTTCGTGGCCGGCGTGTATCCGGAACTGCGAGCCGGTACCTACACCGTTGTGGAGAACGGATGGGGAAGCGCTCGCAGAGGTGGTGATCGCCGGGGGACGGGTCACCGAATTGGACGCTGGAGCCTGCGGCGGACTCCAGTAAGGCGATTCGCCTCCGGTTCGACTCCGGTCAGCCGCCGCCGTTCCCTTTGGCTTGGGTTCTTCTCCGAGCTCGCTGTAACCAGCAGCGGTCAGCATTCGGCGCAGGTCGACGACCTGCTGGATGTCGATGTCCTTGTGGTTCGGACGAGCCAAGACCTCGGTCTCTCCGCCGATGCGCACGAAGTACTTGCCGTCGTGCTGTTGCTCGACCGTCCCGACCGCTTCCAGCAACGACAAGACGGCGTGCCACTCGATGTTGTGGCTAGTCGGGTGTCGAAAGAGCTGTCGGAGGGTGTCACGATGATGGTGACTGAGATGCTCCGGCTCTGAGGTCGGCACGATGGAGGACTCCTCCCGTGTCAGAACGCTAGCCCCCGGCGTTCAACCGTGGAATCGTGACCATTCTTTGGCGCCTCGCTGACCGGTCGGACCGGATCAGCAAAGACGGACGAACGACCGACTTCGGGTCAGGAGGGATCGTCGAGATACGACGGATTGGCCACCAGGAGTTGGTCGCGCGCTCCCTCCGCCAGAACCTGGCCCATGCCGAGGAGATCGTCGTCGTACCGGGTGGCACGGATGGCCGCGGCCAGAGTGGCGTCATCGGGAGTGCTCAGGGTCCGCAGGCGCTCGGCATGGGCAGCCCGGGCAGCCGGACCCACATCCAACTCGCGGCCGACCATGGCCAGGACGTTGCGGGCCACGCGTGCCTCGAACCGAGCCGCCCCTTCGGTGGAGGTCATGACCTTGGTCTCGACGTACTCGCTGACCGCCTGCAGCAATTCGGTCATGCGAGGGCCGGCCGAACAGCCGGCTCGTCCGCGACGGCCATTCGTCCCGGTTCTCCCCCGATCCCCTGGCAAAACCCGGCCCGGGCACCGCCGCCGGCATCGCCACTCCCATCAGAGCCAGGAGGTCCCATTCGCTCTCGCTGACCCGCCGCCCGATGGCGGCCAGCTCCACCGAAGGGGTGATCCCGTTCAGATGCGCTGACGCCTGCAACAGGCAGATCACCGCCCATTTGAGGGTGGCATACGCCTCCCACCAGCGAACCTGGTCGATGTGGACTGGTCGCCCGCCGGCGGCTGCGTAGGTGGCCAGGAACCCGTCGAGATGGCCGAATC
Organism: uncultured Acidimicrobiaceae bacterium; assembly: GCA_963756195.1. Lineage (GTDB taxonomy): Bacteria > Actinomycetota > Acidimicrobiia > Acidimicrobiales > RAAP-2 > CAVSNH01. The sequence continues at coordinate 246,834 of CAVWMT010000003.1, forward strand.
CGCCGACTCGGCCCGGCCCACCGAACCGCCAGGCCCGGGCACATAGCCACCCGATGTCTTCCGCCGGGTCCCCCAGGTGGGCGAGCTCCCAATCGAGCACGCCGCATAGGCCACGCCCGTCGATCAGGAAGTTGCCCATGCGGAAGTCACCGTGGACCACCACCGACTCGGACTCAGGCGGTTTGCCGTGGGCCAGCCACCGAACTCCCAGCTCGAGGATCGGCCGCACCTCGTGGAGCGCATCGAGGAACTCGAGTGGATGACGCAGCGGGTCAGCGCTCGGTAACCCGGGGACCGACGTCGGATCGATGGCGTGGATGGTGGCGAGAGCCCGGGCTGTCTGGTCAGTCAAGGCCGATCGCGCCGTGGCATACCCCTCGTCCCGCAGGATGCGTCGGGGAATGGCCTCTCCTTCGAGCCGTTCGACCACGAGCCACCCGGGATTGAGCCCGTCGGTGGTCCCGGCGGCCACCACGTCCGCCACCGGAACTCCGGCCCCACGGGCGGCGCGTAGTAGGTTCGCTTCCACCTGAATGTCGGGACGCGGGGTCAGACCGGTCCCCCGCACCCGTTGCAGGATGAGGGCTCGCACTGCCCCCGACGGTGTCTCGAGATCGAAGGCACTGGTGACCCGCGACGCCCCACCGGAGAGTCGGCGCACCGATGCCACCCGACCACCGAGCGCCACCCCCAGCTGCTCGGCCAGGTCGGTGGTGTGTTTGCTCACCGGTGCACCCGTTCCACTCGTCAGCTACTCCACCGGTACGGCGGGTTTCCCGTGGTCGTCGACCTGGTGGAGGTACTCGGCGATGCCATACCCCGGCGCCGTGCTGCCGTCGTCGGCCAGATAGGTCCACCGGGTCAGTCCCTCGTTGACCACCGTGCCGCCCGCCCTCCCGATGTCCGCAACCCGGAGCACTTCGCCGGTTAGTTGGTAGCGGCTGTCCCGTTTGTCCACGACGACGACGTGCACGACCCGATGGGTCAGTCCGTCGTCCGCCAACTCGGTCCGAAGCTGCCACTCCTTGATACTGGTGACCCGGCCGTCCTGGTACACCCACCCGCGGTGCAGGTCGCCGGCCACTGTACCGAGGCGGATACCGCCGAGGTGCATGGACTCGCCGATGTTGACACTGAACCATCGCCACATCTTGGGGCCGCCCCAGCGGCGCGGACCCCACGAACGGTCGCGGTTGCCATGGGCGGCACTCCACGTGTGGACGACACCGTCGACGGTCACCAAACCGGTCCACCGACCGGCTTGCTCGAGGTGGCCCTTGCCGGTCGTGCCGGTCGCTGCCGCCGCCTGATCGCTACGGGGCCTGCCCGACTGCTGCCCGTCGGTACCCACGGCTGGGGAGACAGCGTCGAACCGTGCGTCCACAGCCAGGTGGACCGGGTGCATCTTTCCCTTCGACGGACGGCATGTGCGCGCCACCGCGTCGACGTCGGCCACGATCCGCCAGCTCTTCATAGCATCGAGCAGCTCATACCGCACGCCACCCACTACCAGTGGTGATCCGACCATCTCGTGTTGGTCGACCACGTGCCGGTATTCGGCTAGTTGCCCGCCGGGGAGCCACACCGACAATCCGACATCCATCGTGCCTTCGTTGGGCCGGATGCCGATCCGGGTGAAGAGCCCGCTGTCGGACACCGGGTCATACGCGTTGAAGTAATACGACTCGCTCCACGCGGTGTCGGTCTCGACCGGGTGCGCGTAGTCGTGATCGGGCGCGAGGATCGGCACGGCTCCAACTCTTGCCGATGTCACCCCGCTGCACAACGGCGTCGGACCGGGTTCGGCTCACCGACATCGTCTGGGGGGTCCTCGCCCTGGACCAGGCCGTGGGAAACAGGAAACCCGGCTCGAACAGCAGTGACCGGAGCCCACCGGGCTGAGGTTTCAGTGACCGTCCGGAACAGCCGATAGATATGCCTGGGAGCAGGTGGTTCTCGCCCCGAGAACGACGCCACGAGGGATGGGGCCGATGGCAAATACGCGAGAAGAGATGGTGCTCGGAGCGTCCCTTCATCCTGCCGTCCTCGGTGCTCCGGCGAAGTGCGCAGCGTTCCCAGGCGGGCTCGGTTCGGGCACCCCGTCGGAGCGACGGCCCTCATGACGCCGTCCGACTCCGAGCGACGTCGATGTGGACGATGGACGGGTGACCGCTGATGCGGTCGGCTGACGTTCCGGCTTCCGTCCTGGATGCCACGGCGCCGGTGCGAGCGACGCTTCGTGTGACACGAAGCGCTGCGCCGATGCGCGACAGGTGGCGTGCCTACATAATCGTCATTGACGGCACCGTCATCGGCAAGGTTCGCAACGGGCACACCGCGGATTTCGACATACCCGCTTCTATCCGGGACCGGACATTCCGAGCGAGTATCCGAATTGCACCTCGACGAGCACGACGGTCAATTCCGACATGCAGGTCACGGGTCCCAACGTTTCGGATCCGGGCCGCCAGTTCAGATACGGCGCTACCTACACCAATGGTTGCATCGGCTCCGATGGAACCGAATTCACCATTGGCAAGGTTGAGCTGCAGGGTGCGGATCCACCGATCTCGATCAGCAGCGTCGATCCAGTTGTCCCGATCACGGTGACACCGGGAACGTCGCAACAGCTGACGGTGACATTTCACGCGCTCGAGGGCAACTACTACGACGGTCCGCTCGTGATCGACGTGATCGTCGACTGAGCTCCCGAGCGGCAGTGGTTGATCCAAGGAGCGGAGTTGCCGAGATCGCGGTTACGGAGACGCTCTGCCGCATTCGGCGGTCGAGACCCGCGGAATCCGCTGCACTCGCTCGTCATTCCTGCCCGCGGCGCGTTCGCCGAAACGGATGCGGACCTCCATAGCGGTCGTGCAGCACCGTGCGGGCGGCGTAGACACCGCCCATGCCGTGCACTCCGCCTCCTGGTGGTGTGGACGCCGAGCAGAGGTAGACGCCCTCGAGAGGCGTGCGGTAGGGATTCCACTGCGCGGTGGGCCGAAAGAGCATCTGGCGCAGGGTGGCCGCGCCGGCGACGATGTCCCCGCCGACGTAGTTCGGGTTCCGGCGCTCCTCCTCGGCGGCGGTGGTCGGGGTGCGGGTGACCACCAGGTCTCGAAAGCCAGGGGCGAATCGCTCAATCTGGCTCTCGACGGCTGACGTCATGTCACGGGAGGACTTTGACGGGACATGGCAGTAGCCCCATAGGGTGTGCCGGCCGGCCGGCGCACGGGTCGGGTCGGCTACTCCTGGCTGCACGATCAGACAGAAAGGTCGATCCGAGTGCCGGCCGGCGTCGGCGTCGGATTCACTGGCCGCCACCTCTTCGAGGGTCCCGCCCGCGTGCACGGTCCCGGCCACGCGGCACTCCTCAGCCGACCACGGGACCGGTTCGGACAACTCCCAGTCCAACTTGAAGATGCCCGGCCCGTACCGAAAACGATCGAGGGCCCGGGCATAGCGCGGAGGGAGTGTGCTCCCAGCCAGGTCGAGCAGGCCCTTCGGTGACACATCGAGGACGATGACGGCGGAGCTAGGTAGCTCGGCGAGGGAGTTGACCCATTGACCCGTAGTCACGGTGCCCCCGTGCCGTTCCAACTCGGCGACCAACGCGTCGGTGATGGCCGAGGAGCCGCCCTCTACCACCGGCCAGCCCAGCGCGTGGGCGGCGACCAACAGGACGAGGCCGAAGGCTCCGGTGAGTGGGGCGCTGAGCCGTTGCATGGAGTGGGCCCCCACGCCGCCCAGGATGCCCCGGGCCTCCTCGGTGCGAAATGGCCGGGCGAGAACGGACAAGGGTAGGAGGCCGGGCAGCCCGAACCGGGCCAGCGCCACCGGATGGCGGGGCATCGAACGCAAGGGCGCGAGGACCTCGTCGAAGATCTCCTCGGCATGGTGCACGAGCGGGGCCAGCAGCCGCCGGTAGCGGGTGGCATCCGGACCGAGCGACTCGGCCGTCTGGTCGACCGACCGGTAGACGGCGACGGCCCGGTCCCCGCCGAGCGGATGAGCAAAGGGGATCTCCGGATGGCGGAGTCGGGCCCGCAGCTCTTTGAAGGCCGGTCGACGGAAGAAGGGTGACGCCAGTAGCAACGTGTGGACGGTCGAACAGACGTCGTGCCGGAAGCCGGGTGAGGTCGTCGTATCGGTGCGGCACCCACCCCCGATGGCGTCCGCCCCCTCGATGACGGTCACCGACAGGCCAGCCTCGGCCAGCACAAGCGCTGCGACCAAGCCGTTCGGACCAGACCCCACCACCACCGCGTCGACGGCGGCTTTCGACCTCCCGCCCCCCGCCACTGCGTGCATCTCCGCAGTCTTGTCCATGGGCACGGTGCACCGTACGGTCACGGGCCGGAGCCCCGTACCGATACCCGGGCAGCAGCACCGTACCGGTCGCCGGTCACCAGCCTGGCCCGGGGCGAGCAAGGATCCGGACGCCAGTGGCCAGTTGTGGGGGTTGGTGCCGCGGGCGACGGCACCTCACTTCCGGAGCGCTCTCGAACGCGGTCGCGGGTCATCGTGGACGGGTCTGCCCTTGGTTGCAAGATGTCTGGCGTCAGTGCCGCCCTGAGGTCCGTACTTCGATTCAGGCATGCGGAGCCGCCCTGTCTCCCGCCATCAGAGGTGGTCCTCGAGGACTGGCCGCGCCTCGACCCGGCGCAAGGCGATCACCGACGGCTCGGGGCCGGTGGGCACGCCAACCAGCTCGATCTCGATGCCCAGCGCCGTGTCCTTCCAGGACAGCGGGTCCCCATCGATCGTCTCAACGACGGTCGTCGCCGTGGCACGAACATCGCAGAGCGTTACCGTGCGGCCCGGGTCGCGTACGAAAGCGAAAACCGACTCATCGGCGGCTGTATAGCGAACCGGGAGTGCACCAGCGATGGCTGTGCCGGGCCTCACCCAGGGGCGCGTCCCGTAAAGAGCCTCGTGGTTGGGAACGATCCATTGGCCGAGCCATGTGAGTCGCGCTATCTGCTCATCAGGTATCTGAGCGTCAACACCGCGTGGCCCAACATTGAGCAAGAGGTTCCCACCCTTTGCAACGATGTCGGTCACCAGCCACAGAAGCTCGTCGTGGGCAATGAAGTCCTCCGGTCGAGAGAAGGCGTTGTAGCCGAAGCTCTCGTCCATCCCGCGCACGCACTCCCAAGGCGTCGCTTGCACATCGGGGAGGACCACGTACTCGGGTGTGCGCACGTCGAAGTGCGGTGGTGCCGGCGGCACGAGTCCACCATCCCGGGTCATTTGGCGCTGCGTGAAGGCATCGATGACACGACGACCGATCTCGTAGTGGCTCAGGGCCAGGAGAGGGCTCCACGGGAGCCATCGGTCGTTTACGACCCCGTCTGGCACCTTTCGGTAGTAGTACTCGAAGAGCGGCCAGAGACACTTGCCGTCCGAGGGCCAGGCGATGTCGTTCCACAGCACGCTCGGCCGATAGCGGTCGATCAGCTCACGGACCTGTGCATCGGCGTACGCCGGATAGTCGCCGCCGGGGATCGTGGCCACCACGTCCGACATCGACCCCACCGGACGCTGGTTGAAGGTCCAGTCCATTCCGCCGGAGTAATAGAGGCCGAATCGCATTCCCGCACCCCTGACAGCTTCGGCGAGCTCCCCCACCACGTCTCGGCCTGAGCACCAGCCGTGCCGATGGGGATTGGGAACGCTGGTCGGCCAAAGGCAATAGCCGTCTGCGTGCTTGGCCACGAACACGACATGACGAGCCCCGGACGCCTTGAATTTCGCCGCCCACCGCTCGGGTTCCCACTGCTCGAGGCCCGCTTCCCAGTCGTCTCTGAACGATTCATAGGGACGTTCACCGTAGGTCTCGTGATGATGTCGGGCGACGGGGCTGTCAGGGAAGCGCAGTGAGTTTTGATACCACTCGACATAGGGCGAGAAGGAGTAGGCATCACGCCGATCCGACTTGAGTAATGAGCTGAAACCGGTGCCCACGGGGGCGAAGGCTGGAACCGACGCGATCGTCCAGTGGACGAAGATCCCCAGCTTCGCGTCCAGCCACCAGGCTGGAACCCGGTGACGCCGAAGGCGCTTGAGCGTCGAGTTCCGATACGGCATCGAGTCGCCCCCCTCCGGTTCGACAGGCGAGATTAGACCTCAGATTCACCAGGCAACACGGCTCCCGCCTTTCCACATCGGCCGTTGGCGGGCTCAAGAAGGCGAACCCGATCCGGCCCTACGCCGCCGGCTCGGCGCTCGTGTCCTGACGGTGGACGACGGGGCGCTTGATAGGTGTGGGAGTCCCGAAGTCCGTTGACGATGTCCACTGTGATGTTGGGCCCCCCATGGGTCGGACTCCGCTCTTCCTTGGCTCTCCCATAAAGACAGTTTCCTGGCTCGGGTGAAGCGCTGCCTCTGGCAATGGGAAAACGGGGTGCTAAGCGATGTCGAACTGGTAGACGCTCTTGCTGATGCTCGAGTCACCTCGCTACCTGAACTACACGACGCTGAGCTCACGAGTTGGTTTGCTCAGAATCCGAGCGATACAAGCGGTCGTGGCTTCTTCCCCCGCCTGGCGTGCGAGGTCAATTGGAGCAGCTCGTGCTCCGTTGGACCTCGCGCCAACTTGAGTCCTCTGCTCTGTACCGGGCGATCTGCCTCCCTTTGTCGGATGCAGGACCTGATGCTCCAGCAGGAAGTCCAGAGAGGGTCGAAGTAGAAAAAACCGGACCGCCGAGCGTCCTCGTTCCGAACCCGACTACCAAATTCAACCTTGCTTGGTCCTTCAGCATCGCAGCCGACGCCTGCGAAGGAATCGGTGACTGTCTTCCGGTTTGCCCGGTCGAGTGCATTCATTGGGCCGAAGCAGGGAATGTTCGCAACACCAAGGGCGCGAGATTCGTGACGATTGACGATTCGAGATGCATCTCTTGTGGTGCCTGTGCCTCCGTGTGCCCGATCTCTTTTGGTGAGGCCATTCGCGACTATTGGGCGCCCGACCTCAAAATATCTGCGCCCCGGGAACCGCGGGCCCGTCCACCTTCCGGGTGACGCCCGTGTGGACTGGTGTGATTGGCAAGGGTGACGTTCGACTCATTCGGAACCTGCTGGGCGTCATCAGTTGAGGGAACTCGCAGGTGAGAGGGGTCGAGTCAGGGTCTCGGCCTCCACGCGAGGTGCGAGCAACCCTTGCCGGGTTTCGACCAGGCCTTTCGGAGAAATGCGCCCCAAGCCGAGACCTCCCAACCGGGTACCGTGCGTCCATGGTCCACGATCACTACACCCTGGCTGGTACCGAGGTCTCCATCCCGCTGCTCGGCGTAGGCACATGGGCGTGGGGCGACCGTTCCACCTGGGGAATGGGGGGTTACGACGCCAATCTGACTCGTGACTCGATACAAGAGGCATGGGTGGCCTCGATCGATGCCGGGGTCACTCTGTTCGATACCGCTGAGGTGTACGGCCGCGGCGAGAGCGAGCGGATCATTGGCGCGATGCTGGCCACTGATCGGGACCGGGCCGCTTCGGTCGTCGTCGCCACCAAGTTCATGCCGTCCCCGTGGAAGTTGCAGGTCGGCAACGCACTTCTGAAGTCCTTGCGAGCTTCGCTCGACCGCCTCGGCCTCCCTATCGTCGACCTCTACCAGATCCACGGCCCCATCAGCCTTCGTTCCCACGCAGTAATGGCCGAAGCCCTGGCCGCGGCACACCAAGAGGGCCTGGTGAAGGCGGTGGGAGTCTCGAACTACTCCGGAAAAGAGACACGCTCCATGGCGAAAGAGCTCAGCACCCGCGGAATGGCCTTGGCCAGTAACCAGATCGAGTTCTCGTTACTGCGACGATCCCCCGAGACCGACGGCCTGCTTTCGACATGTGCGGAAGTAGGCGTGCTGCCGCTCGCGTACTCACCGATTGGTCAGGGTCGACTCACTGGCAAGTACTCGGCCTCCAACCCCCCACCCGGCAAGCGCAATTTCTCCAAGCATCCAATGGCGATTGTCGATCGAATCGTCGCCGAGTTGCGCCAGATCGGTGACAAGCACGGAGGGAAGACACCGAGCCAAGTCGCCCTGAACTGGGTGACGGCGAAGGGCGCTGTACCCATCCCCGGCGCCAAGAACCGTCATCAGGCCGAGGAGAATGCCGGGGCACTCGGTTGGCGCATCGACGAGGAAGATCTCGCCCGACTCGATCAGGCTGCCCTTCCGGGTATCCGTAGCCTCCAGAGCCGGTTTTGGCAGCATGGTTAACCCAACGGGTTGGACGGCACGAGGACGCTATGTGTTATCCAATCCGTGGGCGAAGAGCGACCGTTGAAGTGGCTCATGAGCGTTGCTCAAGCACTGGCCGTGGTTTCGAGAGGCGATTGAGGAAACGCGGTCAGACTTGCCCACTAGGTCCGAGCTGGCGCCTTTAGGCGCAGAATGGGACCAGTCGGGTCGACGCCGCTCCTACCAACTGCGGGCCTCTGTCTTGGCGACGCGTTTCGGGCTTCATAGTGTGTGGTGACATCACCGGACACCGGGGGCCCCGGCTGGCGAGATGAACTCCCGCAGCTGGCGATAGGTCCGGTGCCGCAGGACGCGGACTGCACCCTCCGAGATTCCCAGCTCCCCGGCGATGGCCGCCACTGGGCGCACCCCGCTCAGCTCCAAATCGATGAGTTGTCGCCGATGGCCCCGGAGCTGCTCGATCCCTTTGCGTAGATCGGATAGGTCTTGCTCCGACCACCGTCCTGGCTCATTGTCCTGAGAGTGGATCTCGAGCCAGCTTCGGATCGCACGGTCCTCGATGGCGCGGCGCCGATGCTGGTCACGAAGAGCGTTTCGGGACGCTTGGTACCAGTACCCATGTGGGTTCCTCAGACTGTTCCACGCTTGCCGTTTGACGTCCCGGATGAAGCCTTCCTGAACGGCGTCTTCATCTCCGACGACTCTGAGCTGAGCCGACAGGCGCTGAGGCAGCTCCTGTGTGTCCAATTCGGATTTCTCCTCGCTTCAGGGCGCGGCTCATTGCCGCACCGTGAAGTCGAGAAGACGCATCCGTTAGCTCATGCCGCGAGTATGGCCCACTTCCGATCCCAATTGGGGTCGGAAGTAACAAATCGCCAGTCGGAACGTCTTCCTTAGTGGCTGGCGCCGACGGTTCCTCGACCGCCCGCGGCAGACGGCGGCCGTTCCGATCGCGTCGAGCGACGTGAGCGTGGGCGCCGCCGCCGACAACCATCTTCCGAAGGGAGCTTCCAACGTCTCAGATCACAGCTCTTTCCCCCGGCCCTCACGGCTGGATTCCTCGAGCCCAGGCAGCATTGGACGAGCTGTCGGGAGCCCGCTCGCTGGCGGAGGTAGAGGTCCGATTCGGATCCGCTCGCCAGTTGACCGAATTGGTCCTGGGCTTCCCGGTTTCCGGGGGTCATGCCACACGAAGGGCTATCCGAGCGGTGGGTCGACTCCTCCAACACCGACTCGGTCCCTCCATCGCCGCCGAGGCGCTCACCTGGTCAGCAAGTGTCGCCGTTGCCGTCGACAGCTCGGTGATCGAGACCTTTCTCGAGTTCGCCGTAGAAGCACCGGGCACTTACCGCCCGTGGCCACTCGGCAAGCGACCCGTCGTCATCGAAGCCGTCCAATCGCTCTCCAACCCCTCATCCCGGAGACGAATGGTTTGCGAGCTGTGGACGCACACTCGATCGCGTCTCCACGACCCAGAATCCGACTACCGGCGTGACAGTGAATCTGGCCTATTCGACGAGCGGAGCGACGGGTGTGAGGACCTTGCCGCCTGGCTGCGGGGGACCTCGTCCGAGAGCGATTCGATGGGCGTCGAGGCTATGGCAGACCAGAGCCCGGAGCAACAGAATCACTTCATCGAGGGGGCGACAGAAGGCCAGATCGACTGCCTTGCCCAACGCGAGGATCTGTTCGAGATGGACGTGGCCGTAGTTGGCAGATGTCTTCTGCAGTCGACCCGACGCACCTTGCACAACAGGGCATGCCCCCAGGGTCTGCGTGATCGGATTCGCCATCCATACGATTTGGCGACGCTCGAGCTCGCACTACTCGCCGGTCCGGACTACTTCGAACGATCCAGGGTGCGCAGGATGGTGGCCGAGCTCGACGCCGGTTCTTTTCGAGCCGTGATTGCCGCTGAGCCGACACGAATCCTGGAAAGTCTCCGAGAGCTCGGTGTGCTCTCTTCTGACGAGATTGCGAGCGGACGGCTGCGACATCTCGATCTTCAAGATCGCGGGATCTGCCGTGCCCTGTTCGGAAATTCTGAAAGACAGCAGACAATCGAAGTCGTCTCAGAGGTGGCACTCCGTCATCCGCAAGGAGAGCATCTCGCCTGGTTGCTCGATGACGCTTCTCGTGGAGCGGTGTCACCGATCGCGGCGCGTCGGTTGGTCGACCTGGGTCAACCCCGTATCGCCAAGGCAGCGATGCGACACCTACCGCTCGACCTTCTGGTCCCATCGGACAATGAGTGCGCCGCCGTCTGCGGTGATGCATGGTTGGCGGCCTGCCCCGGCCTGACGGCCCTGGAGCGACCCCCGCTCCCCTGGGACCGCCTCGGTCCGTGGCCGAATGGATTGCAGCCCAGGGCGGCCCACGTCTGGTACCCAGAGCAACTGTTGCAGCTCGAGTCGACCTACTTCAAGCAAGCCCCCGGATGGCGCATCTCACTACCGAGGACAGCCGAGGACATCCGTCACAACGCGAAAGTAATGCGCAACTGCACCGCCGGCCTGATCGAGGATGTTTTGGAAGGATCGATCTTCTTGGCCATCGTCCACGACCCTGTGGGTCGTCGCTACAACGTCGCCATCACGAGAGAAATGGGCTGCTTCGTGGTCGGCGACATCAACAGTTGGGCAAATGGCGGGATCGAGCCTTCATGGATCCGGTCGGCGTTTGCTCGGCAGTTGAACGAACTGGAAGGGTTTGCGCCCTGGGAGAACCAGGCCAGCCTGTGCCGCCGTCCCACCCCAAAGCGAGATCGGCGAAGGTCCCGAGCTCGAGCGGCGCGGCGGCGGCGGTAATCCGGCCCCTAAGCTCGTGAGTCACTCCCGAATGGACGCCAGTTCGAGTGCGGAGTCCATCGCTGAATCACCAGGTGAACCCATGGCGACTTCGACTCATCCTGAATTCGTGGGCGGCAACACCGCCGGCAAGCACCTGGGCCTCGCCCTGGTGGTGATCTCCTGTGCCCAGTTGATGATCGTGTTAGACGCCACCATCGTCAACGTCGCCATACCGACTATCCACAAGAGCCTTGGGTTCTCGACGGCAAATCTCGAGTGGTTAATCACCGCCTACTCACTGACCTTCGGGGGACTATTGCTCCTCGGCGGTCGCACGGGAGATCTCTACGGCAAGCGCCGCATGTTCATGACCGGCATCGCCATCTTCGCCGTTGCTTCGCTGCTTGGTGGTTTCGCCCAGAGCGACCTCTGGCTCATTCTCACCCGTGCCTGCCAAGGTGTCGGCGGGGCCATCGCCGGTCCCACGGCGCTGTCGCTTATCGCCACCAACTTCCCCGAGGGTCCGAAGCGCAACCGGGCCATGGGTGTCTATGCCGCTATGTCGGGCGGGGGCGGGGCGGTGGGCCTGCTCCTCGGAGGCATCTTGGTCAGCTACGTGTCGTGGCGGTGGGTGTTTTTCGTCAATGTCCCCATCGCCGCCGTGGTGCTGGTCCTCGCTCCCCAGGCGCTCAATGAGTCCGAGACCAAGACGGGGTATCTCGACCTTCCCGGTGCGATCCTGGCCACTTCGGGGATGCTTTCGCTCGTCTACGGGCTGTCCAGTGCAGCAACCCACAGTTGGGGGAGCCTCAACGTGATGGCCCCCCTGGGTATCGCCGCCTTGCTGATCCTCGCGTTCCTCTTCGTCGAGACTCGGAGTTCCGCGCCGCTCATGCCGTTTCGGATATTTGCCAGTCGGAACCGATCAGCAACGTACGTCATGATGCTGTGCCTCGGGACGGCGGTCTTCTCAATGTTCTTCTTCCTATCGCAGTTCCTTCAGGACATCCTGGGGTGGAGCGCAATCAGGACAGGCGTGGGTTTCGTGCCGATGACGGCCGGAATCGTGGTTGGCGCCGGCCTTTCATCTCGACTTGTGGGCAGGATCGGGATCCGGCTGCCACTCCTCGTCGGGCCCGGCGCGGTGACCGTAGGGCTTGCCGGGTTGTCGCGGATCACTGTGACGAGTAGCTACCTGGACGTTGTCGGACCGTTGCTGCTCATCGCCGTGGGCATGGGGCTCTCGTTCGTGCCGCTCACGCTCACGGCCGTCAGAGGGGTGAGGCCCAACGAGACGGGGTTGGCCTCTGCACTGCTCAATACCGGCCAACAAGTTGGAGGCGCATTGGGCCTGGCCATTTTGTCAACAGTGGCGATCAGTGCTACCAAGACCACGTTGCAGAGCTTGGTGGCCGCAGCGCACGGGCACGCCACCGGAGCGACCGCCGCCATCGCTACCACACACGGGTATACCAACGCCTTCAAGGTGGGTGCCTGCGTCGCGCTTGTCGCCTTCCTTGTCTCGCTCGTCGCCATACGGGTGTCCACAGCGACGCCGATGGCGCATGAAGCGGACATCGAAAGTGTCGAGGCGGCTGCAAGGTGACCGCGTGTGGTCTCTCCCATAGCGACAACTCGGGGCCGTCCTAACTCACTGCGCCTAGGGGCGTCTGGCCGGCATCAGAGATAACTCACAGTTTGCCTAGGATGCAGGCATGAGCTTCCTTACGTTGGGGTTGTCCGGCCTAAACGTGTCACGTGCGTGCCTGGGCACGATGACGTTCGGCAATATGGAGTGGGGTACGGATGAGACTGAATCGAAACGGATAGTCGACGCTTTCGTCGACGCGGGCCACAACTTCATCGACACAGCCGACGTGTACAACTCCGGCGCCTCAGAGGAGATCGTCGGCCGAGCCATTGAAGAAAAGCGCAGTGACGTGGTGCTCGCGACCAAGGGATACAACGCCATGGGGGACGGACCCAACGATCGGGGCTCTTCACGCGCCCACTTGACCCGTGCCCTGGAGGCAAGCCTGCGCCGACTCGGTACGGACTACGTCGACCTCTACCAACTGCACAATTGGGACCACGACTCGCCGATCGAGGAGAGCATGGCCACGCTCGACGATTTCGTGCGGTCAGGCAAGGTTCGCTACATCGGATGCTCGAACTTCTTCGCTAGTCAGCTAGTGGAGGCGCAATGGGCGGCCGACCGGCATGGAGGAGTGCCGCTCGTCAGCTTGCAGCCGCAGTATTCGCTCATTTGGAGGGATATCGAGCTCGACATACTTCCGACCGCCACACGTCACGGCTTGGGCATCATCGTGTGGAGCCCTCTCGGTGGTGGGATGCTCACCGGGAAGTACGCCAAGGGGGCAGAGCTTCCCGCCGACGGCCGATTGAGCCGAGGTTCGGACATGGAGGCGGAAGGGATGAGGATGCTGACCCTCACCGACCGCAACTTTGCGATTGTCGCTGAAGTGGAAAAGGTCGCCGCCGAAATCGGGGCGACGGCAACAGCCGTCAGCCTTGCCTGGTTGCTCGGTCGCCCGGGTGTGACGTCGCTCATCATCGGACCCCGGACCGTCGATCAGTTGGAGCAGAACCTGGCCGGATTTGACCTTGAGCTGCCTGTTGAATCGGCCAAGAGTCTGAGCAGGGTGTCGCGTCCACCCGTGACCTATCCCTGGTACATGCAACTCCGGCTCTGAGCGCCCGTCTTTAGAAGTGAGTGGAACACGAAATAAGGGTTGGTTCCGACCGGGGGAAGGTCGATGGACGCCGAAATCCCATCCGTCAGGCTATGCCGCGAGTCGGTGCTTGTGGATGGAGCCGGGTCAGTGACTCTCGCCCATGTCGGGTGGGAAGAAGTGCACTCCGAGTGATCACTCGCAACGATTAGAACCCAAACGCCGACCGTAGATCCTTGGCGGTCGCAGCATTGGCAAGCAGCGACACCCCGGCGATTTCCTCGGCCGCCCGAAGGGTCGAATAGTCCGTGAAGCTTGTCGCCGATTGCGTGCCCGGCTTGACGAAGGCCGACAAGAAGATGGCGGCGACGTGGCTCGGCACCGTGCCCGACCCCTGCCCTTCGTCCCACACGATTTCGACGGTGAGCTTGCCCGACTGATAGTCCGGCCCCTGGGTGATTTGGTTGATCCACGGACCGATCCATTTGTCGGCCGCTGCCACGCTGGTGTCGTGGCCATCGTCGGCCCCGTTCGGGGTCACTGTCGAGAACGTGGGCAACGTGCCGCTCACAATGTCGGTGTGCAACGCTCCGCTGGTCAAGGTCCCAAGCGGCACGTCCTGGTTGTCGCACTCGGACCGAACGTTCGTGTAGTACGGCTCGGGGTTGTGGCGCACGTAGTAGCCGTCGGTTCTGGCCCCGCTGGTGTCGCAGTCGGACGGCATCGACTCGGCGTAGCCCTTCCAGCTCGATATCTGGCTGAAGATCGACGGGTTGGTCGTGTTGCACCCCGAGGCGCTGGCCTCGCAGTCGTTGGTCCACGGCGTCGTGGCGTAGTTGATCCCGCTGGTCGAATCCAGGTAGTTGGGCAGCGACGGATGGGTGAGCGAGTTGTAATCGGTGGCGAAACCGCAGTCCTTGGCATAGGTGTTGAAGTTTGGCGCCGACGAAGATCCGATCACCTGATCGTAATTCGCGTTCTCCTCGTAGATGACGAGCAGTTTGCTGGTCGTTGGCGGCCCACTCCGAGAACCGCAGAAGGAACTGCTACTGCTTCCCGCGGTTGCGCGGGAAGTACCGGGGGCAATCCCGACGATGTCACCGTGAAGGCCGACATGCCCCAATGATCCCCCGAACGACGCATTGCCGAAGGTGAACACCCCTCCATCTTCCGCAGCCAACCAGTAGCCCTCGCCGTCGGGCGTGGGAGCCATTCCCACGATCGGCCGGTTGAGGGGGATCCTTTCGGCCGAGCCGAAGAACCGTGCATCGCCGTAGGTGAACACTCCGCCGTCCGCACCGACCAGCCAATAACCGCGGCCGTCGGGCGTGGCAGCTATTCCCACGATCGGTCGGTTGAGGTGGATGCCGGACGCAGAGCCGTAGAACCCGGCATCGCCGTATGCGAACACGCCACCGTCGGCGCCGACCAGCCAGTAGCCACGGCCGTCAGGTGTGCCAGCCATACCTACAATCGGTGCCCGGAGCGTGGCCAAGGTCATTGGCCCATAGAACCCCGCGTCGCCGGAGTAGACACCCCCGTCGGCGCCGACCAGCCAGTAACCCGGTCCAGCCGGATCGGCAGCTATGCCCACGATCGCCGCGTGCTTGTCCACACCAGCGGCCGAGCCGTGGAACCCGGCGTCGCCGTAGCTGAACACACCGCCGTCGGCGCCAACCAGCCAGTACCCCCTGCCGTCAGGTGTGGCGGCCATCCCCACGATCGGTGCCCGGAGTGGGATTGTCGCGGCTGATCCGTCGAAGGCGGCGTTGCCCAATGCGAAGGCACCACCGTCGGTGCCGACCATCCAATACCCAGTTGCGCTCGAGGCGGCGCTGAATGGCTCGTGCGTGGCCAGGACCACTGCGAGGGTGCTCAGGACAAGGAGAAGGGCAGCCCCCATGCGTGCCCGGCCGCTCGGGCGGGTCCAGAACCGTGCTCCCATTCCGCGCCATCGTGACATGTTTCGCACGTCGCTACTCAAACATTCCATCCGAGCGATCTAGAAGCAGGCGATGCTTGTGGGTAAGTAGTGGGTAGTCGGTTGGTGAGTGAGAGGGCTACCGACACAACTCGGCTGCCCTGGTCGGGCTGCGCCCTAGTTGTAGCAAAAGACGGGCGCCCCTGTCCGGATTCTTAGTCGGACTCGGAGTCACGTAGTCGGTCAGGACACGCCCGATCCTTCCGGCCGTTGATCAACACCCGGTCCAGACACTCCAGACAATCAGTTCCGACGGAGCGCGTCGAAGCCATTGGCTCTCCGACGAAAGTCCTGTTCGGGGCACCCGGATGACATTTTCGGCACCCACACGCTCGACTTCAGCCAGATCCGTCTCTTCTGTCCGGGGCCGCCCCATCGGCATGACCAATTGGCTCAGGTGGTTGGTCGCGCCGTGATGTGCTGAAGCTCAATCATCAGTGGGATGAGGAACCCGATGTAAGCATTGGTGAGGGTGTAATCCGAGGCCGTGCCGTGAGTCACTTGCTCGTCGATATCGATGATATTCACCCGCGGGTCGGTCTCCCCGTATGCCTTGGCGCGGTCCAGGATGGCCACCAGCTCCGAGCGTGAAGAGATCTCGAGACCGAAGTGGTCGAGACGGGGTGCCCGTAGGAACTCGCCGGTGGCCGGCAACAGGTAGAGGAACTGACGCATCTCGCCCGTGTAGAGGATGAGTGGGTTGCCCGTCTCGGCGCTGTTGTCCCCTTCGATCCAACCGAAAACTTTACCGAAGAAGTCGATGAGGTCGGTCCGCCCGGCGTCGTCGAGCACGGAGGCGTCCACACTGATTGCCACATGATTGAAGACCGGACGCAGTTCCGATGCCATCAGGACACCTGGGGACTGACTAACACTTTGGCCGCGAACTCACCTCGGGAGAGCCTCTCCATGGCGTCCATGATTCCGGACAGTGGCACGTCATCGTTTTCGATCAGTAGATCGACGGGCAGAACGCCAGAGTCGAGCAATTCGATGGCAGGACCGAATCCCGCCGCGCTGTAGTTGTAGGCGCCCATCGCCTCGAGCTCCATGATGATCATGCGGTTGTGGTTCACCCGGGTCGGGTCCGATCCGGTCCCGACGAAAACCAGCGTGCCGGCGAAGTCGAGCTGGCCGAGGGCCTGCTCTGCGGCGGCGGCCCGGCCCGAGCACTCGAACGCGACGGCATACGGGCGTTCGACGGCGCGCCCCATTCCGGGGTCCACCAGTTGATCGGGAGGGATGGCGGCCGCTGCGCCGACAGCGAGGGCGCGGTTGCGCCTGAGCGCGACAGGCTCGCTCACCGATATGTCGGTGACACCGAATGAGCGAAGGACGGCGATGATGATAAGGCCGACCGGGCCGGCGCCGGTCACGAGGACACGGTCCCCCGTGGCGACCTCAGCGAGCTCGACTGCGTGGAGCACGATGGCGGTGGGCTCGGTCAGGGCTGCGGAGCGCATGTCGAGTGAGTCAGGGAGTCGGAGGACATTGGTGGATGGGACGGTCACGTACCCTGCGAAGGCCCCCCGCATATCGCGCATATCGGATACGGGGCGGCGCAGGCAGACCGAAGGCCGACCTCGCCGGCAGGGGCGGCAGCGCCCACATCCCGGCGTCGGCTCGAAGACGACCCGCGCGCCCAGATCCATATGGGATAGACCTCCCGCCACCACAAGGCCCGACCATTCGTGGCCGAGGACGGCGCCGGGCCTGGCGTACTTCTCGAGGACGAGGTGGAGATCAGAACCGCAGACGCCACAAGCGGCGATCTCCACGAGCAACTCTCCCGGTCCCGGCTCGGGGACTGGCACGTCCTTCACCGCCAATCGACCGTCACCGACATAGACGGCCGCCGCCATCAGCTCTTGTCCCACCAGTTCATGGTATGGCAGGGCCGTTCCGGCTGCTTCGTGGAATCGTCACATCACCGAGCTCGCCCTGAGGCGCATCGTCTCGGGAAGGTGAACGAAGGCGTCCAGCTGTCCGCGCTTCATGATGCCGACGGAAGTAAGTAAGTGGGCTACCGACAAAGCCCATTCACTCAGCAGCGACAGTCGATCGCCCGCGGCCACATTCCACGCCTTGCTCTCGATTTTCCACATTGTTGTCACCGCTACTAATAACGGGAAGTCCTTGCTCATTCCTACCGGATGACATTCTCGGCACCCACACGCTCGGAGCCGAGGATTACGGTCCCCGATCGCAACGCGCCGTATTCGAGCGGGGGCGCTTGCTCCTCTTGAGCCCACCCCCCGCTCGCAAACGACGGGTCTGATCAATACCGTGCGGATCGCCAGCTAATCGAGGGATTGGCTGACCAGGCGAACACGGCACACACCGGTCGGAATTCAGTGCGTTCATGGCATCCGGCTCAGCATCCGCTCGACGGCCAGCTCGGCGAAGTCGTGAGCGGCCCCGTCGGTGGGCAGTTGCCGACGACGTGCGGCCGACAGATGGGCGCACGAGGTGACGAGGGCCATGTGGGTGAATGCCTGGGGGAAGTTGCCAAGGTGCGCCCGGCTGGCCGGGTCGACCTCTTCGGCATAGAGGCCCACATCGTTGGCCAGACCGAGCAGCCGGTCTAGCAGGGCCTCTGCCTCCTCGAGGCGGCCGGCGTGGGTCAGGACGTCGACCAGCCAGAAGCTGCACAGTAGGAAAGCCCCCTCCCCCCCTTCGACGCCGTCCCCGCTGCCGCTGCCGGTGCGGTAGCGGTGTACGAGCCCATGCGGTCCGGCTAGCGAGCGGACGACCGTCTCGATGGTGGTCCGCACGAGAGGATCGCCCGCCGGCACGAAACCGAGCGCGGGAAGGAGCAGGGAGGCGGCATCGGGCTCGCTTGACCCAGCCGCCTGAGGGAACCAGCCCGAGGATGCCGCCGCCAGCACGTACGCGGCGACGGTGTCGCGTTCCTCCGTCCAATGGCGAGCCGGCTGGTACCCGAGAAGCTCAGCCAGCTGCACGGCGCGCTGCAGGGCCAGCCAGCAATTGACCTTGGAGTGCAGGAAGTGGCGGGGTCCGGAGCGTATCTCCCAGATTCCCTGGTCAGGCTGGCGCCAGCGCTCGCAGCAGATGTCCGCTACGCCGGCCAGGAACCGCCAGTTGTCGGGGGTAATGGGCTGGCCCGCCTTGGCGAAGAGGTAGGCGGCCTCGAGAAGCTGGCCGAAGCTGTCGAGCTGTAGCTGCTTCACGGCGCCATTACCGATGCGCACCGGACGGCTGGCGCCGTGCCCGGCCAGGTGGTCGAGCTCGATCTCGGGAAGCATGCGCTCCCCCTCGACCCCGTACATGATCTGGAGGTCCTGGGGGCGACCTGCTCCGGTGCGCTCAAGCCACTGCTTGAAGGCGAAAGCTTCGCCAAACAACCCCAGGACGAACAGGCTCGTCAGGGTCAGAGTGGCGTCGCGGATCCAGGTGTAGCGATAGTCCCAATTGCGAGTGCCCCCCATCTCCTCGGGGAGGCTCGTGGTGGCGGCGGCCAGCACGGCGCCCGTGGGCGCGTAGGTCAGCGCCTTGAGCACGAGAGCGGAGCGGAGAACGGCCTCGGCATGGTCACCGTCGTAGCGGCAACCCGCTAGCCAGGACGTCCAGAAGCCCAGGGTCTCGGAAAGCAGGCGCTGCCACAGCGCGGGGTCGGGATCGGGGACGTCGTCAGGAGCGTGGTGAGCCGGGGCCCAGATTGCCTCGATCCACGCTGTCTCGCCGGTGCGGAGCTCCCAGTCGGCGGCGAGGACATCCCCACGGCGCAGGGTGTGGGCGTCCTTGCGTTCGAGGGCGTGGGTGGCGCGTACTCGCAGCGAAGAGCCCCCGCCGACGAAGTCGGCCACGAAGGGGTTCGGGGTGCGGAGGCGGGGCACGACTAAGCCGTACTCGAAGCGGGGAGTCACCCGGACCTGCGCCGTGACCTTGCCAGACCGGCACACCAACCGGCGCAGGACGCTGCGCCGCGCCCGGACCATCGCTGGATCGGCGGGATCGAACGGAGCCACCGGCATGCAGTCGGTGACCTCGAGCTTGCCCTGCTGGCTGGTCCAGGTCGTCGTCAGAACGTTGGTCCCGGCGACGTACCGGCGCGACATCGCCGAATCCGCAGCGCGCACGGCGAAGTTGCCGCCGTGCTGGTCATCCAAGAGGTGGCAGAACACCGCCGGTGAATCGGGCCTGGGAAAGCACAGCCAGTCGATGCTCCCGTCGCGTCCAATCAGCGCGCTGGAGTGACAGTCGCCGATAAGCGCGTAGTCACCGACGGCATTTGGGCGCCGCCGCTCGGCGATCATGGTTCGGAACGCTACCGTTCCTCGAGCTGCGTTCCCGCGCCAGCCGACGGCATGTCACCCTGAGAGCCGCCTTCGACGCGCTAGTCAAGGCCCATTCAGGCTCACCGGTGGCCAAAACACACTTCCGGGTCCGGACCGACAAGGTCGACTCCTGCGGCAAGGTGACCCTCCGGCAGGGCTCCCGCCTCTTCCACATCGGGGATCGGCCGGCGCCACAAGGGGCCCGGATTTAACTGACTGGCCGCCTGGGTTGATCACTGATCGCATGGTGCGGGCAAAGGCCTGGCGGGATTCAGCGTCGGTCGGCGAGCGGTAGGAACGCCAGACCTCCCTCATGGGCACACTCCGGATGCCGACCCGGTCGGCGAGTCGGGCCACGCTGTCGCCCCACGGGCGGGCGAAAGTTGGGAAGAGGACAGGCATCACGTACTCGGCGGCCGGCAGGGTAACGAGTCGCAGGATCCAATTCACCTCGCGCCCGAGACCGCCGGCATCGACCAGCACGAGTCCCTCGCATCGATCCGGAAACTGGTATGCGAACTGCACGGCAACGCCGCCACCTAACGATTGGCCGATCACCGTGGTCCGCTCGATGTCCAGCACAACCAGAAGGTCTCGCATCAAGTTGGCGAAGTTTCCCAGCCAGTAGTCCCCCGTTGGCTTTAGCCGAGTGGCCGTGGCCCAGGAAGTCGGGAGCGACCACCGTGTAGTCGGCCTGAAGAAGTTCCATGGCCGGAATCCAAGTCTGGGAACTCCCAGCGATTCCGTGGAGCAATAGCAACACCGGACCGATGCCCCCGCGCCGATATCCAATCCGGTGGCCGTGGATGGTCGCGTACCGGATCGGGAAGGTCCCTTCCGTCTGGTCGGCGCCTTCCGATCCATTCGAAACCCGGCCCATGGAGATGTCTACCGCCCAGTCGGGGCCTTGTTCTGGGCTACCTTCCTCGGTGCGCGCTTCTTCGCTGCGCTCTTCTTCGCTGGCACCCCCTTGGCCACTGCGCTTCTAGCAGGGGTTGCTGGTTTGACAGCCTTCCGAATCGTGGCTTGGCCCAAACCGGCGGCCCGATCTGTTTGTTCGTTGATGGCCTTGACCACATCGTTGACCATCTTTCGCTGGCCCTTCATGACCCGTTCGGCGAAGTCGAACGCGTTGTCGACCATCTGTTCGATGTCCGCGGAGATCGGAGGGACGAATCGCCCTGCTTCCTTACTGATGCCTTCTGCCAGCTCTCGGCTGGCTTCGAGGATTTCATCCTGCGTCCGCTCGATGAGGTGCTCGATGTGCATACGCAGATCCTTCGGTTCAGCCACGGCGGCCACCTTTCGCTTCTACTGCCCTGATTAACCCTCCACCGATCCAATGTTGACTGCGACCGAATCGGAGCCGAAGGGGGGGCCGGAGCCCCGCTTGAAGACCGTCAAATCCGTGTGGGCACTGTTGCACACAGCCGCTCTAGCGAGGTCCCGGTCGACCGGGCCGGGTCACATTCCACGCTGTTGCTTCCGATTTCCCACATTGTTGTTCGAACAACTAGTCATGAAGAATTCCTGATCAGGCAGACGGATGAGTTCTCGGCACCGACAGGGTCCCGACCAGGCACCGACTGACGCATCCCCACGAGACCCGGGTTGGTTATCAGTCCGGAGGCGTGCATCGTTCGCTGTCGAGAGGGCCGATGGTGTCGAGGAAGGCGAGGACGGCTGTGTTGAACTCCTCGGGTTGGTCGATGTTGCTGGCATGTCCGGCGCTCCCGATGACGATCTTGCTAGCCGCCGGGATCTTGATTGCCATGTAGTCGGCAGCGTCCAAGAATGGTCGATCTTCCGATCCGACGAGCACCAGAGTCGGCACACGGATCTCGGAGAGCGAGTCGATCACCTGGCTGGTCTGTTGCGTCAGGATCCCCCGCGCCGCACGGGCAAGGCCCCTCGGATCGTGCTGACCCCTTCTTACCTCCGGGCCGGCGCCGAGCGCCGCCAACCCATCAGAGTCGAACGACTCCGCTCGAGCGACTGCCCAGTCGTTCCACCGCCAGCGGGCAGCGTCATCTTTGTATCCCGGGCCGGTGTCGAAGAGGAGGAGAACGCTGACCCGCCTGGGGTGGACGAGGTAAAAAGCGAGGCTGAGAAACCCCCCAAGGGAAAGACCGCCGATGGCAGCCCTCTCGACGCCGCAGGCATCAAGGATGGCGCTCATGTCCGCCACACTCGCAGCCTGGGAATACTGAGCCGGGTCATCGGGCGAGGCGCTACGACCGTGGCCACGCATATCCCAGGTGATGACCAGCCGATCTCGGCTCAGCGCGGTCAGGTTCGGCGTCCACATGGCCGAGGATGCTCCGAACCCGTGTGAGAGCAGAAGGGGGTCGGTGTCGGTGGCCTTTCCGTGCACCTCGTAGGAGATGGCGACACCGTCTCGGTCCGCGACCATCATGGTCCGGGCTCATGATCGGACATGAGGGACACTTGCCTACCGACCGTTGTTGGTGTGAACTTCGCGGAACGAGAGGTCCCGGACAGGGTCGGGCTCCTTAGGCAGCCCGAGCACACGTTCCCCGATGATGTTGTGCTGGATCTCGTCTGTCCCGCCGGCAATCGAGACAGCCGGGACCGACAAGAAGATCTCCGTGATCGTCCCCGCAATAGGGGCATCCGATCCAGCCAGCATCCCCGAGGCTCCCGCTATCAGCCCGTGCACCCGTGAGGCCGCCCGCGCGATGTTGCTGCTGGCGAGCTTTCCAAGACTGCCCTCAGGTCCCGGTGGTCGACCCAGCGCTCGCGCTGCAGCCGCCCGCTTCGCCGTCCACTGGGATGCTCGCGCCAAGCAGATGAGCCGAGTGATCTCCTGGCGAACCAACGGGTCAGCGCCGCGCCCGGTGGCCTTCGCCTGGGGGATCACCAGGTCCACTCTCCCGGCTCGTTGCGGGTACCACTTGTACGGTTCCGCCACACGGTCGATCTCCTCGGCCGCCTCGCGCATCGCCCGTCCCGGACTGCCCGAGGTCGCCAGAGCACCCCGTCCGGCAGGGGCGAGCCGGCGTTCGTGGGCGAGTGTGGTCAGCGCCACCGACCATCCCCCGTTGACCTCGCCGATGACATGGTCGGCGGAGACCCGCACTTCGTCAAGGAACACCTCGTTGAACGAGGCGTGGCCGTTCATCTGACGGAGCGGTCGGACCTCGACCCCCGGCTGCCGCATCGAGATGGCGAAATACGTGATCCCTCGATGCTTGGGGACATCCCAATCCGTCCGAGCCAGCAGCAGCCCGAAGTCGGCATGACCGGCTGAGGTGTTCCACAGCTTCTGACCTGTCACGACCCATTCGTCGCCGTCTCGATCGGCCCGAGTGGTCAGGCTGGCCAGGTCCGATCCGGCCCCAGGTTCGCTGAAGAGCTGGCACCACGTGATCTCCCCGGTCAGGGTCTTGCGGATGAGCCGCATCTTCACCGTTTCGGACCCGTGCTCGAGGAGCGTCGGAGCTGCCAGATGCATGCCAACCCCTTCGGGAACTCCGACCGCCCCCGCCTTGGCGATCTCATCGGACACGGCCTCTACAGTGGCCGCTGGTAGCCCTCGTCCGCACCACGCGACCGGCCAGTTTGGACGCGCCCAGCCTGAGTCGGCCAACCGGGTCCGCCATTCAATCAAGCTCAACTCCGGGTCCCAGTGCTGCTTCAGCCACGATCGCACTTCGCCTCGGATGTTCTCGAGGTCACCCGGCATCAACACCTCGGTCATCGACCCTCGAATTGGGGCTCGCGGCGCTCCGCCACGGCGCGGACACCTTCGCTCCAGTCAGCCGTTCGACGGAGCCGATCCTGCTCTGCGAGCTCCCGCTCGGTTGCCTTCCCCACCCGCTCCGCCAGCCCGCCGCGGATCGTCTCTCGGATGGACCGAACTGCCAATGGTGCAGAACGGGCGATCTCGGCTGCCCTGGCGTGGGCTGCCGCGCGCACCTCGGGTGTTTCGGACAACTCGTCACACAGGCCGATATCGAAGGCCTCCGCGCCCGAGATGCGTCGACCTGAGTACAACAGCTCAAGGGCGTGTTGCTGGCCCACGATCGCCGGCAGGGTCACAGTAAGACCGAACCCATGGTGGAACCCCAGCCGAGCGAAGTTTGCTGAGAACCGAGAACGCTCGCATGCAACGCGGAAATCCGCCGAGCATGCCAACCCGAGCCCGCCACCGATTGCCGCACCTTGGATAGCCGCCACCACCGGCGTCTTGGTCTCGAACAGGCGGACGGCTTCTCTGTAGAGATCCCCTACGTTCGAGGAGCGTAGTTGGGCCGACGATCGGTTCGAGCGACCGGTGAAGTCCGCCCCAGCACAGAAGTGTTTCCCATCTGAGCACAGGACGATCGCTCGACAAAGGGGCTCGGCATCGATCGCCTCGTAGGCTTCGGCCAGCGATCGAATGAGCTCGACGTCAAAGAAGTTGTCCGGTGGACGACAGAGTTCGACAGTCACGACGAAGTCGTCTCCAAGGACCACTGCGACATCGCCGTAGCGCCGCACTGTGCCGTCGGTGGCTTCCCGCTCAGGCCGAGGACGATTCTCAGTCACCCGAGGAGGCTATTCGATACAAATACCGAACACGATCGACAGGGACTACGAGCGAGCAGCCGTCGGGCGTGGCCACCGGCAAGGTCCACCGCCCTCGCCCAGACGTCGGTGACGCAAAGTGTCGACGGCAGGTTGATTTCTGTCGAAAAGAGAGCCGGCAAAGCCAGTGCAAACGAAACGCTTCGACGGGAAGGAGAACCAGATGGCCAGGTTCAGGGTGTGATCAACCTCGATATCCGTGATTCAGTGACGGACTGGGCACCATTGGACCCGCCGCGGGCGCCCGAGGATTCACCCAACGTCGTTCATATCGATCCGTCGATCCATCCGTCTGTGTGGTCGTCGTCGTCGTTGGTGGGTTGGTTGGGTTGGTGGGTGGGGTGGGTCTGGGTGGGCTACCGACAGAACCCACCCGAATACCCAGGTGCAACGGCCGACCCGTCGTGACCACTTCCCCCGCCTTTGGTGTCCGACTTCCCATATCCTTGTGAGTGCAACAAGAGATCGAAGGGACAGTTCACCCACTACCGGATAAGAGTTTTGGCACCTACACGTCACGAGCGGCTTCGTATTGACCACACGTCAGACTTGAGCAAGTGCGCTCAGATGGGCCGCGAGATTGTCGAGGATGGCTCGGGTGGCATGGGAGTGCGGTCGCCTTGTCGTGGACCACGGGCCGCATCGACCTCTGAGAACTCCGCTTCGTCTAGGTCGTCGAGACTTCCCGAGTCCGGGGAAAAGTCCTGTTCAGGTGGCCCGGATTACGTTTTCTGTGCCCACAGGCTCCTGGCGATCGGAGTACGTGCTCGGGAACCGCGTTGAACGACAGGCAAGCAGCATTTAGGCTGATGCACGCTGTGGCTGACCCACCCTGTGGAGCGCCACCGACAAGGGGGAATTAGATAATGGCAAGAGCGCCGGAAGTTGAACTTGACCTCGATGCTATTGAATCGGAATTCGACCACCCGGATGACGACGGTGACGCTCTGAGTAGCGTCATCTGGGGGAAGGTCGACTCCCCACGAAGTAGCGTCATCTGGGGGAAGGTCGACTCGCCACACTGAAGTAGCTCGCCATAGCTCGTTTCCCTCGTTCGACACGCGTCGATGTGCGACACGGCGCGCGGCAAACCAGTTTTCCATCTTCGGTCCGCATCCGTAACCTCTTAGATCGCCGCGCAAGTGTGCCATGACGGTCGCCAAGACGTTCAGACATGGCACACATCGCTCTTGTAGCCCTTCTGAAACGTGGATGCGGCTTGAGGAGAGTCTGTCTGCAGCGGGGATAACTAGGGTTGCCGATATCACCCGATTGGACCGGATTAGTATCCCCGTCTTTCAGGCGATTCGGCCGTCTTCGCTGAATCTGAGCGTTTCGCAGGGCAAGGGCCCAGAACCGATACTGGCAAAGGTATCTGCTGTTGCGGAATCGATTGAGGGGTTCAGCGCGGCAACGGCCCAACCTGCCCACTTTTCGGGAGCGGCTGGGGGTTGTTCGAGAAGATCTCGGATACGGCATCGAGGAGTTGACAACTACACCCAATGCCCTGTCTGATTCGATGGTAATCGATTGGGTCCCAGCGGAGCTCATGGCTTCGGGCACCAAAACATTCGTACCACTCCGGTATATCAAACTTGACTTTCGAATCTCCGAAGCGTGGGACCCGCCTACATTTAGTCCGAACAGCAATGGCCTAGCGAGCGGAAATTGTCTCGAAGAGGCGCAGGTGCATGCGCTGTGTGAACTGATTGAACGCGACGCTCTTGCAAGCGCCAATCCCCTACGTCTAGTCGATCTCGAGAGCCTTCCTACGGATGACGATTGCTGGCAACTGCTCCACTCATACGCTGCCGCCGGTGTTGAGGTATCGGTGTGGCACCTCATCGCTTGCGGTAATCTGCCGACGTTTCTCTGCCGGATCTCGTCCAGCGACCTTCCGATGCCGTTCCAGGGATCGGGGGCACACCCCAGCAAGAGCGTCGCACTCTCTCGAGCGCTCACGGAAGCGGCGCAATCTCGTTTGACGCACATTTCCGGTGCACGTGACGATTTGCTCGAAAGCCATTACTTGCCAAACCGCTGGGGTCGGCAACGAGCGCCAGTCAGAACGAAGGTAGCCCTTGACTGGGGTGCGATTCCTGAATGCTCCAACGCGAGCATTGACGAAGATCGAGATCAGATCACGTTAGAGATCGAATCGGCCGGTTCTGAGCCGATTTGGGTCGACTTGACCGACAGCGACATTGCGTTCAACGTAGTGCGCGTCATAGCGCCTACTCTCCGGTGTGACCACCATGCGACAGGCGGCGGAGTTAGCCGCTCTAGATCCCGGGACCCGGCAGAATCTGAACTGTGAGTCCTCGCGTCGTAGCGTTCGTCGGCCCGACAATCGCTGCCCAGGTCGTACATGCTTACCTTCCCAAGGCGGAAGTGCGTCCCCCTGTTGCCGCACTAGATCTCTTTACACTTGACGTTGGGCCCGGCGACATCGTCGTACTAATCGACGGGTACTTCTTCGACCGACCCGCTGTGCGTCACAAGGAGATCACGGCACTTCTGGCCGAAGGCATCCATGTAATCGGAGCCTCAAGCATGGGTGCACTTCGGGCAGCCGAGCTGCATCCAGAGGGTATGCGGGGCTTCGGCACGGTATATCGCCTTTTCCGTCTCGGCATCCTTGAGGGAGATGACGAGGTCGCCGTCGCTCACACGCCCGGGGACGGCGGTAGCTTTGAACCGCTCACGGTTGCTCTGGTGGATCTTCGCTATAGCTGTCGTCGTGCCGAGCGCAGCAAGGCACTGAACAGAGTCGATGGAGATCGTCTAGTCGCTATTGCGAAGTCGCTTGCGTTCGACGAACGGCGGTTGGAGAACATCATCAGCTTCGTTGCCAATGGTCATACCCAGCTGAGGGACAGCTTGCGCTCCGTTCTCGGGGAGTACTGGGTCGATGTGAAGATTTCCGATGCGATTGCCCTCTTCGCACGACTTGCGAATGGTTCTGCGGCGCTGGGACGGGCGTCGGCCTCGACGGCGCCGCGTCACGTCGACACTCACCTCGTGGAACTGTGGAGACAGCGTGCGCCGCTGGCACTGGACGACGGCGGCTCCGCAAGCCGCATTGACGCATTCCGCGCTTGTCAGTACTTCTCAAGTGACTTTGGCGAGTTTAACGCTCGGATTGCCATCCATACGACAGCTGCGTGGGCCATGGAACGGGAAGACGAATTCCTGTCCAGGGCACGAAGTACCGATGAACGAGAAGGTGGCGGTGCTGTTGATCTGCTTGCGGAAGCGGTACTAGAAGATGCGGAAGCCCGTGGCGTACTGGCGCGAGATGACCTCGATTGGGCTCAGCCGTGGTTCCCGGAGGGACTTCAGCGTGCCACTTCGGCGACTGAGGTGGTCCGCACACTTGTGTCTCGCTGTTTTACAGTCGACGACGGAACACCGTATCGCCGGACGCTCATCGAAGCATTGGCCGAAAACGGGAGGCTGGGTCATGGAGCAGTCCTCGCCGCGACTGCGGAGAAGTTACTTCTGACAATCACAGCCAGACGCCCGATTCTCACTGGCCAAAGGGTAAGCCATGGTCACATTCGGAGCTGGTTTGCGGCTCGGTGGGGCGTCGTCGAAAGCGACATGGATCGGGAAATACTGGACCGTGGGTTCATGTCGGTCGGATCGTTTTACGAGACGGCAACGCCTTTCTATCTACTTGACAAGTACGCCGGGCCGGTTCACTCCTTTTCGGTTCAGGGGCAGTGACCTGGGCGGCTATCGACCGTCGCCCGCGGCGAGAGTGCGTTGGCTTCTCTCCTCCTGATTGCGGCAACATCAGAAAGATCAGCACTTTCCTGTTCAAATCTCGAGTTGTCCGTGGCCATGAAAAAGTCAACCTAGCCGGATGACATTTTCGCACCCACACGGCGGAGACCAGGCGAAATCAGCAACGCTTCGGACCGGCAAAAGCCCGACTAGATCCCAGTGTGGGCAACGAGCCTTCCACTTGCGACCGCACCTTGAAGAGCCTCGTAATCCCGCTCATTACTGTCAGCGTAAGAGGAAGCGAATTCGGAGATCGCCACATCGAACTCGTCGGACTTTCCCATATAGGCACTAATACCGATTCGATCGCCCGAACGTGCATGGGCTCGGGCCAGCGTCCAGCCACACATCCGTCCCCAGACATCCATACCCTCAGGTGTCATCCCACCGACGTCGACCGACCCTTTCCAATCTCTAAGTTGTCTGAAGTAGTAGTCGCGCTCCTCGCCTCCCCAAACGAACCGCTCCCAGCCAAGGAAGATATCGCTTGCTGCCTGCATGAGGTGCTGCCCAGCAACCACACGTTGGCCGTGATTAGAGAACTGAGACTTGGAGGTGAACTGCTCCAGTACCGAAGTCTGAGCCTCCTTGATTTGCAAGAAAAGTGGCGAACCGTCCTCTCGGGCAAGGAACAGAGCGATCCATGCCTCCATACCAACGCTCCCCACTCCGACAACCTTTCGTGCCAAGTGCGCAAACTTGTACTGGTCGAGAAGATGCCTGAGATCCGGCTGTAGTGTGCGCCGATAGGAGCGGATGATCCTCGCCAGCGCCTCCGAGGTGACCCCTGGTTCGACTCCTGCGACAAACTCCTCGACCGGCACGATGAGTGGAGGGTCGTGAACGATTCTGGTTTCACCGTTTCGCACATGGCATAACTTGTCGAATGCCTGATGACTATCATGCCCTCGGGCCTTAGTAATTGCGCTCCAAACGCTTGGTACCGTGTTCGCGGCCGCGCACAGCGCCCTCGCCTTGGTTGTGGCGTTGCCCCTGGTGATCGTGCTGCAGCGGTCGCTGCGCCACGCTCATTGGCCGCCGCGGCCCGGACCGACGCCAAGACCGGGCTGCTGAACGCGGCGCCTGGCAGCGCGAGGCCGCCGTGGAGGTCACCCGGGCCGCCCGGGCGCAGACTCCGCTGGCGGTGGCCATGGCCGACATCGACCACTTCAAAGCGGTCAACGACACCCACGGCCACCTCGCCGGGGACGCCGTGCTCGCCGCGGTCGCCGCCGCCATGCGGGACCTGCTGCGCGACTGCGACCTGTGCGGCCGGTTCGGCGGCGAGGAATTCTCCCTGCTGCTGCCGCACACCACAGCCGCCCAGGCCCTCGAGATCACCGAACGGATCCGCCAGGGGATCTCCCAGCTCGCCATCCCCCGGGACGGTACCGCGGCAATACGGGTCACCATCTCTATCGGCGTCGCCGTCCCCGGCCAGGCCCGCCGCACCCTCGATGACCTGCTCGCCGCCGCCGACCACGCCCTCTACCAGGCCAAGCGCAGGGGCCGCGACCGCGTTGTCATATACGCAGACACCCGGGTTCCTGCGCAGGCCAGCCAGCCGCTGCAGCTAGCGCACACCAACCGCGCTATGCCTTGACTGCTGGAATCTGGTCAGGGCCCTCGCGGTCAACCTCGATGATTCCGAGTTCGCGGCGTCTTCCGGCATTGACATCGACGGGCCAAGTTGTGGCTGTGTCCGCTTGAGCACCGGTCAGCACTGGTGCCGTAAAAGAGTCGCGCCGGTCAGGTCGGCGCCGCGAAGGTCCGCGTGGCTGAGGTCGGCGTGGCGCAGATCCGCGTCTTGCAAATGGGCACCGGTAAGGTCCGCCCCGGATAGGCACGTGTGCTCAAGATCGGCCCGGCGCAGATCTGTGTCACGAGATCGGATCGGTCGAGGCGGACCTCTCGCAGCCGTGCTGAGCAAGATTAGTGTGCCGCATCTGGATTCCTGTCCAGCTCGGCACCTTGAAGTTCAAGACTGCGCAGGTCTGTGCGTGACAAGTAGAGGACCCGCGCGTCCGGCGAGGGCGGGCGGCGGCCCAGGGCGCCTACGGCTGCCGCGATATCGGGTGTGCGGATGCTGAGCCAGGGCAGATGCTGGTCCACAGTCGCGGTGGGGTGCTGCGGTCCGTCGGGCGCGCCGACTGGCCAGTGTGCGTGGTTACGGACGAAGGCGCCGAGGAGGTACTGGATGGCGTTGCGGTCGGCCGGGGAGTTCTTCGCGATGCGTTCCAGCGCGTAGATGCCGCCGATGCGGACATCGACATTGTTGCTGCCCAGCGGTTCACCGCACGGTTGAACCGCTCGGTGATCTGGCCTTCCCGGCTGATGAAGACCTGCCGCCAGGTCGCCACGGCACCGACGATGAGTAGCAGCCCAGTAAGGCCCTGCAAGACCGACGCGCGGGCGTCGTTGGCGGGCTGAGACTGGGCCTGCTGAAGCTGGATTCGCACCTGAGCGTTGCGATACCACGCAGGTCCACGGTACTCAGCGATGGGTAGAGCCACCGGGGATGAAAGATGATGCTCACGAGCAAGACAGCCAGCAGACCACACGCTGTCAGCACTCCCATCCAGGTGATGCGCTGGTTCACGGCGGCCGCTCCCCCCACAACACGGGTAACGCGCTCGCGCCTTGCCGTCATGATGCCAGCCGCGCGGGATCCCAGTCCCGGTTCGGCAGGCACAGTTCCCACGAGGTGGTGCCCCGCACCCCCGCGCTCTGTTCCCACTCCCCGCCTCATCGGGGCGGAGCGTTCCGCGCCCAACCTCCCCACGAGAGGCCGGATTGCGTGCCATGGGTGTCAACCGGGAAGGCCGGAATGCGGAATGGGCGCAGATTCCGGAATCGAGCCCTCCGTTCCGCGCCTTTCCGTGGTTCCGGTCTGCTGCGGCGGTACGTCATGCAAGGCGTGCGACTGGGAAGCCGACGCGCCCTGTGGGGTGCGCTTCTGGCGGCCGATCCGCCGAGGGTTACCGCAGGCGTTGGCAGCGAGTCCGCGCCAGGTAGCCGACGCGATCGTCGCGAGCATGACGGCGCAGCGAGGCCACAGCAGGGAGCGGTGTGGTGTACCCGATCCCGGCCGGACCCGGCGGGCTCCACAACTCACGTAAGGCCTCCGCGAGCCCGTTCGCCGCCCCGCGTACTGCGGAGCGCAGCCAACCCCGCCGCGCGCGGCCGGTGCTCTTCGGCCGGTACGCCTTCTTGCCACCACCGCTGACCTTGCCGCGGGTCTTTGCGGCGTCCCCGCCCTGCCCGACCCCCAGGTCGCGGGGAAGCGTATTCTCAGGCGTGCCGCGTGGTGCCAATTTATTGCCGGTGATGGCCGGCGGTGCCTGGCGTGGAAATAGCGCTGTTTACGTTGGTGCATTTTGCGGCCACGAAGAGGAAGGGTTTCCGGGTGCCTTTCCAGAGTCCCGCTGAGGACGGGTACCGGCCGAAGCAAGATACGCGTAAACCCGACATATGTTTGGACCGGGCGCGGTCCCTACATACAATTGCCGCTATACAGCGGACCTCGGCAAATT
>CAVWMT010000004.1:0-199646 GCA_963756195.1 uncultured Acidimicrobiaceae bacterium
CGGTCGAGTCGACTGCGGCCACGGCAGAAGAAGATATCGTGGGTCGAAGTGGCCGCCTCACGCCTCACCGAGCGTGGTGCCACCCGGGCCGACGACCGCACCAGCGAGGCGGCCACGACGAGGACCGCAAGCGCGAGGGGTACTTCTGATGGAGCTGCTCCGCTTCCTCACCGCCGGCAGCGTCGACGACGGCAAGAGCACGCTCATCGGCCGGCTGCTGTACGACTCCAAGATGATCAACGAGGACCAGCTCGCGGCTGTCGAGCAGGTCAGCCCACGGCGCGGCGGCGAGAATCGACCTCGCCCTGCTCACGGACGGCCTGCGGGCCGAGCGCGAGCAGGGCATCACCATTGACGTGGCGTACCGTTACTTCGCCACCCCGCGCAAGTTCATCATCGCCGACACCCCGGGCCACGTCCAGTACACCCGCAACATGGTCACCGGCACCTCGACCGCGACCTGACATCGTGCTGGTCGACGCCCGCAAGGGCATCGTCGAGCAGACCCGCCGGCAGCCTTCTTCGCGTCCCTGCTGCGCATCCCGCACCTGTTGCTGGGCGTCAACAAGATGGACCTGGTCGATTACGACCAGCAAGGTCTTCGACGCCATCCGCGACGAGTTCGCCGATTTCGCCAGCCGCCTCGAGCTGGCCGACCTCACACTTCATCCCCGTCTCCGCCCTGCAGGGCGACAACGTCGTGGAGCGCTCGGCCAACATGCCGTGGTACGAGGGCGCTTCTCTGCTCCACCACCTCGAGCAGGTCTACATCTCGTCCGACCGCAACCTGATCGACCCCCGTATGCCCGTGCAGTGGGTCATTCGCCCAAAGGCCACCAACCATCACGACTACCGCGGTTATGCCGGTCGGGTGGCGGGAGGCGTGTTCCGGCCGGGCGATGAGGTCATGATCCTCCCCTCCGGGCCTCACCACCTCGGTGGCCGGCATCGACTCCTACGAGAATGAGCTCGACAAGGCGTTCCCCCCGATGTCGGTGACCATGCGGCTCACAGACGACGTCGACGCCTCCCGGGGAGACCTGTTCTGCCGGCCCATGAACCAGCCCACCGTGGGCCAGGACCTGGACGCCATGGTGGCCTGGATGAACGAGCGGACCATCGCCCCCGGTGACTTCTTCGCCCTCAAGCACACCACCCGGTGGGTCCGGGCTGTTGTCCGCGACGTCCACTACCGAATGAACGTGAACACTCTCCATCGCGACGAGTCGGCAAATACCCTCGGCCTCAACGACGTGGGCCGGGTCACTTTCCGGGTCACTCGGCCGCTGTACTACGACAGCTACCGGCGCAACCGGACCACTGGCTCTTTCATCCTGGCCGACGAGGGCACCAACGTCACGGTCGGAGCCGGCATGCTGCTCGGGCCCGACTGAGGTGGACGAGTCCGGGTGAGCTCCCCGAACGTGACCTGGCATCCCGGGCAGGTCAACCGGGAAGAGCGAGCCGCCCTGCTGGGCGGGCGCCACGGCGCCACCGTGTGGTTCACCGGCCTGTCCGGCTCGGGTAAGTCCACGGTGGCCGCCGCCATTGAGAAGCGCCTGGTCGACGCCGGTCGTGCCGCCTACCGGCTTGATGGCGACAACCTGCGCACCGGACTCAACGCCGACCTCGGCTTCAGTCGGGCGGGGCGGGAGGAGAACGTCCGACGGGCAGCCGAGGTGGCCGGTCTGTTCGCCGACGCCGGTTTCGTGGCTGTCGTGGCCCTCATCAGCCCCTACCTCACCGGTCGACAGCTGGCTCGTCGGATCCACGAGCAGGCCGGCCTTCCCTTCGTCGAGGTCTACATGGCCACCCCGGTCGACCTGTGTGCGGTCCGCGACCCGAAGGGCCTCTACGCCCGGGCCAACGCTGGGGAGATCGGCTCGTTCACCGGGGTCGACGACCCCTACGAGCCACCCGAGCACCCCGAGGTGACTCTTCAGTCGGGAACTCAACTCGAGCATGCCGTCGATAAAGTCATGGGCGCTTTGCGCCGGGCGCTTCACTAGTCGGCGGTTGGGCGCAAATAACTCAGCGTCCGAGTCCTGGACCCCGTCATCCGGGCGAGAAGCGCGAGTTCAATCTCCATCGAATCAGCCCCACGAATGTCGTCGGACAGCTGTGCCCCGGGGGTCTTGACCACGGTCCTGAGAGAGAGATCAGCTGACGTATTTCGGCGGCGGCGAGGTAGCAGGCGTTCGCCTCCCTCGGATTCACGCGTTCACTGAAGCGAATCGCTCCCTTCGGTCAACCGGCGCAGGATCTCTGGTGCCATTGCGGCCCAGCCAGAAGCTTGTCGTTGTCCACGGGTTCACGAGTCGGTTCGCAGGGGCTTCGTTGTGCCACTCTGGACGTGTTGTTCCGTGAAAGTGTTGTCCCGTCAAACTGATGTGTACAGTGCCAGGCTCGAGATGCAAGACGCGAGACAGACAACGTCAGGCTGATGAAATCGACCAGCCCCGACACGCCTCTCTACCGGCGCGTTGCAGCGAGGATCGAACGAGTTGGCAACGTGCTGGGACAAATCCCGCTGCCACTTGCATTCGTTGTCCTTGCTCTACCCATCGGAATCTTCCTCGTCTTCGCACAGCCCCCGGGGCAGGGCTTGGACGAGAATGCGCATTTCTACCGCGTGTGGACGCTGGCTCACGGTGCCATCCTTGCGCCCCAACAACATGGCAAGTACGGAGGACTGGTCCCGCAGTGCGTGATCGACTACTTCGGACACTTCTCCACGAAGGCATCTCAGCGCGGAGCGTTCTCGGTGAGCCAGTTCTGGCACAGCCCGGGGTCCTGCTCTGCGAAGCAGTTCACGCCATTTCCGGGCTCAGCCGTCTACAGCCCTGTTGCGTACATTCCTTCACTGATCGCGGTGGTGCCGCTTGTGGCCCTCCACGCGCCGCTGCCGGTGATCTTCTTCGCCGGCCGCCTCGTTTCTCTGTTGGTGTTCATTGGACTGTTCTACGCGGCTCTTCGAATCGCGCCCATCGGCAAAGAAGTGTTATTCGTTCTTGGACTTCTGCCTACCAGTCTGCTCCTGGCTTCCACCTACTCAGCGGATCCCATGACGACTGCGCTCGCGGCTTTGTGTGTGGCCCTCACACTCCGCTGCTACCGCACCGTCGGCGAAGACCGCAGCGCCTTTGTCTTCCTATTCGTATCGCTCCTGGCCCTGGCGCTCGCCAAGCCGACGTACGTCGTCCTGGCCTTTTTTCTCTTCTTGGTTCCTGCCGCGGTGCTGGGGCGGATCAAGCACTCTCTGTTATTGAAGACGGCGGCAACCGGCGTGGTGCTCATTGTCGCCGCCCTGTGGTATTCGGCCGTAAGGAGCGTTCAAGCTGGCAATTTTCCTCTTTATGGCCTGAAGCCGCATGCTCAGATGCGGTTCATCGTCGATCACCCGTTCGGGTACGTCGCAGTCCTTGCTCGGACCTTCTTCGAAAGCTCGGGAGAAGCACGATGGCTTCCGGGCTTCTTTTTCTCGATCGGCTATTACCGTCCGTTCAGTGCGGACAATATCTATGCTCCGGTCGGATTGGTCGTCCTCGGATCGCTGACCCTTTGGTACGCCTACGGATTGCAATTTGATGCAAGAAGGATCGTCAATCGAGGTTCCTGGCTTGTGATTTGGTTACCGATCGCCTTGACAATTGTCGGGGTCTTGCTCGTCGAAACGGCATTGTTCATCTACGGCACACCTTCCGGATTGCCCGAAGTAAATGTCCAAGGACGCTATTTGTTTCCCTTGGTTCCCATTCCCCTGGTCACCATTGGAGCACTGCGAGAGCCGCGCCTGGCCCGGTATGCCACGACTTGGGTCCTTCTCGGGAGCAGCCTCATGGTGCTCTGGCTCGTTCTAAAGATATTCGTGCACGATTATGCGCTCTAACAACCGCTAGTAGTATTATTTTGTGCTCCGGTGACTCGGAAGGGGTGGGGCGTGGGATTCGCGGGGAAAACGGTCGTGGTCACCGGTGCGGGGGGCTTCATCGGAAGTGCCCTCGTGGAACGTCTCGTTGCTGACGGCGCAACTGTTCGAGCCATGCTCCGATATACGTCTCGCTCTGAACGAGGCTGCCTTGATGATGTGCCCAAGGCAGCGATGCAAGACGTGGTCGTCAGCTTCGGCGACGTGCGTGACGTCGACGCTATCCGCGAGATCAGCAAAGGTGCGCATGTCATCTTTCACCTTGCCGCACTTATCGGGATCCCGTATTCGTACGAGCACCCGCAGGAGGTCATCGACACGAACGTCATGGGGACAGCCAACGTGCTCCTTGTGGCAAAGGAGTTGCAGACACTGGAGCGGGTCGTTCTCACCTCGACGAGTGAGGTTTATGGGTCGGCCCTTCGCATACCCATTGATGAGGACCACCCACTTCAGGCGCAGTCACCATACAGTGCGACGAAGATCGCGGCAGATGCGCTCGGTGCCAGCTTCCATCGGGCATTCGGCCTTCCACTGACCATCGCGCGCCCGTTCAACGCCTACGGACCGCGTCAATCAGCCCGTGCGGTGATCCCGACGATCATCAGCCAGGCTCTGACTGGCAGAACGCTCCGACTGGGCACGGTGGACACGATCCGCGACTTTACGTATGTCGAGGACACGGCCCGTGGTTTTGTGGCATTGGGCACGTCAGACGCGACGCTCGGAGAAGTCGTCAATCTGGGTTCCGGCTCTGCTGTGAGCATCAAGGACGTCATCTTGAAGGTTTCAGAGATCGTCGGCCGCGATGTAGAGATCGAAGTCGACGAGAAACGCCTACGTCCCGTCAAGAGCGAGGTCTCTCGACTGCTGGCAGATTCCTCCAAAGCGCAGAAGCTGGCCGGATGGCATGCACAGGTCCCGCTCGAGGAGGGATTGCGGCGCACTTGCGAATGGATCGAGGCGCACATTGACGCATATCGTCCGGAGGAGTACACGGTATGAAGAGCGTGCTTCTAGCCGGTGGCCTGGGTGTTCGATTGCGTCCTCTGACCTATACGGTCCCGAAGCCGCTCCTGCCGGTCGGTGAGCACCCAATCCTGGAAGAGATCATTAACAGACTGAAGTCTTTCGGGTTGTGCGATCTGGTGATCGCTGTTGGTTATCGAGCAGAGCTCATCGAGACGTACTTCCGAGACGGTTCACAGCTTGGTGTGCACATCGAGTACACACGCGAGCCAGAGGCTCTCGGGACGGCTGGCCCTCTTGCGCTCGTGCGAGCACAGTTCGGAGACGGAGCGAGTCCTACAGAGTCATTGCTCGTCATGAATGGCGATCTGCTGACCGAGCTCGACATGCGGTCGGTCATCGACTTCCACAATGCCCGGGGCAACGACGTCACCGTTGTCACCCGTCAATTTCAGCTCCGGCATCCCTATGGAGTGCTCGAGCTCGATGGCGATCGCATCACCAGCATCGTCGAGAAACCAGCGATCACTGACACTGTCAATGCCGGCGTCTACCTCTTTCGATGGTCGACGCTCGATCTCGTACCGAGCGGACGGGCGTACGAAATGCCCGATCTCCTCAATGCCGCGGCCAAGGCAGGTCTGAAGGTCGTCGCCTATCCCTTCGAGGGGACATGGCTGGCCATTGATGGAATGGACCAGCTGGAAGATGCAGCACGCATCGCGGGGGAACTGCGATCGTGAAGCTGTCCATCATCGTCCCTGTCCGGAACGAGAAGAGCACGATCGTGACCCTGCTCGAGCGGGTGCGGGCGGTGGATTTCGGCATGCCGGTGGAGATAATTGTCGTGGATGGTGCGTCATCTGATGGCACCCGTGAGGCGCTTCTCGAACTTGATCCGTCGCCGGAACTTGTTCTCATTCTGGAAGACGAAGCCCGGGGAAAGGGGCGTGCCGTCCGAACAGGTTTCGATCGGGCCTCGGGCGACATCCTCGTCGTTCAGGACGCGGATCTCGAACTCGATCCCAGTCAGATTCCCGGGTTGATGCAGCCGATCTTGGAAGGTGGAGTGCCCGCCGTGTTGGGGTCCCGCTTCAGAGGACAGGGACGCAGTGGAGCTCCGCTTGTCAGTTACTTCGGGAACATGTTGCTGACATGGTCGACGAATGTCCTGTTCTTCACGCGACTGACCGATGTCCTCACCTGCTACAAAGTCTTGCGGTCGGACGTTGCCCGTGCCCTCGATCTGCGTTGTAACGGTTTCGATTTCGATGCCGAAATCACCTGTCGCTTGTTGCGGTCCGGCTACAAGATCGTCGAACTTCCGGTGACTTACAGGCCGCGCACAGTGGATGAGGGCAAGAAGCTGACTCCCCGTGTCGGGTGGAGCGTTCTCATGGCTATTCTGCGAGTTCGATTTTGACGGGCTACACAGGCCTCGGATCTCCGTTACTCCGGCGTCCCAGGAGCGATCTCGAAGCCGCCATGGGCCATGATTTAGAGAGCCACTGCCCGACTAAGCCCTGCAGGTTCCGACGAAGTACCTCCTGCGCGTCACGCCCGGCAGCTCAGTAGGCATTTTCATGTTCAATACAGCCGAGCGCTCCACGAGCAATGCGTTCAGATCTCTCACGAGGGTGTACGCACAGACCTTGAGAACACGATCCGGATCGGCATGAATGGAGTCGACCGTTGGATCCAGCGCAAGCGAATCGCCGAGGCCGTCCGGTGGATGCCCAACGGCGTCGACGTCCTTGACGTCGGATGTGGGTACGGTACCTTGTTTCGGCAGGCATCCTCTTTGATCAAGTCGGGTATCGGAGTCGACGTTGAAGAGCCGACATCGTGGCCGACGGGTCCCTACGAACTCCGGCGTGGCACGTTCCCCGAGGTTCTCAACGACAGCGAGGCTTTCGATGCAGTCGTGATGCTGGCGGTTGTTGAACACGTACCCTCGGATATCCGGCGAACCTGGGCTAGCAGCGTTCCGTCTTTGCTGAGGCCGGGAGGAAGATTGATCATCACGGTGCCCGCGCCAGTCGTGGACCGGATCTTGGATATTGAAATCCGCTTACGGATATCCATGGCATGGAGGCCGAACAGCATCATGGCTTGGATCCCGGTGTGATCCCTCAAAAGTTTGCATCTCCTCCGATGCGTTTGTTGGAAGCATCGCGGTTCGAATTTGGATTGAACCACCTACTGGTGTTCGAGCGGATATAGCGCTTGCGAGTTGGACCGTTGGCATCGGGATCGCTGGTCGTCATCAACAAGAGACTTGGACCAGAGTCCAAGAGGTCTCTGGTTCTTCGGTGGGTGGGGGGGAACAAGGCAAATATCGTCTGTTACACGGCATTTGCAATCGTCTACGTGGCCCTCAGCAGTGCGAGTAATCCCCGCGTGTACGACAACTTTCCGGACAGCCACACCTATCTACCCCTCAGTTTCCTTGGTCACGCAGAGCGACTTTGGACAATTCCGTTGCTGTATTTCTTCGGCGGGACCTCCGGCGGCCGGGTCGCTCTTCAGATCGTGATCGGCGTTGCCTGCTGGATAACCCTTGCCGTACAGGTCGGTCGGGTACTGCAAGGTCGAATCATTCGTCTTGTCGCCCAGGCGGTGACACTCCTGATGTCCCTGAGCGCACCTGTCCTGCAATGGAATCGCATCGTCTTGAGCGAGTCGCTTTCCATCTCGCTGACAGTGTTATTGCTTGCTGCTTCTTTGGCCCTAGCCCGTCGGATGGAGATCCGAGCACTCTCAGTCTTCTTGGTGGTGGCCGTACTCTGGACGTTCACACGACAAGTACAGGCGTTCGTCGTCGTCGCCCTCGCAATACCCTTCGTTCTCCTTGCTTGGAAACGACCCAAAGTTCGGCGTATCGCTCTCATCGGAGGTCTGGGCATCGTTGTGATCGGCGTCTGGGGTACAGTGACGGCTCTGCAGACCTCGTCCGTCAGCCCGGAGGGAATAGCAGCTACGAACCCCTCGGAAGTTCAGTTGGCAGGCATCATCCAGTTCCGTGCTATCAGCAATCGCGGAGAGATCGCCTACCTCCACAACCATGGGCTTCCTTACACTTCCGCTCTCAAGTTTCCACCACCGTTTACGACTGTCGGCCAGCTAGTAAACGTCACTCAGTTTGCCGATCCATACGCGGAATATCGGCTTGCCGACGATCCGGAGTTCAGGCGGTGGGCCGATCAGAAGGGCCAGTCGGTCTACCTCAAGTACCTGATTACTCATCCCTGGGAGGCCATATCTCAGCCCGTCATCCATGCTCCACAGTTGATGACGATGAACCCCGACTACATTGCCACTCCGGCCCTTCCCTCGTGGGCGTCCACGCTCGTGTACGGCAACCTAAGTTCGCTAGCAAAGCCCAACACGCCCTCAGGTGCACCGAGGTCCTCTGATCCAATCTACGCCGTTCTCTTGATCAGCGTTGCGGCTATCCTCGTCGTTCTGGCAGCAGTTCGTCATCGATTAACACGGGTGATCTGGGTAGCTGTCTCCGCGATGGTGTTCGTCGTACTTTGGGCCCTCGCAATTTGGAGTTTTGCCGCTACGGAACTGCCAAGGGAGCTCATAGAGCCGGCGGTCCTGTTTCATGTGTCAGCCGTCGTACTCATAGCGGCCGCTTTGGATTCGTTGGTCTCTGGCCCATCCGAGGAAACAAAGATGGGCGGAAGAATGGTTACAGCAGATCGTCAGATGGCAACTCGTTAGTCGCGATTGGCCTGCGTAAGGCGGTGCCGCCTGGGCCATGAATTATCGGCTCAACGCGTTGGAGTGGGGAGATCGGGTTCTGATCCTTGGCAGGACCCCTGGAGTCGGCGATGTGTCACCGCTCGCGAAAGCAAACACCCGACGCTATGTGGGCCGGAATGCGTCCCGCTCAACCGGCGATAGGAGATGCTCTCGTCGCAGTCCGCGGCGACATAGTGGCGGTTCGGGGCCATGATCGGCCGGATCAGTGATGATCCTTGCACCTACTGAGCGGGCGTGTTCGCAGTTCCCGTCGACATCATCGACGTAGACGAAGGTGCGTGATGTAGCCCACGCACTTCCGTTCGGCCATGGGTGCCCCAGTTACGGCTGGCAGTTGACGTCGACAAGACTTCCGGCGTTGCTGCATTGCGTATTGATTCCCGGCACCGACCCGCCGTTGTTGGTCGGATGGGTCCACCCGTAGACCATGGCTGAGGCTAGGAGGACGAGAATGATCGCGATGAACCATCGGTTTCTTGATAGAGGCGAGTAGCCATCTTCCATCTGAATTGCCTCGTCTCCTAGCGTCGCTGGCTTGAGTGCTTCTGTGCCTTAACGGCGCACTCCCTGTCAGAGGTAGGCCGTCGGAGCCAGGGCACGGCAGATTCGGGTGTGAGTAGTGCCCGACAGAACCGGCGATGGGGGGCACCTTTACGCCACGGCTTCAGGCGACCGAAGGTGAGGTTCGTCGGTCACGAACCCGTACGCCCCTCTGCCTGCGCCAGTTGTTTTATGGCCGCATCTAACTTCTTGGTATCGGTCTTCAAGGTGTCTTGCGCCTTCTGCCGAGCCTGATCGGCCCTGGCCTGGGTGAGGAAGGACGTTCCGGCCATGGCTGCAAGGCGGTTGCGGTCATTCCTGACTGCCGTCTGCCATCTGGCTACCGTCTGCCGAGCGACCGATTGTGAAAGGGTCGAGCTGGTTGGCGTAGCTGATCGTGACGAGCAGGCAGCAACTGAAAGGGCCACCAGAAAGACCAACGCCGCCACCCACTTCTGTCTCATGCCGCAGTGATCTTTCACATCGGCGTCCACCTGGCAGATGATGCCCCATGACAAGGGTGCCACCAAAAGTGCCGGAGTGGGTCACCGTCCCGGCGTGCCGGGGCACCCACCGTGTTATGACGGACCTTCGCCCTTAAGGACGGGAGACTCGATTAACACGACCGTCTCGGCCGTGCCGCAATAACGTGGAATGACAGGCGGGGGGGACAGCGACAGCGCTCCGTGCTGGGAGTAAGCACCACCCCCAGCATTGACTTCCTGGTTCTGATGAGCGACCACCTTGCCATTCGGACTGAGCAGCTCTGTGGGGTGGAATCGGACCCGATACCCCACAGGCCAGA
The DNA here is from genome assembly GCA_963756195.1 of uncultured Acidimicrobiaceae bacterium. Classification (GTDB taxonomy): domain Bacteria; phylum Actinomycetota; class Acidimicrobiia; order Acidimicrobiales; family RAAP-2; genus CAVSNH01. Next base: position 10,014 of record CAVWMT010000004.1, read on the forward strand.
GATACACGGTGCCCTGGTGTATCCCCATCGATGCACACGCACCCGAGGGAGTGTTCGTGGCGTGAAAGCGACCGAAAAGCCCCATCAACATTCGGCCGTCTCCGGGCTTCCAGCCATCAGGCGGCAGTCGATACTCATGAGTCCGAGCATTGGACGCAACCACCGAAGCGCCCGCAGCAACGGGAGCGATGACGCTCCCCAGGCTGCAAACCACGAGGCTCACGGTCAATCTCCTGAGAGACACTTCATCCAGTCCATCCCGACGGCGGCTGTCCATCAGTTTGACGCATCTAAACCGGGTTTGCTTCGGCGCCGCCTTGACTCAGCCGCACCCCGACCTGGCGAGGGCACTGCCACACTCGTGTCGTGCTATCCCACCGACCCGGCGTACGGGGGCACCCGAGTGAACTCCAGAGGCATGCTGTACGAGTGGTCCCTGATGGAGAACTTCGGATACGCGATCAAGCACTCGGAGCCGGGGAGACCTGCCGAGGAATCTTGAAGACCCTCCCCACGTGGTTCGGCCTTCCAACCTCTGTTGAGGACTACATCGCTACCGCGGATCGGTCGCCCACCGTCATTGCATCACTAGGAGATAAGGACGTGGGACTTCTCACGCTCGTGAGACATAGCCGCTACGCCGCCGAGGTCTATGTGATGGCCGTGCTGCCGGAGCTTCATCGCCAGGGCATCGGCCGAACGTTGCTCGGGCATGCCGAAGGCATGTTGGCGTCGGACGGCGTGGAGTTTCTCCAAGTGAAGACGCTTGCTCCAAGCAAGCCTGACGACGGGTACGAGAGGACGCGCGCCTTCTATCTCGCTTACGGCTTTCGACCACTAGAGGAGTTCCAAGACTTGTGGGACGTTGAAAATCCGGCTCTACAGATGATCAAAGTCGTTCCGATGGACTCAATCTGACCCCGTTATCGCGCGAGTCAAGCCCCTGGAGGGCGGTAGTTCCCCTGCTTCTTTGTGGCGGCATCGATCTCGTCCGGCGTCAGAAGCACGACCATCCGCGACATGACCCCACCTGAGGCCCTCGCCGCCAGGGCGGCTGCCGCCGCCGAGACGTTGTCGGGCATATCGGCGATGATGTATGCGTCAGCCTCACCGAATGCGAAATAGAAGGTTTCGAGGCTCCCACCGAGGCTCTCGACCAGCGCCTTCGATGCGGCGACCCGGGACGAACCACCCTCGGCCATGAGGCCCTTGGCCCCATCGAGGCTGTACTTCACCTCAACCAGATACTTCGGCATGCGACCTCCCTTGTGTGCGTGGCTCCAGCCACGATATTCCAATACGTTTTCCACACGCCCGGAAGTGCCGTTCCGGGCGAAGTAACTATCGCGAGCCGCGGGCGGCCACTGGACCCCGCTGAGGTGTGGATAGCGATAATTCCCCTACCGGTGCTCCCCAGTTCAAGGCGAAGACCCGAATTATCGCGACGTCCATCGAGCGGACGCTGAAAATCGGGGGTCTCATCAGGTGGTGACCTGTGGTAATCACCTGCCGCGACGTGTTGCCCTTTGCGAGGTAGTCACTCTGTTCATTGCAGTCAGAGTGCCGGGCCGGCTGTCGGATCAGCTGCTGCCTTGTGGGCTTCCTCCGGTTTGACGGACATCCACCATCAGGCGCGAAGCGCCGGAAAGGATGCCCATCATGGAGACCATGGAACGGAAGAAGTCCCGTCCCCGTCGGTCGTTCACCCCGGAGTTCAAGGCTGAGATCGTCGAGCGTTGCCGAGTCGGCGACCGTTCGATCGGCCAGGTGGCGCGGGACTTCGACCTGACGGAGACGGCAGTCCGCAAATGGGTCGAACAGGCCCGGATCGACGCCGGTGAGATCGACGGTCTGACCACCGAAGAGCGCCAGGAGCTGTCCCGGCTTCGGCGGGAGAACCAGCGCCTGCAGGCCGACGTCGATCTGCTCAAGCGAGCAACAGCTTTCTTCGCAAAGGAGACCCGGTGAAGATGGACCCCCTCATCGAGGCGGAGGAAGTCGCAGGTCACAGCATCCAGCACTGCTGCGACCTGTTCGAGGTCTCCCGAGCCGCCTATTACCAGCGCCGGAGGGGCGTCCCCTCGCCGCGATCGGTCACCGACGCCGAGCTGACCGAGAAGATCACCGCCATCCACACCGAGTCCAAGGGCACCTATGGCTCCCCCCGGATCCACCGGGAGCTCGGTCACCGAGGGGTGGTCTGCGGGAGGAGGAGGGTCACCCGCCTCATGCGGGTGGCCGGCCTCGAGGGACGATGCAAGAAACGGTGGCGGACGACGACCATTGCCGATCCCGACGCCGAAGCGGCGAAGGACCTCATCCAACGCCACTTCGGACCGTGCCAGGAGTTCGACCGCAGATACGTGGGCGACATCACTTACGTGGCCACCTGGGAGGGCTGGGCCTACCTGGCCACGGTCATCGACCTGGCCAGCCGCAGGGTGGTGGGCTGGGCCCTTGCCGACCACATGCGCACCGAGCTCGTCGAAGAAGCGCTGTCCATGGCCTTCACCACCCGAGTGCCAGAGCGAGGACTCATTTTTCACAGCGACCGAGGCTGTCAATACAGCAGCAAGAACTTCGCCGAGCTCGCCCGACGAAACGGCGTGGTGCTGTCGGTCGGCAGGAAGGGCGAATGCTGGGACAACGCGGTGGCCGAGTCCTTCTTTGCCACCATCAAACGCGAGCTCATCGACACCCAGGCCTGGCCGACGAGAACCGGCCTTCGTCGTGCCGTCTTCGAGTACATCGAGGGCTGGTACAACACTCGGCGGCTGCATTCGACATTGGGCCATCTCAGCCCGAAGCAATACGAAGCGCTTCATCACAACGCCGACCGTCAGGCGGCATGATCAGCACAACCAATTTGTCCGTCGAACCGGATCAAGCCCATTCCCGTAGTTGCCGTGTGAAAACTCGAAGCGGTCGGAAAGCGAGATGTCTACGCTCGATGACGTATGGATGGACTGAGAACCCCTTGCTGTGTTGGCGAAGAGGCTTAGGTGGAGTGCTTGTGCAACATGCACTTGGTGCCTCGTGAAGACCGGTGGCTCGGCGAAATTAAGATTGCCCAGCACCGCGTAGGCCGATGCACTGTCAATGTGTCGAGCGGTGTAGGAGGCCTTTTCCTGAGCAGCGCGGACGACTTGGGCCCCGCTGATCCCGTTCTCAGCTCCGAGAGCGATTTGAAGGGGGATGATCACCACCAATGCCCAACGCGCTACCCCAGGGGCGGTTCGATCGATCCATGCAAGGGCTCCATCTGAGCCGCCTCGTGAGCGAATGGGCGGTGATCCCAGCACAGTCAAGTAGATCCCAACAAGGATCAACAGGTCATAGATGGTGTATCCAGATGAGCTCGCAGCCCAGTAACCGAAGAGGGCCCGGCCCTTGGCCACGACGACAGCGAACAGCAGGCCGAAGCAGATCAGGAAGACTCCGACCGGGCTTCCGCTGCGATCATCCCGTCGGACTCCGTAGATGCAGACCGTCGCCACGGCCAAGACGACAATAACCAGCCCGAGGAGAAGAACTGCATCATTGTGGCCACCAAGCTTGACCGGAGTGCCCACTACATCACCCACGGCAAATACAGAGAAGTTGACCGGGGAGATGGAGTGTCGTGACAAAAAGCTCGGCAGACCCGGACCTGTACTGAAATTGAAGTTGTACATGTACAGGGCAACCGACACAGCGGCGGCGCCAAACCACGCAGTAACGTATCGGAGGTGTCGACGGCGGCAGTAGAGAAGCGCCAAACCGGCTGGCCATATGATGAGCCCTTGGATTGACGAGAAGCTACCGATTACCGCGGCGGCTATGGCGAACAGAAATGTGAGCCAGGTCAGAGTGACGCGGTCGATGAGTACCAAGGTGGTTGCTAAGGCCAGCAGGACGAGATACCAAGCCATCTGGAAGCCCCACAACGTCGCTCCGTACTGAACGAAAGAGCACGTCAGTACGACAACTGGGCAATAGTAGAGCCAAGGTGTAGTGGGCGACCGGCGCTTGTGAGCGAAAATGATAAGCGCAGTGGCCATTACCAACATGGTGGCGCTGAGAAACTCTTCTAATTGGATGTTGAAGTGAGTCGTATGGGCCAGGAACACCACGATCAGGTTAGGGAAGAAGATTCGATCCTCATTGTGTTGGGACCACAATGATCCCCAGTCGAAGAGGTGCACATAGGACCGCTGGATAACAGTCACGTCACTCCATTGATCTTGGTAGATGACGTTGACGCTGTACTGAGATACGAACCAAAAGTAGGCGGCTACAGGCAAACCGAAACCGAGGGCAGTAATGACGTTCACTAGTCGAGGATCGAAAAGATCTATAAGACGCCGTCCATCACTCGGAGACATCTCAACGGGGGAAGGCGTTTCCTGCTCGATGACCTCAGTCAAGCCCCATCGGCCTTCCGTTGAGCTGCCCGGACACTGAAGTGTAACCGGACGCCACCGCTCGACGCGACAGGACGACATCATTGATGGGGCTGAATCCGGGACTTGAGTAACGATCGGCGAGCACTCCATGGCTGAAGATGTGGACGGCGACATCCGAGTATTGCGAACGGCGGTCTGGTGGGGTTGGGGTTCTTAGCGGCGACCACTCCGAGCTTCCACCATTCGCAGAACTGCGGGCCGAAGTCTTGGTAGATAACTGAAATATTATGCCGATATGAGTTGATGGGCACAGTACATAGTCGAGCGGTGAGGGACCGGCGTGTCGCGACATTGGCCGGACAACTCGCCCGTTATTTGCCGAGCGGAGGTGGTGTCTTGGACGTTGGTTGCCGCGATGGTCCCGTCTCTGCTGCGATCATGCAGAGTCGTCCTGATCTCGAGATCAAGAGCATTGATCTGGCGGCTTCAAGGGGTCGTCGCAAAAAGTTCGGCGAGCTTCTCTGATGGTTTCAGATAGCCGAGCGTCTTGCGCGGACGATTGTTGAGGCTCTTCGCTATGGCATCGAGGTCCTCGGCGTTGTGGGCCGACAGATCAGTGCCCTTCGGCATGCATTGGCGGAAGAGCCCGTTGGTGTTCTCGTTGGAGCCCCGCTGCCACGGACTGTGGGGGTCACAGAAGTAGATCGGGATGCCCGCCGCGACAGTGAAGTCGACGTGGCGACCCATTTCTGGGCCTTGGTCCCAAGTGACCGTCTTGACCAGCTGGTCCGGCAAGGTGGTGATTTGCTTTGTGCATGGCCTCCTCGACGGACACGGCGTCCTTGCCTGTCCTGAGGTGCGGAAGCAGGACGAAGCGGGTCGTCCGTTCCACCAAGGTGCCGACGGCCGATTGGTGGTCCTTGCCCACGATCAGGTCGCCCTCCCAATGGCCGGGCACAGCCCGGTCGGCCGCTTCGGCCGGACGCTCCGAGATCATCACCATGTTGGGGATGGTGCCCACACCGGACCCACTGCCCCGCGGGCGACGTTGGGCTCGACCGGAGCGGAGGCAGCGGGTCAACTCACGGCGGAGCTCGCCCCTGCCCCGGACATAGAGCGATTGGTAGATCGTCTCGTGGCTCACCCGCATCATCGGATCGTCAGGGTGCTCGAGGTGCAAGCGCCTGGAGATCTCCTCGGGGGACGGGAGCTGTCCGAGGCCTTCGACGACCTGGGCCAGAGGGCCGGACAGGAGGCCATCTTGGCTGGCTTGGGATGACGGGTTTGATACTGCGCCCGACGATGGCCGCCCGAGGCCCGGTATGCATGGCGGCCTCCGTTCGCCCCCACTTCCCGGCTGACAGCGGAGGTCGCCTTGCCGATCCGATTGGCGATACTGGTGAACGTCTCGCCCTTGGCCAGGCCGATCACGATCTCCTCACGGTCGGCAATCGTCGAGCGCCCTGGGCGAGGTCCGCACGTAGCCGGCCGCGGCTGGCCGCATCGTCTGGCCCCTGCCATTGCCCCATGCCGCCGACAGCGAACATCCAACCGCCCTAGCGATCTCCTGCCAGCTGAAGTCCTCGCTTCGCAGACGAACACCATCTGCTTCTGCTCCAGCGTTAACGGGGTACCACCCACGGACAACCTCCTCGGCTCGTCCCGACAAGTGTCGGTGACTCAACTCATCCGAGCTGTGACCCCTTGAATCCGCCTCTTCTAAGCTAAAGCGACCAACAACCAAAATACCAGTTCAGCAATTCGATGGAATCACGATCCCATACCCCGACAACGTTTTCACGGCCGTCACATTTGTCGACGCGTTGCACCTCACTGAAGGTCCTGCCGGGTTGTTGGCTGAAGCAGTCCGCGTTACGTCCGGTTGCGTGCTAATCAAAGACCAGCTGGCCCACGGCAGATCGATCGACAAACATTGCGGGCGATGGACTGGGTTGGTAACGCAAGCTTTGAGGCTGATCTTGAACTGTATCCTGCGCCGGTGACTTGGCTGTGCCTCCGGCGCCTGGTCGGAAACGGGGCGGGCCATCCACGGATTCGAGTCTTGCCAGGAAAAAACGACCGTCGGCTGTCGCGTAGCACGACGCAGTTGGCCTGTGCGGTCCACGTAGAATGTTCAACCGATGCGAGGGGGGACTCGAGATGGCCCGGGTGACGAGTCGTTGGGAGCATTAAGCGCGGTCGACCTCATGCCCGGGGGAAATCCCCAGCGATTTCGGGGAAGGATTTCGACGCGAGGCACCTCAGCCTCGCAAAGATACCGTGGTGACATAGAAGGAATGCGAGCAATCGCGATCCTCGTGATCGTGGCCTACCACTCCGGCATTCCCGGATTCTCCGGCGGATTTGTTGGCGTCGACGTGTTCTTCGTGATTTCCGGCTACCTCATCACGCGTAATTTGCTGGATGAATCGAGCACCACTGGCACAATTAAGTTTTCCAGTTTCTGGGCGCGACGAGTACGGCGTTTGGTGCCGGGACTGGGCCTTATGGTTGTGGCCACTCTTGCGGCGGGCTATTTGATCTTCGCGCCGTTCGACATGCTAGAGATCGCCAAGGATGGCGCAGCGGCGGCTCTCTATATATCGAACATAGTGTTTGCCAATAACGCCCAAAATTACTTCGCATCGAACATCAACAAGAGCCCGTTCCTCCACACGTGGTCACTGGGGGTGGAAGAGCAGTTCTATTTGGTATGGCCGTTTTTGATTTATACGGCCATACTGGTCAGTCGGAGGACAAGGTGGCTCGCCGCCGCGGGTTGTCTTCCCAACATTTGTCGTCGTAGTGGTGGCATCGTTTGCGCTCAACCTTCGTTGGACCGGTGAAGGGAGCACGTGGGCTTTCTTCAGTCTCCCCACGAGGGCGTGGGAGTTTGCCGCCGGCGGGTTGCTTGCGTCGATCGCGCTGCGGAGCACATCGCGACGACTGAGTCTGTTGACCGGATTCCTTGGTCTTTCCATGGTGGCATGGGCCACCGTGATGTTCAGCGACGCCGTCGCGTATCCGGGCGTCGACGCCGCGGTGCCGGTCATCGGGACTGCGTTGGTGATACTCAGTGGGGAGATTGCCACCAGCGACGGGCCGGGGGTCTTCATTCGCGTACTGAGCAGCCGACCGATGGCGTGGGTCGGCCGGCTCTCGTACTCTTGGTACCTCTGGCACTGGCCGTTCATCGTTCTTGCCGTCCTGGCTCTCAACAACGACGGAGCCCCGGTCCGGACGGTTGCCGCCGTTGCGTCGCTTGGAGCTGCGTATCTGGCCTTCAGGCTGTTCGAGAATCCGATTCGGTTCAGTCCCTCTCTGATTCAATCATCTCGGCGGACATTTGTTGTCGGACTGGTTATCACGTTGATTGTTCTCGCTGCTGCGCGGGGAGTGTGGATTGTCGCTTCTCGCAGCACGCCTCTGTCGTACGCCAAGAGCCAGGCCGTCGCCAGCAAGGGTTTCTTTGCGAGGTGCACGCCGCTTGCGACCTCCGGCGGAATCCATTATTGCGGTGGCGGCGATCTGAGAGGTTCGACTGTCATTGCGCTGGTGGGTGATTCCCACGCAGGAACGTGGTTCAACATCATGAGTGCGGTGGCCAGGGAGCAGGGTGTTCGGCTTGCGATGTATGCCGAGCCAGGGTGTCCGTTCATCCCGGTTGTAGTGCGGCGACTCCCCAATGGTCCGATTGACACCAGTGAGTGCCTCATGTTGCGGAAGCAAGGCATGCAATTCTTGGCGCAATTGAAGCCCAGGGCGGTGGTGCTTGCCCAGCACGAGGGCCAGTACCTCGGCTTGATCGAAAATCAGGCGGGAGAGGTGCCATCAATCCCAGAGCAGGTGCAACTGTGGAAATCGGCATTTGAAGCGTTCTTGAACCAGATGATGGCAGAGGGTATCCGGCCGGCAGTGATCTTGGATGATCCGACACTCCCATACGAGCCTGCGGAGTGTGTCTCCGAGACAGGGTCGATTGCTGCCTGCGAACCGACACGTCGTGCGGCGCTGTCAACAGCGATGCCACTCGTGAATGCGGAACAGGCGGTCCTGGCGAAGCGGAAAAATAGCGTTCCGGTATTCGCTCCGGATAGTGTGCTTTGCAATCGGACAGGCTGTCCGCTCGAGATTGACAATCAGCTCCTCTACGCCGATACGAATCATCTATGGTTCGGGGCCACAAGGATCATGGAACCGCAGATCTCGGAACTACTCGAAAATGTACTTGCAAAATAGGTCGGCGGCGGCGAAGAGCAGCGTCGCGGTGGCGTGGGCCGGGTGTGGATACCTGTTGTCTTGAGCGAATCGGGCTTCACTAGCAATACTTGTGAGGATGTGAGGACGATCCTCATCACCGGGGTGGGTGTGACCCGAATCTCGAATCGTTGTGGCAGGAGCGGCAGACCAAGACAGCTCTCGCATTGGTACGCCCCCTGCGTGGGGTCCGGGCCCTGGGCGGCCGGAACGGCAGGTGGATCTCATGCTGCTGTGTTTGGTTCAGTCAGCGACGCTTCCTCGCCGACGAAGTGTGGAGGGCGATGTTGAGCGCTCGCAAGCGGATCTTTTCCTCGCACAGCGACGGTCGCCGCATCGACGCATTCGATCTTGCGGTGCTTGTTGCCTTTCTGATGCTGTCCGGCTGGACTGCGGTCCTGACTAGCCGCCCGGCAGGGCCCGGACCACTTATGGACAGGGACCAATGGCCTGTATATCGGTGATCAAATGCAATACGTCGGGTGGATTCGTGATTCGGCGCAGCATGTCCTGATTGGGAATCCGTTTCAAACCAGCGGGGGTTCCGCCAATTACTTTCAGCCGGGATTGGTGATTTCGGGCCTGATCACCCGTCTTGGCGTTGCCGCCTGGCTTTCCTATCTACTTTGGACTCCGATCGCTGCGATTGCACTCTTTCTCGCCGCGCGTGCATATGTCCGTCGTCTGCTTCCGGGCACTGCCTCGCGGCGCTGCGCACTCATTCTCAGTCTTTTTTACATCTCGCCCTTGGCCGAGTTGGCGACATTGTCTCATTGGAATCAGACGCTGTTCTTTGAGTCCTACGGGCGGGAAATGTGGCCCGGCTTCTATCTATGGGGATATCCATTTACGGCTCTTGCGATTGCGCTCATGATGACGAGTTTGATGGCATATGAGCGCGATCGGAAGGACCGAAAGGTCCGGGTGTGGGGGCCACTGTGTGCGCTCCTGTGCGCGCTGCTGCAGCCCTGGCAGGGAGCAACCCTCATTGTTCTGGTAGGTATCTCGGAATTGTGGCTGAGGTGGAAGCGCGATGAAAGATCCAATCCGAGGCTTCCCATAGCGTTCAATTTCGGCGCGGCAATTCCGCTTGGATATTACTTCGCGTTAAGTCATGTCGATGCGTCATGGTCGCTGAGCGGCCGGATAAACCGCCTTGAACCATTGCCGATCGATGACCTCTTACTCACGATGCTGCCGCTGGCCGCGTGCGGGGTTCTCGCGTATTGGGTTCCGGCCAACACGTCTCAGAGCGTCGCGCTTCGGGCCTGGCCCATAGCCGCGATTGGAGTGTTCCTGACCATCGACGTCGCCCATGTCGGGACGTTTCCGAAGCACTCATTGCAAGGACTCAGTATTCCTTTCGCTGTGTTGGCCGTTACCGGCGCAGGACGACTGCCGTGGGGCAGTTCGGTAACGAGAGTGATGCTTGGCTCAGTTCTGGTTGCTGCACTTGTCGGGCCGTCCCTGGCGCGAGAGTTGAACATGGCTCGTGGTACTGGCGAGCCCACCATCTTGGGCGCAGAGCCATTCTTTATCCGTTCATCGGAGCAGGCAGCTCTGAACTTCCTGGAAGGGGATCCGTCGCCAGGCGCAGTCTTGGCGCCTGTGTTCCTCGGACAGATCGTTCCCGCGGAAACCGGTCGGAACACATGGGTGGGGATTGCGTCGTGGACCCCAAATTATGCGCAACGCACGATCATCGCGTCCCAACTGTTCGCGGGAGGGTTCACCGCTGCGACGTCGATTTCCATTGTTCGATCATCGGGTGTTCGATTCTTACTCTCCGATTGTCAGAGTCAGGTCGACCTGACATCCCGCTTGCGCCCGATCCTGCAATCAGAGAAGCACTTCGGGTGTGCAACTGTATACACGCTTCGCCGCTCTGCTTCGACCTGACGGTTCCTGTTCGTCGTCAGCTGAGGGGAAAAGATCCACCCGCACCCGAGGGTGACTGAAACCCGAACAGACCGATAGGCATTTCAGCATGCGGGTCCTGGATTCGGGCCAGACCTGTATCGCCATGGTCGCCGGGCCGTGGCGACGGGCGTTACTGCGGCAACCCTTCGCCCGCGAATGTTTGCGATGCGTCGGCAGTTGACTGAACGATCAGACGCTCGCAGAGACAAGCAATGTGGGTCTTCGCGTTGAACTGGGGAGCGTGACGTAGGAAGAGCTCCACCAACGCGGCCAGAGGTCCCACCATCGTTGTGGTTGCTCTACGACCACACGAGGAGGACCTCTGACGATGGATGACGCTATCGGCCACGCCGAAGCCATGTTGGGACTGGACGGCTTCCGGGTGCTCACCGTGGACCGGAAGCCGGCAGAGATGACCGTGACCGTCGAGACGACGGCTGATGTTGCCGGTTGTGAGTCGTGTGGCGTCCGGGCCGAGGCCCAGGATCGTCTTCGGGTCGACATCAGGGACCTGCCGTGCTTCGGGCGCACGGTTCGGCTGGTGTGGATGAAGCGACGGTGGCGTTGTGCCGATCCGGACTGCGAGGCGAAGACCTGGACGGAGGGCACCGAACACGTGGCCCCCCGGGCGGTGCTCACCCTGAGAGCAGGGGCCGAGGCCACCCGCCAGGCGGGCGAACTGGCCATGCCGGTGGCGGTAGTGGCTCGAGAGCTCAGCGTGTGCTGGTGGACGGTGATGAACGCGGTGGTCCTCCACGGCACCCCACTTGTCGACGACCCGAAACGGGTCGGGACGGTCAAACCGCTGGGGATCGACGAGACCTCTTTCCTCTCGGCCAAAGCCGACCGCTCGACCCTCTACGCCACCGGGATGGTGGACTCGGGTCGCCGCAAGATCATCGACATGGTGGAAGGGAACGCCGCCTCCGACCTGCGCCGATGGCGTGCAGGTCAAGATCCGACCTGGCTCGCCGGCGTCCGGGTGGTGGCGACAGACCTGGCCGAGAGCTACCGGGCCGGGACTGCTCCTCACCTCGACCATGCCATCCGGGTGGCGGACCCGTTTCACGTGGTCCGGGTGGCCAACCGCTGCGTCGACAAGGTGAGAAGGCGGGTCCAGAACGAGACACTTGGACATCGGGGCCGCAAGCACGACCCCCTCTATCGGATCCGGAAGCTCCTGTTGAAAGGGACCGAACGGCTCGACCAACGAGGACACGACCGGCTGCTCCTTGGGTTGCGCATCGGCGACCCCCACGACGAGCTGCTCGGTGCTTGGCTGGCCAAGGAGTCGGTACGTGACGTCCATCTCACCGACGATCCGAAGGAAGCCACCGTGCTGCTCGAGAAGGCCATCACCGGTTGCCGCTCCGACGACGTCGACGAGATCCGCTCGCTCGGCGACACCCTGCAGCGATGGAGGAAGGAGATCTTGAATCATCACCGGACCGGGTGCATCGAATGGCCCGACCGAGGGCCAGAACTTCTGTGTGAAGAAGGTCAAGCGTGCCGGCCGGGGCATCACGTCCTTCGAGCACTACCGGCTGCGGGTGCTGCTCCACGCCGGTGGCGTCACCTGGCCACAGCGACCATCACCGCCTCGGATCAGAACCCGCTCTCCCCAGTTGAACGCGTAGAACCAGCAATGTGGCTTGGACGCTTCGTACATGGTGTTGCGACCACTCAGAGCTCAGCCAAGAGAGGTCGCGTGCCCGGAGACTATGGCGCCGTCATCCTTACCTCGGGGTGAATGCAGGCATGCTCAGGAAGGGAGCCGCGTAGAGTAAGGTACGCGACGTCGAGCGAGTGGAAGTGGGCTCGGTATACGAGTTCCACAATGATGAGTGAGCGCGATGACTGGCCGTTTCCTCCTAGGGCTGTTGTTCGGGCTGGTGGCGTTCACCCCCCTGATTATGGCTGCGCTCCTTTGGCGGAGGCGACTGCTTCCGAGTTGCGCCGGAGCGGAAGCAAGGCTCGTAGAAGCCATCGCTGTGCTTTCGGCGGCGCTAGTCCTCTCCGAGGTCAGCGGACTCTTCGGCCTTTTTCGGTTGTGGGTCATCGCACCGGCGTTCGCGGCGATCGGCATTGCAGGGTGTTACTTCGCCCGCGGCGGCCCAATGAAGGAGATCCGCCACCCGGAAGGACGGCAGCCCCATCTCGATGGGCGGTGGCAGCGGTTTATCGGGCTTGCCGTTATCTGCTTGGTGGCAGCTGATTGGCTTGCCCGAGTCGCTGCGTCCTACGCACACGGGATGACGAGCGTCGACACTCTTTGGTATCACATGCCGTTCGCTGCCCGGTTCGTGCAACAGCACTCGTTGACTCAGCTGCATTACGTCGACTCACAGGCAGTAACAGTCTTTTTCCCCTCTAACTCGGAAGTCTTTCACGCCCTCGGGATCATGTTTATGGGCAGCGACGTGCTGTCGCCTGCCCTCAATATGGGCTGGCTTGGATTTGCCTTGGTTGCGGCTTGGGTGTTTGGGCGGCGGCTCGGCGTTCCGTGGATGACTGTGTCGGGAACAGCTGCCCTCTTTTCAACCCCGGGCCTCGTTGCTACGCAGCCTGGCGGGGCATATGACGATGTGGTCGCACTAGCCACCTTGTTGGCAGCGGTGGGCTTGGTCGGAGTAGCCGTAGCAAATGCGAACGTTGCCGTGAGCCGATGGCTCTATGTCATTGCGGGGTTGGCGGCTGGTCTCTCTCTTGGCACGAAATACACCCTCCTCGTCCCGATCGCTGCACTCACCATAGGAATGTTCGTCATCGTCAAAAGAGACGAGCGTGTGCGAGCAGCAGCCTCATGGCTGAGTTGTCTTATTGCGACCGGTGGCTTCTGGTACATCAGAAACGCTGTGGTCGTCGGAAATCCCATCCCCAGCTTGCATGTGAAGCTCGGTCCCATCTCATTGCCGTATGCCGTGTCGACAACGCAATCATCGACGTTTGCGCGATTCGTTGCTGATGGTGCGTCATGGCGGCTTTACTTTTTGCCTGGCCTTCGCCTTTCCTTCGGACCGGGATGGTGGGCATTGCTGGGAGCTGCCGCTCTCGGGGTTGTGTTTGGAATAGTCAGAGGTGGGTCGCTCGATCGTATGTTGAGTTTCGTGGCCGTAGCCGCGTTGGTGGGCTTTATGTTTACCCCTCAGTACTTGGCAATTCTTGGAAAACCGCTTTTCTTCGTGGACAACGTCCGGTACGCCGATCCTGCGATTCTCCTCGGTGTAATCATCCTCCCCACGGTTTCATCGAACGTCGTGAAGAAATGGGTTAGTTGGCCGTTGTGGCTATCTTTCGGAGTTGTAGTCGCAAATCAATTTAGTTCATCTATTTGGCCGATCGGAACCTTTCACGAAGCATTTGCGACAGAATTTGCATCACCGCCGTCCCGCCGGCAGGCGTTAGTTGGCTTGGGCGTTGTGCTGGCGATCGCCGCGGTCGGCTTGTGTTTCGCAGCGCTCCGCCACAGGAAGCCGGGCTTCATCCTGCCAGCCGGAATCATCGTAACTGGGCTGGTACTAATCGGTGCGATCGAATTGAACACCTTCTATCTCAACAACCGCTACACATCGGGGACCGCCCGCGGAACAGCAGGTATCTCCGCTCTCGTACAGGGAATCGAGAACAGTCGGTTTGGTGTAGCAGGCGCCTACAGTCAGTTGCAATACCCGTTCTACGGTCGACATCTCAACAATTATGTTCAATACATCGGTGAACCAGAACCAGGGCATGGATATTCACCGATCACGACGTGCGCGCAATGGATTGCACAGGTGAACACGGGTCACTACGACTATATTTATGTCACTGCTGGTCCTGGTGAGAGCCCTCAGCAGCTGGCTCGATCGAATTACTCCTACACCACCTGGACTGATTTGGACCCATCTTCCCGCTTGTTGCGGCGGGGTATATTCAGGACGGAAGTGAGTCCCCGCTCCCGAGCGGATGTCGAGATATCCCTGTACAGATTGAACGGACCACTGCATCTGTCGACGTGCTCAGATGCACAGGCCAGGGACGTCATTCCGACTCAGACTTGATGGGGAGGATCGAGTTCTTCTCAAGAGTAAAGGCCCTCTCCATTGCGGTAAGCTGCGATTGCTGGGCTATTGCGGACACTCGGTCGTGGAACTTCGGGGTAAGCGTGTGACCGCAACAGAAAAAGGGCACAGTCTGTCAAGGCGTCACGTCGAGATCGCTCTACCTATTCTCAATGAACAGGCAGCTCTAGAGCGGAACGTTGATCGATTGATGCTGGCTCTGTCCGGGATGCCGGAGTATGACTGGTCGGTGACTATCGCCGACAACGGTAGTCACGACTCATCTTGGGAGATCGCTCAGAGAATTGAAGTCGCTCGCTCAGATGTTAGAGCGATTCGGCTCGAAGACCCCGGACGAGGTAGGGCGCTGAAGAGGGCGTGGACCTCGACGACCGCTGACATCTTCGCCTACATGGACATCGACCTGTCGACTTCCCTTGATTGCCTTCGACCTCTGATAGACCCGATTGCTCAGGGCGCGACAGATGTCTCGATCGGTTGTCGCTTGGCCAAGAAGTCCGAAGTAGCTCGCGGAATGAAACGCGAGTTCATCTCACATGCATACAACTTCATCGCTCGGAGAGCGCTTGACTATCCCGTCAAGGATGCGCAGTGTGGCTTCAAAGCGGCGAGCCGCGCGGTTGTTGAGGTGGTTGTTCCGTTGGTGTCGGACGACAGCTGGTTCTTCGACACAGAATTGCTGGTCCTCGCCTGGAGGAAGGGATTCCGCATCAAGGAAATCCCAGTTCGCTGGACAGAGGACGAGGATTCACGAGTCCGGATCGTAGCTACGGCTATCGACGATCTGCGGGGGATCGTACGCCTGATGCGGGACAAAAGGTCTAGAACATAGGCGACGGGATGGGTCTCGCATCCGCCTGAAGTGGAAGGCGAGGGAGCCAAGCCCGCACGGGGTCTGGATGAATTCCGGCTGAAAAGCGTGACGTATGGAAATGAAGCTGCGACACATCAAGTGGAGAACGGGGAGCGAAGGCCGGGTGAGTTGCCTCAAACGGGGCTTCGGGTGGAACAGGACACGAAAGGACGGATCGAAGGGACGAGGACCTGGTGCGGGTACGGAGTGTTCAACCACAACCTCGTGAAGATCGCCCTTCTGACCAATGCCAAGGAGATATAGAGGTCAGGTCGAGTACCAGGTCGAACGCAGGGACCATTGCCACCTTGGGCTCCAGAGAGGTCAAGGCTCGCCGGCGTTTTTCAGGGGCAAGTAGCTAAGAGAGTGGAGCCTTCACGGGGTGATGCGCCCGATCGAGCCGTTCGAGCCATTTTCACTTGTGAACCACAGTGCGCCGTCGGGACCGCTCGTGATGTCCGCCGCTTCAAAGATGCCAATGCCGGTGTAGCTGGTGATCACCCCGGAGGTGGTGATCCGTCCAATCCTGTCATCGTTGCCATTAGTCAACCAAAGCGCACCGTCGGGTCCCCTCGTGATGCCCTGCGTCAGAGAGAGGCTCTTAGAGGCGTACTTGGTGACGACCCCGGAGGCTGTGATCCGTCCGATGAATCCCGGGCGGGTACCTGTATCTTGGTTGGTGAACCACAACGCTCCATCGGGGCCAGCAGCGATGGCCGCCGGACCATTCATCTCGCCCTTATGTTTGTAGTTGGTGACGGCCCCGCTGGTGGTGATCCGCCCGATCGAGTTGTTACCGAGGTTGGTGAACCACAGCGCACCATCGGGGCCGGTGGTGATGCCGTCCGGGGCGTCAATACCGGTACCGGTGTAGTTGGTAACGGCTCCAGAGGTGGTGATCCGCCCGATCGAGTTGTTGTCGACGTTGGTGAACCAGAGGGCACTGTCGGGTCCCGTGGTAATGCCATCCGGGGCATCGATGCTTGGGTTTGTGTAGTTGGTGATCACTCCAGAGGTGGTGATCCGCCCGATCGAGTTGTTGTCGACGTTGGTGAACCAGAGGGCACTGTCGGACCCCGTGGTAATGCCATCCGGGGCATCGATGCTTGAGGCGGTGTAGTTACTGACTTGGTAGTTGCTGATGGTGACGCTGACCCCGTCGCTGAATGCGCTACCCCCGGAGTTGAACGCTTCGGAGACCAGAGCGTATGAGCCGTTAGGGACCGTCGTGGTGTTCCAGCTACACAACCATCCGTAGTAGGTGGGCGTGGCCGTGCAGAGCACCGGCCCGGAGTAGCCGTAAGACCCACCCGAAGAGCCGGAACTCCACGCTGGTGGCATTGGAGGCGGATGCATCCAGCGTGGTGGTTCCATACAGCGTCGCCCCGTTGGCGGGGACAAGCACTGACCATCCCCCCGTTGGCCGGACACCTCGAATAGGAGGTAGTCATGCCAACAGTGACCGATGAGAGGCCGATGCCGGCCCGCCGGCGAGGTCGGTATCCCAAGGAGTTCCGCAGGGATGCAGCAGCCCTGGTCATCGACCAGCACCGCACCGTCGCGGACGTCGCCCGGGAGCTCGGGGTCGTCGAGCAGACCCTGGGCAACTGGGTCCGCCAGGAGCGCATCGACCGTGGCGAGCGCGAAGGGACGACGACCGAGATGCGCGAGGAGAACGTCAGGCTCCGCCGGGAGGTGAAGCGCCTGACCATGGAGCGCGACCTGCTCAAACGAAGTGTGGCCTTCTGGGTGAAGGAGTTGGACCGGTGAGCCGTTACCGGCACGTCTCCGCCATGAAGGCCGAAGGGTTCCCGATCGAGGCGGCATGCGAGGCGGCTGACGTTTCCACCTCGGCGTACTACGAGTGGCTGGCCCGCTCCGCCGGTCCGACCGACGCCGAGTGGGACGAGGCCCTGCTCGTCAACGAGATGCGCACGGTCCACGACGACCTCGACGACACCTACGGCAGCCCCCGGATGACCGACGAGCTGTCGGACCGGGGGTTCTGCGTCAACCACAAGCGCGTCGAGCGGCTCATGGCCGCCAACGGCATCTACGCCAAGGACGGTCGCCGCCGCAAGGTCCGCACCACCATCCCGGACGTGACCGCCCCGCCGCTTCCGGACCTGGTTGGACGGGACTTCCGGGTCGGCGAGCCCGGCATGCGCACCTGCGGGGACATCACCTACATCCCCACCGGGGAGGGCTGGCTGTATCTGGCCGACGTCTTGGACCTCGGATCGAGGCGCTGCGTCGGCTACGCCATGGAGAGCCACATGCGCTCCGAGCTCGTCGAGGCTGCCCTGGAGATGGCTGTGGTCGCCCGTGGCGGGGAGGTGGTGGGGATGATCTTCCACCACGATCGCGGCGCGCAATACATGGGACGGGACTTCCGGACACGGTGCGAGAAGCACAAGATCGACCAGTCGGTCGGCCGCATCGGCTCGTCCCAGGACAACGCCGTGGCGGAGTCGTTCTGGGCGACACTCAAGCGCGAGCTCGTCTCCCGCTGCCGGTTCGCCACCCGAGCCGACGCACGACGGGCGATCATCGCCTGGATCAACCACTACAACGCGCTTCGTCGGCACTCGACGCTCGGCAACGTGGCTCCGCTCGAGTGGGAGCTGCGCTGGTTCCAGACCCAGATCGCCGAGGCCGTGGCTTTCCCCCCGTCAGCCGGACAGGTGGATGATGGTGTGATGGTACGTGCTGGCGCTCGCGATCGGCCCGGTGGTTGGTGCCGGCCGCTTGACCCCGGGGCCTCTGAGGCGATCTGAGAGGTTGGATTCACGCGGCATCGAGGGTCGCGAGCGCGCTCAGGTGGTGTCGCATCTCCCACTCGAGAGCGGGACGCTACCGAGCGAGCTGTGCAGGCGGACACCGTTGTAATGGTTGATCCAGACGATGATCGTCCGGCGTGCATCGGCCCGTGTGGCAAAGCGACACCGGGAGACGAGCTCACGCTTGAGCGAGGCCCAGAAGGACTCGGCCACGGCGTTGTCCTGGCTCGATCCGATCCGGCCGACCGACTGGCGGACGTGGTGGCGGTCACAGAGGGCCCGGAAGTCCTTGGACAGGTGCTGGGCCCCGCGGTCGTGGTGGAAGACCATGCCGGCCACGTCCCCGCCCCTGGTGGCGATGGCCATGTCCATGGCGGCCATCACCAAGTCGTCGGGCATCCGCCCGTCCATGGCGAAGCCGGCGACCCGTCGAGACCCGAGATCGAGCACGTCGGCCAAGTACAGCCAGCCCTCGTCGGTGGGGATGTAGGTGATGTCCCCGCAGGTGCGCTGACCAGGTTCGCCCACCAAGAAGTCCCGCTGGACGAGGTCCGGGAGCGGCGGGGCGCTGACGTCGGGGATGGTGGTGCGCACCTTGCGTCGGCGGCCGTCGTCGGCGTAGATCCCGTGGGTGGCCATGAGCCGTTCGACGCGCTTGTGGTTGTCGCAGAAGCCCCGGTGCTGCAGCTCGTCGGTCATGCGCGGGGATCCGTAGGTGTCGTCGTGTCCGTGGTGGATGTCCCAGATCTCGTTGACCAGGATCGCCTCGTCCCACTCGGCCTCGGTGGGAGCCGCCGACCGGTCTCGCCAGTCGTAGTAGGCCGAGGTCGACACCTCGGCCACTGCACAGGCCGCCTCGATGGGGAACCCTTCGGCCTTCATGGCGGACACGAACCGGTAGCGGCTCACCGGTCCAGCTCCTTCACCCAGAAGGCCACACTTCGTTTGAGCAGGTCGCGCTCCATGGTCAGCCGCTTCACCTCCCGGCGGAGCCTGACGTTCTCCTCGCGCATCTCGGTGGTCGTGCCCTCCCGCTCGCCACGGTCGACCCGCTCCTGGCGGACCCAGTTGCCGAGCGTCTGCTCGACGACTCCGAGCTCTCGGGCGACATCCGCCACCGTGCGGTTCTGGTCGATGACAAGGGCGGCCGCCTTGCGGCGGAACTCCTTCGGATACCACCTCGGCGCCGGCCCGGTGTCGGCCTCTCATCGGTCACTGTTGGCATGACTACCTCCTATTCGAGGTGTCCTGCCAACGGGGGGATGGTCACTTCGACCTTCTTGGACTGCGGGATCCGGCCAGTGGCACCAGGTCCCGCTGTTCCGACCAGCATCCTCTGGCTTGCGTTGACTGGGATCGCCGTCAAAACTGCGGGGAACACCGCGCTGCGCTGCGAGAAGACAGCGGGCTTGGTTAGCGTTAGTTAGTAGTTAGCATCTGTGACTCAAAGATCATTTCGCGATGCCCCACCTCCGAGGAGAGAACGATCCCATGAGCTCCCGGTCACGACCAGGTGTTCCGGTCAGGAGGGCGGCTCCGCGGAGGACGGTGGGCCTCATTCTCCCGTGCCCTGGTCTCCCAATCGCCTGCCTACTCCCGCTGTCGTGCATATGACGAGCACTATTTCACCGGCTACTGCGGAGCGTTCTCCGGTAGAAGGTAGCGGCACCACGCCGAGGGACAAGCGCCGATTAGCGCTTACGGTTGTGGCCGCGGCCATTCCGGCCTCACTCTATGTTCTGTTCGTTGTTAACTATGCTCGCAATGGGATCTATTTCGACGAATGGCCTACTTACGTTCCGATCGTTGACAATGCGCTCCACCATCATGTGAGCTTCTCGCAACTCTGGCAGCAATACAACGAGAATCGAATGCTGGCACCATTTTTGCTCGTGATGGTCGTCGGCGGTTTGACCCACCTGAACGATCTGGCGTTGATCTACCTGGGTGCGGCGTTCTTCGTGGCGTGCTTTTTTCTCCTGCTCATGATCTATCCCCGCTACTCGGGAAAGGCGATCACACCTGTTCAAACCCTCCTACTTGGAGTTCTGTGGTTCAGCATTATGGACACCCAGAACGCCCTCTATGCGTTCCAGCTCGCTTGGTATCTGGTGCTGCTCTGCTTGATGGTCCTCCTCTTCTTGTTGGCGCGCACGCCGGTATCCGCCCCCGTGCTCGGCCTTGCCATGCTTGTGTGCGTCTTCGCAAGCTTTTCATCACTCCAAGGTCTCTTTCTGTGGCCAGTCGGCTTGATTTGCCTGCTCTGGCGAGTCCGAACGCGAAGAAAGCTGACGTGGTCGCTGTCACTGTGGATGGCTGCCGCTCTTGTGACCACCTTCATCTACTTCTTAGGTTTCAAGTTCGGGCCTTTGTATACCGGCGGCGGCTCGGTCTCCTATGCCGAGCATCATCTGTCGGCGACGATGCGCTTTTTCCTGGTCATTATCGGCAACGTCTATCCGGCCTCGTCCCCTCAGCAAGGCTTTTACGAGTTGGTTGGGCTTCTCATTTTGTTGGGAGCCCTATTTGTCATCGTTCTTTCCATAGCAACGTGGCGTCATTCGACGTCACTTCCGCTCCCACTTGCTTTGGTGGTGTTCGGCCTGCTCTTTGATCTCTCCGTGGCGTTCGGGAGAGTCAGCATCGCCTTCGCTGGAGTGCCGAATCGCTATTCGATGCCGAATCTCCTGATCCTCATCGCCCTTGCGGTCACGGCATTCGTTCAACCGTGGAGCGCGCTTGCCCATCGAAGCAACCGACAGGCTCTGGAAGCAAGGTTCCTCGTCACGCTGGCGGTAAGCGTCGCGGTCGCCGGGCAGGCCATTCTTGCGACTCAATCAGGAATCCAAAGCGCCGGAGCGTGGAGAGCAAGGATCGAGGCGGGCGACGCGGTCGTGGTGAATCTGAACACCATCCCGGAGCCGCGCCGAACGATTGAGTTCGACTACCTCGTCTTCACAAGTCTCGCGAGAGCGTCACAATCTCACTGGATTCAAATGGTTGAGACCGACAAGTTGGGCGAGTTGAACCCCGGAACTGCTGCTCAATACGAACATCACCATTCCGGGACGATGAGATCGCCCTGACCGGACTTTGAGAGTGGAATCGCAAAGTTCCAGGTGGGTGGGGGCGACGGCGAAGGAGTGTTCCCCCTACATTCTGACGTTTCCGCAGGTCAGGCTGGACTTCAGCGGCTCCTTCGCGTAGTCCCAGGTAGATGGGGACGCGCCGTGAAGGTGTTTCCCCTACATTCGGGGTGAATCCCCTGGTCAGGCGATTTCGGCTCGATCCCAGCCTGACGTGTCGACACCCATCGCCTGGAGGATCTGCACCTGGAGGACGCTTCGCCTGGTGATGACCTTGACGTGCTGGTCGCCGGCGTCCAAGGTGACCTGGCGGATGCGCTGGAGCTCGGCGATCGCTCGGCGCGGCGCGAGCGCCTGGCCGTGGAGGTCGGGGTCCATGACGCCGGCGGCCGCCAGGTCAGAGGGGCAACTGGTTCTTCGTCCCCCTTCAACGGCTCGCGGCAGAGCGGATCGACAACTGGTGACTCCGCAGGGTGCGCCTGGGTGGGCAGTTCCTAGTTCTGGGCTCCCGCTAAGGAGAGGCGAAAAGGCTCAAATGCAGCGAATGCGCGATGCGGGCTTGATGACGAATGTAAGAAGGGGACTCGAAAAAGTATAGATTTCCAATCGCTCCATTCGGCTCGCTCTTGTAGTTCCGGAGAATGACTGCTAACTCAACTTGATATTGATGGTTGGCACGAGCGGCATAGATCCCATTGTAGGTGCCGACGACGATCTCGATGACGATGAGCGCCGCGGCCGCGGTGCGCAGTGGGCGCAGGTATTGCTTTTTGGTCCTGGCCGGTACAGGTTCGACGCGCGTCGGAAGCAGGATGAAGTAGATCCCGACGAGGAGGAGAAGGTTGAAGGTGGTGTAGCGGGATTGTGACGCTTCCGAGTACCCGAAGAAGACGCGTCCCTGGGCGACCATGAGGGCGAATAGCAATCCGACAAGGATCAGTGCGACCCCAATCGGGCGTCCGGAACCAGTGTCGCGGTGAAGCCCGCAGGCGACCACCACCGACAAGATCGCAACACAGACGAGGGCAATGCCAAATAGGAACACGGGATAGTTGAGGGTCGTCGACGTCCCAAGGTGCTGGATCTGGACTCCAGCAATGTCGCCGATCTCGAAAAGCACGAATTTGAGTGTGAAGATCGGATGCTGGTGTGCATACCCAGGTTTATAACTTAATGTCGAGTGAAAATGGAAGAAGTACCAGAAGATGACCACGACAGCGGTGGCGACCCAAGCGAGAATTTGGAGGACGGAGCGTCTTCGGTAGAAGAGGAGAACGATACCGGCGGCCCATATGGTGAGCCCCTGGAGCGATGAGTAGCTGCCGATGATGGCAACTACAACGGCCCCGATGAGCGCCGAGCGCGAGAGGACGATCCGATCCAGAAGGTAGACGGTGGCCGCCAAGGTGAGCATTACCAGGAACCAAGCCATCTGGAATCCCCAGAGCATGTTCTGCCACTGGGCGAGGCACAGACCGAGGATCATCACCGGGCAGTAATAGAGCCACGGGATCGATGGCGAGCGACGCCGGTGCGCCAGAATCAAGAGCGCGTACGCAGCGATGAGCATGACCGTTCCCAGAAACTCCTCGTGGGTGATGTTGAAGTGGTCGAAGTGGGCAAGGGCGACAACGATGAGATTGGGAAAGAAGATCCGATTCTCGTTGTGCGGTTGCCAGAGCAGGCTCCAGTCAGGAAAATTCGTGTACGAGCCCCGAATAACTGTGACGTCGTTCCACTGGTCATTAACGATGATGTTGAGGCCGTAACTAACCACCAGCACGAGGCAGGCAACAGTAGGGAGTCCAAATCCCAGAACAGTGAGTGTCCTTCTCAAGCCAGGAGAAAGCAGGCTGTCAAGTCTCCGCTCGGAGGCAGAACCCTCGTCCGCGTCGGGATTTTGGGAGATCAAGTCGGTGGCGGTCGGCATCTGCAATAAGCGTGTTTTGCGCTCGAGTGTGCGTTCGGCCGCTGCTATCGGGTCCGTGGCAAGCGGCCGGTCGAGGCTTATTCTTACCAGTTCTGCCTGTCGGTTGCGGCACCGCGGCCAGATCCTGTGGACCATCGAAACGAGGTTCGTCGGGAGATTAGGACTGTCGCCGAACCGGTTACCATGCCGATGGTCAGCTGCCTCGTCACGCTGAATCGTGATGAAATCAGCCGAAATCTTTGTTTCTTTTTCCACATGCGCTTTTGTAGGTTCGGTTCGCTCATTCCACCGATGGGGTTAAAAGATGTTCGTGAAATACCGCGCGGACCGGTCACAGCTTGAGCCCGCAGTGACGAAGGAAGGCGAAGCACAGCCGGGCGTCGTTGCCGATCCTGGAAAGTCCCTCGTCGGCGCGCTCGGCGGCTTCCTCGACGGTTTTTGCGCACAGGTTGGCGAGCTCCCGGCCCTTGAGACTGCCCCACACCTGTTCGACGGGGTTGAGGTCATAGCCGTAGGGCGGGCGGGAGCGGCTCGACGACCAGCCAGGAGCGCTGCGAGACGACGAAGCGCTTCATCGCCCTGCTGCGGTGCGAGGGGAGTGCGTCCCAGAATGAGTGTCACCTTGTCGCTGTCGAGGTGGCGGTGGAGCCCGGTGAGGAACTCCATGAGCAGCTCGTCGTTGTAGGCGCCCGGCGTGAGGCCGAACACGAGGGCGCCGTCGGAGCCGTCGGGCCGCAGGCACACTGCCGCGGACATCGACAGGCGCTTCCAGTGCAGAAGTGGTGGTGGAGCACCGGCGTACGGCCCCGGGGCGCCCAGGTGGATCTCACCGAGGGGATGAGATTGAACCCACTCTCGTCTTGGAAGACGATCCAGGCGTCCCTGACGCCCGGGTTTTTGTACCTTGGGCCAGCGCTCGTTCGCCCACCGCTCGATGGCCTCGTCGTCGCGCTCGACGGCCCGCCGGGCCGGACGCAAGGCGGCTCCAGCCCATCTGGCGCAGAACCCGCCAGACGTGCCCGGGGTGGTGGCGCACACCGGTGACGGCCTCGATCACCTAGGTCACCCGGGCGAGCGTCCACAGATCGGTCGGGTATCCGTTGGCCTTCGGCCCGCGCTCGAGGGCCCTCTCCACCTTGACGAGCTGGGCCTCGGTCACCTTCGGCGGCCGACCGGCAACGTCCGGCCGCCTTGAGCCCCGGCTTGCCGCCGGCGCGCCACCGCTCGTGCCAGAAGGCCCGCCGGCGGATCGCCATCGTGTCCACCGGGGCCGTGCGGCGGACCACCACGGGCCGGCGGGCGAGGGCCTGCAGCGCCCGCACCCGGTCGTTCGTGATGGCCCGGCCAGCCATGCCGTGAACACTACGGGCCGGGGGGCCAGCGCTCCGTTCGACCACCACCACGACGACTCCGAGGCTCTCAGCGGCTCGTGCGGCTGGGTTGGCCGAAGAGGTGGCCGAGGCACCCCTGGTCCACCCTTTGCCGTGCACGCTCGTCCTACGCTCTGCCCAATGACAAATACGCTGTACTACGGCGACAACCTAGACGTGCTCCGCCAGCACATCGCCACCGAGTCAGTCGAGGGTCGGAACCAATTCAAACCAGGGACCCGTTGAGCCGTCCGAACGACGTGACTATCCGCCTCTTCGAGTGGTGGTTGGTCGTTATAACGTCCGGCGCAATGTGTCTGCGAGTCGCCGTTATTCTCCTGTCTCGGGGGGAGGGGGTAGGTGGCGACGGGTTCGGTTACACCCTTGAGGCCAACAGAAATGCGGCTGGTCATTGGTTCCTTACCGCCTTCCCAGGCGAGCCGGATGCGCTCCATCCTCCGGCATGGACATTGATCCTGACTGTGTGGGCGCTGTTGGGCCAGCACCACGAGTTCAGTCAGCAGCTCCTGTCCTGCGCCATCGGCACGGCCACCGTGGTGATGATCGGTCTGGTGACACGCCAGCTCGCCGGTGACCGCGCCGGGCTGATGGCGGCCGCCATCGCCGCGGTCTATGCCGGTTTGTGGGTCTACGAGCGGGCACTCTTGTCAGAGACGTTTCTTTTGCTCGTGATCGCGCTGATGCTCCTAGTCGCATATGGGTTTTACAGGCACCCCTCGGTTGGGCGACGCCGCGATCCTGGGGGCAATGTGCGGCCTGCTAGCGATGACTCGATCCGAGCAGATCCTCATTTTTCCGCTTCTGGTCGTTCCCCTAATCTTGACAGCACGGAGCGTGCAGTGGCGGACTCGCATTGCGTGGCTCGTGATTGCAACAACATTGACCGCCGTCGTGATCGCTCCATGGACGATCTACAATCTTGGGCGCTTCCAAAAACCAGTGTTCCTGTCGACCAATGCCGGGGCGGCAGTAGCAACCGGAAGTTGCAATTCTGCGTTCTACGGGAGCCTCACCGGGTACTACAGCTTCCTCTGCCTTCCGCATACGCAATCAAGCGACCCGTCCATTGCGGAAACTAAAGATCTTGACTCAGGGCTTAAATATGAGGAACATCATCTGACTCGTCTCCCACTCGTGGTGTTTGCCCACGAAGGCCGAGCCTTCGGATACTGGAATCCGTTCCAGCAGACTTTCTTGGACAATCAGTGGCAAGAGGTCCCGCCCAGTCTCGGGACGCGGACTTCAGTCTGGGTCTACGATCTGGCATTAGTTAGCTACTGGGTCCTTCTCGTGCCGGCTCTGGCCGGAGGGATCGTCTTACGGCGATTACGTGTCCCCCTGTATCCTCTGCTGGCTTTTTTCGCCACAGTCATCATTACGGTCGCTACCACTTTCGGAGAAACTCGCTACCGGGCTGCGGCCGAGGTCTCTATCGTCATCCTGGCGGCCATTGGTATCGACGCCTTTTTCCCCTGGAAGCGCTGTTCTTCAAGCCAAAGGTTGGTGCGATGACTGAGGAAGAAATCCCCGAGCAGCGAC
Source organism: uncultured Acidimicrobiaceae bacterium (assembly GCA_963756195.1). GTDB lineage: Bacteria > Actinomycetota > Acidimicrobiia > Acidimicrobiales > RAAP-2 > CAVSNH01. The sequence goes on from CAVWMT010000004.1 coordinate 36,216, forward strand.
ACCCTAGCTCGCAAGAATTTAAGCTCCGGGGATATCGACGCCCTGGGCTCACCACTGATCCTCCACAGTGTCGGCACGAAGTCCCTGTGTTGAGCCGCGCTTAACTCCGCCGCTTTCGCTTGTGGAGGACCTCGACAAACGGCACCGAGTACAGCGCTTAGCCTCGATCATTCGTCCAGCTTCCGGTGAGCCACCCGCGTCGATGGTCGGCCCGACCGAGACGATGACGGTGCCAGTGAGTGCACCGGGGGCGTGAAGATTTCTGGCGCTTCGGATTTCAGCGGGGTGTGACCGTCGCGAGCAGGTCCCAGTTGGGCTTGCCGGCGTAGAGGAGTGAGCGGATCCGGTAGTTCCGAAAGCTGGTGAACCCGAAAGCAGCCCGCTTCACCCGCTTGATCAAGTTGTTGATCGCCTCGGTGGGTCCGTTGGTGACATGCGCTGTGTGCCAGGCGGCGATCTCCTGGCCTTCCCCCCGCCAGCCGGACGGCTGGTTATGGGTTGATGGTACGTGCGGGCGGCTGGGATCCGCCTGGTGGGCAGTAGCAGTCGGCGGCGTTCAGCGCTTCTGAGGCGATCTGAGAGGACGGTTCTCACGCGGCCTCGGCGATCTGGGTCTGGAACCAGCGCAGCTCCCACTCGAGCGGAGCCACGTTGCCGAGCGTCGAGTGCCGACGAAGCGCGTTGTAGTGGTTGATCCAGGCGATGATCGCCCGTCGTGCGTCGGCTCGGGTGGCGAACCGGCAGCGGGAGACGAGCTCGCGCTTGAGTGTCGCCCAGAACGACTCCGCCACGGCGTTGTCCTGGGACGAGCCGATGCGGCCGACCGACTGGTCGATCTTGTGCTTCTCGCACCGTGTCCGGAAGTCCCGTCCCATGTATTGCGCGCCGCGATCGTGGTGGAAGATCATCCCCACCACCTCCCCGCCACGGGCGACCACAGCCATCTCCAGGGCAGCCTCGACGAGCTCGGAGCGCATGTGGCTCTCCATGGCGTAGCCGACGCAGCGCCTCGATCCGAGGTCCAAGACGTCGGCCAGATACAGCCAGCCCTCCCCGGTGGGGATGTAGGTGATGTCCCCGCAGGTGCGCATGCCGGGCTCGCCGACCCGGAAGTCCCGTCCAACCAGGTCCGGAAGCGGCGGGGCGGTCACGTCCGGGATGGTGGTGCGGACCTTGCGGCGGCGACCGTCCTTGGCGTAGATGCCGTTGGCGGCCATGAGCCGCTCGACGCGCTTGTGGTTGACGCAGAACCCCCGGTCCGACAGCTCGTCGGTCATCCGGGGGCTGCCGTAGGTGTCGTCGAGGTCGTCGTGGACCGTGCGCATCTCGTTGACGAGCAGGGCCTCGTCCCACTCGGCGTCGGTCGGACCGGCGGAGCGGGCCAGCCACTCGTAGTACGCCGAGGTGGAAACGTCAGCCGCCTCGCATGCCGCCTCGATCGGGAACCCTTCGGCCTTCATGGCGGAGACGTGCCGGTAACGGCTCACCGGTCCAACTCCTTCACCCAGAAGGCCACACTTCGTTTGAGCAGGTCGCGCTCCATGGTCAGGCGCTTCACCTCCCGGCGGAGCCTGACGTTCTCCTCGCGCATCTCGGTCGTCGTCCCTTCGCGCTCGCCACGGTCGATGCGCTCCTGGCGGACCCAGTTGCCCAGGGTCTGCTCGACGACCCCGAGCTCCCGGGCGACGTCCGCGACGGTGCGGTGCTGGTCGATGACCAGGGCTGCTGCATCCCTGCGGAACTCCTTGGGATACCGACCTCGCCGGCGGGCCGGCATCGGCCTCTCATCGGTCACTGTTGGCATGACTACCTCCTATTCGAGGTGTCCGGCCAACGGGGGGATGGTCACTCCTTCCGCCAACGTTGGAGTGTGCGCCCCAGGGAGCGGGCCTCGATCGGGTAGTCGGCATCGTGGAGATCACGGGCGAGCTCGTCGACCCATTCAAGGGCGACGGCGGGATCGGCGTGGATGTAGAGCTCGCGCACCGCTTCCTTGGCCTGCCAGACGGTGGCGACATCGCCGTGCGGGTCCCCAGCCCGGAGGAGGCCGACGAGCTTCTCGTGACCCTGCTCGTTGAGGCGCTCCTTGGCCCGGGTGAGGAGCCGTCGGCAGCGGAAGAGGGGATCGTGCTTCCTCCCTCGGTGCCCCAACGTCTCGTTCTGGACACGCCGGCGGCACTCGTCGAGCTTCGAGTTGGCGTGGCGAACGAGATGGAACGGGTCGGCGACGATGGTGGCGTCTGGCGCCATGACCTTCGAACACCCGCCGGTAGGGACCCGAGAGGTCGATCGTGCCGAAGCGGATGCCGGCTCGGAACTCGGGGCCTTGGTCGGCCAACCAGGCCATGGGCTCGACACTCCCCCGACCAGGGACGACGTCGAGGAGCTGGCCACGGTCGACGTCGACCAGCTGGGTCGAGAAGTGCTGACGATGGTAAGGACCGATCCGGGTCATGAGCACCTCGTCCATCCCGAGGGCCGAGACCTCACCGAACCGGTCCGTATCAGCCTCGAGGAGCCCTTCGCCGTAGGCGATCACCGTGTCGTTCACCGTGTGCCAGTCGCAGCCGAGGTCCTTCGCCACCTCCGAGACGCTCCGGGCACATCGGCCGACCTGTTCGGTCACCCACTGGGCCGCCCGTGTGGTGAGGGACTGGCGAGGAGCGGCGATGCGCTCGTCGACCTCAGTCCAACTGCTCGTCTTGCAGTCTTCGTCGGGACACTCCCAGCGTCGCTTGTGCCAGACGAGCCGGGCTGTCCGGCCCTGCAGAGAGAGGTCGACCAGGTCGACGGTCGGTCGGTCCTTGATCGTCGCCACACTTCCGCAGCTCGGACAGCCCGTGCGGTCGACGGTCGTCTCCACGTGGATCCGAGCCTCGCCCTCTGGGCCGTCTTCGCCGAAGAGGAACCGGATCTCCGGCAGTCCGATCATCCAGGCCAGCGCGCGCGTAGGGTCAGTCACCAACGGGGGTCCTCCATCTCAGGTCGTCGAACAACCTCAGATTGGTGGACCCCCGCTACACGCTCGCGGATCCTCCGTTCCTGCCTACACCCCGCTGAAATCCGAAGTGCCAGATTTCTTGGACGCGCCAGACGCTTGCTTCGTCGCTTGATGTCGCGCCCTGCGAAGTCGCTTCGGGGTCGGGCGCCGGGACCCGCTCTGTTATGGGAAGGCGGCGCGAAGACGCGTGAAGGCGGTGGCCAGTTCGCTGGCCCAGGGCCAGGTCTCGTCGAGGTCGCAGGATGAGGTCACGCCCGCGGTGGGCGAGGACGGCGGCGACGTGCAGGACGCGGTAGCGCATGGTCTTGGGTTCGGCCTTGGCCAGCGCGCCGTCGAAACACGTCATCTGGCTCCAGGCCAGCAGTGCGCCGGCGATCAAGCTGAACCGCCACCCAGGCCTCGTTGGCGCAGAAGCCGTCGAAGGGCAGGTTGGCCAGTCCGCAGGCCTTCCAGGCACGCACCCGGTCCTCGACCCGGGCGTGGCCGCGGTGGCGCAGCTCCAAGGCGGCGATGTCGTCGACCTTCGGTGTTGGTGATGAAGCAGGTGTGGCGCCACCCGGCGTGGGTGTCGAAGAGGGAGAGCTGGGCGCCCGGGTGCGGGCGCTCCCGCCGACAGATCACCCGCATGTCGGCGGGCCAGCCCTTCGAGCTCGATGAGCTCGGTGAGCTCGATGACCTCGGCGCCGTCTCGGATCCCCCCGTCGAGTCTCGGTGGCCCGCACCCAGTCCTCTTCTTGGGCGAGCAGCAGGGCGTCACGCACAGAACCGCTGATGGGAAAGCCAATCGAGTAGTCGAAGTTGGCATCGGCTGAGCGATTGGACGAAGCGATGGGAGGCCCCGGCCGAGTCGGCCCGGACCAAGATGGGATGGACGACCAGGGCGGGGTCGTCGCCTTCTTCGTGGCCGAGCGCGTACTCGGCGGGCACGGCCCGGACGACCTGCTCGAGCAGTTCGAGGTGGTCGTCGGTGTCGCCGGGGGCGGCGTTGCCCGGGCGCAGCATGGCGGCCAGGGGCTCGTTGGTGTTGTCGCACCACACGCGCCAAGGGGTTGAACCCGAAGCCGTGCTTATAGGTGGGGGCGGCGTCCTCTTTCTCCGAGTGCACGTTGAGCAAGGTGGAGTCGAAGTCCCAGATCATCGGGCCCACCGGTGGCGCGGCCGCCCAGACCGCGTGCGCGGGCGGTGGCCAGGGCGACCGGGATGGCCCGCAGCTCGACCGAGGCCGTGGCGTGCACGGCCCGCCAGGCGGTCGCCACCGAGGCCACCGGGCCGAAGAGATCCTCTTGTTCTTTGAGGGCGGCGATGTCGGCCAGGCAGTCGGCCCCGTCGGCGATGGCGACGGCCAGATGGGTGAGCACGACACCGGGATCGTGGGTGTGCCAGTTGATCCCGCAATCGGCCATGGCCACCGACATGGCCTCGGTCAACCCGCTGCGATCGGCCAACTCGGCCAAGAGTGCGGCACCGGCATGGCTGACCAAGTTCTTGCCGTCGGGTATCACTTTGGCGCGACGGACCGAGCGACTACGGTGCACTTTCAAGGAGCTCTCCTCCTGGTTGGTGAGCGCTGTTGTGGTGACAAACATTCTTCCAGGAAGGAGGGCTTTTTACGCGGACGCGCGTGCACGACCCGTTCAGTGGTCGGACGAATTATCCAGGCTAAGTTCCAGAGAGGCGATCACATCGGGGCGCAGCGACCATGGGGATATTGGCACAACGGCGACCCAGCCGGTTCGTTCACGGCCGCAGAGTGGCGTTTGCGGTCAGGAAAGTCTGGTTGACGACGCCAAGTGCTGTGGCGGTTGCCCGACCTCTCGTCGTCGGATACGGTCTGGAGCCCTGGAAACGTCAGTGACCTCCTTCGCTCGGACTGGGGCCGACGTGGCTGTCGGCGGAGACCTTCTTGCGAAGAATCTGCCATCTCGCAAGAAGAGTCGGAACCTGCGGCTCGTCTCGGTTGCCTTCGTTTGGGGCGTCTTGGTTGTTCTGTACCTCGGGTTCGTCAACCACTTCGCCATAAATGAACCACAGGGCGACGACGGGAGCGTGGTGCCGTTGGTTCACAGTGCCCTCCACGGTCACCTCACACTGAGTGCACTCTGGGCTCAGCACTTGGAGAGTCGTATCTTCTTTCCAAACCTGCTATTCGTGGTCTCTGGCTTCCTCGATCATTACAATATCCGATCGCTCATTCTTCTCAGTGCTGTCATCTACATCGTCAGTTATTTCCTACTTCTCAGGCTCTACCGTGAGTATGACGGCCGGCCGCTCGCTGCGGTGCCGTGTGCCGTTCTCGGAATAATCTGGTTCAGTCTCGCCGATGTAAAGAATGCGCTCTGGGCCTTTCAAGTCGCATGGTTCATGGTCGTCTTGTGTTTCCTGATATTGCTTTACCTGTTGACGATTTCGTCTTTCAACCGACCGACGATTCTTGTGCTGGCTCTGATTGCTGCAGTGGTCGCTTCCTTCTCGGCTGCGCAAGGCTTTGTATTGTGGCCCATCGGACTATTTCTCCTCCTATGGCGCACTCCTTGGAACCGACGTACCTATCTGGAGGCGGGAATCTGGTTGCTCGGCTGCATCGCGAGTGTGGCCCTGTTTCTTCACGGCTATAGCCAGCTGATTGCGATCGGAGTCTGTCCGGCCGGACACGGTGCGTACCTGGATACCTACTTAGGCATCCCGTTGGGGTGCTCGCGGTTCTACTTTCGCGTGGTGGGGTTCCTGTATCCCACTGCTTCCAGTGCCACCGGCGCGCAGGAAATCCTCGGGGTGGTGCTCGCTGCCATTGGCATCTTTGTCGTCGTGCAGTCATTTAGAGAGAGGCGGATCACCCCGCGTCTGCCTTTACCCTCAGCAATGATCCTCTTCTCCATTCTCTTTGACGCCATGATTGACTACGGGCGCTTTGGCTACGGCACGCCCGCTCTTCAGTACGTAATGCCACAGGTGGTGTTGCTCGCAGGGATTGCGACATACGCGGTGCCAAAGGTACTTGCACGCATTTATTCTGCATCACACTCACGCCGCTCTCGAGTAGTCAAATTCCTCTGCTTCTGTCTGATTCTCACTCTGGCGTTGCTGGTTGTGGGGACAACGAATTTCGGTTTTACCCAGGCGCGCTTGATACAGAGTAGTGCCGTCACCGAAGCGAGGTTGGTGGTCAATCTCTCGCAGATTCCCCAAGATCAGCGCCTCTGCTACGAGAGCATCATCCTGGGTGGGGGTGTCTATAGCGGAAGCCTTATTAACACCATCGATGCTCCTGTCTTCAAAGAGGCACGAGAAGACAAGCTAAGCCTGTTCAGTCCTGGCGCGTTCAAGGTCTTCCACGCCGACGGACCACCGTATGTACCCGGATGTGAGACACGCCATACTGAGGTGGCTCCCACTCATTAGGGTATGGGACCACGGTGGCCGAACTCCTAAGACGCTATGACGGGTCAACGCTTGCATACGGGGCGGCTTCGCCCATGGCCAGGCTCTAATCATCGATCCACGAATCGTTATTCAAATCGAAAGCGCAGGGCCACACACCTTTTCGTCGCTGAACTTCCTACGTTGACCCGCATCCTCTTCTGGACCGAGGAGTCGCGGGCCCCGACCACAAAGTGTTCGGTGGTGCTGCCCGGATCCAGAGTTTGCACGATCTCAAGATCCTTGAGTTTTGTGAACGTCGTGCCCGATCCGTGCGCGAGTGAACGGAAAACAGGCTCTTCGGATCGGAAGGAGGTTTCCAGCCAGGGGTGATGGAGCAGCTGACTCCGTGCTGACAGCGCGGCATCAGCGACCGGGGATGGCTCATCGAAGGTCACCGCGATCCGGTCGACCCCACGCGATACTGGAGTCATATGGGCTCGACTCCTTGGCCCCCAACTACGCCGAAGGCCGGCAGCCCAAGTTCACCGGTTAACGGTGACCGTAAGCATGACGAAGGGCAGACCCTTGTGAGTCATCAAGCGCTTTGCTCGGTCGAGGATGTCGGCGGCGACGATGCCGACTCGTCCCAACCGCGCCAGGTTCACCAACCGACCAAGTCGAGCCGGCCTGAACGACGACATGGCGACGGGCGGGACACCGGTCAGATCCCCGGCTTCGGGTCACCATCGCACCGGATGAAATCCGAATCACCAGATAGTCAATTTCTTACCAATACAGAGATACTTCGGCTGCGCGCAACGTGACCATCACCATTGAATGCAACGCTTGCTAGCGTGTAGAACCCATTGGGCACCGTTGTGGTGTGCCAGATTCCTATCCACCCGTATCTGTAGGGCTCAGCCTTGCTAATTACTGCATTTCGTAGTCCTTCCCCAGTGACTGCAAACTCGAGTTTGGTAACACCGAAGGCGTCGGACGCGGTCGCGCTCGAGAATCCGCGTGCCCTTCAGCACGACACCGTCGGCAGGAATCGTGATACTCGTGCTTAGGGTCGATGTGTCCACGATGAGACCCTCTGCCTTGTACTCGGCAGCAGCGTCTGTGGCGAACAAACTGAGACGGTGCGCTTTTGCTACGTAGGCCATCTGCCTAATAAAGGCTGCTTGATAAAAGGGAGCTAAGGTTGTTTGGACAAAGGCATCCGGATACCTATCGATGTTCACGACAACACGAGCAGCTACGACCTGCAAAGCGTGGTCGGTCCTGGCACCGGCGAGGCCCTGTGGAACACCGATGCCAATCTGAAGGCACACGGTGGCCACGACGACTGCGGCCAAGGCGACGAACCGTTGATGAGCGAACGGGCCTCTAGACGGGATGCCAGCAGTGTGATCCACTGGAATCTCTCCAGGTGACATCACCGATCGTTGATTCTTCTCCTCTGTCCTGCACCGTAAAGCGTACCGGTCGAGAAGGACCAGGTAGAGCCCTACCAGGATCAACAGATCGAAGGTCCGGTACCGCGACGCACTAGCACCGGACCACCCCTGTGAGATGCGCCCAACGGTGACAAGAGCAGCGAACAGTAACCCAAAACAGATCAAAGCGACCGCAATCGGGCTTCCGCCCTCTGCGTCACGGCCACGGAAGTAGTCGACCAGTACCCAAATTGATGCCATGAAGATGATCAGACCCAAGAGGAGGACGGCAATGCCGGTCGCGTTGGCGCCACTTACGTCCACACCCACGAGGTCGCCGAGCACGACGAGGAAGAACTCGATGTCGGCGATTGGGTGTCTGATCAGATAACCGAAAGCTTCTGGCTGCGCTCCAAGGTTGGTGAAATAGACGATCACGGTTACAGCGGCAACGGAGACCCATGCAATCTTGAACGACTTCGGGCGGTGCCGACTGAACATAAGAAGCAGCCCGGTAGGCCAAACGAGCAGACCTTGCAACGATGAGTAACTTGCAACGACCGCTGCTGCCATGGCAACGGCGACCCACCACGACGAAAGTACGGGCCGATCCAGAATGGTGAGAGCGACGGCAACGCTGAAGAGAACGAGATACCACGCAAGTTGGAAGCCAAAGAGTGTGTTCCCGTGTTGCACGAAGGAAAGCATGAGGATCGCCACTGGGCAGTAGTACAGCCACGGCGTGGAGGGTGACCGACGCTTGTGGGCCCAAATCAGGAGAGCAGTCGACCCCGTGAGCATTATGGCGCCTAAGTATTCCTCTACCTGCACGTTGTAGTGGGTTGTATACGCCTGTAAGAGAACGATCAGATTGGGGAAAAGGATTCGATTCTCATTGTGTGGGGCCCAAAGTGAGCTCCAGTCGAAGAGATGCGTGTAGGAATGATTGATGACATTCACGTCATCCCATGGGTCCCCATAGATCACGTTGACGCTGTAGCGATGGAGGAACCAAAAGTAGGCGGCAATCGGAGCGCCGAATCCGAGGACGGTCAGAAGGTTAACCAGCGTCGGGTCCAAGCTGTCGATGAACCTCTTCCGAGGGGCTCCGGTTATCTGCAGGCCAGAATTGGATTCATCGCCCGTGCCGGTCACCGCCTTTGTCGCCTGAGACTCTGGGAGTATCGGACATTCCTTGGCATCGCTCCATCTTCTCAAGGGAAGGAGCCTCCAGGATTCCCGGGCCGATTCAGTCCAGGTAACCTGGACCGATTTCAGGGACCCTCGTCACACTTGACCCTCTTTTCGCGAGTGGGCCCGTGCGACCTACGAGAGCCGCATTTGGACAACGGCCTCGATCCTGTCGTAGTCGCCACTGGATGGCGGAAGTCCAGGGCGAACGAGCACGACCTGCACCACCTTGCCCGGACCACGCTCGTCGTGCGGGCCAGCATCAGCGCCTTTGCGGTATTGTGGCGCCTCAAGTACATCATTCTGACCGGTTGTTCGCGCAGATCGCAGACGCCAAAACGGGGGCCGATCTGAGCTCGGACCCCAGGGCTGAGGTCCAGCTCGCGGACGCAGGGCAGGTTGGGGCCGAGGGTGCGTACGCACCGGGACCACGGTACGGGGGAAGAATCGATGACCAGAGGATTTCCGCCCGAGGCTCGGGCTGTCGTCCGAACCGTGGATGGGACATGAGCGCCAACATCCGCTACCGCAGGAGCGGGGGGCCATCGCTGCCCAGGTACCCGATGGCGTGCCTCGAGGACCGGCAGACCGGCGCGCCGGCCATCGACCTGGACCGCCTCGAGCAGGACTTCCTCGAGCAGGACCTCGAGAGCCTCCGGGCGCGCTACCGAACGGCCGATCCCTATCCGCACATCGTGATCGACGACTTCTTCGTACGGGCGGCGGAACGGCCTGTCCAGGAGTCCCCGGTACTCGACCCCCAGCAGTGGAACAACTTGATGCACTCCAACGAGCGGACGTTCTCCAACACGGAACGGCGATCTGGGGCCCCACGCTCCAGCAGATCCTGGCCGAGCCCAACCCGCCGAGTTCGTCTGCTTCGTGAGCGACTTCATCGGGGTGTAGAACCTCATCCCCGATGCATCGCTCGACGGTGGCGGTCTCCACCAGACCACGAGCGGCGGGTTCCTCAACGTCCATACCAACTTCACCGTCCACCCGCCTCGGCCCTCGTGGCAGCGGCGGTCGAACCTCCTCCTCTATCTAACGAGGACTGGAGGCCCGAGTACGGCGGCTACCTCGAGCTGTGGAACGCGGACATGACGCGGTGCGCGGAGAAGGTCACACCTGTCGCCAACCGGGTCCTCATCTTCAGGACGGACGCGAAGTCCTACCACGGACACCCCGAGCCGCTGGGTTGTCCGGAGGGCGAAACTCGGCGGTCGCTCGCCCTCTACTACTTCGGAGTGGAGGAGAACCCCCTCATCCGGTCGACCGACTACCGACCGCGGCCGGGCGACAGTGCCGAGTCGATCCTTATCCGCGGCCACACCCACCTTCTGCGGGCCTGCGATTGGGTTGGGAGGCGACTCGGGCCCTCGGACCAGTCCGCGGGCAAGGTACTAGCCTTCTGGGACCGGTGCTTCCACCGTCGTCGAGGGGGTCTGTGATGGCAACCGCCACCATCACCCGTCCAGAGCAGGTCGACGAGGGGCGTGTCGAGGACCGGGGTGCCGTCAAGACCCGCTCGACGGAGGGGGTCAGCCGCCGGCGGTTCACCATCGCGGTCGTAGCGGGAACGGCGGTCACCTTTCCCTTCGCGCTGTGGCTCCTGTGGGACCTGTGGTGGGGCAAGGTCAACGTGATCCGAGGAACCTCCTATGACTACTTCTACGACCTCCAGGCCCGAGCCATGTTCCACGGCCACCTGTGGGTCAACGCAGGCCAGCTGAGCATTGAGGCGTTCTTCCACGACGGCCACGCGTTCACTTACTTCGGGATCTTCCCGTCGTTGATCCGGATGCCGGTCCTGCTCCTCACCAGCCGCCTCGACGGCGACCTCACGGCTCCCTCGCTCCTGCTCGCCTGGTTCGCCACCGCCATCTTCACCGCCCTGCTTATGTGGCGGCTGCGGGTTCTCATCCGTGGTACCGCGCTCCTCGGCCGGGCCGAGGCGGCCTCGTACGGCGTGCTGATGGCCGGCGTCATGGGCGGCTCGGTCGTCATCTACCTGTTGGCGACGCCCTTCGTCTACAACGAGGACTTCGCCTGGAGCATCGCGCTCGTCGTCGCCACCCTCTTCGCGCTGCTCGGGATCCAGGAGCGACCCTCGTGGGGCCGGACGGCGGTGGCCGCCGTGCTGGTGGTGTGCACGAACCTCAACCGGACACCGGCCGGCTACGCGGTCACCATCGGGTGCCTCCTCGTGGCCGCCTGGTTCGCCCTGGGCAAGGGAGGAACCGCGGCCCGCCGTTGGGCGATCCCGTTGGCGGCGATCGGCGTGGTGGGCTTCCTCGTGAACGCAGCCGTCAACTATGCGAAGTTCGGTATCCCGGTCGGGCTGCCGATGGCCGACCAAGAGTGGACCAAGCTCAACGCCCACCGCCGGTACTTCCTTGCCGCCAACGGGGGGAAGCCGTACAACGTCACGCACATCCCGACCCAGGTATGGGCCTACTTCCAGCCCTTCGGAGCCCGCTTCTCCACGCTGTTCCCGTTCATCACCCCCCCGGGACACCCCGCCGCGGTGCTCAACGGGGCAGTAATGGAGTTTACTTACCCGACGGCCAGCATGACCACGACGGCACCGTTGCTCATCGTGCTCGCCGTATGGGGAGCGGTGACGGCGTTCCGGCGGCGGGGTCCCGGTCGTGTGCACGTGGCGCGCATCATCTTGGTCACCGGGGCCGTGGGGACGGCCGGGGTTCTCCTCTGGGGATACGTCTCCCAGCGGTACATCGGCGACCTCATGCCGCTCTTCATCGTCGCGTCGGCGGTTGGCATGATCGAGATCTGGCGACTCCTCGACGGGCGCAGCCGCAGGGCGCGGGGATGGGCGCTCGGGGGCTTCTGCGCACTCGCCGCCTACGGGGTCGCCGCCAATGTGGCCGTCTCCGCGTTTCCGGTCCCGCAGTGGACCCAGACCCAGGCGGTCGGCTACGTGACGGCCGAGCGGTCGCTCAGCCTCGGTTCGTTCGGTGCCAGCGTACGGACGGGGAACACGCTCCCCTTATGGGCTCCATCGGGCGAGCTCTTCGCGGTCAACCACTGCTCGGGCCTCTACCTGTCGAGCGGCGACGCCCTGTCGTCCGTGCCGGGTCAGCACATCGAGCACTACGGGTGGCTGCCGGTCGATCAGAGCCCCGCCTTCACCCGCGCGATGGGGTTCACGTTCAACCGTCCGGCCAGCCTTCTGGCCCATCCGGTGACGCTCATGACCTACGGCCCGTCGTCGCTCGTCCTCGTGCCGACCTCGCCGGGTTCCGTCCGCATGGTGCTCGAGAACTCCGGGACCTCGATCTCGTGGCCGCCGCCGTACGGTTTCCTCCTCCCGATCGTGTACCTGCACACGCAGTACCACTTCGTGGTCACCATCGATCCCAATCTCCATTCTGTGGTCGTCAGCTGGTACGGGCACCAGTTGATCGATCACTACATCGCCGGACGAGGGCCGATCGTCGTCCAGCCGACTCCTCCGTCCCCCCCGGGTACGACGCCAATCATCACGGTCGCGGAGCTCCCGATGGTGACGCCGCCCCACCCGATGGCGCTCTGCCACAGCCTGGTGGGGGACCGCTGACCGAAGATGGGAACGCTGGCTATTGATCGGTGGATTGCCGTGATCAATCAAGCTGTCAACGATCTCTGGCGCGGGGGGTTTCCTCCGGAGACCTTCCGAAGGTGGCGCCAGACGATCGAGCCACTCTCTGGGACATGAGCGCCACCCTCACCGACCTCGGCCCTCGCCAGACCATCGAGGACGTCCAGGCGCCCCCCGATCGCCGAGCTGATCGCAAGCGTTTCACCTGGGCTGTTCTCATCGGGATCGCCGTGGTAACCCCGCCGTACCTCTGGACTCTCTGGGACCTCTGGTCGGGCCGTGTTGACCCCCTCAGGAGCGTGGCGCCGTCCAACTTCTACGACCTCCAGGCGCGGGCGTTGTTCCACGGTCACCTGTATGTCCCGAACGCGTCGCTCGGCGTCGAGGCCTTCGTATACAAGGGTCACGCGTACACCTACTTCGGGCTCTTCCCGGCTCTGCTCCGCATGCCGGTTCTCCTGGTCACGAGCAGCCTTGACGGGCGGCTGACGGCTCCCTCGCTTCTCCTGGCCTGGATGCTCACCGGCCTGTTCACGTCGCTTCTGATCTGGAGAACACGCCATCTCGTGCGCGGGTCGGTGCCCCTCGGCTGGGGAGAGGCCGCCTGCTACGGGGTGCTCGCGGCTTCTGTGACCGGTGGGTCCGTGCTGCTGTACCTCGCCAGCTCTCCCTCCGTCTACAACGAGGACATGGCGTGGAGCGTCGCTCTGACGACCGGAGCCCTCTTCGCCCTCTTAGGTGTCCTCGAGCGACCTTCGCTTCGACGGGTGGTGCTGCTCGGATGCCTCGTGCTCGCCGCCAACCTCGACCGCCCTTCGACGGGCTATGCCTGCGCTCTGGGAGCTCTGCTTGTGGCGGGCTGGCTCGCCCTGGCCCGCAGGCGACCGTCTGATCGCCGTTTTGCCGTCTCCACGGCGCTCGCGGGGCTGGTACCGCTGGTCGTCGCGGGCGTCATCAGCTGGGTGAAGTATCGGGCTCCCGTGGGCGGCTACCCGCTGGCAGACCAAGTGTGGACCCAGGTCAATGCCCATCGCCGGTACTTTCTCGCCGTGAACGGTGGCACACCGTTCGGCCTCCACTTCCTGCCGAGCACCCTGGTCGCCTACTTCCAACCGGCGGGACTGCACCTGACGAGCACGTTCCCCTTCATCACGCTCCCCGCCGACTACCCGCACGCGGTGGGCAAGGTGGTGCTCGAGCAGACGCAGCCGACGGCCAGCATCCCGGCGTCGATGCCACTGCTCTTCCTGCTCAGCTGCTGGGGCGTGGTGGCGGCGTTCAGGCCACGGGGCTCCGGCGCCATCAGCCTCGCCCGTATACCGCTCTTCGCCGGCGCTGTCGGAGGGGCCGGCGTCCTTTTCTTCGGCTTCATCTTCGACCGCTACTCGGCCGACTTGCTTCCCTTTCTCATCCTCGCCAGCGCCGTCGGCCTCGTCGACATCTGCCATCGCATCAGCGGTCGACGGCGCCTCGTCGTGAACGCGGCGGCCTCGCTGCTGGTCGTGCTCGCCCTCTTCGGCGTGGCCGCCAACCTCGGGATCGCAGCGTCACCGGTTCCGTCATGGACGACCGCACAGGCCAAGAACTACGTCACCGTCCAGCGCTCGCTCACTCCGGGCTCTCAGTCGGCTTCCGTGATCCGCAGTGGCTCGCTTCCGTACTGGGCTCCGGCCAACCATCTCTACGCGGCGCGGGGATGCACCGGTCTCTATCTCTCCACCGGCTATGCGTTCTGGGACTCTCCGGGGCAGCAGGTCATGCACTCGACGTGGATCCCGGTCGAGCAGGCGAGAGCCATCAACACGACGGTCGGGTTGACCTTCAACGTGCCGCCTCAAACCCTCCGGACGGCTGTCCCGCTGCTTCGGTTCGGCTCGTCGACGCTCGTCGTCGAACCGTCGGGCGGCGGCCTCTTCCACGTCCGTCTGGAGAACCCCGGAGTCCCTCGCATCACCTGGCCGTACCCCATTGGATGGTCCTTCTCGGCCGTGGAGCACTTCCAGTATCGGATCAACGTGATGACGGATCCGACCCTCAACTCGATCAGGGTCACGTGGTACGGGGGGGCTATGATGTTGCACTACCTGGGCGGAAAGGGCCCCGCTCGCGTCGCCGTGAGCCCCAACAGGTCTCCATCGCCGGTGTCGGTGGCCGACCTGACCGGATCGTCACCCAACTTGGGCCTATGCCGGCATCTTCTGCACGGGTAGGTTCCCCGATGGCGACCGGCTAGACGTTTCATCGGTTAGGTCAAGGGATGGTCAACACAGGGACGTCGTCACGACCGACTACGGGCGTCGAAGTGCCTGGCCCGAGAGCCGTCGCGTCACCGGGCTCGGACTGGCGGGCATGGCTGATCCCCATCGCCACTCTCCTCGGCTTCGCGATCCCGGCGGTGTCCTACCTGTGGATGATCCACGCCTACGGCGTCAACGTCATCTACGCGGACCAATGGGACGACGTGAACCTGATCGGTCATGCGTACTCCGGGACCCTCCACTTCTCGACGCTGTGGTCGCAGCATTACGAGAACCGCATCTTCTTCCCCAATCTGGTCGTGCTGGCCCTCGCGTACACCACTCACTTCAACGTGAAGACCGAGGAGTACTTGAGCGCCCTCATGTTGTTCGGCGGCACGGCGCTCGTCATCTGTGCTCACAAGCGTCGCTCACCAGAGAGGCGGTGGATCTGGTACTGCCCGGTTGCGATCGTGCTGCTCTCGCTCGCCCAGGCCGGCAACGCACTGTGGGGCTTCCAGATGGCGTGGTACCTGGTGCTCCTCATGATCGCCTTGGCTATGTTCCTGCTGGACCAGGAGTCACAGCGATGGCTCCTCTTCGGAGGCGCCATCGCCGCAGCCGTCATCGCGAGCTTCTCGTCACTTCAGGGCTTGCTCGTGTGGCCGGCCGGACTCCTGCTCATCTACCTGAGGCGCCGGCCCCGGCACATGGCCATTGCCTGGATCGGCTCCGCGGTCCTGATCGGCGTGATCTACTTCGTCGGCTTCAGCTTCAACGTCTCCCAGTCGTCCACCCAGGATCCGCTGACTGTGTTCTCCTTCTTCCTCCGGGTCGTGGGTGACATCGTGGGGGAAGGTCAGCCGGGCGTCCTGGTGACCGTCTTCGGCTCGGTGTTGGTCGTGACGGCGATCTGGGCGCTCGTACGGTTCGCCATTCGGGAGCGGACCAGCACCGGAGGGCGCCCCTTCGCCCTCTCGCTGATCTTTTTCGGGCTCCTCTTCTCGGGAGTGACCGCGTCCGGTCGGGCTGGTCTCGCCGTCTTCGACGTGGAGGACCGCTACACGGTCTTCGCCATCTTCGTCCTCGTCGGTTCGTACCTCGCCGTCCTGGATCGACCTCTCGCTTCCGAGCTGCGATCGTCGGAACATGGTGCTCGATCGTCGGCGGGAAGCGCTGGTCGACAGCGGCACGTCTTTTCCGATCCCCTGTTCACTCTCGCTCGAGTCGTCGTCGGGGTGGGGATCGTCCTCACCGTGGTACTCGGATCGGCCAACGGCATTTCCCAGGCGCGAGCGGTGCGCCAGAACCGGCTCTATATGGGACAGGTGACCGTCAGGGCCAACCGGTACCCGGACCCGGTCGTCGGCGCCCTCGATTGGCTGGAAACGGCCCAGTCCATTCGCCGTCGGATCACGATAGCCAAGGACCATCGCCTGAGCCTGTTCGGCACAGGTGACGCAGCGAGGTACCTGAGCGAAAAACCGCTCGATCTCTACCGTTCGCCATTACGCGCGACTGTGACCCTTCCCCATAACGGGTCAACGATTCACGGCAAGCAGCTCCTCGACGTGGTCGTCTCAGACGTGTTCGACGTCACCAGGGTTGACTACGTTCTCAGCGGTCCGGGCATTGAAGGCGCCTCGTTCGCTACCGGTTCTCGGACCAACTACGGCTGGATCGGCGGATGGAACACCTCGGGAGTGCCCAACGGCAGCTACACGATTGTTGTCACCGTCAGTGACTCGGGAGGTCGATCGATCAGGACCCCTCCGGTCGAGGTGCGTGTGGCGAACTGAATCGCCTCGTCGGCAGTGGTGAAGTGGCCCCTGTGCTCGCGTTCACGTATCGGATGGCCAGCGCTGACCACGCTCACGTAGAACGTCCCTCAACCCAGCGCGCCCGACGCAACGAGCGGGCGTCGCGAACGCGCGTTGGATGCGACGCCAGATCGCTAGATCGTCCCCTCCTCGACTGCCCGCCGGATCCAGGGGACGACGTCTTCGAGGATCACCCACAGAGATGTCGTAGCCTCGCAGCCGAGCAGCCGCTTGGCCTTCTCGACGGAGGGGACGCGTCGCTGCACATCGTGGGGGAACGGCGGATCGGACACCCAGCGGACCAGGACCTCGTCCCCCTCGATCATCCGCCAGATGAGGTTTGCGAGCTCGAGGACCGTGGTCGACTCGGCGGTCTCGCCGGTCCTGGCGAACCTGTTCATGCACTTTGCGGTCGACAACTGGCTGGCCAAGAAGTTCCCGGCCTGCCCGTTCGAGCGCTATGCCGACGATGCTGTCGTGCACTGTGCGACCAGGCGACAGGCCGAAGCCGTGCTTGCCGCAATCGCCGAGCGGATGGAAGAGGTGGGCCTCAGGCTCCACCCGGACAAGACGCGGATCGTCTATTGCAAAGATGGCACGCGCTGGGGGGATCACGGGCACACCTCGTTCACCTTCCTCGGGTTCACCTTCCGGGCCAGGTTGGCCCGGAACAGCAGGGACGGGAGATTGTTCACCTCCTTTCTTCCTGCGATGAGCAACGAGGTGCTCAAGGCCAAGGGAGCCGAACTCCGCGCCATGCGGATCCATCGGCGCACCACCATGACCCTGGACGACCTGGCCGACTGGCTCAACCCCATCGTGAGGGGGTGGATGAACTACTACGGCCGGTTTCACCGGACGGGCATGATTCCTCTCCTCCAGCGTGTCAGCACCTACCTGAGGCGTTGGGCTGGGAAGAAGTACCGGCGGCTGCGGACCCATGCAGCTTTCAGACGGTGGTGGACCGGACTGCTCGATCGACAGCCCGGCTTGTTCGCCCAATGGAAGTGGGTCCGCAACTATTGACCGATTGACGGATGAGAAGAGCCCGGTGACGGGAGACTGTCACGCCGGGATCTGTGGGAGCCGGGGGGTGCAATTCCCCCCGGCTACCCGACCCTCCGTCGTCGCTCGACTGCTATAGCTGTTTGAGCCTCGTCGGGATCCGAGTTGCCCTGACTCGACTAGTCATTCCTTACGATGATCGACACTTCGGGACTGCGAATCTCGTGCCCAGCCGAATCAAACGCCAGACCCTGGAGTTCGTAGGAGCCGTTCGCCACGGTCTGCGTTTTCCACTCACCGATCCACCCGTAGTACAAAAAACTCGCCGCGGTAGAAATCACAGCTCTGTCGAGGCCTTGACCAGTGACTTCGAACTCGACCTTTGTCACCTTGAAGTCATCCGAGACGGCTGCCAGAAGATCCTGATCCCGATGGAGCACTGAGTCCGCCCGTGGGCTCGTGATGCGGATGGTGGCGGGCGGAATAGCGATCAGACCTTCGGCCTGGTACTGAGCGACAGCACCGGAGGCAAACAAGCTCAGACGATGGCGCTCAAGGATCCGGGCCATTTCCCTGATGTACCCGGCTGACTGGTAGGCGCCAAGCGACGAGGCGACGTACGCATCGGGGTAATCGTTGATGTTCGCGAGCACCCGGGCACCCTGGACCTGAGTGGCGTGGTAGTTGCGGGCCGAGGTCAACCCCTCGGGTATGCCCAGGGCGACCTGGAAGCACACGATGGCCACGACGACCACAGCAAAAATCAGATAGGTCTGACCAACGAGGTCACGCTGAGGGTGCCCGTTGGAGAACCGGGTGCTATCCGATCGGCCCGGCAAGCGGATGCGGCGATCGGCGAATCCCTCCGCGGTCACAAGATAAAGGCCAACCACGATCAGTAGGTCGAAGGTGCGATAGCGAGACCCGTCGGCGGCGGAGATTCCGAGCACCGATCGTGATCCGGTGACCAAGACGGCGAACAACAAGCCAAAGCCGATAAGCGAGACAGCGATCGGCCCACCGTTGACGGCGGCTCGCCCGCGACAGACGACAACGATCGCCCATGCCGAGGCCAGCAGAATGACGAGGCCAAGGAGTTCGACGGCCGTTCTCGTAGCACTGGCGTCACTCAACGGGGCGCCAACAACGTCACCGATGAGGGCGAGGTAGAACTGCGCCGCTGCCACGGGATGATGTACCACGTCGCTTTGTGCACCGGCCTTGTTCGTGCTGAAGTCCGCGAAATACAACCCGATGGCGAACAGTGAACAAGCGATCCAGGTGACGATGCTCGATCGTGAGCGATGTCGGAGCAGCAGGAGAATCAAGCCGACGGGCCACACGATCAACCCTTGGATAGACGAAAAGCTCGCCACGACACCGGCGACGATCGCCAGCGCCCAGGTCGGCCAAGTCAAGGTCAGTCGGTCCAACAGGAAGAGGGCCGCTAAAGAAGCGGCAAGCACGAGGTACCAGGCCAGCTGAAAGCCCCACAACGTGCTTTCGTACTGGACCATAGAGAGCATCAGCAGGGCGACTGGGCAATACCAGAGCCAATCCACCTGACGTGCACGGCGCCGGTGAGCCAGGATGAGAAGGGCAATCGAGGCGACCAACAGGACCGCACCGACGTACTCCTCGTACACAATGTTGAAGTGGGTGGTTCGACCGAGCAACACGACGATCAGGTTGGGGAAGAGGAGCCTTTCTTCGTTGTGCTGGGCCCAGAGTTGTCCGAGCGTGAGATGGCCAGAGAGCGATTGACCGAGGATCTGAACATCGCTCCACTGGTCTCGATAGACAACGTTCACACCGAAGGCATGTATGAAGAGGAAGTACGCAACGATGACGGCAAGGAACACGATCGCCGCAAGAATCGTCGGCCCTTTATCCACCGACGGGTGCTGCCTATCCGACGCAGCGAGGATACCCGGTGGGGGTGCGGCCACCGATCCATGGTGGACGTGGCTCACGTTGGAACACAGTAGGACACCCATTTTTCCGCCGCCGCCCACTCAAGCGCTCCGAGTCTGGGTGTCCCGCCACTCTGCAGTGGGGCTGTCTCTGGGGCTGATGTCGGCGCTTTAGTGATTTGATCGAGTCAACCGACTGTGGCATGAGTGACGTGCCGTACGTGGGCAGGGTGATCGCCGCCGCGCCACGGTGCTCAGATCGGGCCGTTGCCCGGCGGGGCCACAGTTGCAAGCAGCAAGTTCGATCCAGCGCCCCTCGGAGGTGCCGGACATCGAAACATTGGGTGCCAGATCGTGACCGATGACGGGGTCCCGGTCGCATCGGTCGGCCTCTGGCGCTCGGTGAGGGTCGCCCAAACGCCCGCCGGACTTCGTGCCGATGGGTAGCTCCGAGGTTCCGTTCATGGGACCCGACGATCGCGAGGGCGGGACTGGACCAGTGACCGCACCCCGCTCGTATCCGAAGAGCCGGTTTGGTTGGTGGGGCCAGGCCGAACTCGCCGGCGTGCGTTCTGGAAGCAAGGAGTCACTTACGATCGTTGATATAGGTTGAGAATATGAGCGACCTTCGTTTTCTGGACGAGATGATCAAGAGATGGCGATTTCGGGTGGCGGAGCCGAAAGTGCCCATCCATTCGCGTGTACTCGACATTGGGACGGCGGACGGTTCCTGGCTCTCCTACCTGGGATCTCGAATTCAACCAAGCGTGGGCATCGATCCGGAGGCATCCGAGCGCACGACACCCGAAGGCCACCGGATCCTCAAATGCACGCTGGAGTCGCTCCCTGTGAACGAGTCGTTCGACTGCGTAACCGCTCTGGCCGTACTCGAACATCTCACTCTCGATGAGCTTGGTCGATTCGGTGAGCAGCTCTTCTCGCACACCACCGATAATGCGACGCTAGTTGTCACGGTGCCATCACCGGCGGTTGACCGAATACTGGACGTCGCGATCAAATTGAGATTGCTTAACGGTATGGAGGCCGACGAGCATCACGGTCTCGAGGTGAACGAGATTCCTCGAGTTCTAGGTGAATCGGGATGGTCGGTGGGTTCGGCCCGCCGATTCGAACTCAGGTTGAACAATCTTTTCACGTTTGTCCGTTCGAACGGGACCGGTCATTCCCGGTCGCGCTGATCACCCCGGCTCTGACTTGGCCATCAAGTAGTTTCGGTGGCCCGGCCACACGTTGGAGCGAGCTAGCCAGCGGAGCCCTGCCTCGATGCCGACAGCTGCGAGAATAACGAGAGGTACGTCCGCAGCGGCGCGGTACCTCGTTTCCCCAAAGTTGTACGAGACAGTGACGATCACCGTGGCGAAGAAAGCCAACAGCGGGTAGAGGGGGATCCGTCGTCGCCGGAGGACGATGCCTCCCACGATGGCCGGAACCAAGAGGACCCAGTAGCTCACGAGGGCGAGGTCGTAGACCCAAACGGAGGTCGACTTTCCGAAGATGGGCGATAGGGTTTGCCAGGCATTGTCGAGCATCGTTTGTTGGAATGGGTTCCAATAGCCGAAAGTTCGCCCTTCACGCGCGATGACAACCAAAGGCAATTGGCCAAGATGGTGTTCTTCGTAAGAGAGCCCAATATGGAGTACTTGGCCGTCGGCAACGGACTCATCGTCGGAGATTGGTTTGTTGTCTGGCCCCGTGGATCTGAGGCATGCCAAGCTGTAGAAGCCGATAAGAGGGCCATGATATGTGACCCCACAATTTCCCGTTTCAACAGCAGCACCTGCTTGCGTTGACAGAAAGATGGGATGCTGGAACCGTCCAAGGTTGTAGATGGTCCACGGCGCCACAACGACCAATGTGAGACCTAATGAGAGAAGTGACCAACGCACGCGCGACCATGTTGAGATGCTTCGCGCCGAGAGAATGAGTGGCAGGACGAGGACCGCAACTATCAGTATCTGTTCCGCCCTGATCAAGGCGATAAGTCCAGCAATGGCACCCAACAATGCAGCACCGGGCCAGGTTGGATTCCTATGAAACGTGTATGACGCGAGGACCATCAAGGCAACTACAGGGAAGAGAAGAGTCTCGGACAGCAGAGCTCGCTCGTATAGCCACAGACCGGCATAGATCGCGGCAATCGTGGCTGCTACAAGGGCAACTCTCTCGCCGGCAATACGCCGCGCTGCGAGCCCGACGAGGGCAATGCTAGAGGTACCAATGACACTGGCAAGAACTTGTTGTTGGAACACTTCATGAAAACCAAGCTTTGCCCATAGAGTCAAGACGAGCGTCCAAGCCGGCGGATGGATCGCGTCGGGTTTGCCCGTGTACGGGCTTAGGAACCAATGGCCTGCGGCGTTCCTGTTGGCGACAATACTGTAGGCAAACCCGTCACCGCCGACCGCTTCGCCCTTTGAAGTGATGATGACGACGAGACGCAGGCAGAACCCGAGAATAGTGATCAAAAGTAGCCACCGGGCGAAGTGCGGTACTCGGGTTTCGTCGCCGTTCTTATCGTCGGCGGACTGCAAATCGATGGCCACGGGCTGTGACGTAGTCGAAGGCGTCAGCTTTCAACACCCGGACAGCATACTGCTAGGGTCAAAGAGCAGGA
The DNA here is from genome assembly GCA_963756195.1 of uncultured Acidimicrobiaceae bacterium. Lineage (GTDB taxonomy): Bacteria > Actinomycetota > Acidimicrobiia > Acidimicrobiales > RAAP-2 > CAVSNH01. The sequence goes on from CAVWMT010000004.1 coordinate 58,418, forward strand.
GAAGGCACCATCTGGGCTGTGAGGGGATTCATGATGTCTGATGAAACGCTCGACGTCTCGCTCGTCCTTCCCTGCCTCAATGAGGAGGAGTCGGTTGGACTCTGTGTCGATGAGGCATTGAGTGCATTCCGAGCGGGATCACTTCGCGGCGAAGTCGTTGTCGTTGACAATGGGTCAACAGATGCATCGGTCGCCGTTGCCGTTGCCGCTGGGGCCCGTATTGTGTCCGAGCCGCGTCCAGGGTACGGAAGCGCCCTGCTTGCTGGTTTCGAGTCGGCCCAAGGCGATGTGTTGGTGATGGCTGACGCCGATTTCACCTACCAGTTGGAGCGAATACCGGATCTCGTACGTCCGGTCCGGGACGGCCGCGCCGACCTCGTACTCGGTTCTCGGCTCGACTCGGCGACCCTGGGAACAATGCCCTGGGTACATCGATTTATCGGTACACCTATTCTCACGTTTCTGACGGCGCGGGCGTGCGGTCGACGAGTTGTGACGGACAGCCAGTCTGGGTTTCGCGCATTCCGACGCGACGCCCTAGTTCGGATGGGCCTTACCGCGACGGGCATGGAGTTCGCGAGCGAAATGCTGATTCGTTCCGCTCGAGCGGGCTTGCGAATCGAGGAAATACCGACGACTTATCGACCGAGAATCGGTGAATCAAAGCTCGCCACCTGGTCTGATGGTTGGCGGCACTTATTACTGATCTTTCTGCTCGCCCCCGACTTGCTTTTGATCGGTCCAGCGCTGCTCCTCTTAACGCTCGGTCTTGCCATGCTCACCGTGTCGTTCTTCCAGCCTGGGGGAGTCAAGGTCGGCTCTGTCGTGTGGCAACCGGTGTTCTTTTCAGGGATCGCTCTCGTCCTCGGGATGCAGGCGCTGCTGGCTGGCGTCGTCTTAGCTCACAATTCATCCGTGGCACGTCCTGGCACGAGGAAACGGTTCGCGTTTATCGGGCGGTCGCGATTCCCGAATCGATGTGTGATTTTCGGCATTGTCTTGATCCTCGCTGGACTGGCGATCAATGGCGGCCTCTTCGTCCTGTGGCTCATCCACCGTCACCAAACCGCGCTGAGCCACTTTGGTCTCGCGTCGCTGTCGCAGAGCCTCATCATTACCGGTGGCACGTTGGCAAGTTTCGGGGTGATCAGTCGTTTTCTTCGAGCTCGCTCGGCGAGGGAGCTGCCGGACAGACGTCGAGCATCCACGCGATCGTCCCAAGAGATGGGCACCAATAGCTTTCCGTCAAACGTGCAGTGAGAATTAACGTGGAGCGAGAATTAGAGCTTGATAGTCGGAAGCCACCTCAACGGATGGAGGTTGGTCCAGTGGTCAGCGGTCCCCTGACCGTGACTCATCTTTTCCAAGCGATGTGGTTTCCACGCGGACCAGGGTGATTCCGGGGGACTATTGCAGTCTGCGTTGTTAGCGGATTGCCCCGGTTTGGCAGCGTGAATTAGCCTGGGCGGCGTGGGATCACTGTGGGAATGGGATGTCTCCATCCTGGGGGGATGCGGTCACGTGGGGCTTCCCCTGGGCTTGGCTTTGGCCGATTCCGGGCTGCGAGTGTCGCTTTATGACACCAACCGCACTGCTGCCCGGATGGTCATGTCCGGGGCCATGCCCCACCTCGAGCCACAGGCCGACGAGGTGCTCCATCGAGTCCTGTCGGCCGGCCGGTTGAAGGCGTGTTCGCAGCCGGCCTCCATTAGTACCGCCGGATGCGTCATCATCGTCATCGGAACGCCCATCGACAAGCATCTGAACCCCGACCCCCAAGCGGTGGTCGAGGCCATCGAGGCGGTGGCCGAGCATATGGTCGACGGTCAGCTTCTGGTACTGCGGAGTACAGTGTTTCCGGGCGTTACGCGGCTGGTTGAGCGACTCATGACTCGTCTCGGCAAGCAGATCGACGTCGCTTTCTGCCCTGAGCGGATTGCCGAAGGGCGCGCCATGGAGGAGTTGTACTCGCTCCCTCAGCTGGTCGCCGCCCGATCGGATCAGGCTTACGAGCGGGCGTCCTTGCTGTTCTCACAGTTGACCAAGGCCATCATCCGGGTGGAGCCCGAGGAAGCTGAACTAGCCAAGCTCTTCACCAACTCCTACCGGTACATCAAATTCGCTGCCGCCAATCAGCTGTTCATGATGGCGAACGACTTCGGCGTGGACTATGAGCGGGTTCGGTCGGCCGTCGTCGAGGACTATCCGCGCGCCGCCGACCTGCCCGGTCCTGGCTTTGCCGCGGGCCCGTGCCTCTTGAAGGACACGATGCAGCTCGCCGCTTTCAACAACAACAACTTCGCTCTGGGTCTCGCCAGCATGCAGGTCAACGAAGGCCTCCCGCTGTACTTGGTGGCCCGGCTGGCCGCCAAGTACGAGCTGGGGTCAATGACCATTGGGATCCTTGGCATGGCTTTCAAAGGGGAGTCCGACGACGCTCGGGACAGCCTCTCCTACAAGTTGAAGCGGGTCTTACTGGTCCGGGCGAAGTCGGTTCTGACAACAGATCCTTTCGTCACCAGTGACGAAGCCCTTCACCCGCTCGAAAGAGTTCTCGAGGATTCCGATCTTCTCGTCATCGGTGCGCCGCACAAGCTCTATGCAGAGCTCGACATCCGTCAGCCCGTTGTCGACATCTGGAACCTCCGTGGTGATGGGGTGCTCGTATGAAGCCACGCGTCTCCGTGGTGATTCCGGCGTATCAGGAGGGATCTGGTATCGAGGACGTGCTCGTTCGGATCCTCGAAGCCGTTCAGCTTCCGTGCGAGGTTGTTGTAGTGGTCGACAGCCCGGATGATTCCACGGTTCCCTATGCCGAGAAGCATGCCCGCTCTGACGGACGCGTCCGAGTCTTGGTGAACAACGTGGAGCCCGGGCCTGCGCAGGCCATCCGGTACGGGATCGAGCACGTTGCCGCCGATGTCGTGGTTGTGACCATGGCCGACGGGTGCGATGACCCTCAGCAGATCGACCAGCTTGTCCGATTGGTTGAGCGGGGAGTGGTCATCGCCGCGGCCTCTCGCTATTCGAGAGGCGGCCAGCAGGTCGGTGGACCCTTCGTGAAGAGCACTCTCTCACGGCTGGCAGGGCTGTCCCTCTGGGCTCTTGCCCGAGTTGGCACCCGCGACGCCACCAACTCGTTCAAAGCCTATGACGTGCGATTCATCGATCAGGTGGGTATCGCTTCAAACACGGGCTTCGAAATCGGCATCGAACTCATCGCCAAAGCCCGACGAGCCCGCCTCCCGGTGGCGGAGCTTCCGACGATCTGGCTCGAGCGGCACCAAGGTGTCTCGAGCTTCAAGGTGGCCGGCTGGCTTCCTCACTACCTTCGCTGGTGGCGGTTTGCATTCGGTCCGCCACTCCCGGTGGAAAAGATCAAGCAAGCAGCTCCACAACGGTCATTATCATGAGCAGAGTTCTCGTCACCGGCTCGGCCGGTTTCATCGGTGGCTACGTCGTCAAAGAGCTTCTGGACCGCGACCACGAGGTGGTCGGCCTCGACAACTACTCGAAGTACGGACCGGTCCATCGTTCATACGATGACCATCCGAACTACCGATTCGTCGAGGGTGACGCCCGCGACGTCGATCTGCTCCGCGGCCTGCTGATGGAGTGCGACCACTTCATTGCCGGAGCAGCGATGATCGGCGGGATCTCCTACTTCCACACCTATGCCTACGATTTGCTCGCCACCAACGAGCGGATCACAGCCGCTGCCTGCGATGCCGCAATCGCAGCCCAACAGCACGGTGGCCTCCAGAAGGTCACCTACCTGAGCTCGTCGATGGTGTTCGAGTCGGCCGACTCCTGGCCGTCGTACGAGGGTCAGGAACATCAGATTCCGCCCCCTATCTCCTCCTACGGTTTCCAGAAGCTCGCCGTCGAGTATTTCGCCCGAGCCGCCTTCGATCAGTACGGCTTGCCGTTCACCATCATCCGTCCCTTCAACTGCGTGGGGACAGGAGAGCGGCGCGCCCTCGGCGACGTGGAGATCTTGAGCGGGAACGTGAAGTTGGCCATGAGCCATGTGGTCCCTGATCTCGTCCAGAAGGTGGTCAAGGGTCAGGACCCGCTGCACATCCTCGGAGACGGCAGCCAGATCCGTCACTACACCTATGGCGCAGACCTCGCTCGAGGCATCGTGACTGCCATGGAGCATCCGGCTGCCCTCAACGAGGACTTCAACTTGTCGACGTCGCAGTCGACCACCGTCCTCGAGCTCGCCACCGAGATCTGGTCGATGATCAAAGGCGATGGCGTGGCCTTGAATTGGGTCTCAGACCCCCCGTTCCCGCACGACGTCCAGCGGCGAGTGCCCGCTGTCGAGAAGGCAACGCGCTGGTTGGGCTTCGAGGCGACGACCACTTTGCACGAGATCCTCGCCGATGTGATCCCATGGATTGCCAAGGCAGTCGAGGAGGGGACGATCTAAGAAGCCACTCGATCCGTTGGATCGAGTACTGCCACGGTGTGGGTCCGTTCCTGTCGACGCGAACTCGGTCAGGCGGCCGCAGGGGTGGCTGGTCCCCCCATCTTGTCGGCCCGCATGTTCCGTGCGGTGAGCCAGCCGGCGATGACCAGCAGGATGAAGCTAATCACCGCTGCTGCTGCCCCTCGCTTCCGATAATGGCCCCGTGGGCCATGTTTGTGCCCTCGTACCGTTGCCTCGTGCCCGGGAATGTAGCTCGGAAGGGCATGAATGCCGACCGTGAAGTACTCGAACGCAACAAAGGCGGCCAGACCGGCCACGATGAGCAAGATGATGACAAGGATCCATTTCATAGCTCAAGACTGTAGCGAACGATGCGGGTCGTTCGCCTTTCTGCCTCTTGCTCTGACTGCTGGGCCTCAGGACCAGTCTTGATCCCGCCCCCCTCCCGTTCTGGCCGGTGTCAGCATCGACGTCATCTCCAGCGGATTCCCCGGACACTGGGACCTCATCACCGAGTTCCGCAATGGGATGACTGACGACCCGGCCACGAGCCGGAGGGATCCTCGATCACGTCGTGCCGGTCGCTCGATCGCGTCGGCGTCGGCCAGCTCGTTGGCCTCGAGCGGCCGATCCTCCGCGGCCAGGAACGAAGCGGTTGGTGGGGTCTCGTCCCGGTCTGATGTCTCGCTGGACGCGACGAGGAACGACGGTGGGGCAGTCCGCCAGTCGACGAGATGATCTCGGAACCGTGATTCCGAGCCCGCCACCGCCTGACGGGCGAATCACCCGGGCGGTCGGTTCCGAACGCTCGCCCGGGCGCGCTGGGTCAGTCGGGACCAACCCGTACCCGAGTGACTGCCCGCTCGGTGCAGAACGAGGAGGCCTATGTCCACCTCTCCCTCGCCCCATTGGCGAACCTTCTCCTGGTGGACGAGGTCGAGCCCGACCGCCCGGCACTCTGCGACCAGGTCGTCGAAGTCCCCGTGGACAGCAGGGTCCTCGACTACGAGGCCCCGGCTGCGGTTCCAGAGGCTGTCGCAACCCCTGACCAGGTCGACAGTGAGGATCACCCACCCATCGATCCGGACCCGGTTCGCCAACTCGGCCAGCAGATCGCGACGGTCGGACGCGGGAAGGTGCTCGATGACACTCACCGAGAGGGCACCGTCGAAGGATCGCCGCCGGGGGAGCCGATCGAGCGTGCTGTTCCAGGACCGGTGAGCGAGGCCCCGCTGCCCGTAGTCGAGATAGTCCCACTCGTTCCAATCCGCCTGGGGCGGCCAACCACGCACGTTCTCAGCGGGATCGACAGTGTCGACCATGAAGCCTTGGAGCGTCAGGTACGGCGGGAGCGGAGTCACGCCAGCGCCCACGTCGACGAGACGACTGCCGGGGCCGAGACGGTCCACCAGGAGATCGAAGACGACCGGGTACTCCCAGAGCCGCGGCGCGTGGTCGGGGTAGAAGGTGGTCGTCCGCCAGGCATGGAGGTGGAGAGTGGCGAGCCGGGCCGGGTCCGGATGACGATCGATGAGGGGCGCGAGCGAGGTGGGTCCGAAGTCACGGGGGTGCCTTGTTCCCGGTGGACGGAGGGCAATGACTGCCCAGCCCTCCTCCGTGGCGACCGGGTAGAGCTCGATGCCGGCGTCGTCGGCTTCGAGCGAACCCTTGAGCGTCCGCAGCGCCCCGTGAAGGTCGGTCCTCGCCGGACCGGCGAGGACCAGACCGTGACGCGCCGACGCCCAAACCGTGGCGATGGCATCGGGCTCGTCGGGACTGGCTGCTTGGACCCACGCCTGATGGCACACGACGAGGTCCGCCTCCAGCCCTGCATCGAGCACCACCCCCTCGCCGCCAGTTATCAAATCCGATGGCTCCATGGCGACAAAAGTGATGCCGTCGAGGTGCACAAGGGGCCTCGAGCCAGGGAGCCCGACTTCCAACACGCTGGACGGTTGTTGGACGACCGCGGCGAGAAGGCCGACTATGGCCGTCAGGTCCCCGTATGGCCGAACCAGCGACGCCGGTTCCCCGCACCGGGTCGGATCCTGGTCCGTGCCCCGTTCGGCGTTCCATCGCACCATGGTCGTGTCCGGCTGGACCTGGTCCCAGACGCGGCCGATGGCGTCATTGGCGACGGCGATCTGTCCGTCGATCGTCGGGTTGCCGGTCGGGAGGATCCGCCCGCGGTCGTTCACTTTCTGGTGATAGTGCAGGACAACCGGGGATTGGGGGCGAGGCGGGATACGGGTTGAATCATGGGTCGGCGTGTTCCAACGCACATCGAGCGGGAATGATCCGATGCCCTCCGCACCCAGCGCGAGTGCCATGGCCACCTGGTCGACGTGGACCGTCCACTGATCGAGCAGCTCCGCCCGGTCAAGGAGCCACTCCGCCCAACGGCCCCAGGCGGAAGCGAGTCGGCCCAGCAGGCTCCCCGGGATGACGTAGAGCCCACCGTTCATGTTGCCGGTCACCGTACGCTCTTGTGGTCCCCAGGGCAGGGGTGCTGCGGGGGGCGCGTCAAGCTCGGCCGCGGCAAAGATGCGGAGCAGGACCTCGTAGGACGGGACTGGTGCGTCCACCGTCTTGCCGGCCACTCGATCCTGGGGGACTCCGAGGCGTCGGGGATCCTCGAGGATGGCAACGTCGGTGTCACACAGAACGGCGACGCCCTCGAGGGGTATCTCGGCGAGGGCCAGGGCACCGGAAATCTTGTTGCAGTGGGGGGACCGCTTATCGAACGCTTGTACCGATCGAACTGTGACGCCCCGTGCGCTGAGCTGGTCGAGAACGTCAAATGATCCATCGCCGACGTGGTGGATCACCAGGTCGGTAGGAGCAACACCCGCGACCTCGGTGAGGCAGGCGAACCATCGCAGTGCGTCCAGATGGAACCGCGGGTCCGCGTCCACGACACACGAGAACCGTCCTCGACGCACCGGCGACGCGGTATCTGGCACGGACTCGCGCCCCGTGCCGGTGGGTGCGGTCGTCAGTGGTTACCTACCAGGCTGTGGCAGAGCGACATGGGCCGGTCGACGGTGGCGGTGGCTGTCACGAGCTCCGAGATCGCCGCCGAAGCAGGCGGTCACTGAAGGCGAGGACCTTGCCTGCCGTTTGGTCGGAGATCCCGAGCCGCCGGCGGGCCCAGTCATAGGCCTGCAGGAGCTTGGTGTCCGCGTAGATCAGGATGGCGTGGGCACCGTCACCCGGCCGTGGTCGGTACTCGGTGGCATGGATTGGCGGGTGTTCCTCGACGCTGAAGTAGTAGAGGGCCAATGACCGCCGGGCTGTGCCTTTGGGGCACTGCATGGGCTCTGGGTGGCCATGCAGGGATCGGTGGTCGGTGGTGAAGATGAGCACCCGGTTGGCGATGGGGGCCACCTTCTCCACGCACTGCTTCATGTCCTCGCTCCAGAGCTCGAGCTCCCCGCCGTACTCGGGCTTCCAGTCGTCGTTGAGGTAGAGGAGGAGGTTGGCTCGTCGCTGCCAGTCATGACGGTGCGGATGGACCGAGAAGTCGGTGTGGATGTTGAGGAAGCCACCGGTCGTCGTCTGGTGGAGCCCGCCGCCGTCGAGAGACGGATCGGGAATGAGGTTGTTCACACCGATGAGCTCGCCGACGAAGCTCACGAATCGCGGGGAATTGAGCTCGGCAAGGATCCGCTTGAGGGTCGGGCTCCAGGTCTCGGGGTCGTTGTGGCTGAACTTTCGTTCGTTGGCGTGCACGTAGTTGTTCCAGCCGGCTGGATCGAGGGGAGGGGAATTCCTTGATAGCTCGTTCCGCCGCATCCGGGAAGAGGAAGTCGTCGATGACGATGTGGGGATAGGGTTCCGCAACCCCGTACGAGGACCGGAACCCCTCGAGGTTTTTCTCCAGGCGGTCGAAGTCGACCACCGGCTCGTGGGTCTGCTCGCCTTCGACTCTTGTCATCGGATGCCACCTAGGGGGTTGGCGGTGACGGTGCCCGTCATGGCTGTCTGTTCGGATGGCGCCGGCGCAGGGCGTTCGGGACGAGCTAGCACCTGAGCGCTCGGACGGATCATCTGCCCGGCCATCTGCCCCTCCCCTGCGCTGTGATCGACCGACCGATGTCCTCGGCCGGAGACCCTAGTCGGTGGCTCCCAAATCGCTCGTCGTCAACTTTGGGGATCCGGCTGGCCCTCGGCCCCCAGCTCAGCGTCGGCTATCTGGGCAAACAGCCGATTCAGGATGATGAACTTGAACAGCCACAATATCCCAAAGGCGCTCACATTGGCCGCTGCCACCAGCACCGTCCGGGCCAGGTGGTGAAGATGGTGGGCGTTGGCGTAATCGTGGGCCCATGACGCTGTGACCAGGGCGAACCCGATGCCGGTCAAGGACATAACCCAGAAGGGCAGGATCTCTCGCCACAGGTGGGATCGGCCGCCCTTCTGCCAGACCCACCGACGGTTCAGGAAGTAGGAGGGAAACCCTGCCATCACGTTGGCGAAGAGGGTGCTGTACACCTCGGTCCAGAGCCGGAAGACCCCGAAGACGATCGTGAGGATGACGAGCGAGGTGAGTGCCGAGATGATCGACACCGTGGTGTAGCGGATCACCTTCAAGCCGTCAGGCGTCTGCGCGAGTCGCCAGAGGCGGTTGATTGTGACCGTCATCCGGAGAACGCTACCCCTGCGTTCGGCCGGCTCGTGACGGCGCTTTCACGCAGGTGTCATGGAGATAGTCCCACGTCCGAGCGCCATTCATCGGGGAAACCGCATACTGGCGATCGGTACAATAGCCCTGATGGGGGAGCAGAGAGTCGAAGCTGCAGGCACTGTGGTGCTCGACTCGGACAGCAGGGGGGCATTGGCCCAAGCGGACGTTGTCGGTGCGACCGAGCGGGCATCTGCCCCCAGGCCGAGATCCGCCCGGCGCCGTTCTCGTCGACGGTTCGTCCGAGCCGTCACCATTGCCACCGCCGTCGTCGCCGTTCCCTACTGCTGGGTCCTCTGGAGCCTCTGGGGTCCCGTCCATCCTCTGCGGCAGACGAACCTCGAGGACAACTTCTACGACCTCCAGGCCCGGGCCATGTTCCACGGCCACCTGTGGGTTCCCAAGGGGAGCATTGGCATCGAGGCCTTCTTCCACGACGGCCGCACGTACACCTATTTCGGCCTGTTCCCCTCGATCATCCGCATGCCCATCCTGCTCGTGACGAGTCGGCTCGACGGCCGGCTCACGGCGCCGTCCATGCTCGTGGCTTGGCTGCTCACCGCCGTCTTCGCGGCCATGCTGCTGTGGCGGGTGCGCATCCTCGTCCGCGGCGACGCCGTCATGGGTCGGGCCGAGGCCACCTCGATGGGTGTGCTCATGGCCACCATCATGGGCGGGTCGGTGCTGCTTTACCTGGCCGCGTCGCCCTACGTCTTCTCCGAGGACCTGGCCTGGAGCGTCTGCCTCACCGTGGGGAGCCTCTTCGCCCTCCTCGGCGTGATCGAGAGACCGTCGTGGGGCCGGGTGGTGGCGAGCGGGATCCTCATCCTCTGCGCCAACATCGATCGGGCCACCACGGGTTGGGCCTGCGCCATCGCCGCCGTGTTGGTCGCCGTGTGGCTGGCCCTGGGGCGTGGCGGTCCGGAGAATCGACGCTGGTCGGCCCCGGTCCTCGTCGCCGGGCTGGTCCCGCTGCTGGTGGCCGTGGGTGTCAACATGCTCAAATTCGGCATCCCCTTCGGGGTGCCGGTCTCCCATCAGCTCTTCACCTTGGAGAACGCCTACCGACGCCGGTTCCTGGCCGCCAATCACAACTCCGAGGTCGGCCTGGCCTTCGTGCCGAGCAACCTCGTTGCCTACCTGCAGCCGTTCGGGCTGAGGATCGGGTCGACCTTCCCTTACATCACCCTTCCGGCCACGCCGGCACACGCCCTCGGCGGCGTCCTCTTCGACAAGCGGTACCGAACCGACAGCCTGCCGCCGTCGACCCCCTTACTGTTCCTGCTGAGCTGCTGGGGTCTCATCACTGCCTTCCGTCCCCGGCCGCCCGGTCGTACGGCAGCGACACGGCTGCTCCTTCTGGCCGCGGGCGGGGCAGCCGCCGCCCTCTTGCTCTGGGGCTACATCGCTCCCCGCTATCTGGCCGACTTCATGCCCTTGCTCATCCTGGCCAGTGCGGTCGGAATGGTCGATGTCTGGCGCCGGCTGGACGGGCGCCGCCGGAACGTCCGGCTCTGGGCCCTCCTTGTGATCGCCGTGCTCGGCGTTTACTCCGTGGTGGCCAACATCGGGGTGTCCATCACCCCCAACGAGGAGTGGACCGGCGCCCTGGTGGACTACGTTCCGGGCACCACCACGCAGACCCTGAGTTTCGTCCAGACGGCGCAGGACTTCAGCAAGGTGACTGGGAACCAGCTGCGGGCGACCGTGCGCCAGGGGCCGACGCTCCCGACCTACGGGCCCGGTGACCAGCTCTTCATCGTGGGTGATTGCGCAGGTCTCTATGTCTCCAACGGAGAGAACTACGCCAACGTCCCCAACCAGCAGTTCCAGCGGTTCACATGGATGGTGGTCCAGCGCGGACCCGCCTTCCAGCACTCCTTCCGCATCACCTTCCGCCGACCGCAACCGGGCCAGATCGAATCAGCTGACCTCGTGTACCTGGGCAGTCACGCCGATGTGGCCGTGAGTGCCGAGCCGGCCCGCCGGCCCGGGTTGGTCAGGGTGACCTTCGGCCTCTACGGGGACGGCCGGCGCGTGTACGGGATCTCCACCTACGTCCGGTCGGGCACTACCCACGACGCGGTGGTGGTCACCGACCCGGCCAAGCGCTTGGTCACCGCGGGATTGGACGGCCAGGTCAGCCTGCCCGCCGACGTCGTCGTCCCCCAACCGATCACCGCTGTGTCGCGGGGGGCCTCGCCGGGGAGCCGGCCGGCCGTCGTGGTCACCAACACCACGGGTACGGCACTGCCGGCGCTCTGCCGCTCGCTGCTGCCCAACCGGCACGGCAGCTGACCGGCGCCCCCGCCGTCAGACGCCGACGGCCTCCCACAGCCGGCTGGGCCGGATGCCCATGGCCGTCTGGCGGGCCAGCTCGGCGCTGACCACCGGCAGGTCGGCGGCGTGGGTGACGCCGACCAGGTGCGCGTCGGTCGTGACCACCCGGACGGCGCCGCCACCGTCGGTGACCATGGCCGCCACCACCTCGGGAAGGAGCACCTCGGCTTTGGGGACAGGAGCGCCGCTCGCCACTTGGTCGACGATCGCCTGCTCGTCGAGGCCCGAACGGGCCATGGCCGAGGTCGAACACCTCCCAGATGTCGGGATGGAAGCCCCACAGGTTGACCGAGGTGGGCAGGTCCCCGTCGAGCTTGGACGGCTCTCCTCCGTCCTCGGCGGTGAAGTGCAGGCCACCGTCGTGCCGGGACAACCTGGCGCCGCTCGGTGAGGGCCACGAGGTGCCCGTCCGGGCCGACCTCGCAGATGCCGCGTGTGACCGGGTCGTCGGTGACCACCGTCGATCTGCAGCCGGTAGGCGACCAGTAGGTGCTCACCGCTCGACTGGGAGAGGTGGTCGACGAGGAGGCGCATGGCCGTCTCGCCGTAGACGTCGTCGGCGTTGGCCACGGCGAAGGCCCGATCGGGCTCGATGGCCCTTCGGGCGGCCAGGACGGCGTGCACCGTGCCGAGCGGCAATCGCTGCTCGGCGAAGGCCACGTCGACCCCCTGCGGCCAGCACCGCTCGACGTGGTAGCGGATGGCCGGGCCGGTCTCCGGGTGGAGGACCAGCACGATCCGGCCGAACCCGGAGGCGAGGGCGTCGCTGGCCAACAGGTCGATGACGGCCTCGCCGTGAGGACCGGCTGGAGCCAGCGGCTTGCACCCGCCGTACCTGCGGGCCAGCCCGGCGGCCAGGACGACCAGCGTCGGCCCGTCGGTCCGGGTCACCCGCCCCAGCGCAGGACGGCGCTGGCCCAGGTCATGCCGCCGCCGAAGCCGGTGAGGAGCACGTGGTGACCGGGCTGCAGCCGCCCGTTCTCCAAGGCGTCGACCAGGGCCAGGGGAATGGAGGCCGACGACGTGTTGCCGTAGCGGTCGATGACCACGACCGCCTTCTCCTCGGGGATCCCGAGCCGCTGGCATGCGGCGCTGATGATCCGCAGGTTGGCCTGATGGGGCACCATCAGGTCGATGTCCGAGGTGGCGAGGCCCGCCTCGGCGATGGCCTGCTCGGCCGAGTCGACGACCACCCGGACCGCCTTGCGGAAGATCTCCTTGCCGTCCATGAACAGGTAGCCGCCGTGGTCGCACTTGAGGAGGTGGCGGAGGGAGCCGTCGCTGCCCAGCACCCAGCTGAGGAGCTGGCCCGGTCCGTCGGTCGCCTCGAGCACCACGGCACCGGCTCCGTCCCCGACCAGCACCGCCACCGTGCGCTCGTCCCAGTCGGTGATGCGGCTCAAGGTCTCGGAGCCGATGACCAGCAGGCGGTTGGCGCCGATGGCCAGCATCCCGTGGGCGACAGCCAGGGCGTAGACGAAGCCCGAGCAGGCGGCGTTCACGTCGAAGGCGCCGCCGCTGATGCCGATGCCGTCCTGGACCGTCGCCGAGGTGCCGGGCACGATCTGGTCGGGGGTGGTGGTGGCCAGGATCACCCCGTCGATCTCCTCGGGCCGTCGCCCTGCCTTGGCCAAGGCGGCGATGCCGGCGTCGATGGCCAGCTGGGAGGTCGTCCCCCCGATCCGCCGCTCCCGGATCCCGGTCCGCTCCTGGATCCAGGCGTCGCTCGTGTCCATGCTCACCGAGAGGTCGTCGTTGGTGACCACCTTGTCGGGAACGGCGATGCCCCAGCCGGTGATGATGCCGCCGCGGGCCGGCGTGATCACCTCAGCCCGCCTCGAGGACGTGGATCCCGATGAAGGCGGCGTCGGCTCGACCGGCATGAGTCCTGATCATGCCACCGGTGTTGGCGGCGACCGCCAATCGAGCACCCTCGACCTGCCTCGGTCCGGCCCGCCCTCGCAGGTGGTCGGCGAGCTCGACCACCTGGGCGATGCCGGTGGCGCCCAGGGGATGGCCCCGGGCCACCAGGCCGCCGCTGGGGTTGACGGTGACGGCCGTCCCCCCGATGGCGGTGTCGCCTGCCTCTGTGGCCGGCCCGGCGTCGCCCGGCTTGCAGAAGCCCATGGCCTCGAGGGCGAAGAGCTCCTCGGGGCTGGTGGCGTCGTGGAGCTCGACGACGTCGACGTCGGCGGGATCGATGTCGGCGGCCGCCCATGCCGCCGAGGCCGCCTCGGCCAGCCGGTCGTGGTAGTCGATGGTGCCGTTGCCCGGAACGGACCGTGGTGGACCTGATCCGGGGTGCACCGGCCGAGGCAGTCGGCGCCAGCACCACCGCGGCCGCCCCGTCGGTGAACGACGAGCACATGAGCCGGGTCGAGTGGCCACACGACGGCGGTCGAGCCCGAGCACCTCGTCGAGTGATGACCGGCTGGCGGAACTGGGCGTTGGGGTTGAGCGCGCCGTGACGTCGGGCCTTCACCGCCGCCGCCGCGAACTGCTCGGCCGTGGCGCCGCGCTCCTCCATCATGTCGACGGCCCACGACGGCGTTGAGGGCCATGAGCACGGAACCCGAGGGGTTCTCGAGCTCCTCGTGCATCCGGATGCGGTCGGCGAGGGGCACGCCGTCCTCGATGCCGGCCAGGGTGGCGGCCCGGTCGCCGGTCCACATCTTCTCGCGCCGACGGCCAGCACGGTGCCGGACCCGGCCATCACGGCCAGGACGGCAAGGTGGAGGGCGGAGGACCCGCCGGCACACGAGTTGTCGACGTTCACGATCGCCGCGTTGCGGAGACCGGCGCTCGCGCAGGAAGGTCTGTCCCCGGATGCATGCCTGGTCGCCGAGCCGGCCGGCGGTGGCATTGCCGAACACGACCAGGGCGACGTCGGCCGGGTCGATCGCCGCGTCGGCCAGGGCATCGGACACGGCGTTGTTGGCCATCTCGGTCAGGGAGAGGTCGCGCCGGCTCATGGGGGTGATGCCCGTGCCGACGATGGTCGGGGCGGTGATGGTGGTCATGTTCTTCTCGCTCACCCGCCGACCGTGGCACGCACGGCCGGCTCGACGGACACCAGGCGCTCGAACTGGCTCAGCGGCTCATCGGCGGTGACGTAGACGATCACGTGCTCGGCTCCTGCCTCCCGGTAGTCGTCGACGACCCGCGGCCACCTCCGCAGCGGTCCCTGCCACCAGATGGCGTTCGAAGGCCTCGGGCGGGAGGCGGTAGAGCGAGGACATCCACTGGGTCCCCCGACGGCGGGCGACTTCGGGGTCGGGGTCGACGGAGACGAAGAGGACCATGGCCGGGGTGACGGCACCGGCGGGCCGCCCGGCCCGCTCGACCTCTTTGGTCGAGGCGGTCCGAGGGCGTCCTGGTACTCGTCGACGCCGACGAAGAGGGGCATCCACCCGTCGCCCGACCGCGCCGCCCGCCGGAGGGCGGCCTCCGACGATCCACCGGCCCAGACCGGGACCGGCGGGCGTGCCGGGCAGCTGGCGGTAGGCGAGCGGGTTGCTCGATGCTCCGCTCCCGACTCGACCAGCAGCGGCGCAGCTCGGCGATGGCGTCATCGAGCAGCCGACCGCGGGCGTGGTAGTCGATGCCCGCCTCGGTCGTACTCGCCGGGGTGGCTGGCCCACACCCACCCCGAGAGTGAAGCGCCCACCGCTGAGAACCTGCAGCGTCGCCGCCTGCTTGGCGACGACCGAGGCCCGGCGCAGGGGGAGCTGCATCACGCAGGTGCCGAGGCCGACGCGGCTCGTGGCCGTGGCCGCCACCGTGAGGCTGACCATGCACTCGAGGCAGGGTCCGTGCCAGAAGAGGTGGTCACAGGCCCACAGCGTGCCGGCACCGAGTTCCTCGGCGGAACGGCACCAACTGGCCAGCTGCTCGAGCTGACCGTTGCCGGGCCGATGACCGCTCTCGGCTCCGGTCCGGCTCCAGGGGTCACCGTCCTGGGCGAAGGTCGGAAGGATGAAGCCGAGCGATCCCTGCGGGACGGACGCCGGCGCGAAGGGCACAATGCATGCTAACCGCCCCGTCTTGAGTGCCCGGGCACCGGCGAACGGCTCATCGCCGCTCTGACTGCCGGCGCGCCGGCATCGGATCGCCTCGACGGCAGTGTCCGCCTTTCTGTAGTCCTGCCGGGAGGAAGCACCGATGGACGGGAGCGGCGGCTCACCTCCTCCATCCGAAGCTGCTCGATCGCCGGCACCCGTCTCGACCCATCGGGGGACGAAGGTCCCGTCGCCCGATGACCAGGTAGCGTGAGCCGACGAGCCAGCCGGCACGCGGGGAGCAGGGTCTGGGAATGTCCGCCAGTTTCGGGGCCGTCGCCGAGAAGGCGATCGACGCCCTCCTCCTTGCCGAATCGGAGATGGCGGCATCGGAAACCGAAGGCGCATCCCACCGCCGAGGGTCCGCCGTGGCGATCGCCGGCGCGGCCTATCTCGGCCTCTCCGTCTTTGTCTGGTGGGGCCTGTGGTCCGCCGGTGCCCGCACGACGTGCAGCTGCGGTGACAGCTCGACCTTCATCTGGTACATCGAGTGGCCGGCGTACGCCTTGGCCCACGGGCTGGATCCCTTGTACTCCGCCGCCCTCTTCCACCCCGGAGGGGTGAACCTGCTGTCCAACACCAGCGTGGTCGCCGTCGGCATCGTCCTCGCTCCGGTCACTTGGCTCCTCGGTCCGGTGGCCTCGTTCAACGTGGCCCTGACGCTCAGCCCGGCCCTCTCCGCCCTGGCTGCATTCGTGTTGCTGCGCCGGTGGGTCTCATGGGCACCGGCGGCCTTCGCCGGAGGGCTGTGCTACGGCTTCTCGCCGTTCGTCCTCGACTACCTCGCCGACGGCCATCTCATGTTGGGCCTGGCCGTGGTCCCACCGCTCGTCATCGCCTGCCTCGACGAGATGCTCATCCGCCAGCGGCACCGCCCGGTTGTGGTCGGCGTCCTCTTGGGGATCCTCCTTGCCCTGCAGTTCTTCATCGGGACCGAGATCCTCCTTGTGACAGTGGCGGCGGCGGCCGTCGGAGTCGTCTTCGTGGTCGCCCACGGCATGGTCCACGATGTCGGCGACGTCCGCCGACGACTGCCGTACGTCGCCGCCTCCGCCGGCGCCGGAGCGGCCACGGTGGTGGCGCTGCTCGCCTATCCGCTGTGGTTCGCCCTGGCCGGCCCGGCCCACCTGTCCGGGCCCATCTGGCCCGACAACGTCTTCGCATGGGGCGGGACGTCGCTCCGGGCGTTCTTCACCCCGACCCCTCCGGTCACCGGGTCGGCGTTCGGGGCCACCTATTTCCGCCGCCTGGGCGGCTACCAGGGGCCCATCCTGTCGACGCACTACCTCGGTGTCGCTCTCGCCGTGGTGGTCGTGGTCGGAACGCTCGTCTGGCGAAAGGACCGGAAGCTTTGGCTCTTCGGGATCACCGGCGCCCTGGCGCTGGCCGTGGCCCAGGGATTCCAGCCCGGAGTCTTCGTCCCCTGGCGGTGGTTGTCCAAGCTCCCGCAGTTCGGCAACATCGTTCCCGAGCGGTTCACCCTCGTCACATTCCTGGCCGCCGCCTGCATGCTCGGACTGATCGTCGACCACACTCACGGCGCCATCCGGGCACGGACCGAGGGCGAGCGGTCTCCCCGTGGCCGTGCGTCCGGTGCCCAGACATCGGCCCCGCAGCAGTCCCGTGCGAGCGTCGGGCGGATCGCCCCGGCTGTGGTGGCGATGTCGGTGGCGGCCGTCGCCCTCGTGCCGTGGGCGGTCTACCTGGCACCGAGCGTCCCCATGACAACGCAACCGACGGTCGTGCCCACGTGGTTCCGGACCGTTGCCCCGCGCCTCGGCCCCGGGCAGGTGCTCCTCGTGGTGCCGGCGCCGTTCTCGGGCATCAAGGGTGCCGACTTCTGGCAGGCGACCGACCGCATGTCCTTCTCCATGGTCGGCGGGCCGGGACCCGGTGCTGTCCCGACCCGCGCCGGCAAGGAGCGGCAGGCCGAGGCCGCCCTCACCACCGTCTCGGTCTCGGCCGACCCCGCCGCGTCGCTCACCGGCGCCCAGGTGGAGGCGGTCCGGCGCGCTCTCGGGCAGTGGGGGGTCACGCAAGTGGTGATCCCGGACCAGCCTGGTCTGCCCCTCTACGACCTGCCGGCCTCGGTCACCTCCGCCGCCGTGCTGATCACCGCGGCCACCGGGAAGTCCCCTGCCCTTCAGGCCTCTGCCTGGGTGTGGAAGGGCTGGGGCCGGCCCACGGCGTTGCCGGAGCCGAACAGCGCCGCCCTCCGCCGGTGCACGAAAGGCGTGCCGACCTACGGCGCTACCGCCATGCGGGGGGCGACCGCCTGCGCCCTGGCCGCCTGAGCATCGCCTGGCGCCGGTCGGGGTTCCGCGGACGGGATGTCCGACGGATGGGCTGGGCACGGCAGAATGGGTGGGCCGGCAGCTGCCGGCCGAGGACGGGAGCGATCGTGGAAGACGGCCAGGAAGGCGGCCAGCCACCGGAGAACGAGGCAGCGGCCCCGACGGGCGACGTCGAGGGCTCGGCCGCGCCGCTGACCGACGAGCAACGGGCGGAGCGGCTCTCCGCCCTGACGGGTCTGATCGACCTCATGCGGCCGGCCGTGCAGGCCGACGGCGGCGACCTGGTGCTTACGTCGGCCGACGTGGTGACCGGCGTCGTCGAGGTCCAGCTCCAGGGCGCCTGCAGCTCGTGCGCGGTCAGCTCGGCCACCCTGCAGGGCGGGGTCGAGCGCATCCTCCGCGACCGGCTCGACTGGGTCACCGAGGTCCGCGGCGGCGATCGACGAGTCGATCGACCCGTTCGTGAGCGAGTCCATGGGCCGAGGGGGATACGTCCCCGGCTACTGACCCCGGACGGCCGCCGGCGCCGAAGGCTGGGCGGTCCCCTACGATCGGGCCATCGTGGCTGCGAACGTGGGGCTCGGTGCCGCCCCCGGGAAGCTGGCGGAGCGGCGCGACGAGCCGGTGGCGGCCGTCGCCGGCGGTGAGTGGTCGGCTGCTCCCGGGACCGGTGCTCACCACCTGGCCTTCGGGCTCGTGGCCCTGCCCTTCGTGGTCGCCCTGCTGCGCCTGCTGTCCGAGTCGGTCCCCCACCTCGACGTCCCCGACGACCTGGCCCTCATCGACCTCCACACCCGCCAGGCCATCGCCTGGCACCAGCAGCTGGGCGTGTTCGACCGCAACGGCTGGAACCATCCCGGTCCGGCGTACTTCTACCTGCTCGGGCGTCGTCTACCGGATCTTCGGCTCCGATCCGCGGTCGCTGTTCGTCGGTGCCACCTTGATCAACGGCGCCGCCGCCGTCGCCTGCGTCGGCCGTCGTGCGCCGGTGGTCGACACCGACCCGGGCCCTGTGGGCGGCGCTGGCCGTCGGCCTCCTCACCTTCGCCCTGTCCGCCTCGGGCACCGGGGCCACCACCTATTCGGAGACGGTGCTCGGTGCGTTGGTCAGCCCGTGGAACCCCCTGGTGGTAATCCTGCCGCTGCTGCTGCTCCTCCTGCTGGGAGCGGGGGCCATGGCCCGCTCGAGCCCTGCGCTGCCGTCGGCGTCCTCGTCGTGGCCTCCTTCGTCGTCCAGACCGACATCTCCACCCTGCCGCTCGTGGCCACCGTCGTGGTCGTCGCCGAGGTGACCTGGGTGGTGGCCGCCGTCCGCCGCCGGCGGCGCGCCGAGGCGGCGGCGCCGGCGACGGTGCCACGGTCGGGGCTGCCGGGCCGCGGCTGATCGCCGGCGGGCTGCGTCCTCGTCGCCGTCATGTGGCTGCCGCCCGTCATCCAGCAGGTCACTAACCATCCCGGCAACATGACCCTCCTGTACCGGTACTTCACCTCGGGACAGCCCGGACAGTCCCTGGAGCACGGCCTTGGGCGCCACCGCGGCGGCGACGGCCGTGCTGGTGGTCGGGCCCTCGGAGGTCATGCTATGGTGCTGTGGGGCCGCCAACCCCACCACGTGCTGGCCGCGCTCGCCTGGTGGCCACCGTGGCCCTGGCCCTGGGCGTCGTGGTCAGGTGGCGGCGGGCGAGGTCGTCGTTCGCACCGGCGCTCGCCCTCCTCGTGGCGGTGGGCGGCGCGGCCGTCGTGGTCGGTGTCATCCACCTGTTCGGCTACCTCTTCGGGTACCTCGTGGTGTGGGCCGTCGTCCTGCCCGCGGGCGCGCTGGTGGCCGCCGGTGTGGTCGACTGCCCGACACGTGGTCGGCGTGGCTGTGCCGGGTGGCGGTGCGGTCGAACCTGCGGTTGGTGCTGGTCGCCCTTGTTGTCGCCGTCTCGGTGGCCGCGATTGTCCGGGTGGTGACCATGCCCGCCGTCTGACCAGCGCCTCGGACCCCGAGGTGGCGCAGCTGGTGGCCCTGGTCACTCCGGCAGCTGCGGCCGGGCGAGGACGTGGCCGTCAACGACTCGGGGCCGGGACGTCAGCCACGACGTGCTCATCAACATCGAGCGGTTCTTCGGGCTCGTCGACGTGCTCGACCGCGACGGCTACACCCCAAGGTCAACAGGTTCTGGCTGGTCGAGGTCGGACCCGGTTACTTCGACAACGGGACGGCGCCTCGCAGCACGTGACCTCACCACCTGGACCCCGGCCTCTCGCCGTCGAGGGCCGGCTACCTCGGCCGGGTGGGCGACATGGCCGTGACCGTCACCGACCGCAGCGGGAGGGCAGTCGTGCGCTCCCCGGTTGATCCGGCGTCATGGCTCGGCCGTCGGTGGGGCCGATGGCCCGGGCCGCCGATCGCTGGCGCCAGCGCATGAGCGGCTTCTCGATGAAGAACCAGCTGGCGATGGCGATGGCGAAGATGATGGCCAGCCGCACCAGCTCGGTCGGCCAGTACGACCAGTGGGTCCCGTTGGGCTGGAGGGCCAGGTACACCGGGGAATGCACGAGGTAGAGCGTGTAGGTCAGGTCGCCGAGGAAGACGAACAGCGCCCAGTCCGACGAACCGTGCCCCGAGGCCCTTCGAGTTGATCACGAAGTGGACGATGATGAGGGCCGACGCCGCCGTCGTGGCCGGGATCCACCAGACGACCAGCCGTTCCTGGAAGAGCGGCGCGTTGTAGAGGATCCAGATGAGGAAGGCGACCGAGATCACCGCGGCCGCCGCCGAGGAGCTGCTTGCACCGGCGGCCCCAGTCGCTCAGGTAGCCGTCCGTGGCCAGGAGCCCGAGCAGGCAGCCGACGAAGAGGGCATCGGCTCGTGGTGTCGAAGGCGTAGTAGATCCGGGTGAAGACGGCACTCGTCGAAGTGCGGCGCGCGAGTAGGTCTGCCACAGCCGGTCGGCGATGCTGAGCACGAGGCCGGCGGCGGCGAAGACGTAGGCCAGGGTGCGCTTCCGCAGGGCGACCGAGGTCACGATGAGCACCGACCAGATGACGTAGAACTGCTCCTCGACCGACAACGACCAGGTCTGGGCCAGGTAGCCGAAGAACGGGTCGTGCCCGAGGGCCTGGCGATAGTCGGCGTAATAGAAGAAGGCCGCCGAGCTGTCGCCCCAGACTCGGGCGGACGCGTCGGCGACGTGGACGAAGGCGGCGTAGATGGCGATCAGCCAGCGATGGTGAGCACGAGGGGCGGGAGGAGCCGGGCGGCCCGCCGGGCGTAGAAGGACCTGAGGCTGACCCGCCCGTTCCGGTCGCCCTCGGCGGCGAGCATGGCCGTGATGAGGAAGCCGCTGAGCACGAAGAACATCTGGATGGCGATCCACGACCCCGGCCAGGTGTGGAAGTTGGAGTGGTAGACGAGGACGGTCGAGAGGGCGAAGGCCCGGAAGCCGGTCAGGGGTGGGCGGTTCCCGAGCCGGAACCTGGGACGCGCCGGGGACGGCTCCGAGCTCGTCGTGGCCGGTGCTTCGGGAGGGCCTCCACCGGAAGGATGCTCGACGGGGGTGTCGAAGTCGGTCCCCGCCGGGGCGGATCCGGCCATCTGCCGGACCGGCATCTCGGCCTCGCTCCCGCGTATTGGACTGCGGTCCGGGTCCACCGCTTGCTTATCGCACCGTCCGGAGCCGGGAGGTGGTCGAAAGCCTTGCCAGCAGGGCCGACCGATCCCTCAGTCGCATCGGCCGGGACTCTAGCCCACGACTCGACCGGGGCCTCCTGCGCTCACGCACCGGCGGGGACCGAACGTTGGAGCACACACGCCGCCCACGGATCGGCACCTTCCGTCGCCCGGGACCGGATGCACCGGCCCAACCGGGCGGCACCGATGGCGGCCGGTGATGGCGATCCCGTCCCTCCCGGATCCGTCCACACCCAGGCCCCGTCCTGCCGGACCGGGGCCGAGCCGAGCACGGCGGTGAAGAAGGCCACCCCGTAGGCCGTGCCCCGTCCGGTCTGGAAGGTGCGGAGCCCGGTCGTCGTCGGGGACCACCACCATGGTCACGCCCCAGTGGCGCAGGGCGTTGCGCACGGCCGATGAGGTCGGCGAGGTCAAGGACGGGCGGCGGCAGGGTGACGACCGAGGCCTGGCGCAACACGTCGAACCCGGCCTTTTCGTCCCCGGCACGGGCGACGGTGCCGGCAGGGCCGCCTCCGCCGGCCATCTGGTAGGGCATGCCGGCGATGGCCTGCCACGGGATCGACGCCTGCGAGTCGGCGGTGGGGAAGGGATAGGTGGCGAGCACCGTCCCGGCGGGAAGGCGGGGCGCCGCGGTCGAGGAACCAACGGGGGACCGTCACCGGCCGCATGGGGACGGGGAGGTTCGGGCGCCAGGACACCGACTTCGGGCACGAGGGCCACGGCGGCCACGACGCAGCGGCAACGGCGACCGACGACCGCCGCCGACGCCACCGCCGGCACCATGGCGGCCGTGGCCGGCGGGCCCGCCGGTCGGATCCGGTGGCATGGGTGCCGAACGCGTTCCGGCGAGCCAGCCAGCCGAGCGGCGGAGGCATGGGCAGCGGTCCAGGATCGATGCCGAGCATGGCCGCGGCGCAGAGGACGAAGATGGCGGCGAACCGGTACTGCACCACGTTGAGCAGGATGGGGAGGTGGTAGAGGAGCGACCACGGCCCCCAACGGTGCGGGCCGACCTGCAGGCTCAGACGCAGGGTGACGGCGCCGAGGCGCCGAACAGCCACAGCCGGCGGTCCGACCGCCAGAGGACCAGGCCGGCGGCGAGGACGGCCAGGAAGCCCCACCCGAGGTAGGAGGGCGAGGGCCCGGGCGCGCCTTGCGAAGCCGCCGAGAGCCCGCGCCTCGTCGGCCAGCAACGTCGAGCTGATCGAGCCCGTAGTGGCCGACCGGGTCCCACAGGTTGCCGATGGTGTTGCCCAGCTAGCCCGGGACGTTGGTGGTCCACACCGAACCGGACAGGTGGGCGGGCCCGGCGACGAAGAACCACACCGGGTAGGCCAGCAGCACGGCGGCCACGACGCGCGGCCGTGCCGCAGGCCGATGGCGGCATGGCCGGAACCGGAGCCGGACCTGCGGCACGGTCGGCCACCGCGATCCGACACCGACGACGAGGACGGTGGCCACGAGCACCGAGATCAGACGGTCGAGCAGGGCCATCTCGATGCTCACGAAGAACTCGACCGACAACCAGAAGGGCCAGCGCCGCGCCCACCGCCGCCGGGCGGCGCCGCTGGCGGATCAGCAGCTCGTCGAGACAGGCGGCCATCAGGGGGAGCAGCGCCACGCAGGCCAAGTTGATCCAGCCGAAGGCCAGCTGCACGACGACCCAGGCCGAGAACCCGTAGGCCAGTCCGCCCACGAAGGCGGCCGGTGCCCACGCACCCAGCGCGCAGCAGCCAGTACATGGAGAAGGCGGTCACCGGCCGGGATGAGCGTCGAGACGAGGTTCATGGACACCACCGGTCCGAACAGCACGGTCACCGGCGAGAGACAGGGCGCATGGCCAGGACGCTGGTGTCGGCCAGCAGGTTGAAGCCCCGCGGGATGGAACTGGAAGGTGGAGAAGAGGAGCGAGTGCCCATGGCCCAGGGCGAACGGCGCCCACTCGAGGTACCAGACCATCCGCCCGGCGTCGGTGCAGTCACAGGTCATCACGCCCGAGGGCGAGACGCTCCAGGCGTGCCACCAGAGGGCGAAGGCAAGGCCCAGGTAGAGCGCGCCGGCCAGGCGAAGAGCTCCATGCCTAGCGGCCAGCGACGGTGCGGCATGATCGCACCGGAGACGGGCCGGCGTGCTCGGGCGTGGACGTCGCCGGCGACGGCACGGTCGGCGGCGAGGCGGTCATGGAGTGTGGAGCACGCAGGCGGCGACGGCGGACGGGCCGGACGGGCCTGCGCCACCGGTGCAGTCGGCAAAGGAGGCCGGCGTCATGATGACCGGGGGCTCGGGAGGCTCGTGCCGATGGTCCACACCCAGGCGCTCGATCTGGCGCGCCGGTGCGTCGCCCAGCACGGCGGTGAACAGGCCGACGGCATAGGCCGACGCTGCGTCCGCGGTCGTAGGTGGGAAGCCCGGGCTGGTCGGGCACGACGACCGTCGTGACCCCCCAGCCGTGCCAGCGCGCTGCCGGATGGCGGCGACGTTGGCCGCGGTGGGCAGCGGTGGCGGGCCGAGGGGCAGCGAGGCGCGGTTGAGGACCACGAAGCCCGGCCGTTCCGGGCCGGCCCGCGACGGGGTGATGCCCGGCCCGCCCCCTCCCACCATCGAGAAGGTCATGCCCTCCGTCGCTTGCCAGGCCATCGAGGACTGGATGCCGCCCAGGGCGGCGGGGTAGGGGAGCACGACCAGGTGCTGGCTGAGGCGGGGGGCGGTGATCGCGAACCACCGCGGAGTGCGCACGACCCGAACGGTGAGCGGGACGTTGGGCCAGAAGGCGACGGCGATGGGCACGAGGGCGAGCCCGGCCACGCCCACGGCTGCGACCATGGCCGGAAGACGGCCGAACCGGCCTCCGTGCCACCGACCACGTCCGGTCGACGACGACGGCCAGCACGACGGCGACACAAGTGTCGACGATCGAGGTGATGTTGACCGGCACCACGTTCACCAGCACCGGGAGGTGGACGAAGAGGTGCCACGGCGTCCACACCCCGGAGTCGATGCCGAAGGAGAGGACGACGGCGACCAGTCCGAGGAGCCCGAAGCACTGCACGCGGTGGTCGCCGTGCCAGATCGCTGCGCCCACCACGAGGACGGCGATCATCCCGACTCCGAGGAAGCAGAACAGCGGGAGGGCGGGGCCCTGGTATCCGCCGAAGAGGTGCATGACGTTGGTGAGGCCGGGACCGATGAACCCGTGCACGAAGTCCGCCGGATGGTTGACGACCGTGCCCGCCGGCGAATCGGGCCACGCCCGGCCCACCAGGTGGGCGGGGCCGGCGAAGAAGTACCAGAGGGGATAGGCGAGCAGGACGGCGGTCAACAGCGGCGGCGACGGCCAGGCCCGGGGAGCGCGCTGGCGCACGGTGGCGGCCGGCTTGGCGCGTCGTCCGGCGCAGGACCAGCGCCCGCAGGCCGAAGCCGAAGCGCGGCCAGGACGGCGAAGAGCACGAGTAGGGCCAGCACCTCGACGCTGACGAAGAACTGGACGACGGTCAGGATCCCGAGAGCGGTGCCGACCAGCAACGGCGATCGGCGGCGACGGACGAAGAGCTCGTCGAGGCAGCCCACGATCAAGGGGACGCGCGGCCAGCAGCCCGAAGTTGGGGTGGCCGAGGGCCAGGCTGACCAGCACGAAGGGGGAGAAGCCGAAGAACAGGCCGCCGACGAAGGCGGCGGGTGCCCACGACGTCCACCGGCGGAGCAGCCAGAACATGGCCAGGGCCGAGAGCGGGGGCGAGACCAGGTCGATGAGGTTGAGCGAGGCAACCGGGCCGAAGACCCAGGTGACCGGAGCCGTGGCGATGCCCAGGGCCAGCGAGTTGGGCACCATGTTGATGCCGTGGGGATAGAAGAGCTTCGACGAGTAGAAGGGGTTGAGTCCGTGGCTCAGCGCGTAGGCGGGCCACTTGATCACCCAGAGCGTGAGGGCGGCGTCACCACATCCGCAGGTGGTGACCGAGCCGGCGTGCGGCAGCACGTGCCACCACAGGACGATCGACATGGCCAGGTAGGCGGCGCCAGCGTTGAGGCATGTCCGCCAGGAAGACGTCTGGTCTGCGGCACGAAGGGTGCTGCCGGCCTCACTGCGGGGAGAGGTGCCGCCCTCGGGGCTCCACTGTCCCCTAGGCCATCTTTGAACGGCGGTCGACATGGCGGAGCCAAGGGAGGGTCCCGCCCCGCCAGCGGTCAGCGACACAGGTCCCACCTCGTGACGGTCGGGCCCGAGGGCACGTTCGCCCTCCTCAAGGCACGCGAGGGCGTGGAAGTGGTCGCTGCTGGCAAGAAGGGCAATGGGGCGGTCACGGCCATCAGGTAGTCAGGAGGTGCCCAACTCGGGCCGCAGGGATCTGGGATCCGCTGGGCCGGGCGAGCAAGGAGCCGTCGAGGATGGGGACGTCCGGCCTTCTCGGGTAACCGGTCACACCGATGACATCGATGTTAGTGACCAGATTGACGGATAGAGAGGTGCGGATCGTCTTTCCGGCGACCAACGTCGACCAGAATGGCCTTCCTGGTCACCAACCATCTCCGTACCAGTGCCGGAAGGCCTAGGGGGTACGTTGCACGCAGCGGCGAGGCTGGTCTCCGCCAAAAGGGCGGACGGCGACTGGCGTGGGTCGGCGTCGGATACGCGGTCGCCCGCAGGTCTCGATCCGCCACGTCCAAGCGCCTGGCGAAGATGGTGGCCGGGGGTGGCCTGTTGCGGCATCTATGCCGCTCTGGCCATGCTCGTCTTCGGGCATTTTGGTGCGCTCGGGCCGAGCCATCTGGCCGGGGACGGATCGGACGACGCCGTTTCGCAAGTCTGGTGGCTTGCCTGGACCGCCTACGCGCTCACCCATGGTCAAGATGTCTTCGTCACCCACTGGCTCAACTATCCGGCGGGCCAGAACTTCGGCGTCAACGGGTCGATGCTGACCTTGGGGATCATCTCCCTCCCCATCACGAAGCTGTTCGGTCCGGTCGTCACATGGAACATTGCCGTTCGTCTGGCGCTGGCTTCGTCGGCCACCTCCATGTGCTTCGTCGTGCGTCGATGGACGACAACGTGGGGGGCAGCTTTTGTCGGTGGGCTGCTGTATGGCTTCTCGGGCTACATGCTCTGGAATGGGGGCAATGGCACCTATCTGTTTCTCATCTTCGTGCCGCTGCCGCCGATCTTCTTCCTCTTGCTGCATGAGATCTTGGTGCGGCAGCGCTGGCCTCCGGGGAGAACCGGGATCCTCCTTGCCGTCGTCATCACCCTTCAGTTCTTCATCTTCACCGAGGTCATGGCCAGCATGCTGGTCATGGGTTTCATTGCCACCGGCCTTTATCTGGCGATCAACCACCGCGACCTCGCCTCCCGGTCGCGCTACATGGCGAAGGCCTTCGCCTGCACACTTGGTGCAACGTTGCTGTGCCTGGGGTATCCATCGTGGGTCACCCTGGCCGGGCCTCAGCACGTCAATGGAGCCCCGTTCTCGCCCGCAAGCCTGGCGCTGTTTCCGAGCGATTTGCTCGGGCCCGTCATTCCAAACGGCGAATGGCTGCATCCGAGCTTCCTGACCATGACGGATCCAACCATTCTGTATCCGATCAGGGACTTGGAGTCCGGGCAGATGTATCTGGGGATCCCACTCGTGGTCGCGGTCGTCATGTTCTGCGTGTTCTTCCGCCGGCGACGGGAGATTCCCTTCGCCGGCGCGATGGCTGCTATAGCGTTCATCTTGTCGCTCGGCTCCCGTCTCTACGTCGGCGGGCACGAGACGTCCGTTCTGCTTCCCTTTGCCGCCTTCTATCACCTCCCCGTTCTGAGTGGGTTTCTGGCTGCACGGTTCTCGCTCTATACGTGCTTGTTCACCTCGGTGATGTTCGCCGTTGGGGTCGACGAGCTGTGGCCGCGCCTTCTGCGTCTCCGATCGCTGTCGACCCGATCTCCGTGGATGCGTCGAGCCATGGGCATCGTTGTGATCGGTGTCATGGCCCTCGCTGCGACGATTCCGTTGGTGCCGCGCAGTGCGCACCCGACCACACCCACCAATGTTCCCGCCTTCTTTACGTCGGGTGATGTGAAGGCGATCCCTGCTGGCAGCGTCACCCTGGCCTTTCCCTATACCGATCACGTCAGCGATGCCTTGGAGAACAGCTCAGCCCTCGAACAGAGCGTCATGATCGATCAGGCCGCGGCGGGCATGCGCTTCAAACTGATCGGTGGCTTCGGATGGTTTCCCTCACCGACAGGGCACTTCGGATTCAACGGACCTGCCGCCCTCGAGCCGCAATCGGTGCAGGACTTGTTTGACGTCGGGCTGGCTGGAGGCACCCCGGACCAGCGGGCGACCCTCTCGACCACGAACCTCACCGCCGACATCCGGCATTTCCTTGACTCGTACCATGTCGAGACGGTCGTGGTGATCAAAGTCGGCGCCCATCCCGGCCTCGTCGAGTCGGCGATCACCTCGGCGATCGGGCCCCCGGTCGATGAAGGCGGGGTGATGGTTTGGCTTCAGGTCCAACGCCGTGTCGCCGAGTACCGGCCTGCTCCGGTCAGGACAGCGTTCGATGCCCCCTCGCGCTCCTCGCCGATGGACCTGTCTTTGGGTTCTCGCACGGGTGCGGCACAATGACTCGATGGCCGAGGGGGGGTTGCCGACCGCCGCGATGAACGAGTCGACCCCCGCCGACACGCTCGTGAACAGAGGGTCGACGGGGAGCTCGAACATCGTGGCCGATGCGGCCAGCCCCTTACCACCGGGCGCATGGCGCCTCGGGAATCGGCCGGCACTGACCGGTATCCGAGCCCCGCTCATGGCCTTCGTGATTATCTTCCATTCCAACTTCCAGACGCTGCCCGGGGCATGGTCGTCCCTCGGCGTCTTCTTCGTGTTGAGCGGTTTCTTGATCACCGCCATGCTGGCCGGCGAGCACCAGCGCACAGGAGGCTTGAGCCTCAAGAACTTCTACGCCCGGAGAGCAGTCCGCCTTTTGCCGCCGCTCCTCATCACCGTTGCCGGCTTGGCCATCTACGCCAGCATCGTGCGGGTCTTCTCGGCGGCCAACATCATCTGGACCGACGCGGCCGCAGCACTCTTCTACTTCGCCGACTACCGATCTGCGCTCGGGCACGAGCCGGCCGTCGCCTACTTGTCGCAGTGCTGGTCCCTCGCCGTCGAGGAGCAGTTCTATCTCGTGTGGGCGATTCTCCTCTTCGTCGCCCTCCGCTACGCCAACCGGCGCCTCGCCTACGGGATCGCCATCGTCGGCGTGCTGGCATCGGTGGCCGACCGCCTGTACATCGTGCTGTCCGCGCCGAAGTGGGACGCGCTCGTTGCTGGACGGGTGTATTACGCCTTCGACACCCGGGCCGACGCTCTCTTCATCGGCTGCCTGCTCGGCTTGGTGGCGACCGGTGGTCACCTCGAGGACTGGGGCCCGTGGGCGAAACGCCTTCTCGGCGGGGCCGCGCTGGTGGCGACGGCAGCGATGGTCTGGATCCTCTTCAACGTAAGCCTGTCCGCCCGATCCCTGCCCCTCTGGTGGATCCCCGTCAGCGAGGTGGCCTCGGTCGTCATCATCACCTTCCTGCTCATCCAACCGCTGAGCCTGCCGGCCCGCCTGCTGGGCCTTCCCCTCGTGGTGCTGCTCGGGAACATGACCTACGCCGTCTACCTCTTCCACTGGCCCATCTACGTGGCCTTGAGCCCGTTCACCGTGCGGTGGCCCTTCTGGGAGTACGAGACCGTGCGCATCGTCATCGTCATGACGCTGGCCTTTGCCAGCTGGTACCTGGTCGAACAGCCACTCATGAGGTGGCGCCGGAAGAGGTTCACCAGCCGGGCTGCTTCTCCCGTCGGCGAGCGGGCTGCCCCAGCGGTCAGCCCGGCCTAATCGCGCCGGTCCTCCTTGACGGCCGGCCGGCGGCGACGGCGGCCGAGGCCAGGGGATAGCGTTCCGCCGGCTGGGAGTGAATGGACCAACTGGTATCGTCCCTGGTCGTGAGTGGTGTCCGACCACCGCGTCGGACCGTCGTCGGGGTGGCCGTCGTCGGCCTGGTCGTCACCGCCTTGACCCTCACCGCCCTCGGGATCCAGGCGGCACGGGGAAACGCAATCGTCGACGTTCAGCTGCAAGCCAAGACCCGGCATGACGCCGCCCTGGACGATGCCTTCTACCGGTGCATCGACGTCCAGGCCCGCAGCCTGGTCTCGCCGCACGAGCCGGTCTACCTCATCGGGACGTTGGGCGATTGGGTGACCCTGACCAAGGGGGTGGGGAGCTGGATCGACATTGCCCCGAGCCTGGCCTCGGCCCAGGCGATCGTGGGCCTTCGCGACAACGTGACCGGACGGCCGGCATGCCTGGGCACGGTGGTGGTCGACCGCCCTACCCATCCACAGGATGGGACCACCATCCGCTTCGGCTCGGGAGCGAGCGTGCCCGGCACCGGGCCGCCACCGGCACCGCCGCTGTGATGCGGATTGGGTGAGTTGCAGATGGCCACGGTGCCAGCCGCCCTCGTGACCATGCTGGTTCTGCTGGCCGCCGGCGTGTTCCCTGCCCTGGCCCTGGCCGGGCTGCGTGTGGTGGCGCTGGTACTGGCGCCGCTGGCCGGCGCCGTGGTGGCGGCGCTGGCGGCGACCTGTTTCGTCGCCTGGGGATGGACGTTCTTCGGATGGTTCGTCCTGATGGCCGTGGCCGGGGTTGCCGTCGTGACCGGAGTCTGGGCCCGCTGGCCCGAGCGCCGGCCTTGGACAGCGACGGAGCGCCCGTACTCCGGGCTTCCGAGGTGGTCGCGCCTGGTGTGGCTGCTGGGTGTCGCCGGCATCGTGGCGGCATGTGTCTGGAGCCTCCGTGCCCTCGGCACTCCGACGGTCGGCTTCGATGCCCGAGCCGTGTGGCTGATGCGGGCCGGGTGGTTCCTCGAGCCCCACCGTCAGTTGCTGATCGACTTCAAATCGGTCGACATTCCCCTGGTGCAGACTCCCTACCCCCCTTTGGTGAGCGCGGTGCCGGCCGTGGCCCAGCGGATCACCGGGAACACCTCGATGCGGCTCGGTGTGGTGGTCATCGCCCTTCTCAACACCTGCGCGCTGGTCGCCGCCACCCTGGCCGTGCTTGATGCCGGGCGCACTGTGGCCGCTCGCCTGTCGACGGCCTTCGGCGGGCCTGAGCAACGGACCGGGACCGGCCCGCATGCGCCGAGCGCTCCGATGCGGGCGGTTGCCTTGGCCCCGGTGGTGGTGGCCGCGGTAGCCGCCGTCCTGCTCGTCCTGATCGCCTTCGGGATCAACGAGCCCTTCATGACCAACGGCTACGCCGACCCGATCTGGTCCCTTGCCGCCGTGGGATCCCTGGCCTACGGGCTGCAGCTTCCCGTGATCCGGGCCAACCAGGGAGTGGCGGCGGTGCTGGTGCTGGTGGCCGGACTGTCCAAGAACGAGGGGCTGGCCACCGCCTCTGCCCTGATCGTCCTCATCGCCCTCCGAACCCTGGCCAGCCAGCCCGGCGAGGAACCTCGACGCCGGTGGTGGAGGCCGGTGCTTGTCGCCGTCGTCGAGCTGGCGGCCATCGGCTCATGGCCTGCTCTCATGCACTACATCCATGCCCGAGGTGTCACGTCCACTCACTCGCCGTTTCGCGACTGGTGGGGACGGGCCCGTGCCACTTACGACTGGATGACCCCTTACCTCCACATCTTGGTGTTGGCCGTTCCCCTCGCCATCATTGGAGGCCTCGTCCTGGGCCGGGTTCGGCGAACCGGCGGGCTGGGCAACGACTGGTGGGGATGGGCGGGGATGACGAGCGGGCTCGCCGCCATCGCCGCCGCCTTCATCACTGGCTCGGTGGGCATCGTCCCCTGGCTAGAGTCCACCGTGCACCGGGTCACCGAGTTCCCGGCCTTGGCCGCCTGGTGGATCGTGGCCGTTTGGGCGGTGGTGGCGAGCGCCGCACCTGCCGCGGTGATGGCCGATGACCGCCGTGCCGACGCGCCGTCCGAAGCGGGCGAGGAGCCCGAGCCCGATCACGACCGCGTCGTCTCGTCGGTCGGTGCACCCGTCTCGTAGGCCCATCGTCGCAGCTCAAGGATCTGATTGTCGTCGTCCCAAGTACTCTTATGCCGTTCCGAGCCTTCTCCGATGCTGTCATCATCGGAGAAGTCAAGGCTGAACGGCCGGCCGGCGGGGCCTGGAGGGCGCATTGCAATCCATCGAAGGTGAGCAAGCCAGTGTCAGGGCGGACGGCGATCGTCCGAGGGTCCGTTCCTTCGGGCGGTGGCTGGCAGCGATCGGTGCTGCCGCCCTTGGTCTTCGCGTGCTCATCGTGGTCCTCTCCCGCGGGAACCGGGTGACCGGGGACGGCTATGAATGGAGCAAGCAGGGCAACCTGAATGCGGCGGGGCATTGGTTCGTGAGCGCCTTCAGCCTTCGCCCGGATGCCCTGCGTCCACCGGTGTGGGCCTTCGTCCTCACGCTCTGGGCGTTCTTGGGCCAGCACGACTGGTTCCAACAGCAGCTCCTGGCCTGTGCCATCGGAACGGGCACCGTGGTGGTGATCGGACTCGTCGGACGCCGCCTGGCCGGTGACCGAGCGGGCCTTCTGGCGGCGGGCATCGCCGCGGTGTACGCCGGTCTGTGGGTCTACGAGCGCGCTCTCCTGTCGGAGACATTGCTGCTGCTCGAAGTGGCGATCATGATCCTGTTGGCCTACCGCTTTCGCGATCGACCCTCCCTGAGCGGGGCAGCCGTCCTCGGTGGGATGTGTGGGTTACTGGCGCTGACCCGGTCCGAGCAGATACTGGTGCTCCCCCTGCTCATACTCCCCTTGATGTTCGCCGCAAGAGGCGTGAGTCTCCGCCGCCGCGTTGCGTGGATCGCGGTGGCCATGGCGGCCACGGCGATCGTGGCTTCGTCGTGGACGATCTTCAACCTCGATCGTTTCCAGCGACCCGTCCTGCTGTCGAACGGCTTTGGTGCGGCGGCAGCCTCCGGAAACTGCAACCTCACCTACTACGGTTCCGAGATCGGCTACGGCGATCTGCGCTGTCTGCCGTTGTACACCAAGGGTGATCAGTCCGTTCAGGATACGGAGGACGCTCATATCGGCCTCAAGTACGCCGAGGGTCACTTGAGCCGTCTGCCCCTCGTGCTCTTTGCCCGGGAAGGACGGACCTTCGGCTTCTGGAATCCCTTCCAACAGGCGACCATCGATGCCAAGTGGATGAGCAGCTGGGTCGGAGTTACCCGTCTCGCCCTCGTCAGCTATTGGTTGTTGCTGGTGCCGGCGGTGGCCGGCGGGATCGTGCTGCGCCGGCGGCGGGTCGCCCTCTACCCGCTGCTCACCTTCGTCGCCATCGCCGCCATTGCCGTTCTCCCCACCATCGGCGACGTCCGATACCGGGCCTCAGCAGAGATCCCCATCGTCCTGCTGGCGGCCGTTGCCATCGAGGCCGTCCTGCCGTCGAAGGGCTCCGCTCCATTCCGAAGGACTCCGCTGGCGCGAGAGCGTGAGTCCGAGGCTGTCGAATCGTCAGTCGCGACCGTCGACGCATAGACGGCCAGAAGACACGGCTCCAGACGGGGTGGGTGGGCAGATCGTGGGGTTCGGAGCCGGACCGATCGGCTCAGAATCCCGCACAGGGAGACCACTCACGGGCAGACCAGGTTCTGACGCCATCAATTTCGGCTGGCTATACCAGCACGATGCACTTTTCCTTCCGCCGTCTTCGCTGCCTCGGAACAAGCCCCTGGAACTGACTCCTCATCGGAGAGCGGCTTACGTCGCACTCGCAGAATCTGCCCTCGCCTGCCAATGTGAGTCGTGTAAAGGGTGTGCGACGGTTTTCGCGGTGCGTCCTGACGAGAACTGACTGAGATCTCGCCCCGACCGACGTCGGAAGTACGTCCGCCCGGTCGGGTCGCGGCGGTGCGACCTTTCGTCGGAATGGACGTCCCCATGCGCCCGATTGACCCATCCCACGAGGACGAGTGGTGCCCCGAGGTCGGGCCCACGGCTTCCCGACCGGGGCAAACGGCTAAAATGTGGGCAACATCGTGCCCGCCTCATCCATTGAGCAGCGGAGAACTGGTCAGGGGCCAAGTGTCAAAGATCGATCCAGCTGCCGATCAGGATGTCCGCCATCACCGTGATCCTGACGGCGAACTGGGCATCGAGCTGCTGATCCCCGACGACGATGTCGACGACCCCGAGGTGTCGATCGTCGTCCCTGCCGTCAACGAAGAGCTCACCATCACCGAGTTCGTGGCCTGGTGTCAACAGGGACTTCGCGGCGCCGGCGTTCGTGGCGAGATCCTGATCGTCGACAGCTCGACGGACCACACGGCTGAGCTGGCCCTGGCTGGTGGAGCGCGAGTGCTGCGGACGCCGAAACGGGGCCTCGGGCGGGCCTACATCGATGCTGGCTCCTACATCCGCGGGCGCTATGTGGTGATGGGCGACGCCGATTGCACGTATGACTTCCGCCAGCTCACCCCGTTCGTGGAGAAGCTCCGAGACGGCTACGAGTTCGTCATGGGTTCTCGCTGGCTGGGATCCATCGAGGACGGGGCCATGCCCGCCCTTCATCGCTACTTCGGGACACCGGTGACCACATGGATGCTCAACCGATTGTACGGCAGCCGATTTACCGACATCCATTGCGGGATGCGGTCCATCAGCCATGACGCGCTCGAAACGCATGGGTCTCGCCTCTCAATCATGGGAATACGCCTCGGAGATGGTTCTCAAATCGGTGCTGATGGAGCTGCGGACGACTGAGGTACCTGTGGCCTTCTATCGGGACCGGAATGGGCGGGTGTCGCACCACAAGCGTGCCGGCTGGTTCTCGCCGTTCGTTGCCGCCTGGATCAATCTCCGCACCATGTTCGTCTTCCGAGCTCAGTTCTTCCTGTTCAAACCGGGGCTGGTGATGCTCATCCTCGGACTCTTGCTCACACTGCCTCTCAGCTTCGGACCCATCTCGATCGGCTCCTACACCTTCAGCCTGTACTGGCAGCTGCTTGGTGTCACCTTGGCGGTGCTCGGGTTGCAGAGCGTGTTCGCCGGCGTCCTGGCCCAAGTCCTCTCGGACTACTCCGGACAATCCCGACGGCGATGGAAGGCGACGTTCCGCTACACGAGAACGGTGCTGGGGAGCTTCGTCTTGTCCATTGTCGGATTGGTGCTGCTCGTCTCCCTGGCTGTCAAATTCCTGGTCCTCGGGCACAAGCTGCCGGGCCCGACCTCCACGGTCGACCACCTCGCCGTCACCGGATTCCTCTTCGTCATCATGGGGTTCACCACGTTTTGCTTCACCCTCCTGCTCCACGCCACCGGCGTCAGATTCGGCCGGCGGACGGAACAGAGCGACGCCCGTGACTGACCCCGGGATCGAAGAACAGGGGTCGACCTTCTCCGCCGGGTACATCGAGGAGGCCATCTCTGTGATGCGGAGCATCGACCACTCCGCCGTTGAGGCGTGCGTCGCCGGGTTGGCGGCGGTCCGCGAGGGCGGGGGCCGCCTATTCATCTTGGGGGTCGGGGGCTCGGCCGGCCATGCGTCGCATGCCGTCAACGACTTCAGGAAGCTGTGTGCCTTCGAGGCGTACGCTCCGACGGACAACGTCTCGGAGCTCACGGCCCGCATCAACGACGAGGGATGGGAGACCGCCTTCGTGGAGTGGCTCCGTGGGTCGCGCCTCGGCTCTGGCGATGGCCTACTCGTGTTCTCGGTCGGGGGAGGAGACAGGTCCCGGGCGGTATCGACCAATCTGGTGGCGGCCATGGAGTTCGCCCGTCAACGAGGAGCCTCGGTCTTCGCCATCGTCGGGCGCGACGGTGGGTTCGCCGCCGAGATCGCCGATGCCTGTGTGATCATTCCGCCCGCTCTACCCGGAGCACGTCACGCCCCACACCGAGGGGCTGTGCGCCGTCATGTGGCATCTCTTGGTCAGCCATCCCGGCTTGGCCAGAAATCCCACGAAGTGGGAGAGCATCCAGTGAGTGTCCAAGCACCCGGCCTGTCTCGAGTCTCGATCGTGGGCGGTGCCGGCTTCATCGGGAGCCATTTCGTCGATCGGCTCTTGGCTGCCGGCGCCACCGAGCAGGTCACGGTGTTCGACAACTTCTCGTCTGGGCGGGAATGGCATCTGGCCCACCACGCCGAAGACCCCCGCCTCCGGGTCGTCCGCGGTGAGGCCAGTGACCTGGACCAGCTGGCCGCCGCCTTGGCAGGGAGCGAGGTCGTCATCCATCTGGCATCGAATCCCGACATCGCCCGGGCCATGACGGAGCCGTCCATCGACTTCGACGATGGAACGCTCTTGACTCACCGGGTTCTGGAGGCGATGCGGCTTTCGGGAGCTCGACGGATCCTCTATGCCTCGGGCAGCGGGATCTACGGCGATCTCGGTGAACTCGAAGTGGACGAGGACCATGGCCCGTTGGTGCCCATCTCGACCTATGGAGCGAGCAAGCTTGCCGGCGAAGCCTTGATCTCTGCGTATTGCCACATGTTCGGCTTGACCGGCTGCGTGTTCCGGTTCGGCAACGTGGTGGGTCCACGGCAGACGCACGGCGTCGGCTTCGACTTCGTCAATCGCCTCCTCGAGGACCCCGCCAGTCTCAGGATCCTTGGTGACGGGAAGCAGAGCAAGTCCTACGTGCACGTCTCCGATGTGGTGGACGCAGTCCTGCTGGCCAACGTGGCCTCCCCCCGACCGTTCGCCACCTACAACGTGGCCACCGGCGACTACATCACGGTGATCGAGATCGCCGAGATCGCCGTCGAGGTGATGGGATTCGATCCCCAGGGCGTCACCTACCAATTCACCGGTGGCGATCGTGGATGGCGAGGAGACGTCCCTGTCGTGCGCCTCAACACGGACCGCATCCGCACCCTTGGCTGGGCCAATGCCATGTCGACGGCGGAAGCCCTGAGGGCTTCCATGGAGTCGATGCTGAAGGACGTCCGTGCTGGTCGGCTGGCATGAGTCCGCCCGGCACCGCTGACCAGGCCGGCGGTGTTCCTCGATCGCGACGGAGTCCTCAACCGGCCGCTCGTGCGCGACGGCCGCCCCGGCTCCCCGACCTCGATCGACGAGTTCGAGCTGTACCCGGATGCACCGGCTGCCTGTCGCAGGTTGCACGAACTCGGCTTCCGGGTGGTCGTCGTCACCAACCAACCCGACGTCGCACGGGGTGAGGTCCACCGCGAAGTTGTCGATTCGATGCATCGAGAGCTGCGCCAGCAGCTCGACGTCGATGGGGTGTACGTCTGCTTCCACGACGACGGGGACGGATGCCAGTGCCGCAAGCCGGCGCCCGGCCTGCTCCTTGCCGCCGCCGCCGACCTCTCGCTCGACTTGGAGCGGAGTGTCATGGTTGGTGACAGATGGCGGGACGTCGAGGCGGGCCGCCGGGCCGGTTGTCGGACAGTGCATATCGACCGGGGATATGCCGAGCACCCCCCGGAGCAGGGCGACGCCGTGGCCGCCAGCCTTGCCGACGCGGTACGGTGGATCGAAGATCTCGTAGTGGGGGAGGGGGGTGCCTGGTGAGTGAACCGCAGAGGTTCGGCGTCAAGCTGTTCGCCGACGGCGCCGACGTGGACAGCATCCTCGGTCTGGCCGGCAACCCGCTCATCGATGGTTTCACCACGAACCCGACGCTTATGCGGAAAGCGGGCGTGGACGACTACGAGGGCTTCGCCCGCAAGGTGCTCGACCACATCACCGACCGACCGGTCTGCTTCGAGGTCTTCTCCGACGACTTCGGGGAGATGAGGCGGCAGGCCCACCAGATCGCCTCGTGGGGAAGCAACGTTTGCGTCAAGATCCCCGTGACCAACACCGATGGCGTCAGCTCCGCTCCGCTGGTCGCCGACCTGGCGGCCGACGGCCTGTATCTCAATGTCACCGCCCTCCTGTCCTTGCAGCAAGTCCGCACCATCACCGAATCGCTGGCCGCCTCCTCGCGAGGCATCGTGTCGGTCTTCGCCGGCCGGGTCGCCGATACCGGGCGCGACCCCGTGCCTCTCGTGGCCGAAGCTGTGAAGGTCCTGGCAGTCAATCCCGCCCTCGAGCTCTTGTGGGCCAGTCCCCGCGAGATCCTCAATGTGAGACAGGCGGAATCTGTCAGCTGTCACATCATCACCCTCACGTCCGACCTGCTCAACAAGCTCGATTGGCTCGGTCGGGATCTCGAGGCGGTGTCGCTCGACACCGTGCGCATGTTCCGCCGCGACGCTGAGGCGTCGGGCTACCTCTTATGAGCCTCCGGCTGGGGCCATGACCGCGCCGGGCGAGTCGGTCGTCCACGACGATTGGAACCGGCACTGGAGCACCTTCGGCGATGCCGTAGCCGGCAATCCCGCCACCGCCCACCGCACAGGTGGGTCGAATTCGTGATCATCACGCGGACGCCGCTGCGGATCACCCTGGCCGGTGGGGGCACCGACCTGCCCTCGTACTACGAGCAGTTCGGGGGTTTCGTGCTGTCGGCGGCCATCGATCGCTACATCTACGTCGCCATCAACCGGACCTTCACCGACGATTACTTTCTCAAGTACTCCGCCCTCGAAAGGGTTCAGAGCATCGAGGATATCGAGCATCCGATCATTCGCGAGGCGCTGCGTCTGCATCCGATCGGTCCGTCCATCGAGTTGGTCAGCGTGGCCGACATCCCTGCCGGTACTGGACTCGGCTCATCAGGCACTTTCACCGTCGGCCTTCTGCGGAGCATGTACGCCTACATGCGCCAAAGCGCCACTCCCGATCGCATCGCCGCCGAGGCATGCCACATCGAGATGGAGATCCTGGGCCGGCCAGTCGGCAAGCAAGACCAGTATGCGGCCGCTTTCGGTGGCCTCGAATGCCTGACCTTCGAGCGGGATGGCAGGGTGGACGTGGAGTCACTCACCGTCTCGACGCAGACGCTGCACGATCTCGAGGAACACCTGTGCATGTTCTTCACGGGCTACTCCCGGAGCGCCGACCAGATTCTCGAGGAGCAGCGCACCCAGTCGGCCCGCGGTGATGCCGACATGATCGAGAGCCTGCACACGTCAAGTCGATCGGACTGGCCACCCTCGAGGCCTGCGACAGGGTGACACCTCCGCCTTCGCGGCATTGATGAACGAACACTGGGAGCACAAGAAGCGTCGGTCGGCCACCATGTCGAACTCGGCCATCGATGCCTGGTACCGGCTCGGGATGGAAAACGGCGCCCTCGGTGGCAAGCTGGTCGGAGCGGGCTCCGGGGGGTTCTTGCTCTTCTACGCCAAGGACACCGACCGGCTTCGCCAAGCCTTCGCCGAGGAGAGCCTCACGGAGGTGCGCTTCACCTTCGATCATGACGGCGCCACCGTCCTCGTTCGTGACTGACGTGCAGTGCGTTGTCCTGGCCGGCGGGCTGGGAAAGAGGATGCGGCCTGCCACCGAAAGCCTTCCGAAATGCCTCCTCCCCTTGGCCGGGCGTCCGTTCGTCGACTGGCAGTTGAGGCTGGCTTGCCGCCGAGGGGGTTGCCCGGGTCACGTACAGCATCGGGTACCGAGGGCGACCTGGTCCGGGACCACGTCGGGGAACGGTTCGCGGTTCGGGCTTGACGTCGACTACGTCGATGAAGGCGAACACCTCCTCGGAACCGCAGGTGCGCTTCGTCTGGCTGTCGATCAGGGCATGCTCGACAGTTTCTTTGTAGTCGCTTTACGGCGACTCGTACTTGCCTATTGACCTCAAGGAGGTGGAGGCGGACTGCGCAAATCGGAATGTACCGGTGCTCATGACCGTGTACCGAGACGTCGATGGGCTCGAGCGGCCGAATGTGGTGTTCGAGCATGGCATGGTCACGCGCTACGAGAAAGGTGTTGCCGAGATCCCCCCGGAAATGAAGTACGTCGACTATGGGCTTTCGGTGTGGCAGCGGCAAGTGATCGAGGAAATGGTGCCATCGGGTTCGGTGTCAGACATGTCCACACTGTTCACCGCTCCTGAGTCGAGCCGGCCAGCTGGCCGGCTTCGAGGCCAGCGAGCGGTTCTACGAGATCGGTTCGCCCAACGGGTTGCGGGACCTGGAATCGCGAGTTGGAAGCTGGGGGGACCTCGGGTCGGCTCGGAACGCCGCCCAGATTCACGGAAGCACCAGGCCATGAGCGTCCCCGAGACGTCCTGGCCGAAGCACCGACCGGATCTCACCCAAGAGCAATCCGCCGTCATGGCCGATTGGATCAACGAGTTCCTCACCGAGGTGAAGCCTTCCCATTTCGCATGGCTGACGGGATTCGACCATCGCTTCACGGTTCGGTCCTATGCACCGGGACTTCGGACCCTCGAGATCGGGGCCGGGACGGGGACGCATCTCCCGTATGAGCCGAACGGTGACTACGTCGCTCTCGAAGCGTCCGACGACCTGGCCGCTCAGATCCCTCCGCGTGAGGGGCTCTCCGTCGTCGTCGCCGATTGCGAGGAGCGCCTGCCTTGGGACGATGATTCATTCGATCGCGTCCTCGCCATCCATCTGCTCGAGCATCTCTACAATCTGCCGGCAGCTTTGGACGAGGTCGTTCGCGTGCTCAAACCCAATGGCGTGTTCTCGGTCGTCATCCCATGCGAAGGCGGGAAACTCTATGCGTTGGGGCGGTCAATAACGACGAAACGCATGTTCGAGAAGCGTTATCAGATGCCATACGAGTGGATGATCCGTCAGGATCATTGCAATACGGCCTGGGAGGTGCTCAGAGGAACTGGAGCACCGGTTTCGAGTCTCGCCGCCGTATGTTCTTTCCACTACGGGTGCCGTTTCCCGACCTCAACTTGATGATCGGTCTCGAGCTCTCGCTCTAGATCGAATCTTCGGTGATCAGTGGTGCCGGTCATTTTGATGTCGGGGCTTGCTCTGATCGCAGAGACAGGCCGACGGTCGAGCGTGCCCGGGGCATCTTCCGCCGGCGGGAGGGTGCGCGGTCGTAGTCTCATCGAAGTGCAGCGGCCCACATCACATTCGACGGCGACCACTTCTTCAGACTTGAACCCGACGTCCGGGCGTTCCCCGAGCGGGTTGCGTCGAGGGTAGATGCCCATGCGATTCGCTCGAGGAGTGGCCGGATCCGGCGCCACATCTCCAGCGGCAACGGATTCATCGGCCCCAGCGCAGACGGACTTGTCGGCCGCCGGGGCCGTGCAGCCGGTCAGGTCTGGCCAGTCTCGTGCCGTCGCGCCTGGTTCTCCGTCCGTCGTGCGGTGGTGGCCGATCCTCGTTCCCCTGGTCATCGTCCTCGTCGGAGCCTGGCAGTACCGGTGGGTCGACGAGGACGCCTTCATCAACTTCCGGATCATCGACAACCTGCTGGCCGGGCACGGGCTGGTCTTCAACGTGGGCGAGCGGGTCGAGGTCGACTCCGATCCCCTGTGGCTGTTCACCCTGGCTGGCCCTCCACGAGGTCGCTGCCCTTCATGGCACTCGAGTGGCTCTCGGTTGTCCTCGGGCTGGTCTGCACGGCCGGCGGGTTCGTGACCGGCGGGCGGGCCGTCCAGCGTCTCGTGGCCCGCGCGGGAGCAGGTGTCGACCGTCTTCCCCGTCGGGCTCCTGATCGTCTCGGTGGTGGCCGGCGTGTGGGAGTTCTCCACGTCGGGATTGGAGATGTCCATGGTCTTCCTCTGGCTCGGCAGCTCCTACCTTCTGCTCGGTTCGAGTCGAGGGCGGCGGGCGCCGGGTGCTGCCGGCGGCCTTCGTCATGGGGCTCGGGACGCTTGATCCGCCCCGAGCTCGCTCTGACCACAGTCGTGTTCATCGCCGCCCTTCTCTGGGTGATGGCCGCCTCGGCTGGGCCGCCCGCCCGTGAGCTGGATCCGCCGGTGTCTGGGACCGGTCGCCGCCGCCTCTCGCCCTCCCCGTCCTCTATCGAGATCTTCCGCATGGGCTACTACGGCCTCGCTCGTCCCCAACACCGGGCTGGCCAAGGCCGGCGGATCGGCCTGGTGGTCGCAGGGGTTCACCTACCTCTGGAACTTCGTCTCCCCGTACACCCTGTGGTTGCCGCTCGCGCTGGCTCTCCCACTGCTGGTGCTGCCGGCCCGCCGCTGGTGGCGAGGCGGCGATGTGATCGGAGTCGTCGTGCTGCTCGCCCCGGTGGTCGGCGGACTGGTCGACGTGCTCTACGTCGTGCACCTCGGGCGGCGACTACATGCACGCCCGGCTGCTGCTGCCCGGCTTCTTCGCTGTCTGCCTTCCCATCGCCGTACCGGCTCGGCGCCACGGCCCAGGTGCTAGCCGTTCCACTGGTGGGCATCGCGGTGTGGGCGGTGGTGTGCGCCGGCTGGCTGCGCTTCGTCCCACCCCCGGTGACCAGCCTCAACCCGCAGACGGTGTTCATCTCCAACGAGCGCAACAGCTGGATCACCGCCACCGGCAACCAGCACCCGATCACCGCCGCCGACTACGCCAAGGCGCTGTCGGGCCAGGCCGGCCCCGAGCTCGCCCGGCTGGCCCGACGGGTTGCGCCCGGCCATCAGGAGCTCCTGGTGATCACCAACCCCTTCGTGCCCATCGATCCGGCCGCCGTGCGCCCCGGCCCGGTCCCAGCCTGCCCTTCACCTTGGCCGTCAACGTGCCGGCCATCGGCGTCGCCGGCTACCTGGCCGGTCCCGCAGGTGTACCTGTTCGACTCCTACTCGCTGGCCAACCCCATCGGCAGCCACACCGTGATCGTCCACCACGCCCGGCCCGGGCACGAGAAGTACATCGGGCCGGCCTGGATGCTGGCCCGCTTCGGGATCCCGGGCCGCTCGGGGATCGCCGGCCCGGGCCAGCCGACACCGACGGAAGTGGCAGCGGCCCGTCGGGCGCTGCGGTGCCCGCCGCTGAGCTCCTACCTGACGGCCATCACCGCGCCGCTCACGCCGGGGCGCTTCTTCTCCGACATCGAGCACTCCTTCGGCTACACGACCTTCTCTTTTAGCGCCGAGCCGGCTCGCGCCGCCGCCGAGTTGTGTGGTCGGACGGCGGCGCCACGATCCGGATGACAGCACCCGTCCGATGACCCAAGTCATCAGAATCCGGCTTCTCGCCAACGTAAATTGTGTGACAATATGATGTCCACCATGCAAAGGTCCCGTTCTGTATGGTCGTGCGCGTTCATCGGGATGGTGATCAGCAGCATCACTTTGGCGTCGTGCAGCAGTTCCACCACCGGGCCACTGCCATTGGCGACCTATCACGCCAACAATTCCCGCACCGGCTACTCGACCGGAACCTCCATCACGACGGCGAACGCATCGAGCCTCTCGCAGCGGTGGCACATCTCCGTGGCCGCGCCCATCTCTGATCAACCGATCGTCGACAACGGCGTGATCTACTGGGGCGACTGGACGGGTGCAATGCACGCAACGAGTCTGTCTGGTAGTCCGCTCTGGTCGACATCGTTGGGCACAGCCTCCAGGCCCAAGGCGTGCATATACCGCCTGGCCACACAGGGAATCGTGAGTACTGCGACCGTCGGAACCATCAACGGTCAGAACATGGTGTGGGTCGGCGGAGGTGCAGGACAGCTCGTCGCCCTCAACGCCTCCACCGGGGCCATCGTGTGGTCGACACAGCTGGGTACAGCACCCGAACACGAGGTGTGGAGCTCGCCAGCGTTGTACAACGGCAGCATCTACGTGGGAGT
This sequence comes from uncultured Acidimicrobiaceae bacterium, assembly GCA_963756195.1. Classification (GTDB taxonomy): domain Bacteria; phylum Actinomycetota; class Acidimicrobiia; order Acidimicrobiales; family RAAP-2; genus CAVSNH01. The sequence continues at coordinate 101,549 of CAVWMT010000004.1, forward strand.
GGCGTCGTTCAACGACTGTCCCGTGGTGAACGGCAGCTTCGATCGTGTGAACGCCACAACGGGCGCCATTCAAGCCGTGAACCATCTTTCGCAGACCGCCAATTGTGTCGGGCCGGGAGTTTGGTCATCACCGTCCATAGACCCCAGTGACAACTCGGTCTATATCTCCACCAGTAACGCCAATCTCCTCTCGAACTTGAGCGACACGTGCGAATCGCGGAACCAGGAATCCATACTGAAGATCGACGCCACCACTCTGGCCGTGAAGTCCCTCTGGGAGCTGCCGGTGGTCCAGCAGGCTGCCGATTCGGACTTTGGGGCCAGTCCGATGCTCTTTTCCGGCACCATCAGAGGAACCGACACCCCGCTGGTTGGAGCGGAGAACAAGAACGGCGTCTACTACGCCTTCGACCGTGACGATCTGTCTGCCGGACCGGAGTGGATCTATGTCGCCGAGAGCTCCGCAGCCGTGAACAGCATGGCCTGTGAGGACCTGAACACCATCTCGTCCTCGGCTTGGGCTGGTCCGGGCACTCCGGTCATCGTGGCCGGAATTGCATTGCGAGGTTCGACCTGCATCGGCACCCTGGCCGCGCTCAACCCGGACACCGGCCAACCCGAGTGGCAGGTTCCCGTCCAGGGTCCTGTCATTGGTGCTGTGACCGAGGTCCCTGGTCTGGTGGCGGTCGGCGCGGGGCCATACCTTGACGTTCTGTCCAGTTCCACTGGAGCGAGGCTCTTCACCTACGCCGAGCCCAAGTCCCACCAGAAGAACAGAGGTATCTACGGCGCTCCCGTCGATTGGTTCTGGGGACCGCCCACCATTGCCGGCAATGTACTCTACGGTGCCAATCAAGATGGAATGCTGCGCGCCTTCGGGCCATAGCCTCGCTCCCGGATCGGGGGGAACCGGTCATGAGTCAGCTCCACGAATCCCCAAAATGGTGGGAGAAGGGCCCTCCGGGTCATTGAGCCACTGAGCCCCAGAGACTCGCCCTTTGCAGACAGAGTAGGTGAGGTGGCTCGAACTGCTGACTTCGTCAACTGCGAACGCGCATGTCGCTCGGATGTCCCTTCGGTCACCATCCACTGTTGAGCCTTGATCTCGTCGTGCAAAGATACGTATCAGATCGTGAGGGGTCGCGATCGCCGTCAACGGACGGGTCCCGTTTGATGACCACGCGGATCGGAGTCCAGGGCCCTCATCGCGGGCGCACCGGCTGGGGCAACCCCCTGACGGAGCCAGAGTGAGTCGACGAGCTCGTTCAGGAGCGGGCGCGTGCCGCCAGGCCAGCCACTGCGGGCAGGATCTTGGGCGCCAGGTAGGTGCCGGCTGCCTCGGTGGTGTGGACGCCGTCGGCAAAGCGCATGACCTGGCCGTCGATGCGATCGGTGTAGTGCCCGTCGGGGTCGAGGTAGCGGTTGAGCGGGATGACCGTCACGTTGCCTCGGTGCTCGGCCGCCACCGACTCGATCATCCGGTTGAGGAGGTCGACTCGGGCCGGGGCGTCCTCGTCCCAGGGCTGTCCGTCGGGTTGCTCACCGCTGTCGAAGTAGGGCGCGGTGGTGATGGCCACCCGGGTGCCGTCGGCGCCGAGCACCGACACCGCCTCCTCGAGTCGCGAGCGCTCGTAGGCGTCGAACGCCGGGTCACCGAGGTGCTGCCACGACCCCTGGTAGAAGCGGTCCATCGTCTCCCACCACCCGACGACCAGAAGGGCCACCTGCGGGTGGAGGGTGGCGACCTCGTTCCCCCAGATCTGCGGCCACCGCGTACACGGCGCCAACGGGTAGGTCGCCTGACCGTGGAGGTTGTAAGGCACGCTGGTGACCAGTCCGCAACCGTCCAGGGGACGGCCCCGCAGCACGACCCCGTAGCGGGCGTCGTAGGGGGTCATCCAGAAGCCGACGGTGAGGGAGACGGAGTCGCCGACCACCAGCACACGTACCTTGTCGTCGCCCGATGGGAAGGGTCCGTGCTCGTAGGTTCGGACCTGAGCGGCGACCTGGTTCTTGGGGACCAGGATGTTGGTGGCCGCGCCGGCCGTGGTCGCGGTGGTGAAGACGAGCATGGCGGCCGCCCCCGCCGCGCCGAACGGCACCCACGCCCACGAACGCCAGCTGCCGAAGGTCATCTGGCGGACCGGGGTCTCCACGAAGTGCCAGGAGAGGGCGGCGATGGCGAAGGTCGCCGCCAAGCGCACGGCGAACAGCTCGTAGCCCACGAGGCCGGTCCTGGCATGGTCGATCACGAGGAAGATGGGCCAGTGCCAGAGATAGAGGCCGTAGGAGATCTGGCCTACATAGGCCAACGGGGCGATGCCGAGCACCCGGGCCGGCAGCCCGCCCGGCGCCATGGTGACCCCGCAGATGACCAGCGCCACCATCACGTCGGCGACCAGGAACCCGCCCCGGAAGACGATGTCCGTCGATGAGTTGATGGCGGCCCACTCCGACGGTGAAGACGCAAATTGCCAGAACGGCCATCGCCGAGAAGCCCGCTCGGCTCCGTCGCCCTTCCACCGGGGACCGGCCTTGGAGCAGGATGCCCATGGCCGCGCCGGTGAGGATGTCCTGGGCCCGGGTGTCGGTCCCGTAGTAGAGCCGGCTCGGGTCATGCCCGGCGTGGAAGAGGAGGGCCATCCCGGCGGCGGAGGCCAGGACACCCAGGACTGTCACGGCCAGGAGCACGCGGGGCGAGCGGCTGAGCTTGAGGACGCCCAGGACCACCAGCGGCCACACCACGTAGAACTGCTCCTCGATGGCCAGTGTCCACGTGTGCAGGAGCGGAGACGGTGAGGCGACCTGGAAGAAATAGCTCTGGTTGGTGATGATGAAGTGCCAATTGGCGACGTAGAACAAGGTGGCGAGGCCGTCGCCACGGAGCATCGACTGGGTCCCGTCCGGGGCGAAGAAGAGGGCGTAAAGTCCGATGCCGCCCAGCAGCACGAAGAGGGCCGGTAGCAGCCGCCGAGCCCGGCGGGCCCAGAAGGCCCGGAGGCGGATGGTGCCCGAGCGGACCCACTCCTTCATGAGCAGCGTGGTGATGAGAAAGCCGCTCAGGACGAAGAACACGTTGACCGAGATGACACCGCCGTCTGCCCACGCGAACCCGCCGTGGTTGGCCATGATGCCGAGGATGGAGACCGCCCGGATCCCGTCCAGTGCGGGCATGTACGTCAGGCGGGTTCCGACCCCCAGCGGCGGCTCGGCCCGGTGTCTCGTGTGCAAGTGACCCTCCGGCTGCTGCCGACCGAAACGGTAACCGATGCCGTACCCATGACCTGGCGGACCATGACCGGCGGCGGGCGGGACGGCGGCCATGATGGGAGGACAGCTTGGGAACAGCCCTGGCCGGGTGTACACCTATGGACCGCACCGTCGGCGCCTCGTAGCATCTGCGCCTCGGCGGCCCTGGGCAAGGCCGGCGTGGCCCGAACCGGGATGGAGCGCCGAGGTGATGGAGTCGTCAGCAGGCGGGGGCGAGCGCCACGGCCCGCCGAGGGATCGGGTGCCCGACAGCCGGCGGTGACGAGCACCGACCACGTGCAGCCGGCCGGCGGAGCCCGCCCGTCCGACCCGGTGGGGGGTGACGCGCCGGCGTCGCCGGCCACCGACAGGAGGACGGCTCAGCTCGCCGCCGCCGGAGGCGCCTACCTGGCGGCCGCGGTGGTCCTCTGGTGGCACGTCTGGACCGGTGGCCCGGCGACGGTCACCACCTGCGGCTGCGGGGACGCCGCCCGATTCCTCTGGTTCTTCGAGTGGCCGGTCTACGCCATCGGCCACGGACACAGCGTGCTGTACTCGCAGTGGCTGTTCCATCCCTCGGGCATCAACCTGCTCGACGACACCAGCGTTCTGGCCCTCGGTGTCGTGCTCGGCCCGGTGACCGCTCTGTTCGGACCGGTGGCGGGGATGAACGTGGCCCTGACCCTGGCGCCCGGCCGCTTCCGCCTTCACCGGGTACCTGCTGCTGCGCCGCTGGGTCCGGTGGCAGCCGGCCGCCTTTTTGGGTGGTGCCGTCTACGGATTCTCGCCCTTCGTGGTCACCGAGCTGGCCCTCAACCAGCTCAACATCGCCTTCCTCGTCGTCCCCCCGTTGGTGGTGCTGGCCCTCGACGAGCTGCTGGTGCGCCAGCGTCGATCGCCCTGGGGTGTCGGGAGCCGCCCTCGCCGCGCCTGGTGGTCGTCCAGTTCTTTCTGAGCACCGAGGTGCTCGTTATCACCACCACCTTCGCCGTGCTGGGCATCGCCGCCGTGGTGGTCGACGTGGCCGTGCGCAGCCCGTCGGAGCTCCGGCGCCGGCTCCGGCACACCGCCCGTGGTGCCGCCGTGGCGGTCGTTGCCGCCGCCGTGGTGCTCGCCTACCCGCTCTGGTTCCTCCTCCGCGGCCCCGCCCATCTCATCGGCCCGATCTGGTCCAACGGCACCGCCCTCTCCGAGTACGGGACCACGCTTTCCAGCTTCTGGCGCCCCGGCGGCCTCGGTGCCGTGCGCGGCCTCTCGCTCCATTCGGCGGCTACCAGGGCCCGCTCTTGCCCGGCCTCGGGTACCTCGGGACGGGCATGGTGACAGTGGCCGTCGTCGGGCTCGTGATCTGGCACCGCGACCGGCGCCTCTGGCTCTTCGCCGGGCTGGGCGCGGTGGCTGCCGCCCTCTCGCTGGCCCCGGGTCACGGCTACTGGGTCCCGTGGCAGGCCATCGACGGCCTCCCCTGGGTCGGCGACGTCGTCGAGGCCCGCTTCTCGGTGGTGACCATCCTCTGCGCCGCCGTCATGGTGGCGCTGGTCGTCGACCATGCCCGGGCGGCCGCGGCCCAGCGCTGGCCCGACATACCCTGGCCCCGGCGAGCGGTGGCTGCCGGGCTCTGCCTGGTGGCAATCGTGCCCTCGCTCGTCGTGCTGTGGCCGAACGTCCCCCTCACCGTCCGGCCGGTCGAGTTGCCCGCCTGGTTCACCGAGGTCGGGGCCGACCTGCCCTCGGGCAACGTGGTGCTCGTCTACCCGACCCCGTCTTCCGGCCTGCAATCGTCGGAGGCATGGCAGGCCGTCAACCGGATGCAGTGGGCCCAGGCCAGCGGGGGAGGACCGACCGGTGAGCCGAAGCGGGCCGGGGTGGAGCGGCCCGGCGCCGCCGTCCTCGACGGCGCCGCCCTCGCCCTGGGCGCCGCCCCTCTCCCGACGCCGGGCAACCTCCGGGCCATCCGGCGGGCCCTTCTGGCCTGGGGCGTCACCGTCATCGTGGTGCCCGACCAGGGTGGGCTTCCCCGCTACGAGCGGGGGAGGAGCACGGCCTATGCCATCGGTCTCATAACGGCGGCCGTGGGCCGCCCACCCACCGCCAGCCACGGCGCCTGGGTGTGGGACTCGACGCCCATCGTGGGGCCACCGGCGGCGGTCGGGCTGGCCACCTTCGCCCGCTGCACCGGTGCCGCCGACAGCTCGGTCGACTTGGGCCGGGTGCCGGCCTGCATCCTGGGCCGTGACCTGGGCATCTGAGGTGGGTGGATGGATCCGGGCCCGCCCGCAACCTACGATCTTCGGCCGGGGCGCAGGAGGGGCGCCGCAGGGCGGCCGGCCTGGGGGTGATGGAAGGGTGATCGGTTCTTCGGCGCCAGGCACCTGTCGCCGGCCCGATGCCGCCTCCGTCCCGAGTGGGCGGCCGTGACCACCACCGAGAGCCCCACGGTCCCACCGGGCCCGCTTCCCGTCGAGCCGGTGCCGAGCGGCGAGCACGTCCTCCCCGACGACAAATCGGCGGCGGCGCCCCATCGGGCCCGCAACCTGGGCTTGGCCAGCGCCGTCTACCTGCTGGCCTCGCTCGGCCTGTGGTGGCACGTTTGGACGGCCCACCCGACCAGCACGACCACCTGCGGCTGCGGCGACTCGTCACTGTTCACCTGGTTCCTCGAGTGGCCGGCCTACGCCATCTCCCACGGCCTCGACCCCTGGTACTCCACGGCCTTGTTCCACCCGGCCGGCATCAACCTCTTGTCCAACACCGCGGTGGTGGCCATCGGCGTGGTCCTCGCCCCGGTGACGTGGCTGTTCGGCCCCGTCGCCACCTTCAACGTCGCCCTCGGCCTGGCCCCGGTCCTGTCGGCCATGGCCGCCTTCGTGCTCCTCGGGCGCTTCGTCCGTTTCGCTCCGGCCGCCTTCGTGGGTGGCCTCCTCTACGGCTTCTCGCCCTTCATTCTCATCGGGGTCACCGACGGCCACCTGATGCTCTCCATGTCGCCGATCCCTCCTTTGTTGGTGCTGTGTCTCGATGAGCTGCTGGCGCGTCAGCGTCGCAACCCGGTGGCCACGGGGGTGCTGCTGGCCGTCCTCGTCACCGCGCAGTTCTTCGTCGGCACCGAGGTGCTCATCCTGGTGGGCATCGCCGCCGCCATCGGGGTCGCCATCGTGGTCGTCTACGGCCTCGCCCACCGCGACGTGCTCTTGCGCCGGGGCCGGCACGCAGCCATCGGGCTCGCAACCGCCCTCGCCGGTGCCGCCGTGCTGCTCGCCTACCCGGTGTGGTTCGCCCTGGCCGGACCGGCCCACCTGTCCGGGGAGATCTGGGGAACGCCCCTCACCAGCTACGGCGGCACCAACCTGCATGACTATGCCCTGCCGGGGGCGCCATCGGTGGCCGCCGCCGATCTCGCCCATCGCTTCGGCGGCTACCAGGCCCCCACCCTCTCCGGCCAGTACCTGGGCATCGGGCTGCTGGCCGTGCTCGCCGTCGGCCTGGTCGTCTGGCGTCGCGACCTTCGGCTCTGGCTCTTCGCCGCCGTGGGCGCCGTCTCCGTCCCGCTCTCCTCCGGCCTGTCGCTGCACGGGTGGTCGCTGTGGCGGCTCTTCGTCCGCCTCCCGCTGCTCGACAACATCATCCCCAGCCGCTTCCTGCTCGTCACCTATCTGTGCGCCGGCGTCATGCTCGGCCTGATCGTCGACCACACCCACGCCGCCGTGCGCCGATGGGCGGAGGGCAGGCCGGTGTCGGCGGCGGCGTCGGAGTCGGGCCGTCGTGCCGTGGCGCCGTGGCGCCGCATGGCCGGACCGGTGCCCGCGCTGGCCGCGCTGGCCGTGGCGGCGGCGGCCCTGGCCCCCATCGCCGCCTACGACGCCGGCGGGGTGCCGCTGACCACCCAGGCGGTGGTTCTCCCGACGTGGTTCCAAACGGTGGCACCCCGTCTCGCCCCCGGCGCCGTCGTGCTCGACTTCCCGGTGCCCTGGTACCTCTACCAGAGCTCCATGACCTGGCAGGCCGTCGACGAGATGGCCTTCGCCCAGGTCGGTGGGGGCGGCCCCGAGTCCATCCCGTCCCGGGCCGGCCCCGAGCGCCAGGGCCAGGCCTACATCGGCAACGTCTCGGTGTCGGAGGGTAGCCCGTCCATCGACGCCCAGAGCGTCCTCGTGACCCGGCAGGCCCTCGACGGCTGGGGCGTCACCACCATCGTCGCTCCCGATCCCGGCGGGTTGCCTCGCTACGAGCGGCTCCACGCTGTTCGCAGCGCAGTCGTCCTCATGACGGCGGCCACCGGCAGGCTGCCGGTGCGCCAGGCCGACGCCTGGGTGTGGACGTCGGTCACGCCCCGGCCGGCCGCGGCGGCGTCCACGGCACGGCTGGCCGTCTGCGGTCGTGGGCCCGAGGACGGAAGCGTTGCCTCCATCGAGCAATCGGCGGCGTGCGTGTTGGCGGCACCGGGGCCGGGCCGATGAGCGTGACCGACGCCGGCACCCCAGCCGGCACGCCTACCGCCGCCGCCGATCAGGAGGAGCGGAAGCCGGAAGTGGGGCCTCCGGCACCGGGCGACGCCGGCGCTCGCCCGGGGTGGGAGGCCGAGGGCCTCCGTCGCTTCTCGGCCCTCGACGGGATCCGGGCTTTCGCCGTGGTCGCTGTCCTCTGCTTCCACGCCGGCATCTCGTGGGCGGGCGGAGGCCTCCTGGGCGTGGACGTCTTCTTCGTACTCTCCGGCTTCCTGATCACCTCGCTGCTCTGCCGCGAGCTGTCCCGGAGCTCGACGGTGCGGCTCGGGCGGTTCTGGGCCAACCGCGCCCGGAGACTCCTCCCCGCCCTGATCATCCTGCTCCTCGGCGTGGCCGCCTACGCCTATGCCTTCCGCAACTCGATCGACGTCGGCGCCGTGCGCGGTGATGCCCTGTCCACGCTCCTGTACGTGGCCAACTGGCATTTCATCCTCTCCGACCAGGGATACTTCGTGCAGGCGGCCGCTCCCTCCCCACTGCTCCACACCTGGTCCCTGGCCGTGGAGGAGCAGTACTACCTCATCTGGCCGCTGGTTGCCCTGTTCGTCGTGCGGCGCTTCGGCATCCGGGCCCTGGCCGTCACCGCCGGGCTGTCGGCGGCGGCGTCGGCCGTCCTCATGGGCGCGCTGTACGTGACCGGCGTCGCCTCGGTCGACGCCCTCTACTACGGGACCGACACCCGGGCCCAGGCGCTGCTCGTCGGCTCGATGCTGGGGGCCATCGGCGCCCATCAGGGACAGTCGTTCTCCATCGTGCCGGCCAGGTGGACGGCTCGGCGCTGGCGCCAATGGTCCTTCACGCTGGTCGGCCTGGCCGGCGCCGGCTATCTGATCTGGGCCTGGCACGGGCTGGACGGGCAGGATCCGTTCCTCTACCGCGGCGGTTTCTTCACCGTGGCGGCAGCGGCGGGCGCAGTCATCGTCGGATGCGTCACCGTGCCGGCCTCGGTGCTCGCCCGGTTCCTCTCGCTCCGGCCCATCGTCTTCGTGGGCCGCATCTCCTACGGCCTGTACCTCTACCACTGGCCGCTTTTCCTGGCCATCGACCACCACCACACGGGGCTGAGCGGGGCATGGCTGCTGGTCGTGCGGCTGGCCGTGACCGGCGCTGCCGCCATCATCTCCTTCTTCTTGATCGAGGAGCCCATCCGGACCCGTCGCGCCTTCCGCGGTCGGGCCGGGCTCGGGTGGGCCGGCCTGGCCGCCGGGGTGACGGCCGCCGCCGTGGTCGCCGCCACCGTGGCGCCATCGGCCGGTGCGGCCGCGCCCAAGTCGGTGAGCAAGCTGCCGCCGGCCGAGCACCAGGCCCTCGAGGCGGCCCACGCCTTTACGGCCAGGCCGGTTCGCCTCCTCATGGTGGGCGACTCAGTGGCGCTCACCCTCGGTGTCGGGCTCACCGTTGACGCCGTCTCGCACTACGGGGTGTCGGTCATCAACGGCGGCGCCCTGGGCTGTGACCTGGACGACACCGAGGTCATGTTGTCCGGCTCCGTGGGCCCGACCACCCCCGGATGCATCGGTTGGCGTTCGATCTGGCGCACGGCCGTCGAGCGCATCCGTCCCGACGTGGTCGGCGTGCTCGTGGGGCGCTGGGACGTGAGCGACCACCTCTATGACGGCCAGTGGGTGCACGTCGGCGAGCCAGCCTGGGACGAGCATCTGGTCGACGAGCTCGACCAGGCGGCCGACATCCTGTCTGCGACCGGAGCCAAGGTGGTGTTCTTCACCGTGCCGTACGTCGACCCGCCCAACGAGGCGGCCAACGGCACCCCCTTCCCGGAGAACGATCCGTCCCGGATGAAGATCTGGAACGAGCTTCTCCTCCAAGCCGCGGCCCGCCGCAAGGGCACGGTCACCGTCATCGACCTCAACCATCTCCTCGACCCGCAAGGCGTCTACCAGCCGGTCGTCGACGGCATCACCGTGCGCTGGACCGACGGCGTGCACATCTCGAAGGACGGCGGCATCTGGCTGCAGCCGTCGATCCTCCCCACCGTGGCGTCCCTCGGCCTGGAAGGGCGGGCGGTGGCGCAGGCGGCGCTCCACGCCCGATGACGCTCGGCGTTCGACCACAGGACCGCTCCGCCGAACCACGCGGCGCGGCCGTCGGCGACGGGAAAAGAGCGCATCGTCTCCCTCGACGGCCTGCGGGCGGTAGCCGTGCTCATCATCATGGGCTACCACTTCGGTGCGGGCTGGCTTCGGGGCGGCTTCTTCAGCCTCGACATCTTCTACGTGCTCTCTGGTTACCTGATCACCGGCCTTTTGCTCAGCGAGTACCGGAGGCGGCGATCGATCAAGCTGTCGGCTTTCTGGCTGCGGCGGGCCCGGCGGCTGCTGCCCGCACTGCTGATCGTGCTCGTGGCCGTGACCCTCATGGTTCGCTTCGTCGAGCCGGCCGGCCTCTACCCGGGCTTCCGGATGGACGCGCTCTCCGCTCTCTTCTACTTCTCCAACTGGTGGCAGATCGCCGCCAACAGCAACTACTTCGTGGCCACCGGTCCCGCCTCTCCGCTGACCCACACGTGGTCCCTCGCCGTGGAGGAACAGTTCTACCTGGTCTGGCCGCTCGTCGTCCTCGCCGTCCTCCACTTCTCGCGGACCTTCACCCGGGGCCTGCGGGCCCTGCTCGTCCTGTCGTTGGTGGGCGTGGTGGCGTCGGCCCTCGAGATGGCCCTGCTCTACCACCCGTCGAGCAACACCACCCGGCTCTACTTCGGGACCGACACCCACGCCCAGTCGATCCTGGTGGGCTCGGTGCTCGCCTGTGCCCTCACCACCATCCAGTTGCGACGGGGTGGCGACGGGATGGCTCCATCAGCCCGATCGGCAGCCATCCGCACCGTGCTCGGCGCCGCGGGGTTGGCCGGATTCGCCGGCACCCTGGCGCTGACCTACACCCAGAACGGGTCCGAGGCCTTCGACTACCAGGGCGGGATCCTGCTCTCCGCCCTGTCGGCGGCGGCCATCATCACAGCCGCCGTGTGCGTCCCGTCCGGAGTCGTCGACCGGTTCCTGTCGGTGAGCACCCTGGTGTGGATCGGCACCATCTCCTACGGCGCCTACCTCTGGCACTACCCCATCGCCATCTTCCTCGACGCCCGACGCACCGGCCTCGGCGGCCTGTCCCTCTTCGTGGCGCGCTTCGGAGCCACCATCGCGCTGGCCGCGCCAGCTATTACCTGGTGGAGCGTCCGGTCATGGAGAGGAGATTCTGGCGCTCGGTGCGGGCCATCGCCCCCGCCGCCGCCCTTCTGGCGGCCACGGTGACCGTCGTGATCGTCGGCACGGTGGCCGAGGCATCGGCCACGTCGGTGGTCGTCCGGGCACCGGTGGGATCGACGCACGGCCAGACGCCCGTCCTGGTGAGCGGTGACTCGGTGGCGCTCACGCTCGGGCTTTCCCTGGCCAACGGTGCCGAACAGTCGAAGGACGGCCTGCACGTGATCGACGAAGCGCAAACAGGATGTGGCGTGGCCGAGGGCAGCTCGGTCGTGTCCAACGGCACGCTCTTGCCCACGCCGCCTTCGTGCAATCCGCGATCACCCCCGAGTGAGCAATGGCCGGCAGTGCTCAGAGACGAGCTGCAGCGGTATCGACCACGAGCGGTCGTCCTGCTGGCCGGACGGTGGGAGGTCTACGACCGGACGAACCTCGCCGGCACTGGTGACGAACATCACGGTTCCGTCCTTCGCCCACTACGTGGAGCAGCAGCTCCAGCGGTTCGTGTCGATCGTGGCCGCCGCCGGGAGTCAGACCGTCCTCCTGACCGCCCCCTACTACGACTCAGGTGAGCAACCGGACGGCCAGCCCGAGCCACAGGACAACCCCACTCGTGTGCGCATCTACAACCGACTGGTCGACAGCGTGGCGGCAGCCAACCCGGCCACCACCACGCTCGTCAACCTCAATGCCATCGTCTCCCCGCACGGGATGTTCACCACCTCGGTCGGATCTCTGACCGTGCGAGCACCGGACGGCGTGCACTTTCCGTACTTCAACATCTATGACGAGACCGCCCCGCTACCGGACACGAGGGCCCAAGTTGTTCGCTTCAGCCGATGGATCGGCCCGAAGATCCTCCCCTCCGTTGTCGCCGCCACCAAACGGTAGGGGTCAAGCGAGATCATGAACGACCTCGACGCACCGCCTCCGGCAGCCTCGTCGCGAGAGCTGGCGGCCCGTCCCTCGGCGACCGGCCGGGAGCGCATCGTCGCCCTCGACGGCCTGCGGGCGCTCGGGGTGCTCCTCATCATGGGATTTCACTTCGGCGTGAGCGGGCTGCCCGGTGGCTTCGTCGGCGTGGACCTGTTCTACGTCCTCTCCGGCTACCTCATCACCGGGCTGCTGGTGGGCGAGTACCGCAAGCGGGGCAGCATCAAGCTTTCGGCCTTCTGGTTGCGGCGGGCCCGGCGGCTGCTGCCGGCACTGCTCATTGTGCTCGTCACCGTCACCCTGCTCGTCCGCTACGAGACCGCCCCCGACCTCTACCCCGACTTCCGGATGAGCGCCCTCTCCTCGCTCTTCTACTTCTCCAACTGGTGGCAGATCGCCTCGAGTGGCAACTACTTCGCAGCCACCGGCGCCGGCCTCTCCCCTCACCCATACCTGGTCGCTGGCTGTCGAGGAGCAGTTCTACCTGGTCTGGCCGCTGGTGGTGCTGGCCGTCATGCACCTGAGCCGGAACGTCGTCCGGGGGGTGAAGGTGCTGCTGGCGCTGTCGGCCATGGGCATGGCCGCCTCGACGGCGGAGATGGCCTTGCGCTACGCCCCGGCCACCAACAACACCCGGATCTACTTCGGGACCGACACGCATGCGCAATCGGTGCTGGTCGGGGCGACGCTGGCCTGCCTCCTGACCCTCGTCCAGATGCGACGGGGAGCAGAGGGCATGGCCCCTGCGGCCCGCAACCGGGCGTCCCGTCTGGTCCTCGGCGTCCTCGGTGTGGCCGGGGTGGGCGGCACCCTCGCCTTGGCCTACGAGCTCGACGGCACGGGGGCGTTCACGTACCAGGGCGGGATCTTCCTGGCCGCCCTCTCGGCGGCGGCGATCCTCGTGGCTGCCGTCTGTGTGCCCGGTGGTGTCCTGGCCCGGGCCCTGGCCCTGCGCCCCCTGGTGTGGATCGGGACCGTCTCCTACGGCGCCTATCTCTGGCACTATCCGGTCGCCGTCTTCATCGACCCGGCCGTGACTGGGCTGACCGGCTTTTGGCTGCTCGTTCTGCGCATCGCCGCCACCTTCTCGGTGGCCGCCGCCAGCTACTACCTGGTCGAGCGGCCCATCATGGTCGGAACGTTCTGGAGGTCGCTCCGGGCCCTGGGACCGGCGGTGGCGGCGGCGGCGGTGACCGTGGTGGTCATCGTGGCCGGGACGGCGGCGCCGGCGGCGGCGGTGGCCCCGGTCCACCGCTACCGGGCGGTGACCGTCACCACTCGCCAGCCCCCCTCGTGGTGGTGCTGGGGGACTCGACCGCCGAGACGCTCGGCGTGGCCCTGTCGGCCACCGCGCCAGCCGGGGACTCGGGTGCTCGACCAGGCCCTGTTCGGCTGTGGCCTGGCCATCGGATCCTGGGCCTCCAACAACCCGCCCAAGCCCGAGCTGGCCATGTTCCCGGCTTGCAACGAGGCCACGCCGGCCCCCGAGCAGTGGCCGGCTCGCGACGCCGTCGCCGTCGAGGGCACGGGTCCCGGCGACGTCGTGCTGTTCGTGGCCGGGAACTGGGAGTGCCAGGACCTCGAGCAGAACGGACACTGGACGAATATCACCGAGCCGGCGTTCCAGCGCGAGGAGCTGACCCATATGCGCAGGGTGGTGCGCATCGGCACCGCCCACGGAGCCCACTTCGTCTTCGCCACCATGCCGGCCATGGCCGGCGGGGCGGCCTTCCACGAGTCACCGTTCCCCGAGGACTCGCCGGCCCGACGGCTCATCTACGACCGGCTCATCAAAAAGGTGGCGAGCGAGTTCCCGAACCGCGTGAGCATCGTCGACCTGGGCGGCATCCTCTCGCCGGGCGGAACGTTCACCGAGTACCGGGATGGTGTCCAGGTACGGACTCCCGACGGTGTGCACACACCCGCCTATGCTCCCGGCAACCCCTTCGCCGGGAACTCGACCGAGGCGGTCGCTCACGCCTTCTATGACTGGCTCTCGCCCAGGCTCTGGCCCCTCATCATCGCCACAGACGTGGTACCGACGACGGGTACGCACCAACCTGCATCTTCTGGGACTCGATCGCCCTCGACCTCGATCACCTCTTGATCTCCCGGTCGTTGGCGAGCTGGCCGACCGCTTTCGACCATGGTCATCGTCCAGCCATGAGCAGGTCTCCGAGTCTCCTATTTCGTCTGCCGCGGACATTCGAGCATCAAATATGGCGAGAGGAGCCGGTGGAGGCGATGGAGCCGACTCAGAGCCTTTGATCCGCCATCGGCCTGACATTGACCCTCCGGTCTATTGCGTAACCTGGAGCAAGCCACAGCCGAGGGAGGCGAAATGGGGCGAGCCGAGGATCAGAGGCAAGACACCGCCATGATGGCGACTCTGGTGGGTGCCCTCACCGGCCAGCATGAGTTGTCCGAAGAGGACCGGGTGACCGTCGCTGAATGGGTGATCGATCACGCGGACGACTCCGAGGTCCACGATCTTCTCGTCAAAGTGGTCTCGACGCAGATTGGCGATACCTCCGAATTCCGCAAGAAGATCGGCGAAGCGATCCGGGAGAAGTTCAGGCAACCAGAAAAGGAGTGATCGGACTTCGATCCAGCCTGTGCTGCTGGTCAGCGAACGGATTCGATCGGGCCAGACCAGCCGAGGCCGGGCTGGGTCTTTTGCCTATCCGGCTCTTCAGCCGGCATTCATGGGCGGCCGGCTGCCCGGGTGCTCGTCGGCCCAGATGATCTCGGGCCACAGGCGGGGACCGAGCCAGGCGTAGAAGCGCTCGGCCACCACCGGCGGGGCATCGCTGGCGAAGGGGTTGCCGGCGGCGTACGAAGGAATGTGGACGCCGTCGCGTGCTCGGACCTGCACGCCGTCGATGGACAACGTGAACCTGCCCCCAGGGCAGAGCATCGCCCCGAAGTTCACCACGCTCACCTTGTCCGACGAGTCCTCGGCGGCTTCCCGCAGAAGATGGTTGAAGATGCTCCGCCGCTGCGGGCTGTCGTCGGGCCGCGGCTTCCGGTGATAGCTGTAAGCCTCGTCCATGCACGGCATGGTCAGGAGCTCGAGATGAGCGCCGTGGGCCGTGGCGATGGCCACCAGCTCGCGGATCGAGGCGAGCTCGGTCCTCTGAAAGGAGGGGGAGCGGATGTCGCTCCATCGACCGTCCTGCAGGATTCCCGTTGTGTCGTCGTGGCCGGCCAGGAAGAGAACGATGTCGCGGGGACCGGTGCCGGCCACCGACTGAGTGTCGCTGGCCGACCACCTGAAGGCGGGTGGGGTGGTCTCGTTGCAGGCGGGGGCCGAGGGCAGGCCCGGCTCCGGGGGGAGCGCCGAGATCTCGGTGCCCACGGCCAGACCGCACCCGAAGGTGGTGGACCCGATCACACGGAAGCCGGGCGGTGCCGTGGCGGCGAGGGCATACGACAGGTTCAGGGCGGTCGAATCGCCGAGGACGACGACCTCGCGGGTCGGAAGGGGTGAGGTACCCGGCGAGGAGCCGCTCGTGGGGGCTGTTTGTGCCTGCGCCAGCGGAAATGTCATGGTGAGGACCGCCGCCACCGGGACGGTCGTGGATATGAGGAGGACCATTGCGACGGACCGAAGGGGCTTCATGCGGGCCGGCCGACGTCGGGTGCCACGTGAGCGGCTGCTGCTCCCCGTGGGTTGAGCAGCCCTCTGGATCCCTTCGTCTCAGCCTCCGCCGCCTCCCTGGCATGGGTCGAGGCCTCGAGGCCGACCGACGTGGTGCCGCCGCGCACGCGACGCGCCCGAGGCAGCGGGGGCCTTGTCACTGCGCCTGCACCGGATGCCCGTCGGCGGGACGGTCCGTTGCGATGATCATCGGCCAGAGACGGGGGGACAGCCAGTGGTAGAAGGCGTCGGCGACCGCCTCGCTCGAGTTGTTGACGAAGACGTTTCCTGGTTCATAGGCGGGAGTGTGGATTCCGTCAGGAGTTCGAACCTGGACACCGTCCAAGTACTCGGTAAACACGCCGCCGGGAGACAGGATGTCATCCAGATCGATGAGGCTGACCGAGGAGGGGAACTGTTCGGCCACGATGTCGAGCAGGTGGTTGTAGATGAGGCGCCGGATCGGTGCGTCGCCGACGGTTCCATTGTCAATCGCCGGCATCGTGGTGAAGGCGAAGTGCGCTCCGTGGGCGGTCCCGATCCGGACCGCCAATCTCATCTGAGAAAGCAGATACTGCTGGAAGGACGGCTGCGTGATGTTCGACCAGCGTCCGTCATGAAGGATGTCCTCACACTCCCAACTGCCGGCAATGAAGAGCACGACGTCACCGGGAGCGGTGTACCCGACCGACGTGGCCTCGAGGCTCGGCCACTGCTGGGAAGCGGGTTCAGCCTGGTTACACGCCGGGAACATCGGCATCTGGGGCGTCGGAGGGATGTTCGAGGCCCAAGTTCCGGTAGCCAGCCCGCACCCGAAGTTTGCCCGATCCATCACCGTCGTCTCGGGTGGTTCGGTTTCCCGCAGGGCGAAGCCGATGGTCGCCGCCGTGCTGTCGCCGAGGACCACCACCAATGGGGGTGGACTGACGACCGGGTGAGGTCGACCGATGATCAGAGAGGGTCGACTAATGAAGGGAAGTGACCGTAAGTCGCGACTGGCCCGCAGGTCGCTGGCTAGCGTGCTGTGCCGATGAACGCTGAGCGGTGAAGTCCTGGGCCCAAGCGTTCCGATGGTCATGACGGCAAGGACGAAGGCCGTTGCCGCGACCGTAACGGACCCGACGGCTCGCACCGGCGGCCAGAAGTGCAGTGCCACGGAGCGGTCAGTCAACGATGCAGGCAATTCAGTGCCCCGGAACCGTTTCCGGAACGGCGCTGCCAGTACCCAGTTGCCATGGGTTCTAACCGGCCCGAGAACAAAATTTTCAGAGGTCCAGAACGTGTTCTTGCGTGCACTCGGAGAGGCGGCGGAGTGCGAACCGGTTACTTCCCATCCGGCCAGAACCTATTCCAACAGGACGGTGACGATGGTGACGACTGGCTGCCTGGTCAGTAACAAGACCGAGGCCAGAGTCAGGACCGAGGCCCGGTCAGGACCGAGGCCAGGTCAGGACCGAGGCCAGGTCAGGACCGAGCATCGCAAGCCCGGCACGCCGGCCATGGCGCGACCGTGCCCCCGCCGCCGGAGCAACGGGGGCACGGTTCACTTCCTGTCACCCGAGGCGCAGGCACCCCTCCTGAGGATGGGTCAGAGCGTGGCGTCTGTCCCAGGAACGAGGGTGATCGCCCCAGACGAGCTGATGCAGACGTCGGCGGCGAAGGTGTCACCTGCTTTGGTGACCACAGCGGTTCCGCCAGTGACGGAGCCCGTTGCGTCTTCCTCGGTGCTGCCCGATACGCAACGGCCCTGACCGGGCGACGTGAGCGTCGGCTTGCTGATGACGGTGGTCTTCTTGCTCGTCGACCAGGTGAGCGTCCCACCCTCGGCCAGCGAGGTGGCTTTGCCCGACGCCGAGGCGTAGGTCTTGCCGTCGCCCTTGGGCACGTTGCACTTGCTGATCTTGACGGTCGTGGAGATGGTCCCCGTCATGCTCGTACATTTCAGGCTTGACGACGCAAAGGCCGGCGACGAAGTGCCGACGAGTGCAACGGAAGCCGGGACGGACAGCGCGACCACGGTCGCGGCTGCCAACAGGACACGGCGCATTGATTCCCCCCTCTCGGGATCGTCCGGAAACTTTCCGAACGAACGTTCATTTTATCCAAGGTCAAGGACCGATGACTGACTTTCGTGTCAGAAACCTTAAAATCCTCAAAAATGGGGATGTGGCCTCTGACCAGGCCATTTTCCGACCGGGAGGTTCAGCTGGCCAGGCTCGTGGGTTTGGGCTCCTTGGGTAGCCCCAGGACCCGCTCGCCCACGATGTTGCGCTGGATCTCTGCCGTCCCGCCCCAGATTGTCTCGGACCGGGAGAAGAAGAAGGAGGCCTGGAGGTCGCTCACCGGGTAGTCGTCGCGGCCCCGGCGGAGCCGATCCTCGTTGTCCTCGGGGCTGCCGGTCAGGATCTGGCCGTCCATGCCCAGGATGTCCATGGCCAGCTTCATCGTGTCGCGGTGGAACTCGGACCAGAACATCTTGTTGCAGGCGTTGAGGGCGGCCATCTGGTGCGTCCCGTTGAGGGCGTCGGTGAGCGAGCGGTAGCCGTTGATCTGCATGATCTTGACCTTCGTCCAGGCCCTGGCCAGGCGCTGGCGGATGAGGGGGTCCGCCGACCGGCCACCTTTCCGGGCCTCCTCGATGATCTGGTCGAGCTCTCGCTGGAACCGTCGGTGGCCCGTGGTGGCTGACGACCCCCGTTCGAAGGCGAGCGTGGTCATGGCCACCTTCCACCCGTTGTTCTCGCCGCCGATCACGTTCGCTCGAGGGCACCGGACGTCTGTGAAGAACACCTCGTTGAAGTCGGCGCTGCCGTCGACCTGTTCGATGGGCCGGACCTCGACGCCCGCCTGTTTCATGGGGACGAGGAGGTACGAGATGCCGGCGTGCTTCGACGCGTCCGGGTCGGTGCGGGCCAGAAGGAAGATGTAGTCGGCGAACTGAGCCTGGGTCGTCCATACCTTCTGGCCGTTGATGACCCACTCGTCACCGTCGAGTGCGGCCCGGGTCTTGAGCGAGGCCAGGTCGCTGCCCGCATCGGGCTCCGAGAAGCCCTGGCACCAGGCGATGGTGCCATTGAGGATGCCCGGGATGAACTGCTTCTTCTGATCCTCCGTGCCCCACTGGAGAATGGTCGGCCCGACCAGCGTGTCGCCGAAGAAGTCAGCGCGCAGCGGCGCCTCGGCCCGGGCAAACTCCTCGTTGAGGACCACCGACTCCATGAGCGAGAGTCCTTTGCCGCCGTACTCGGTGGGCCAGGATGCGCAGATCCAACCGCCGGCGTAGAGCTTGGCCGTCCACTCCCTGTTGAAATCCCGTCGTTCCTGGCGGGTCATCGAGAACCCGGGGGTGCCCCACTCCGCCGGCAGGTTGTCGCTCAGCCATTGGCGGACCTCGGCCCGGAACGGCTCGACCTCTGCCGGATAGTCCAGGTCCACGGCCAGACTCTACCGGCGCCTCCGTGCGGTCCGAGGCTCGAGGTTCGGCCCGCGATGGCGCGGACCTTCGCTGCTCGCTGTCATGGAGAAGTTGTGCTCATCAACGGAGATAAGAAGGCCGGGACACGGCGTCCAGGGTCGTTCCGCCGACGTCACCCGAGCGCATGGCCACCGCCGCCGACGTCACGGTCATCGCTTGACCGTCGCAATCGGATTCGCCGTCCGGTCTCGGCCCGATGCGGTGCGATTCAGCCATGTATCGGAGTGGCGTGGGGCGCCCTGACGGCCCGCGCCAGTGCCTCGAGCCAGCCTCGGCCGAACTGCTGGTCCGGTTCCATTTAGTTGCCCCGCGCCCATTCGTTCCACGACTTGATGACGAGCATCTGCTCGGCTGGTGGGGCGCGACCGGCGATCTGCAGCGCGCTGCGAACCTGTCGCTCGAACCGCTCGGGGCTCGGGTCGACGGCGACGACGCCGCGCCTCCCGCGGCGCGGCGTGTCGTCCCAGTTGGGCCACACACAGGGAACAGGCGCGCAAGGAAGGCCGAAGTCAGGCGCACTGGTGCAGAAGTCCGCGTATTCGAACCGATGAGGGCCTCGCGGTAGATGATGATTGCGGAGGAAGGTGTGCGGGCAGGAGGCCGCCCGGTTGGTGGCGAAGGGCTTGGCGAGGTAGGCAATGGCGTCGATCCCGGCAGCGGCCGTCTCCGCCAGGTCGAGATAAGGGCCGCACGCCACCACCCGGGTCTACTCTGGGGGTCCGATGAGCAGCACCCAGACGGCGAGCAAGCCCCCGCTGGAGATTCTCCACCTCTCGACGGTCATCAAGCGACCGCTCGTCGATTCGGCCGGCGACCCGCTGGGGCGGGTCCAGGACTTGATCGTCCGATTGGGGGAATCGTCCCATCCTCCCGTCGTGGGGCTGGTGGTCAACATTGGAGGGCGTGACCTCTTCGTCCCCATCCGGAAGGTCGCCTCATTCGAACCCGGACGGGTGCGTTTCGAGGGTCGACGAGTCGATCTCCGCCGGTTCGAACGGCGTCCAGGTGAGCTCCTGTTGGCTCGGGACCTTTTGGCCCACCACCTCATCAACCTTGTCGGCGGCAGGTTGATCCGGGCCAACGACATCGAGCTTGCTCGAGTGCGCGGTAGATGGGAGGTGGTGGGGGTCGACCCATCGAGCCGACCGGTGCTCCGACGGCTCTTCCGCGGTCGATTCGGCCGCGACACCCCACCCAGCACCATGATCGACTGGGCCAGCATCGAGCCCTTCGTCGCTCACGTCCCGACCTCGCGGCTGCGGATCCCGTACCGCAAGCTGGCCAAGCTCCGCCCAGCCCAGATCGCCGACCTGGTCGAGGCCGCCTCCCACGAGGAAGGGGAGGAGATCATCGAGGCGGTCGGCGCCGACAGCGAGCTGGAAGCCGACGTCTTCGAGGAGCTGGACACCGAGCACCAGCTCGAATTCGTGAGGAGCCGATCTGACCAGGAGGCCGCTCGGCTTTTTGCCTCGATGGCACCGGACGATGCCGCCGACCTCATCGTCGAAGTGGACCAGGAGCGGCGACTGCCCATCCTGAACCTGCTGCCCGAGCCGCAACAGACCAAGGTGCGTTCGCTGCTCAGCTACAACCCGGAGACGGCCGGCGGATTGATGAGCCCGGACTTCCTGTGCCTGCCGGCCGATCGCCCGGTCTCGACCGTTTTCGATGCCATCCGCAGCAGCACCGTGCCTCCCGAGGCGCTCAACGTCGTCTTTGCCGAGGACGCGGACCACGTCGTGGGCTCAGCGTCGGCGGTGCGCCTCATGCAAGCGTCGCCGAGTGCATCGTTGGCATCGGTGGTGGAGGCGGATCCCGTGCACTTCCACCCCGACTGGGATCTCGGCGCCATGGTTCGCACCATGTCGGACTTCAATATGATCGTTGCGCCCGTGATGGACGAGGATCACCGGAAGATTCTCGGCGTCGTGACGGTCGACGATGTGCTCGAGTTGCTCCTCCCGACCGGATGGCGGCGCGATTTCGGAAGAACGGCAGTGGAGGAGTAGATGGGCCACGTGACGGAACAAGAACGAAAACCGACCGTCGCCACGCCGTGTGGCAGCGGACCCGGCACCCTGTAGTCGGGAGAGCGACACCACCGAGCACGCCGCCGTGACGAGCCCGCCCGAGCCGGGCTGAGGAACGGGCTTCGGTAGGCCCGGAAAAGATTCACGAGGCGCCCCGAGCGCCGCCACTGGACCATGTACGTCGGCACCGTCTGCGGTGCCCTAACCGTTCCGGAGCGATCACGGCTCCTGTCTTGTCGTGCCCGCGGCTCCAAGTCGTTGGGACACGTCGGCTTCGAAGCGCAAGAGGAACTGCCCGAGAAGGTGACCATGTCGGAGAAGAGGATCTCGATCGAGAGCGGCGCTGCGGTGCTCGATGAGGCCCACCTCGGCGACATTCGAGGGGCCTTCGGGACGATCCGTCAGCACGACCTCGACAACCGGCGCACATGGGGGGCGCGGCTCCTCACGTTGCTCGCCATCATGGGGCCCGGTCTGATCGTGATGGTGGGCGACAACGACGCCGGCGGTGTCGCGACCTACGCCCAGGCAGGGCAGAACTACGGCCTGACCCTCCTGTGGACGCTGCCCCTCCTGATTCCGGTGCTCGTCGTGAACCAGGAGATGGTGGTGCGCCTGGGCGCCGTCACCGGTGTCGGCCATGCCCGGTTGATCAACGAGCGGTTCGGCCGGTTCTGGGGCGCATTCTCGGTGGGAGATCTCTTCATCCTGAACTTCTTGACCATCGCCACCGAGTTCATCGGTGTCAGCCTCGCCCTCGACTACTTCGGCATCAGCCAGTACATCTCGGTGCCCATCGCCGCGGCGCTGCTCATCGCCATGACCGCCACCGGGAGCTTCCGGCGATGGGAGCGGTTCATGTTCGTCTTCATCGCGGTGAACTTCCTGGTCATCCCCCTGGCCGTCTTCAGCCACCCGACGGCCGGGGCGTTCTTCAAGGGGCTGGCCGTGCCGGGTGTCCACGGTGGCTTCAACTCCACCTCGGTCCTGCTTGATCATCGCCATCGTGGGCACCACCGTGGCGCCGTGGCAGCTGTTCTTCCAACAGTCGAACATCGTGGACAAGCGGATCACTCCCCGATGGATCAACTACGAGCGGATGGACACGGTGCTTGGTTCGCTGGTCACCGTGTTCGCCGCGGCGCTGCTCATGGCCGTCGTCGCCGCAGCCTTTGCCGGAACGTCGGTGGCCGGGCACTTCACCAATGCCGAAGGAGTGGCGACTGGTTTGCGTAAGTACATCGGGCACGCTGTCCGGCGACATCTTCGCCATCATCCTGCTCAACGCGTCGATCATCGGAGCCGCCGCGGTCACGTTGGCGACGTCGTACGCGTTCGGCGACATCTTCGGAGCTCGTCACTCGTTGCATCGGAGCTGGCGCGAAGCCAAGTTCTTCTACGGCGTCTTTGGCGCCATGGTGGTATTCGCTGCCGGCATAGTGCTCATCCCCGGAGCGCCGCTCGGAGTCATCACCACCGCTGTCCAGGCGTTGGCTGGGGTGCTGCTCCCGAGCGCCACTGTGTTCCTCCTGTTGCTGTGCAACGACAAGGAGGTGCTGGGCCCCTGGGTCAACCGGCCCTGGCTCAACGTGGTGGCGAGCCTCATCGTCTCGGTCCTCCTCATGATGTCACTGGTCTTGATGGCGACGACGCTGTTCTCCCAGATCAAGGTCAACGACCTTGCCCTGGTCCTGGCCGGGATCCTCGTAATCGGCTACGCCGTCGCCGGCGTTGTGGTAGTGCGAAACCGACGTGGTCGTCCCCCCACGCCTGTCGTGCCCATGGAGAGGAAGGCCACCTGGCGGATGCCGGCCTTCAACCTCCTCCAGCGCCCGGCCTGGTCGCGGGGTCGACTGGTAGGCATGTACATGCTCCGCGGCTATCTCGTGGTGGCCGTCCTTTTGTTGTTGGTGAAGGCCATCGAGCTCGGCCTCCACAAGTAGGCCACCGGCGGGTCGGCCTTGACCGGTCGGAGAGCCAAAATTTGCGGGTCACTACGGCCGGTCGAACCAGCCTGGATCAAGACCGGCTTGCACGGAAGTACCTGGCCGGGGAGTATTTGGCTTCCATGTGCTCCCTTGCCCCGGTCGTCCATGCCTAGCTTCGGGTTCAAGCGGAGCAAGATCAAGGGTCCGCGATCCCCACCACCGGTCCCCGAACGCATCGCCCCCCGGCCGCCCGAGCCCGGTGGCCTGCGCATCGCCTTCCTCGTCTATCGGGGCAACCCACGCTGCGGTGGCCAGGGCGTCTACACCCGCCACCTCACCCGTGAGCTCATCGCCCTCGGTCATTCGGTCGAGGTGTTCGCCGGCCAGCCGTGGCCGGAGACGGACGACGGTGTCGGCCTCACGCCGGTGCCCGGGCTCGACCTCTACCGCGAGCCCGACCCCTTCCGGGTCCCGACGCCACGGGAGGTGCGTGACACGTACCCGCTGTCGGTGGCCGCCCTCGAGTTCGGGATCATGTGCACGGCCGGGTTCCCCGAGCCGTGGACCTTCAGCCTCCGCGCCCGCCGGCTGCTCGGCCGCTCGCCGCGGGGAGTTCGACCTCGTCCACGACAACCAGTGCCTGGGCTTCGGCATCCGGGGCATGCTCGACGACGGCTGGCCGCTCATCGCCACGCTGCACCACCCGATCACCGTCGATCGCCAGCTGGCCCTGAGCCACGCCTCGAACCCTTGGCAGAATCTGACCCAGCGCCGGTGGTTCGGGTTCCTGCGCATGCAGGTGGACGTAGCCCGCGCCCTGCCCCGGGTCATCACGGTCTCGGAGTCGTCCAAGACCGACATCACCGCCCAGATGGGGGTGGATGCGTCACGGATGACCGTCGTGCCGGTGGGCGTCGACCACACGGTGTTCTGCCCCCGGGCCGACGTCCTACCGGTGCCCGGTCGCATCATGGTGACGTCCTCCTCGGACGTGCCCATGAAGGGCCTCGTTCCCCTGCTCGAAGCGGTGGCCAAGCTGCGCACCGAGCGCGATGTCGAGCTGGTGGTCATCGGCCGGCCCCGGCCCGAAGGGCGAGTGGCCAAGGCCATCGACCGGCTCGACCTCGGGCCCGTTGTGCGGTGCGTGACCGGGATCAGCGACGACGAGCTGGCCCGCCATTACGGGCAGGCGGAGGTGGCGGTGGTGCCGTCCCTCTACGAGGGCTTCTCGCTCCCGGCCATCGAAGCCATGGCCTGCGGGGTGGCCCTCGTGGCCACGACCGGCGGCGCCCTCCCCGAGGTGGTCGGCAACGACGGCGAGACCGGGCTGCTCGTACCCCCCGACGACCCCGGCGCCCTGGCCGTTGCCATCGGGCGCCTCCTCGACGACGCCGACCTGCGTCGGCGGCTGGGGGCGGCCGGCCGGGAGCGTGTCCTCGGCCGGTTCACCTGGCAGGTGACCGCACGGGGCACGGCCGAGCAGTACCGGTCCCTCCTCGCCGACCGCCACGGAGTCTCGCAGGCGTGCTGACCGTCGACTACGACCGCCTCGGAGTCCGGCCCGGCGACCGATTG
Organism: uncultured Acidimicrobiaceae bacterium; assembly: GCA_963756195.1. GTDB lineage: Bacteria > Actinomycetota > Acidimicrobiia > Acidimicrobiales > RAAP-2 > CAVSNH01. Next base: position 126,105 of record CAVWMT010000004.1, read on the forward strand.
CTCGACCTCGGGTGTGGCTTCGGTCGCCACGCCTACCAGGCCGCCCGCCTCGGAGCCAAGGTCGTGGCCGTCGACGCCGGGGCCGACGAGGTGGTCGGCGTCCAGGCCACCTTCGGGGCCATGGCCGAGGCCGGCGAGCTCGACGCCGAGGAGACCCGGGTGGGAGCCGTCCAGGCCGACGCTCTGGCCCTGCCCTTCCCCGACGCCTCCTTCGACCGGGTCATCGCCTCCGAGGTGCTCGAGCACATCCCGGCCGACGAGGCGGCCATGGCCGAGCTCGCCCGGGTGCTGCGGCCCGGCGGCTCGATGGCGGTGACCGTGCCGCGATGCGGTCCCGAGCTCGTCAACTGGGCCCTGTCCGACGAGTACCACAACGTCCCCGGGGGGCATGTGCGCATCTACCGCTACCGGCAGCTCACCAGCCGGCTGCGGGGCAGCGGGCTCACGGTGGTCGGCAGCCACCACGCCCACGGCCTGCACGCCCCCTACTGGTGGCTGCGCTGCCTGGTGGGAACGACCAACGACCGGCACCCGGCCGTGGCCGCCTATCACCGGCTGCTGGTGTGGGACATCGAGAAGGCGCCTCTTGTCACCCGGACCGCCGACCGGCTGCTCAACCCGCTAGTGGGCAAGAGCCTGGTCGTCTACTGCACCAAGCCGGAGCTGGCAGCGGCTGTCCGCGTTGGCGACACGACCGGCGTGGTCCATGAGATGGCGGGTACCTCCGGTCGGGACAGGCTCCCCCAACTCTCGCCGCGGCCGGCTTCGCGCCGGCCCGACGTGCAGCGGCCGGCCTCACGGGTGTCGGCATGAGGTCGATCCCCGAGATCCCGGGCGTGCTCACCGCGGCAGAGGTGTTGGACACCGCCGAGTCGATCGCCGCCCTCCAGCGTCCCGACGGCATGATCGAGTGGTTCCCCGGGGGGCACTGCGATCCCTGGAACCACGTGGAAGCGGCCATGGCCCTGACCGTGGCCGGTTTCGACGACGAGGCCGATCGCGCCTACCGGTGGCTCGTGGACACCCAGCTGCCCGATGGCAGCTGGTTCAACTATTACCTGGCCACCGGCATCGAGGACGCCCGGCTCGACACCAACGTCTGTGCCTACCTGGCCACTGGCGCCTGGCACCGCTATGTCTCGACCGGTGATGTCGACGGCCTCGAGAAGCTGTGGCCGGCGGTCGAAGCGGGCATCGACTTCGTGCTGCGCTGGCAGCGAGTCGACGGTGCCATCCGCTGGTCGCTCGACGCCTCGGGCATCCTGGAGGAATACGCCCTACTGACCGGCTCGTCGTCGATGTACCACAGCCTGCGCTGTGCGGTGGCCGCCGCCGAGCGGTTGGGCCACGAGCGCCCCGACTGGGAGCTGGCCGCCGGCCGGCTGGCCCACGCCATCGCCCACCTGCCCCATGCCTTCGAGCCCAAGGCCGAGTTCGCCATGGACTGGTACTACCCGGTGCTCTCCGGGGCCCTGTCCGGCGAGGCTGCCAATCGTCGTATCGACGAGTGGTGGCAGACCTTCGTCCTGGACGGCCGGGGCGTCCGTTGCGTCTCGACCGGTGACTGGGTGACCGCCGCCGAGACGGCCGAGTGCGTACTCGCCCTCGACGCCCTGGGACGCGACGACGAGGCACTCGAGCTCATCCGGTGGGTGCAGAGCCTGCGCAACGAGGACGGCTCCTACTGGACCGGGATGGTCTATCCCGAGGAGGCCACTTACCCCCCGCTCGAGCGGTCGTCGTACACGGCGGGGGCCATGATCCTGGCCGCCGACGCGCTGAGCAGGGCCACGCCCGCGTCCGGCCTCTTCCGGGGAGAGGGCTTGCCCAGCCACCTCGACCTCACCGAGCCGGCTCCCGAAGCACCGGTCGAGCCGGTCATCGGCGTTCGACACCTGCCGTAGACGCGAACCGAGCTCGACCGGTGCACGCCGCTCCCGGAGGAACCCCGGCGCCCTTCTTGGAGCCCGTCCGTCTTGGGGCTGTCCGCCCTGGAGCTGTCCGCCCCGCTTCGTCGGCAGCCGCCGGCAGCGGTTCGGCGACCGTGGGTTCGGACACGGCGGGGTCGGCGACGGTCACGAGCGAGCCGCGATCGCTCTGTCGATCACGACCATCACCCCCGTGACGTCACTGGGCGGCCTGGCGGAACTGCCGGAACCATTGAGCGCGGCCGACCCCGGTCGAAACGGCAATGTGCCGTCCCTCCGAGCGACCGCATGGTACCGCCCTAGCGAGCAGGTCGACGCGACACGCCGGCTCCGGTCATCGGCGGCGCAGAAGCCGCAGCGAACCGCAGTGGCCGTCTTCTTCGAAGTCACCCGAGGCGAGCGCGGCGAGCCAGATGTCGTAGGGTGGCCGGCCGCCGTCGGCCGGGTCGGGGAACACGTCGTGGATGGCGAGCCAGCCCCCGTGACGCACATGGGGCGCCCACCCCCGCAGGTCGGTCCAGGCCGGCTCCTCGCCGTGGCCGCCGTCGATGAAGCAGAAGGCGAGCGGCGTCTGCCAGAGACGGCTCACGGTGCCCGAGTCGCCCACGATCCCGATCACCACATCCTCGAGCCCGGCCGCCACGATCGTCCGGCGCCAGTGTGGCAGGGTGTCGATCCGGCCCGTCTCCGGGTCGACCAGCGAGCGATCGTGGTGCTCCCATCCAGCCTGGTTCTCCTCCGAGCCGTGATGGTGGTCGAGGCTGAAGAGCACCGCACCCGTCTCCTCGGCGGCCGCGCCGAGGTAGACAGCCGATTTCCCGCACCAGGCACCGACCTCGAGGAACACGGCGCCGGGGAAGGCGTGGCCGGCCCGCGAGGCCGCCGCCGCCAGCGCCGCCCCCTCGTCGTCGGGCATGAACCCGACCGCCTGCCGCGCCGCCTCGAACAGCTGGGCACGGCGAGCCCGGGGGCCCTGGCCGGTGGGGCTCGACGAGCGATCCGACCCCTGTGTCCACGCCTGCAGCCTCTCACGGCAAGCCGGCGCCCCCGCCTGAGCGGAACCGTTTTGCCGGCCCGGCCAGCCGCTAGCGTTCAGTCCGAGCGGTTTTCCGCGGCAGAAAAGAGGAATACGCTGGGTTCGTTCGACCGCACGTGGGGGGCGTGATGCCATCGACCAAGGCCAGGGCCACCAAGGCCACCAGGACGACCCGAGCCACCAGGGCCACCAAGGCCAAACGGATCGGGATCCTGGTGGTGGCCTACAACGCGGCGACCACCCTGGCTCGGGTGCTCGACCGCATCCCCGAGTCCGTCCGCGGCGACATCGAAGAGGTCATCGTCAGCGACGACCACAGCCAGGACTCGACCTACCTGGTCGGGCTCGGCTACCAACAGGTCTCCGACCTGCCCATCACCCTCATCCGCCAGCCGCACAACCTCGGCTACGGCGGCAACCAGAAGGCCGGCTACCGCCTGGCCATCGAGCACGGGCTCGACATCGTGGTCATGCTCCACGGTGACGGCCAGTACGCGCCGGAGTCGCTGCCCGACATCCTTGCCCCCCTCATCGCCGGCGAGGCCGACGCCGTCTTCGGGTCCCGGACCATGATCAAGGGCGCCGCCCGCAAGGGCGGGATGCCCCTCTACAAGTACGTGGGCAACCGGATCCTCTCTCGGTTCGAGAACGCCGCCCTCGGGACCCAGCTGTCCGAGTTCCACTCGGGATACCGCGCCTACTCGGTCAACGCCCTGAAGCAGATCCCCTTCGAGCGCAACTCGGACGGGTTCAACTTCGACACCCAGATCATCATCCAGCTGCACGATGCCGGCTTGCACATCGCCGAGGTCCCCATCCCCACCTACTACGGCGACGAGATCTGCTACGTCGACGGCCTCGGATATGCCGCCGACGTGACCAAGGACGTCGTCGCCTACCGCATGCAGAAGGCCGGCTTCGGCGACGGGTCCCGCATCGCCCTCAGCGAGGAGTACGAGCTCAAGCCCAGCGAGGACAGCTCGCATGGACGGATCTCGACCTTGCTCAGCGTCCGGCCGCCGAGCAAGATCCTCGATCTCGGGTGCTCCAGCGGCCTCCTGGCTGAACGGCTTCGGGCCATGGGCCATCACGTGACCGGCGTCGACTGTGAACGAGATCCCCGGGGTCGGCGAGCGAACCAGCGCCTTCTTCCGCGCCGACCTCAACGTCGGCATCCCGCCCGAGGTGGGACGCGACTTCGACATCGTCCTTGCCGCAGACGTCCTCGAGCACGTCATCGACCCGGCGGCCCTGATCCGGCAGGTCGGCACCGTTCTCTCGCCCGACGGCTCAGCCATCCTCTGCGTGCCCAACGTGGCCCACTGGTATCCGCGGATGCGATCGACACTCGGGATGTTCGACCTACGACCAGCGGGGCATCCTCGATGCCACCCACCTGCGGTTCTTCACCCGACGCAGCATCCGCAAGCTCATCGAGCGCAACGACTTCACCATTCGACGCCTCGAGCCGGTGGGCCTTCCCCTCGATGCGCTCGGGGTGCAGGGGTCGGCTGCGCACGGAGTGCGCCTGCTCGACCATCTGCTGCTCACGCTGTGGCCGACCATGTTCGGATATCAGTTCATCGTCGAGGCGACGCCAGAGAGACAGTGACGATGCGCTGATCCGCGGGTCAGCGGACGAGGAGAACGAGCCGAAAGAGAGTGCGGTTGCCTCCCCGCTGTGGCGGGAACAATCGCTGAGTGAAGCCGACCGAGAGGTGGACGAATGGAACTTCAGATCCCGCATGAATCGGCTCCCGAGCCTCCCGTCTTCCGCAGTCGCTTCGGCGGCCTGTGGACGGACCGGCGCGACGCCCATCAGATCCTGGCCCAGCGCATGTCCGAGGGGCGTTACACCGACACCCTGGCTGAGCGTCTCGCCCACTACATCGATCAGGGTTATGTCATCCTGCCGCGGGCAACCGATCCTGTTCTCATTGACGAGTACCTGGAATTCTTCGAGAGAGCGTGGGACGAGCTCCCGTACAACGTCATGGCCATCTCTGGTGGCCTCACCCAACCGCTCTCCCGTGACCTCTACGACCGGGTGGCCAAGGTGAGCTGTCTGCACCTCTACTTCGATCGGGCCGGCGACCTCGTCTTCCCGCCTGCCGTACTCGATTTCCTCACCGCCATCTATGAGCGGCCTCCGGTCGCCTTCCAGACGATGTCGATGCGCAAGGGGTCGGAGGAACCGCTCCACATCGACACTGGACCACTCACTCTCACCGAGCCAATGGCACTCTGCGCGTCGTGGGTGGCGCTGGAGGACGTGCAGCCCAACTCGGGAGAATTCGAGTACGTGCCCGGGACGCATCTCGTGCCAGAGACGCTGCATCATGGTGTCGCCAAAGGCCATGACGGCGACATGGCCGAGTACGGGAGAATTCTCCAGCGCATCCACGAGCTCTCGGCCGAGCGCGGGTTGAAAACCGAGCGCTTCATGGCCAAGAAGGGTGACGTGCTCATCTGGCACGGAGATCTGATGCACGGGGGCGCCAAGATCGATGACCCGTCGCTGACACGCAAAAGCCTCGTGGCTCACTTCACGCCGCTCGGTGTGATGCCGAACTTCTATGACTTCTCCAGGGTCAGCGCCTACCCCTACCCCAATGGCGGGCACTGCCTCGACAGCATCGCGCCCCAAAAGAAGAGGGTCAGCCGGTCACAGACACCGCCCACCCCCTCGCTACAACCAGCCGATGCCGAGGCGGACCCCGCCTACGGCTCGACACACGGAAACGGCCGTTCGTACGTGCAACGCCTGAAGAACCATGTGCCCCTGCCCATGCGTTCCTTCGTGCGCCAGCAAGTCGACTGGTTGGCCCGCAATCCGCAGCTCTCGCAGCACTCGCGGCACTCGCGATCAAAGTCAACGCAGTAACGGCTCACCTTCCAGGATTTGAGATCGGTTCGCTCAGCCGCGAACCACGGTGACGATCGAGTAGACGGCGAAGGCGGCCAGTACTACGCCACCGATCCGGCGGATGAGCTGCAGTGGTGCCACCCGCAGCAGCGCCCGTCCGCCGAAGGCTGCGGCCGCCGCGACCACCGTCAGAGCGGCGAGCGCCCCGGAGAAGACGGCAACCGGATCGTGGTACCTGGCCGCCAGGTTGGCGGTGAGGATCTGGGTGAGGTCACCGAACTCGCCGACGAAGATGATGGCGAAGGCGGTGGCCACCGTGTTGAGGCCGTCGGGCCGGTCTGGCCCAGCTTCCTCTGCCTCCTGCTCGCCGACTCCCTCCACTTTCCGCTCGGGGACGATGAGGAGGTAGGCCGCGCCCCCGGCGAAGAGGAGGGCGGTGATCCCCTCGACCCACCGGTGGGGCAGTAGCTGCAGCAGGCGCCCCACGGCCACAGCCAGGGTGACATGCACGGCGAAGGCGGCCACCGCCCCCAGCCAGACGAAGAGCGGGCCGGAACCGGCTCCCCATGATCAGCGTGGCGATCATGGTCTTGTCCGGCAGCTCGGCCACCAGCACCAGGCCGAAGACGGTCAGCGCGACGATGACGGGCATCGTGTCAGGTTACGGGGGCATGGTCGTACCGGCCCCGTCCAATGGCGCCCTCGGTGCTCGTCCCGGGCGGCTCGGTTCAGGTCGGCCGGCTCGGTCAGGTCGGTTGACCCGGCGTCCGCCGGGAGCGAGAGCGCCTCGGTGATCGGTCGCGGCGAGCCGGCGTCCCTCGCGCTGGCCGAAGGCAACGTTGACGGCCAGCCGCTCGAGGGTCTGCTCGACGGTACGGCCTCCCGCCGCCAGCGGATGGGCCTCGAGGAAGCTCGGTGATCTCGTCGGCCAGGCTCGGTGGTGCGCACAGGCCGCGGACCCCGTCGAGCATCCGGGGGACGATGTTCGACGGGAACCGGGCGACGATCTCGTCCCAAGCGTCACGGACCCGGGGCCATGTCTCGGCCCGACCACACGGTTGGCCAGCAGCATCTGGATGACGAACGGTGCGTTCTGGGTCCGCACCTCGGACATGGCCAAGTCGAAGGTCCGGGCGGCGAGCCCGGGGTCGGTGAACGAGGCCAGGGCGTAGAGGTACCGGTTCTCCTCCTGGGGGTTGGCCGGCTTGCGGTAGCGGGCCAGGATCGTCTCGTACTCCTCGGCGCCGCCCCGGTTGGCCACCACCTCGAGGATGGCCGACTCGGTGTCGGGATCGAGGGGCGTGGCCGGCGATCGGGCGAAGCGGGCGGTGGCCTCGTCGCGGACAGCGGCGTCCTCGCCGATGACCCCGAGCGTCCGGATCACCGACGCCCGGAGCGCGGGGGTGCGCTCCCCGTCGTCCGGACGCGGGTCGAAGGTGAGCCGCTCGAGCAGCGGGGTGAACAGGTGGCGCACGGCCCGGGCCACGACGGCGCGGTCGGAGTCCGGCACCACCCGGTCGAGCAGGGCCAGTGGCCCCGGTGACCACCGACCAGACGCTCGGGTCGTCCTCACCGAGAGTCCACGAGGGCCTGGGCGAGGCGGAGGAAGTCGGCCAGCGATCCGTCGCCCGACAGCACGGCCGCCCACGTGTCCGAGACCAGGTTGAAACGCTCGAGCGGTTGCAGATCGCCGAGCTGGCGCGACAGCCGGCCCAGGACATCCGACGGGTAGGCGACCCGGTAGTAGCCGGATCCGCCGGCGTTGACCACGCGGAGGCCCTCGCCGGACGGAGGGATGCTCCTCTTCGCCGAGCAGGACCGGTTCGGCAGGAGTCGCCTCGCTCGCCAAGAGGACGGGTCAGCACCGGCACCTGCCAGCGGGAGCCGATGGCCCCGCCGGGCTCGCCCCGGTAGGAGAACGGCGCCTGGGCGAGAGAGCCGTCCTCGCCGACCCGGACGAGGGGATAGCCGCCCTGATCGATCCAGGTGCCCATGATGGCCCGCACGTCGCGGCCGCTCGACCGCTCGAGCGCGTCCCACAGGTCGGCCGTCTCCGTGTTCCCGTAGGCATGGGTGGTGAGGTAGTCGCGGACGCCCCGCCGGAAGGCCTCGGGACCGATGAACTGCTCGAGCATGCGGAGCACGCTCCCGCCCTTCTGGTAGGTGAGGACGTCGAACATGCCCTCGGCTTCCTCGGGCCGGCCCACCGGGAACTCGACCGGCCGGGTGGCGAACAGCCCGTCGACGGCCATGGCCATCTCCCGCTCCACGCCGAAGCTGACCCAGCGCTGCCACTCGGGGCGGAAGGCGTCGACGGCCAGGATCTCCATGAAGGTGGCGAAGGCCTCGTTGAGCCAGATGCCGTTCCACCAGCGCATGGTGACCAGGTCCCCGAACCACATGTGGGCGATCTCGTGGCAGATGACATCGGCGATCCGCTCGAGCTCGACCCGGGCGGCCTGGTCGGGGTCGACCAACAGGACCGACTCGCGGAAGGTCACGCATCCCAGGTTCTCCATGGCCCCGAAGGCGAAGTCGGGGATCGGCCACGAGGTCGAGCTTGTCGGCCGGGTAGGGGATGCCGAAGTAGTCGGTGAAGAAGCGCAGGGCATGGCGCCCGACTTCCAGGGCGTAGCCGGCGAGGTGCGACTTGCCCACCGGATGGACGATGCGGAGCGGCACCCCGTCGACGTCCACCGGCGTCGGTGGCCTCGAGCGGCCCGACGATGAAGGCGACCAGGTACGTGGACATGACCATGGTCGGGGCGAACCGGACCCGGCGCCGGCCGCCCGGCTCGGGCGTCTCCTCGACCACCTGGCCGTTGGACCAGGCAGTGAGGGCGTCGTCGACGACCAGGGTGATCTCGAAGGTCGCCTTGAGGGCCGGCTCGTCCCAGCACGGGAAGGCCCGCCGGGCGTCGGTCGACTCCATCTGGGTGGTGGCGATGATGTGCTCCTGGCCCGCCTCGTCGGTGAAGGTCGACCGGTAGAAGCCGTGCAGCATGTCGTTGAGGATGCCGCTGAAGGCGAGGTGCAGGGTCGCCCGGCCCGCCGGCAGCTCCTGGGGGAAGGTCAGCGTGGCCCGCTCCTCCCGCACGTCGAGGTCGATGTGCTCGGGGGCCAGGGCGTAGCCGTCGTCGGGCTCGGCCGCATTGAGCTCGGCGAAGGTGATGTCGAGCTCGGCGCGTTGAGGACGATCTGGCGGGTGGGCTCCTCGATGGAGATGTCGATCTCGACGTCGCCGGTGAAGGTGGCGGCCGGCAGGTTCGGGGTAGAGCACCAGCCGGTAGGCGTGAGGACGCACCGAGGTGGGGAGCCGGTAGGGGGCGGCGGCGTCGTCTGTCGGAGCGGGCATCCGACGAGGCTACCGTCGGCGCCGTGGCAGGCTCCCCTCCGTCAGAGGACACCGTCCGACAGAGACGCAATCCGTCGCACCGACGGTCGGGGTGGGTTGCTCGGGGCGATGGACGTGGTCACCATCGGCAACGCGCTGGTCGACGTTCTCGCCTCGGCGTCAGACGACGACCTCGTCTCGTCTCGGCCTGGTGAAGGGGACGATGGTGCTCGTCGACCACGAGCGCTCGAGAGCCATCTACGAGGCGATGGGCCCGACGACCGAGGCATCCGGGGGCTCGGCCGCCAACACCGCCGCCGGGATCGCCGCACTCGGCGGCCGGGTGGCTCACCTCGGCCGGGTGGCCGACGACCCTCTCGGCCAGGCCTTCGTCCACGACATCCGCTCGGTCGGCGTGCACTTCGACCCGACCCCGGCTGCGGCCGGCCCCGGTCGCAGCACCGGGCACTGTTTGGTGCTGGTGACCGAGGACGCCGAGCGCACCATGGCCACCCACCTGGGCGTGGCCTCCGACTTCAGCTCGGTGGACCTGCACGACGGCTACCTCACCGCCGGCGCAGGTCGTCTATCTCGAGGGATATCTCTGGGAGCAACCTTCGGCCAAGGCGGCCATGCGGGAGGCCATCGAGGTGGCCCATGCCAACGACGCCGCGGTGGCCCTGAGCCTCTCCGACCCGTTCTGCGTCGAGCACCACCAGCGGGAGTTCCTCGATCTCCTGACGGGCGACCTCGACATCCTCTTCGCCAACGAGGAGGAGGTCATGATGCTGTTCGGGAAGCACGACCTCGACGCCGCGCTGGCCGCAGTGGAGGAGACGGGCGTGCTGGCCGTGATCACCCGGGGTGCGGCGGGCAGCGTGGTGGTCACCGCCCAGGGATCGACGGCCGTGCCTGCCAGCGCCGGTCGACCGGGTGGTCGACACCACCGGCGCCGGCGACCTCTTCGCCGCCGGCTTCCTCTACGGGATCACCCATGGACTGGCGCCTGAGGACGCGGCCCGCCTGGGGGGCCTCTGCGCCGCGGAGGTCATCTCGCACGTGGGCGCCCGGCCGCTGGCCGACCTGCGGGCGCTGGCCGCGATGCCGGACTCGGCAACTGAGGACGCGGGCCGCACGGTCCACTGCGACGGCTACGGGCACCGGCAGATCGGGCCTTTCTGCTTGGTGAGAGATCCAAAGTCACCCGATTCATCCCGGCGTACACGCTGAGATCAGCCCGAAGGACGGATCCTACGACCTGTATCCCACGGGACGGCCGTCCGGCCCGATGACCGAGAGAGCGGGCTTCCCCTCCGTGGGCGGGAGCTCAATGTGCAGCTGAACTGATCGATCGGTGCGGCTTACGATGTAGATCGAGCCGTTGCCGTCGAGCACGCGAACGGTCTTGTACGCGGTCAGTAACCACCCGCCGCCGGGCCAGACCCTCACCCCGGTGACAGAGCTGGTGAATCCCGGGGCGGGGATGTGCATGGTCGTCGCCTTGTCGGCGTCCACTGAGAGTGCGAGATCGGAAAACTGGAGGTTGACCGTGCCATCGTCAGGCGTTCGGTAGCTGGGGCCCTGTTGGGAGAGGGTTGCGCATGGAGGGTTCCGGGACTCGAGTTTCCTGGTCGGGTTCATGACGTCGGTGTCGTCGACGATCCCTTTCCAGCCGTTGTGGGACAATCCCGGCCAGAGGGGATATTCGAACTCGATCCAGTTGACGATGGACGCGTGAGTGCAGCTCGACTCGGCCAGGTCAGCAGTGGTCGCCTCGTACGCCAGGGCCATTTGCTCGGGATCGGAGCAGCAGGCGACGAAATAGGGCTCGAGATAGGACGACGTCGTGCGAGGTGGGAACCTCGAGCGGCCGTGACTCGCTGTTGATCAACTGCGGCAGGCAGGCCAAGACGAGCCCGGCGACGACGAGCCACCCGACCCATCGCGAGAAGCGGGAGAGCGCGATGCCGATGAGGGCGGCCCATGCAACCAGGAGCGGAATCATGTAGCGGGCGTTGTAGTAGCCCCACTTGTCCACAGAGGCGAAAAGGAGGTAGCCGCCAACCAAGGCGGCGCCGAGGACGGCAGCCATGCGCAGTGCCCTCGCTCCCCGGAGGACGGCGACGACAAGGACCACGAAGGACAAAACGATGAGGACGGTCTGCCACGGATCGGCGCCGCCGTCCTCGGAGAGGTTGAAGGAACCATAGTTCTGGACGACGAAGGCCCTCTCGTCGGAGTGATGCTATAGAGCGGGATCGCCTTGGGCGATGTGAAACGAGGTCGTAGGCATGTTTGAGACCGCCGAGGACCACTTTGCTGACAGCGGTGTTGAAGCCCGAGGTTCCATTGCCGATGTGGAAGTTGTTTGCGGTGGTCCGGATGATGTTGGCCGCTCCCGCTGGCAACGTTAGATGCGCATTGGCTGAGAGCCTCGTCTCCGGGCCGACCGTCGAGCCGAACACCGACTCGTTCTGGGTGATGAATGGGTACGACCACAGCGAGCGCGCAAATCACGATCGTCACTGCCACCCTGATGGAACGACTGACCACGATGCGCCAGTCAGTCGTAGCTCGGACACGACGATAGAAGTTCAGCGACACGAGGAAGACCACGGCCGGTCCGAGCGTCAATAAGATGGTCGCCTTCGTCAAGTAGGCAATGCCGGCATGTCGCACCGAGCGCCAGCCGCCTGCCAGAGCCAGCGACGGTTGAAGGAAAACGACAGGGCGATGATGAGGAACCCGATACCGATGGCGGCCGCCATCGGGTCGTTCTCCGTGCTCGGGGCCAGCAGGATGACTGACGGGATGGTGGCGAACAGGACCGCCGCCAGGATCTGTGTGTGACGGTCGGCTCCGAGCAAACGGGCCAACTCGGAAGAGCCGGCGACGCAGATGAGAGTGGCGAAGAGGCTCACAAAACCGTCGAATCGGTCTGTGCCCGAAAGTAGGTGGAGAATAGCAAGGTTGTATTCGGCCAACGGCGGGAATTCGACCTGGGGAAGGTACTGGGTGGCGAAGGCGGCAATGGTGCGGTTCTCGATCCAGTGCTCGACGCGGGCCAAGTGGTAGCGGAGCGAGTCGTTGTTGCTCGGGAGGTAGATCCACGCAAGCGTGACGAAAACCCCGAAGATGGCGACGATCATCCCGAGGCCGATGCGCTCGTCGATTGCGAGGCTGCCGGACAGCGTCCTTCGTCCGGCGCCAAAGGGTGGCGAGTGAGGAGTATCGACGGAAGAGACGAACGATCGGGGCCCAGGACAGAACGGCGAGAACGGCGAGTACCAGAGCCCAGGCGACAGTGACGGCTCCGCTGGTGAAGTTAGAGCCGAGACTGGTCACTTCGGTGATGACCAGGATGACCAGTTCAAAAGCCAGGAAGGCGAGGACCATGGTGCCGCGCCGCGACAGGCGTGCAAATCCGAGAACTCCCCGATGCGTGGTAACGAGCAGCCACAGGAGGAGGAAGCTCAGCGCCGGTAGGACAAGCATCAGGTTCGAGGGAGGCTGGTGCATCGTCCACCCGGGCGTGAGTGTGACGAGCGTGCTCAGTTTCCTTTGGTCCACGGTGCCTTGTCTCCCCGTCGTGTAGTCCCGCGGCCAATCGACCCGCCCACGGTCGTCGGAGCGTCGACGCTAGTCGGGGGGTGGGCAACGCGGCGAGCGGAATCGGGCCGCCCCGGCCCGCGTGATCGAGTCGGTGCCCCGCCACTCCCTGCGTCAGGAGGGCAACAGGTCAGGAGGGCAACAGGTCAGGAGGGCAACAGGTCAGGAGGGCAACAGGTCAGGAGGACGTGTCGGCTGGCCGGAAGGCGAAGGGTAGGTCGGCGACGCGGACCAAGGCGGAGGCCACCGCCCGTCCGAGGGGAGCGAGGGCCTCGTCGAATCCATCGGGCTCGTCGAGCAGGGCCTCGTCGAGCTGGCAGGAGCCCTCGTAGGAGACCTCCACGGCACAGACGGGGCCGTCATCGCCGCGCACGAGCACCTGCTCGATGGTGGGCATCGCCCGCAACGAGGGGCTCGTCGCCGAGCATGTCGAGCTCTTCGGGGAGAGCGGCCAGGAAGCGATCGATGTCGGGCACCTCTCGGAGTTCCTGGACCCGGAAGGCGATCTCAACGAGCACCTCGGGCAGCTCATCGGGTTCGTCACCGATCAGCCGGCTGCGGTACGCCGTCTGGCTCCACGTCGGCCAGTCGAGGCTGAAGTCCACCCGGATCCGGGCCGGGCGCTCCTCGCCGGGGAGGCTGTAGGAGGTCTCGAAGCTCACGTCGCCGAGGAAGACGTCGACCTGGAAGCGTTCCTCGATGGCCTGCCGCTGGAGCAACGCAGCCTCGAAGGCGCGCCGGACAGCGGCGACGAGCTGGGCGAACACATGGTCGATCACGGCGGGGCAGAGGCTACCGTTCCTGCCATGCCCGGCCACCGAGCGGCCTCGTCCCCGGCCATCGCCGCTCGTGCCGCCGTGGCTCGAGCGGCGGGTCATCGCCTACGCGCACCAGGGTGGGGCGTGGGAAGGGCCGTCGTCGACCCTGCACACCATCGCCACTGCTCTGGAGGCGGGTGCGACTGGCATCGAGCTCGACGTGCACGCGACCCGTGACCGCCATCTCGTGGTCTGCCACGACGCCACCGTCGACCGGACCACCGACGGGCGCGGCGCCATCTCGTCGCTCACGCTGGAGGAGCTTCGCCGGCTCGACAATGCCTACTGGTGGGCGCCGGGCGCAGACGTCAGCCCCGGCCTCCCGCCCGAGCAGTACCCCTTCCGGGGACGGGCTCCTGCCGACCGCCGCTTCGGTATCGCCACCCTCGAGGAGGTGCTCGAGGCGTTCCCCGGGGTGGTGCTCAACCTCGACATCAAGCAGACCGCGCCGGCCGTCGAGCCCTACGAGGCGGAGCTCGCCGAGATGCTCCGGCGGTTCGGGCGCACCGAGAGCGACGACGTCATCGTGGCCTCGTTCATCGATGCAGCCACCGACGCGTTCTCGGGCCACGCCCCGGACGTCGCGACGTCGGCCGGGACCCTGGCCGTCGCCGATTTCTACCGGGCGGTCCGGAGCGGTGAGGAACCGGCGCCCATGCGCCACGTCGCCCTCCAGGTCCCGCGGGTGGTCGGGGAGCTCACGGTCGTGGATGACGAGTTCGTGGCCGCCGCCCATGCATGCGGCCTGGCCGTGCACGTGTGGACGATCGAGGAGGAGTCCGAGATGGAGGAGCTCTGCCGGCTGGGGGTCGACGGCATCATCACCGACCGGCCTTCGGCGCTGGTGGGCGTGCTCGACGGCCTCGGGTTGCGGTGGCAGCCGGTGGCGGCCGCCCGGTGAGGAGCGGTCAGGAGCGGGAGGGAGGCATCCCACCGGGCTCGGTGACCGTCATGATCGGCGGGGTGGTCAGGGACGGCGTCAGGCCCGGCGTCGGAGCCAATGGAGCGCTGGAACTGGGCGTTCTCGGCGCCGGGGTGAGCTCAGCCCCGGCCGCAGTTGGGCTTTCGCCCGTGGTTGGCCTTCTTTTTGGTCCGCAGTTTGCGTTTGGTGGTCCGCTTCGACACAGGCGGGGCAGGTTAGCGGGGCTGGGCCAGGGGTGACCAGTCATGGGCCATCGGCAGCCGGCCGAGCGCCGCAGGTGAGCTGGTTGCTCTGTGACGGCAAGGTGATGGCAACTGTCGAGGTGGCCGACTCCTTCGCCGCCCGGGCGAAAGGGCTTCTGGGGCGCGACGGCTACGAGGGGGCGATGGTCCTGCCCCACACCCGCGCGGTCCATACCTTCGGCATGCGGTTCCCCGTCGACGTGGCCTTCTGTGACGGCGAGATGGTGGTGCTGGGCGTCACCACGTTGCAGCCGTGGCGTATGTCCCTGCCCCGGCGGGGCACCCGCTCGGTCGTCGAGGCTGAATCCGGCGCCTTCGACCGCTGGGGCCTGCGGGTGGGAGACCGGCTCGAGCTTCGGGAATGACCCGCCGGGCTGCTGGTCGCAGGTCGACGGCTGACGGAGACGGGGATCAGGCCGGCGGGTCCGGCGGGCCCAACCGGTCGGGCGGACGCCTCGTCCTCGTCGCCACCCCCATCGGGAACCTCGGGGATCTCTCGAAGCGCGCCACGGAGACGCTCGCCGCTGCCGATTTCATCTATGCCGAGGACACCCGGCACACCCGCGGCCTGCTGACGCATGCCGGTGTGAGCGGTGCCACGCTCCGCTCGCTGCACGAGCACAACGAGGCCGAGCGCATTGTGGAGGTGCTGCGGGCAGTGTCCGATGGGGCAGTGGTCGTCGTGGTCTCCGACGCCGGTACGCCCGGTGTCTCGGACCCGGGAAGCCGCCTGGTTGCCGCGGCCGCCGACGCCGGGCTGCCGGTATCCGTCGTTCCTGGCCCGTCGGCCGTGCTGGCGGCTTTGGTGGCGAGTGGTCTGCCCACCGACCGCTTCTGCTTCGAGGGCTTCATTCCGCGCAGCGGGGCCGAGCGGAACAGGCGACTGGCTGTCGTCGCCGATGATCCGCGGACCACGGTGATCTTTGAAGCCCCCGGCCGTGTGGCCGCCACCCTGGCAGACCTGGCTGAGGCCTGTGGCCCGGAGCGGCCGGTGGCCGTGGCCCGGGAGCTGACCAAGCTCCACGAGGAGATCTGGCGCGGCACGCTCGCCGATGGCGCCCGTTGGGCGGAGCAGGGAGCAGTGCGGGGTGAGGTGGTCCTGGTGGTCGGTGGAGCGCCCGCCGTGCCCGCGGACGTGAGTGACGAGGTCCTGGCTGCCGCCCTCCGGCAGGGCTTGGAGGGTGGTGAACGCGTGCGCGGCGTGGTGGACGAGGTGGCTGCCGCCTTCGACGTTCCCCGGCGCCGGGTCTACGAGCTGGCCCTGGGGCTGTCCCAGGGCCCGGCTGACGATGGGGAAGTGCTGCCGTAACGTCGGTGGCCACCGGAATGACCATGCTGCCGCTGCGGTTGGCCTAGGTGGAGCGGTTGGCCAAGACGGCGCTCGGCGAAGAGCGATGAGGAGAGAGACGCCATGATCTTCGGACGCAGGCAGATTGACGACACCCAGGCACCACCGATTCTTCCGGACGACGTGCCCGAGGGCCTCGACCGGGCGGACTTCGCCGCCGGTTGCTTCTGGGGCGTCGAGGATTTCTTCCGGTCGGTTCCCGGAGTGGTCGACGCCATCTCCGGCTACGAGGGCGGAACCGTGGACAACCCAACCTACGAGCAGGTGTGCTCGGGTTCCACCGGCCACGCCGAAGCTGTGCTCGTGACCTTCGACCCGGCCCGAGTCAGCTTCGAGGAACTGCTGGCCGAGTTCTGGCGCCATCACGATCCGACCACGCCCAACCGGCAGGGCCCCGATCACGGCACCCAGTACCGGTCGGTGGTGTTCACCCGCAACGAGGAGCAGGCCAAGGCGGCTCGCACCTCGCTCGAGGAGTTCCAAAGCCGCTTCAAGCGACCCATCGTCACCGAGGTGACCCCGGCCTCCACCTTCTGGCCGGCCGAGGAGTACCACCAGCGCTATACCGAGAAGACCGGCTTCGGCGGCTGCCACGTGGCCAACTGGTAACTGGTGCCGGGCGTAGTCCCCATGCGTCGTGAGTGGAGCGTCGCCGCGACCGAGCGCCCAACCAAACGCAGAATCCAGACGGCGGTCAGCGGCTTGTGGGGCGTTCTGCGGGAAGCCAGTGGCGGGCGGCGAAGGGCAGGACGGCGATGAGGAGCCAGCAGTATTTGGCCGCGTCGGTGCTGACCCAGGCGACCCCAATCGAGGCCACGACGGCCACCGCCACCGAGGCCGTCCGGATCTGTCCGGAGCGGATGAGGGTGCGATCGGCGTGGACGGAGATCAGGCCGACGTGTCGGGCGTAGACCACCGTGGACGTCGAGGCCAGGCTGGCAAGCAGCAGGTTGAGGGCGAAGATGTCGATGGCCAGTGGGTTGGAGCCGAACTGACCGAGCAGATCGCTGGTGAACGGCATGAGGGTGATGGTTAGCAGGAAGGCGAAATTCCACCAGGCCAGCCCTTCGTGGTGCCCGTTCATCTGGCGGAACACGCGGTGGTGGGTCAGCCAGAACTGGGCGATCACGTAGAAGGCGATGAAATAGCTGACCAGCTGGTTCCCCTGCGGCCGAGCTGGTCGGCCAGCTGGCCCGCCGAGTCCGGGTCGTGCGGCCCCGAGAGGACGGGGACGCGGAGCTGCAGGACGAGCAAGGTGAGGGCGATGGCCACCACCCCATCGGAGAGGGCCAACAGCCGATCGATGCCAGGTGGCTCCACCCCCTGGGCAACGCTCCCCGAGTCGGCGCCGTGGGCGCCGGCCGCCGCCACCACCGGCCCTGGCTCGGTCGGGATGCCTGGCTCGGAACCGTCGCCGGCGGACGAGTGTTTGGGCACCGCCGACCAGCTTCACAGATGGATTCGCCCAATTCGGTGACCTGGTGACCGCTCGTTCGTGGCCGGAAGGGGAGGACAGGCCGCCGGCCAAGGAGGATCGGTACGCTACCGGGGTGGCGCGCTTCTACATCACTACGCCGATCTATTACGTGAAGGACGCGCCCCATCTCGGGCACGCCTACACGACGGTCAACGCCGATGCCCTGGCCCGCTGGCACCGCCTGGCCGGTGACGACGTCTTCTTCCTGACCGGCACCGACGAGCACGGCCAGAAGGTGGCCCGGGCGGCAGCCGAGGCCGGCATGGAGCCAGCCGCCTGGACCGACGGCCTGGCCCCGCGGTTCCAGGCCGCCTGGGCCGAGCTCGAGATCAGCAACGACGACTTCATCCGCACCTCGGAGTCCCGCCACCACCGGGCCGTCCAGCAGTTCCTGAGCCGCATCCGGGACAACGGCTACATCTACAAGGACACCTACCGAGGGCTCTACTGCGTGTCCTGCGAGCAGTACTACGCGCCCGACGAGCTGGTCGACGGCGACCGCTGCCCCATCCACCTCACCCCGACCGAGCTGCTCGACGAGGAGAACTACTTCTTCCGACTGAGCGCCTTCGAGGATCGGCTCATCGAGTGGTACGAGGCCAACCCCGGAGCGGTGGTGCCCGAGTCCAAGCGCAACGAGGCCCTCGGCTTCATCAAGGGTGGCCTGCGGGACATCTCGATCACCCGGACGTCCATCGACTGGGGGGTGCGGGTCCCCTGGGACGACGAGCACGTCTTCTACGTCTGGTACGACGCGCTCGTCAACTACCTCACCGCCATCGGCTACGGCGAGGACGACGAGCGCTTCTCCGCCTGGTGGCCGGCCGTCCACCACCTCATCGGCAAGGAGATCATCCGCTTCCACTGCGTGTGGTGGCCGGCCATGTGCATGGCTGCCGGCATCGACCCGCCCGCCCACGTGCAGGTCCACGGCTGGCTGCTCGTCGGCGGGGAGAAGATGGCCAATTCGAGCGTGAACCAGATCTCGCCCGACGAGCTCGTGGCCGACTACGGCGTCGATCCCGTCCGCTACCACTTGCTGCGCGACATCCCGCTCGGCAGCGACGGCGATTTCTCGGCCGAGGGCCTCGTGGCCCGCTACAACACGGACCTGGCCAACAACCTGGGCAACCTGCTGGCCCGGGTGGCCACGGTGGTGGGGTCGAAGTGCGATGGGGTCGGGCCCACGCCTCCGGGCGACCATCGGCTTGTCCGGCGTGGCCGAGGCGGTGGTGTCGGAGGCCACCGCCGCATGGGAGGCGGGGCAGCCGCACGCCGGCCTCGAGGCCACCTGGCGACTCATCCGCGAGACCAACGCCGAGCTCGAGACGGCCGAGCCGTGGAAGTCGGAGCCGGGGCCGGCCACCGACGCGGTGCTGGGGGCAGCCCTCGAGGTGCTGCGCATCGTGGCCGTGCTCGTCGTCCCGGCCATGCCGGCCACGGCCGAGGAGATCTGGCGGCGCATCGGCATGGACGGCACCGCCGCCGCCCAGCGCCTGCCGGCCGCGGCTCGGTGGGGCGGCTACCCGGGCGGCCGGCCGGTGGTCAAGGGGGACCCGCTCTTCCCACGTCGGAAGGACTGAGCTGGCCGTGGCCCACGATGCGGTCGTCGAGTGGTTCGACTCCCACTGCCACCTGCAGGAGGAGTTCACCGCCGAGGGTTCCCCTCCGGGTGCCCACGCCACGGCCCTCGCCGCCACCCTGGCCCGGGCGGCCGAGGCGGGGGTCACCAGGATGGTGTGCATCGGCACCGGAGCCGCCACCTCGGACGCCGCCGTCGAGCTGGTCAAGGCCATGCGCCGGCCCGATGCCCCGGCGGTGGCCGAGGGGGTCGAGCTGTGGGCCACCATCGGCCTCCATCCCCATGACGCATCCGACGGGGTCGACTCGCTGGCCCCGTTGCTCGACCGCGAGCTGGGAACGGACACCGGGTGCGGCGCGCCGGTCGTGGTCGGCCTGGGCGAGTGCGGGCTCGACTACCACTACGACCACTCACCACGGCCGGCCCAGCGGGAGGCGTTCGCCCGCCAGGTCGAGCTGGCCCGCCGGCTGGGGCTCACCCTGGTCGTCCACACCCGGGAGGCGTGGGACGACACGCTCGCCATTCTCTCGGGAGAGGGAGTGCCCGAGCGCACCATCGTCCATTGCTTCACCGGCGGCCCGGACGAGGCGCGGCGGTGCCTCGACCTCGGGGCCTGGCTGTCCTTCAGCGGGGTGGTGACGTTCAAGAACGCGGCGGAAGTGCGGGACGCGGCCGCACTCTGCCCGGTCGACCGGTTGCTGGTCGAGACCGACACCCCGTTCCTCGCCCCGGCGCCCCACCGCGGCACGGTCAACGAACCGGCTCGCGTCGCCCTGGTGGGGGCGGCCGTCGCCGAGGTCAAGGGGCTCCCGACCATCGAGCTGGCCGAGCGGTCGACGGCCAACGCGCACGCCGCCTTCGCTCTCTGAGCCTTCCGTTCCGCTCTCCTGCGCCCTGATCGACTTCGCCGCGTCCGAGGGATGCCACACTGAGCGGGTGACCCACAGCCGGTCCGACGTGCATCGGCTGCTCGAGGCCCATCATCTCCAGCCGAGCCGGGCTCTCGGACAGAACTTCGTGGCCGACGCCAACACCGTCCGCCGGGTGGTTCGCCTGGCCGGAGTCGGCACCGGGGACCGCGTGGTCGAGATCGGCGCCGGCCTGGGCTCGCTCACCCTGGCGCTGGCCGACGTGGGTGCCTCGGTCACCGCCGTCGAGGTCGACCGGCATCTGCTTCCGGCGCTGCGGGAGGAGGCCGAGCCGGTCGGGGTCCGGGTGCTCGAGGCCGACGCGCTCGAGCACCGACTGGGACGAGCTGGCCGACCCGGCAGGCGGACCGTGGTCGCTCGTCTCCAACCTGCCGTACAACGTGGCCGTGCCCCTCGTCGTCCGGGTCCTCGAGACCGCGCCCCAGGTGACGAAGCTGTTGGTCATGGTCCAGCGCGAGGTCGGTGAGCGGTTGGCGGCCGGCCCCGGGTCCCGTGCCTACGGTGCGGTGTCCGTCAAGGTTGCCTACTGGGCGGCTGCCCGACTGGTGGGCAGGGTGTCCCCCGAGGTGTTCGTGCCCCGTCCCCGGGTCGAGTCGGTGCTCGTCCGCATCGAGCGCCGGCCGTGCCCCGGCTGTCCCTCCACGTCGGCGAGTGGATGGCCGGGAACGAGGACGGGCGCAGCCCCGGCCGAGGGCGCGACGCAGGGGACGGCGCCGGGCCCGGGATCGGCGGCCTACGAGCGTCTCTTCGCCGTCGTCCGGGCCGGCTTCGGCCAGAGACGCAAGATGCTCCGGAGGTCGCTCGAGGGCCTGGTCGACCCGGCTGCTTTTGCTGCCGCCGGGGTGGATCCGACGACCAGGGCCGAGCAGGTCTCGCTCGAGAAGTGGTGCCGGCTGGCGGCATGGCCGGCGCCGGGCCATGACGGGACGCCCGGAGTCGAGCACGGCGGGACGCCCGGAGCGAGCACGGCGAGACCAGGCGCCCAGGCCGCCCGCCGTCGGCACCGCGACGCGCCCGGCGATGACGGCAGGAAGCGGGTCCGAGGCAGGACCGAGGTAGTGGGAGGGCCGTCGAGCTCGAGGCGCCGGCCAAGCTGACCACCTCTCTCCGGGTCGTCGGAGTCCGGCCCGACGGGATGCACCTGCTCGATGCCGAGATGGTGACCCTCGACCTGGCCGACACCCTCGAGGTCACAGACGCCGATGAGGTGCTCATCACCGTCGAGCACGCCGGTCCTGTCCGAGAGAGCGAGGGATCCGTGCCCGCTGGCGCCGACAACCTGGTCGCCCGGGCCCTCGCTGCCGTCGGTCGTCGCGCCCACGTGCGCCTGATCAAGCGGGTCCCGGCGGGGGCCGGATTGGGCGGCGGCTCGTCCGATGCCGCCGCCATCCTGCGTTGGGCGGGCTGTCGCGATCTGAGCCTCGCCGCCCGGCTTGGTGCCGACGTGCCCTTCTGCCTGGTCGGTGGCCGAGCTGCGGTGGGTGGCATCGGCGAGGTCGTGACTCCGTTGCCCGACGAGGGCCGGGACTTCGTCCTCCTTCTTGCTCCCTTCGGCGTCGATACCGCTGCCGTCTACCGCGCCTGGGACACGTGGGTCGCCGGGGCGACGGCGGAGAGCGGCGCGGCGACGCTATCGATGGGCAACGACCTCGAGGCCGCCGCCCTCCGCGTCGAGCCTCGTCTCGGCCTGTGGCGCGACGCACTGGCTCAGGCGACGGGACAGCGGCCGAGGCTCGCCGGCAGCGGGTCGACGTGGTTCGTCGAGGGATCGCTCGAGTCACTGGGGCTCGAGTCCGAGGTCCTGCGGGTCGGGGAGACCGACGGCGTACTGGTCTCCGCCTGCACCGTGCCTCGGTCGAGAGGAGATGGGACAGCGAGCCGCTCACTGGTTTGAAGGTTCGCCCCCGGTGGTGCTGCGGAGCGATCTTGACGCAGATTCGGGCGCCCGAAGGCGCCGACGAGCGGTGCTACTTGCCGGCTGCCCTGCCGTTGCCAGCGCGTCGCTTTGAGCATCTTCTTGTGCTTCTTCTTGCGCATGCGCTTGCGCCGCTTCTTGATGAGGGAACCCATGTCGGGGGGCACGCTAGCCGAACGGATCGGTTGACGTCACGCCGTGGACGGGTCCGCCGGCTGCTCACGACCGTCGCCGGCTGCCGACGGATGTACGGGAGCGACGACGGGAAGTGAGAAACGGAAGAGGGCGCCGCCTCCGGCGGCCTGGTCGACAGTCACCGTCCCGCCTTCCTCTCGGGCCACCTGGGCCACGATGGCCAACCCGAGCCCCGACCCGGGGCGTCCCCGCGCTCCCGGAGCACGGTAGAAGCGGTCGAAGATGTAGGGGACATCGCTCTCGTCGACGCCGGGCCCGTGATCGCGCACGACGAGCACGCCATTGGCACAGGTGACCTCGACCACCCCGCCGTCGGGGCTCCATTTGAGGGCGTTGTCGAGCAGGTTGTCCACGGCCCGCTCGACACGGCCCGAGGAGCCCTGCACCCATGTAGGGGACACGTGGGTGTCGAAGATTACGCCGCGGCTTCGCCCATGGGTGGTGGCCACCTCGACCGCCTCCAGAACCACCGAGTCGAAGCGGAAGGGCCCGGTCTCGAAGCGCCGGCTGGTCGCCGCGGGCCAGCTCGGCCAAGTCGCCGACCAGCGAGGTGAGCTCGTCGAGCTGGGTGAGCACGTCGGAGATCAGGACCTCGCGTTCCTCGGGGGTGAGCTCATCCATCCGTCGCGCCACCTCGAGATTGGTCTTGAGGCTGGTGAGCGGCGTGCGCAGCTCGTGGGAGGCGTCGAGCACGAGCTGGCGCTGGCTCTCGCGGGAGGAGTCGAGGGCGGCGAGCAGGCTGTTGAACGCCCGGCGAAGACGGCCGAGCTCGTCGCGCCCACCCGGGTCGAGCCGCCGCGAGACGTCGGTGGTCTCGGCGAGGTCCTCGACGGTGCCGGTGAGGCTGTTGAGGGGCCGGAGCACGGTGCGCCCGACTGCCGAAACCGAGCAGGAGGGCGAGGACGACGCCGACGATGACGACGACCCAGAGGGCGTAGGCCAGATGGCGCAGCTCCTGGCTCATGCCGGTCAAGGGCGTGGTCAGTTGTATGGCACCGCCTGCCGGGAGCCCGATGGACTGGTTGGTCGGGCTGTAATCGAAGTCGAATCCTGGCGGCAGGGCGGAGACGATCTCCCGCACCGAAGTTCCGTCGACGTCGGTGGTGAAGAACACCGAGGCATGGCTGCCGCCACTGGCTGCGACGGATCGCACCGTCGCCGTGACCGGGAAGGCGTTACTGCCGTCTATGGTTTGTCCATCCGGCAGCACGATTTGCTGACACTGACCGGCCGGCGTCTGCGCACATGCGTCGGCAATGGGGGCGAAGTCGGCGATCGTAGCCCGCGCCGAATGGTTGAGCGTGGCGTCGACTGATCCGATGAGCGAGTTGTTGGCTACGAGGTAGGTGGCAAAGGATGCGAGCACGACGACGACGGCCACCGCCGCAGTGGTGGCCAGCACCAGTCGGGTGCGAAAGGTCACGTCCGACCCCCGTCGTGTCGGGCGATCGAGTGCCGAGTCCCCCATTGTCGTGCCTGCCGGGCTGGCCAGGCCGACCAGGCTTGGCGACCGCTTACGGTTCGCGCAGGACATAGCCGACCCCACGGGCGGTGTGGATGAGCCGCGGCTCGCCCTCGAGTTCGGTCTTGCGCCGCAGGTAGCCGATGTAGACGGCGAGCGAATTGGTGCCCGAGTCGAAGGTGTAGCCCCACACCCGGTCCAGGATGAGCTCACGGGTCAGCACCTGGCGTGGGTGACGGAGGAGCAGCTCGAGAAGGTCGTACTCGATCCGGGTGAGGGTGAACGAGCGGTCGCCGCGTTCCGCCTCTCGGGTGACCGGGTCGAGGCTCAGGTCGGAGAAGCGCAGCACGTCGGTGGCGTCCTCCGGGCGCCGGCGCAGGAGGGCGCGAAGGCGGGCCAGCAGCTCGGCCAAGGCGAAGGGCTTGACCAGGTAGTCATCGGCCCCGGCGTCGAGGCCCTCCACTCGGTCGCTGATGGCGTCGCGCGCCGTCAGCATGAGGACCGGCGTGTCGTCGTCGGCGGCCCGCAGTCGGCGACAGACCTCGAGGCCGTCGATGCCGGGCAGCCCGATGTCGAGGACCAGTGCCTCAGGAGGTCGGATGGCGATCTCCTCGAGCGCGGCCGGCCCGTCGGAGGCCAACGACACCTCGTATCCCTCCAGTCGCAGCGCCCGGTTGAGCGCGCCGCTCACGGCAGGATCGTCGTCGACGACGAGCACCCGCATCGGCCGGAGCCTACCGGCAGGCGTTTCATTCGCCGTGGCACCGCGTTCTCCTTATCGATTCCTTAGCGACTGTCCTCAGGACGCGACACCCTCGACACCGAGGCAGCGCCTCCCTTCACCGCCCTGGACGCCTCCGGGAGTACCCTGGATCAGCGGCCGCAAGCACGTGCGACGTGCCGCACTGCACGCCACCGCACCTGACCGTTCCGAGGTAGTTCAACTGGCAGAACGCTGGCCTTTGGAGCCAGATGTTGGAGGTTCGAGCCCTCCCCTCGGAGCCCCTGGCACCGACCTTGGTTTGTGACCCTTGTTGCCGACCCTGGTTGCCGACCCTGGCTCCCGATCCTGGCTCAACCGACTCCCCGGCGGGCCCGGCTGCGCTGCCGGCCACGGATCGCCTGGTCGAGGACGACCTTGCGCAGGCGGACGGATCCGGGTGTGACCTCGACGCACTCGTCATCGGCGATGAATTCGAGCGCCTGCTCGAGGGAGAGGGTGAGCGGCGGGGTGAGCCGGATGGCCTCGTCCGCCGTGGCGGCCCGGACGTTGGTGAGCTTCTTCTCCTTGGTCGGGTTCACGTCCATCTCCTCGTCCCGGGCGTTCTCCCCGACGATCATCCCCTCATAGACCTCGGTGCCGGGACCGATCAGCAGCGTGCCCCGCTCCTGCAGGGACATGAGCGTGTACCCGGTCGTCACGCCCACTCGGTCGGCCACCATCGATCCGTTGCGCTTGGTCTTGAAGGGCCCGTGCCAAGGCGCCCAGCCATCGAAGATGTGGTGGAGCATGCCCGTCCCCCGCGTCTCGGTGAGGAACTCGGTACGGAAGCCGACCAAGCCTCGGGCCGGGACCCGGTAGTCCATCCGCACCCAGCCGCTGTCGTGGTTGACCATCTCGAGGAGGTCGCCCTTGCGAAGGGCCATGAGCTGGGTGACCACGCCGAGGTAGTCGTCGGGCACGTCGATGGCCACGCGTTCCATGGGCTCGTGGACGACACCGTCGATCTCCCGGGTCACGACCTGAGGCTTCCCGACCGTGAGCTCGAAACCCTCGCGCCGCATGGTCTCGATGAGCACGGCCAGCTGCAGCTCGCCGCGGCCCTGCACCTCCCACGTGTCCGGCCGCTCGGTCGAGCGAAGGCGGAGCGCGACGTTGCCCACGAGCTCCGCTTCGAGCCGGGCCAGGATCTGGCGGGCGGTCACCTTGGTCCCGTTCCGACCGGCCAGCGGCGAGGTGTTGACACCGATGGTCATGGACAGGCTGGGTTCGTCGACGGTGATGACCGGGAGCGGCCGTGGGTCATCCGGGTCGGCCAGCGTCTCACCAATGGTCACCTCGTCGATGCCGGCCACCGCGGTGATCTCGCCGGGACCAGCTACCTCCGCCTCTACCCGATCGAGTGCGTCGGTCAGGTAGAGCTCGGTGATCTTGGCCCGCTCGACGGTGCCGTCCAGGCGACACCACGCCACCACCGCCCCGCGCCGGAGCTCACCGTTGCGAACCCGGCAGATGGCGAGCCGTCCGACATACGGAGAGGCGTCGAGGTTGGCCACCATGGCCTGGAGCGGCGCGTCCGGGTCGTAACAGGGTGCTGGCACATGGTCGGAAATGGATCGGAAGAGCGGCTCGAGGTCGGTTCCCTCGGTGTGGGGACGGTCCGTTGCCCACCCCGCCCTGGCGTTGGCGTAGAGGATGGGGAAGCTCGATCTGGTGCTCGTCGGCACCGAGGTCCAAGAACAACTCCTCGACCTCGTGGACGACCTCTTCGATGCGGGCATCGGACCGGTCCACCTTGTTGATGACGAGCACCACCGGCAACCGGGCCTCGAGTGTCTTGCGCAGCACGAACCGGGTCTGGGGGAGTGGCCCCTCCGAGGCGTCGACCAGGAGGAGGACCCCGTCGACCATGGCCAGGCTGCGCTCGACTTCGCCCCCGAAGTCGGCGTGGCCGGGGGTGTCGACGATGTTGACCTTGACCCCGCCGTGGATCACGGTCGTGTTCTTGGCCAGGATGGTGATGCCCTTCTCCCTCTCGAGATCTCCCGAGTCGAGCACCCGCTCGGCGACGTCCTCGTTGGCCCGGAAGGCACCCGACTGCCACAACATGGCGTCGACCAGGGTCGTCTTGCCATGGTCGACGTGGGCCACGATGGCCACGTTGCGCAGATCGTCGCGGGTTCGAAGGGACATGAGGGGCGCAGAGTATCGGGAGGTGTTCCGCTGCCAACCGAACATCGCCGGTCGGGTCAAACGGTCCAACCCCATGGGCATGAACCCATCGCTGGCGGACCGACGGCCTCACCGCAGCTGCGAGGCGATGCTAACCCGTGTTAGGCCGGCGAGCCCGCCGTCCAACCGTTGGGTACGGTCCCGCACGCTGAGGGCCAGGCCGGTTGCGCGGTCGATGGCGCCAGCTGGACCGGGGGGACCGCTGGCTCGATGCCGCAATAGCTCTCGGACGACGAGTCGAGCGCCCAGGACGGGGTGCCTGGTGTCAGGTAGAAGGGTGGTGAGTAGAGGTCGAGCCGGGGGTCCCAGGTGTAGGTCTTTCCGTAGCCGCTCTGGACGGAGCCGCCATTTCCGAGTTGGGCCACGATTCCGCGGGCGTTCTGCTGGATCGATCCGTAGATGGTCAGCTGTCCGTCGTTGCCGCCCTGCGTGTAGTTGTTGACGGAGAACGACTGCTGCAGCCCGAGCAACGATGCGTCGATGATCAGGCCCCCGCCGCCCGAGAGGGCTGGGTTGCACAATGGCGGAGCGAGTGCCCCCACGGCGCCGCAGTAGGGAAGGACGTTGCCGTTGCCGTCAACGGGGCGACTGACCTCGACGTAGTTGTAGGCGATGAGGCCCAAGGTGTCGTTGACCTGGGTGAGGGGATTGAGGTAATTGCAGGGAGTGGTCTGGGCAGCACCCGACCAGTTGCCGATGCAGTCGAAGTAGGTGATGGGTCCCTCGACGACCACGTCGTTCTTGGCGCTGATGGTGAGCTGACCCGACAGGGAACCGGAGACGAAGGCGTCGGCCTCGTTGTCCGGTGATGCGGTCTGCCCGTAGTAACAGCCGTTGCACCCGCCCGGTTGGGTCTGTGTGCAGGGATCCTCGGCGCCGAAGCCCGCTCCGCAGGTCTGGCCGATGCCGTCGAACGGATTGTCGCCGGACTTGTCCTGCCCACCCTGGTCCACGAAGATCACACCGTTGACCGGCAGGGACACCTTGGTCGTCCCATTGGTCGGGCAGGTGCTGGTGTCGCTGGCGAAGTTGAGTGTGTCGGCGTTGGGATAGGTGCTCATCCCCTTGCTGAGCACGGTCATCTGGTTGCCGTAGAGGGTGATGGTGGTCGGGCCCGTGTAGTAGCAGCCACCCTGTTTGGCATAATTGGCCAGCTGGGAGTTGTCGGTGGGGATGGGTTCGAAGTTCTTGGCGGCATGCGAGCTCTGGGCCGCGTTGTAGGTCACGTTCTCGGCCGTCGCCGTCTGGGCGCAGTTGGTGTTGGAGCCCGCCGGGTTGGGCTTGGCCCCGAGGTCGTTGCCGTTGTAGTCGACCCCGGGATCCACGAACTGGCAGTACGGGTCGGCGGTGGTCACCCCGTAGTTGGCCCCGAAGTTCGGACTGCCGTCGACGTAGATGGAGTCGTTGGAGAAGATGGGCCCCTTGAGGTTGTCATCCGAGTCGAAGTAGACCGGGCTGCAACCGTTGCCGGCGGTCGGGTAACCCGGCCAGTAGTAGGCGCACTGAGAAGGTGTGCCGGCCGACTCGTAGTTCGTCCACCACACGTTGTTGAGGAAGCCATTGGCCGGGACGAACTTGGCGATCGTGGAGTAGTAGACGTCGTTTCCGAACCCGGCTGCCCCCACGATCTGGACCTCGAGGTTGGTGAGGGCATCGGTGGTCGAGTTCTTCACTTGCTGGGGATTGTCGAACTTGTAGTACTCGGGGACCACGCCGTTGCCATTGCCGGTGTCAGGGACCAGGCTCCAGGTGCCATAGCTGATCCCGGCACACTGGTTGGTCGGGTCAGGTCCACCAACGTTTGTGTCGGCGTTGCACGAGGCCAGGTACGGGTCGGCGTTGATGGCGCTCTGGTAGGCGTTGAGCCCAGAGGCCAGTGCCCGGTAGGCGTATCGCTGGATGGCTGCCTGGCTCAGGATCGGGTCGTTGTTGGTGATGGTGGCAACCATCACGGCGCCGATGGTGGTCAACAGCATGGTCAGCCCGATGACCATCACCAGAGCTGTCTGGCCCAGGTCGCGGTACGTGCGGCGGCGATGAGCGCCACGCCAGAGGCGGCACCAGGCCGGCGTGAGAGCAGAAAATCGTGCCGTTGAAGGGCAGGGAGGGGAGATCGAAGTGGGCGGGTACGAGCGCATGGTCACCTATCCGACGAGTGTGCTGTAGAGGTAGGAAGACGATGAGAGCCGGTAGACGGTGTAGGCGTTCTCCTGGAACGGGCTGCCGGGCGACTGGACCTCGAGATCCACTCCCACGCTCTGGATCATGTCCGGCGGGCAGTTGGACTGGGTTGGGACGTTGTTGGCGTTGACGGTGGGGGCGGCACACGAGTTGAAGGTGGGGAGGATGCCGGTGCTGGCATTCGGCGTTCCCCCGGCGCCGGGGGTATACGTCCCGGCGTAGGGATCGAGGGTGTTGTAGGTGAAGATCGGCGTCTGCGATTGACAGAGCGGCGTGGTGTCGGTCTGACCGCACGCCGTGACCGGCTGTGTGACGGTCGCCGCGCCGTTGACGACATCGGCGATGTCCACCAGCACCGTCCCCGAGGTGGACCAGGTGCAACTGTTCGTCGCCGTCAGTGAGAAGGGGCAGGCCACCGATTGCAGGGCTGGGTATTCGGTCACGGTGAAGACGGAGGTGTAGAAGGTGCATCCCGAGCACTCGGTCGGGGTTCCCTCGGCCATGACGATCTTGGCCGGGCCATACTGACCCGCGGTCCCGCCCACATTGGCGAAGAAGGTGACGGAATAGGTGCCGACGCTGCCGGTCAGGAACGCCGGGCAGGGGACGTTGGCGGCCGCCGAGCACGCAGTCGTGCCGCTGGCCGGGGTGGGGGCAGGCTCGACCTGGCTGCGCAGCAGGCGGGCGATGATGACCTGGTTGGGCAGGAACTGGTCCGTCGAGTTGTACGAGGAGATGACGGTTGTTCCGGCGTTGAGGTAGGTGGTGATGACCACGGCAACGACGGTGAAGAGAAGCATGAGGGTGGCGAAGGCGACCAGCAGCTCGACCAGCGTGAGGCCGTCGTCGCTGCGAGCCATCCTCCGGGCGCGCTGGAGATGGGCAAGCGGCCGACGCGGCCGCCCGTTGGGCCGGGCCAGGTTCCGTCGCCACTCCTCGACGATGAGGGGAACTCGCCTCATTACACCGACACCGCCACGGGAGCAGGCAGGGTGACGGTGGTTGCCGATCCGACGGTTGGGGTGAAGACCACCGTATTGCCGTTGACCACCACTGTCCCTACGCTCGTGCCAGCAACGGTCAGGGCGTAGGTGCCGTAGGGGACCTCTGTCCGGCTCAGCCCGTCAGCGCCCGTTGACTGCAAGGTGTACACATCCGCGGCGCAGCTGCTGGTGGCGGCGGTGAGGGAGACGGTTGCGCCGGCGTCGGCCAGGCCGATGCTGGCGCCTGACTTGTGGGTCACGGCCAAAGAGAGGAGACCGAGGGGAACGACCGGCGACGGCATGCCCGTCGTCGTGCCCGAGGTGCCTCCCGGGATGGTCGTCGCCTGGGACACGTTGTAGGAGTTGGTCTCGGCCGAGCAGTCGCCCGCCCACATGCTGTAGCCAGCCTGGAAGGGGTAGAGCAGAGGTAGCTGCGTGATGGCACCGCTGTAACCGGCGGTCACGGCATTCACGTACGCGCTGGGGGCGAGGCTCGAGTTGTTGATCTCGATGGGGACACCGGTCGGGTAGTTCCCGGCCAGGCCGGTCGGGGTCCCGTCCGTCCAAGTCCCCGAGGGACCGGTGGCCGACGAGAGGATCACCGCTCCGGTGGGGGTCGCCCCCACCGCCGAGCAGGTGCCGGAAGCCACCGTGGTGCAGGCAGCACCGTCGAAGTAGAGCAACCCGCTGTCGGCGCTCGGCAGGGTCACATTGCTCCACGTCGTTCCAGTGCTGGTCTCGAACAGGAACCCGGCCGGCGGTCCGGAACCGCTGGTGCCGGCCGCCGTGATCAGGCAGTTGTTGGCGGTCTGGCAGGCGACCTGGCTCAGCGAGGACACGGTGCCGCCGGTGGAGGGAAGGCTGTCGTTGGTCCAGCTGTCGGCGGTGCCCGGCGAGATGTTGATGGTCCCGGTGAAGATGACCGGAGTTCCCGAACTGAGCCCGATGGCCTGGCACTGGCTGGACGACGGGCACGTCACCTGGGTGATCGAGGAGATCGAGATGGCGCCGACTTCGGGGAACTCGGCGGCCAGCGGACCGGCCGGCCCTCCGTAGAGGAACAGGGCCCCGGTGGTGGTCCCGGATGTGCCGAAGCCGGCCACCAGACACTTGGGGGCCGAAGTGGTGACGGGACAGACGATGGACGACAGCGATGTGACGGTGGTGGTGATCGGCGTGTACGTGTCGGCAGTCCAGGCCACGCTGGAGCCGGCCGAGCCGATGCCCGAGCCTCCGGTGACCGCTCCGGACAGGACGACGGGCACGGTGGCGGTGATAACCCCGATGGTCCCTGACCCGATCGCCATGCAACTGGTGGCGGTGGGGCAGATGACCTGAGTCAGGGAGGACACGGTGAAGCCGGTGAACGATCCGGTGGCCCAGGTGCCGCTTGCGGCCGGCCCAGAGACGATGATCGGCGAGTTGGCCGTCGTGGTGGTCGCCACGGCCACGCACCCATTGCTTGTGTTCGAGCACTGCAGACTCGACAGTGCGGTGAGGTTGGCGGGCGTGGTGTCGGCCGCCCAGGTGTCACTGCCCGCGGCCGAGCCGATGGTCCCGGTCAGAACCACCCCCTGTCCGCTGCTGTTGGTGCCGACGGCCACACAGTCGGCGGCCGAGGTGAGGCAGACCACATTGGTCAGGCTGGTGACTGCCGTCGCCGTGGGGGAGCCGGCATTCGGAACGGTGTCGCCGCTGAGCGACGGCGAGGCCCCGGTGGTGGCGTGCAGGATCACTGCGCCGGTGGTGCCGTAACCCACGCCGATGCAGGCGGTCGTGGTGCAGGACATGGCTGTCAGGCGGGTCAGCTGGTTGTTGCCGGGAAGCGAGGAGGGGAGAGCGGCGGTGCTCCAGGTTCCGGTCGACGAGTTCAACCAGCTGATCTCGGCGGCGCCCGATGCGCCGCTCTCCCCGGTGGTGACGCAGACGATCTGGCCCGAGCCCGGGCAGGTCACGCCGTCCTCCACCGCCGAGGAAGTCGGATAGGAGAAGTTGACGGTGGCGCCTTGGTCGTAGGCCGGGTAGTTGGCCGAGAAGGAGGCGTCCACCCGGGTCACGGCCCCGATGGATACGGGAATGCTCGGGGTCCCTCCCTGGGGCTCGGTCGTTGGCGGGCTCCAGACGTGATTGGTGACGGTCCCGGTGGCATTGGCCACGAACGAGGGGGTGCCATAGGTGGTGCCGGGCGGGGTCCCGATCGACGCGTTGGCCACGCTCACCGTGTAATTGCCTGGCAGCACCTGGGCGAAGGCGCAGCCGTATTGGTCCGGGTAGATGGTGATGTTCTCTGGACCGGAGAGGGTCACCGGGATGGCCGTCACCCGCTCGCTCCAGAGGTCACCTTGTGCGTCCGTCGCCCCCGAGTCGCCGCTGAACTGGAGGGCGAGGAAGCCGAGGGTTTGGACGCCTGACGGCGGGTAGTTGAGGATCACCGAGTCCTGCACGCTGTTGGCGTCGGCATTCGGTCCCCATGACACCGTGACGGTGAGCTTGAGCAGCGACGGTGTTCCCGATGTGCACAAGTTCGGTTTCGGCGTCTGGGTGGCGGTGCCGCCGGTCAGGGTGCCGGTCCCACCGGTCACCCCGGTGATCGCCGCCGGCGCCGTGGTAATGCCGGTGTAGGTCACCGTCTGGTTGCCCACGGTGGTCGGTACCTGCAGCTTCTGGGGCACGCTGGTCGAAGCGGCCAGAAGGTTGGTGACCGACGAGAGGTAGATCGTCGACTGCGGGAGGGCTGCTCCGACCGAGCTCCCGGTGATCGTGGCGGACACGATCCCGGTGTTCTGAACGGTGGCCCACTCGTAATCGGACTGCAGGGCGTAGGTGGTGCCTCCTCTGGCCTCCGTCGGTGTCGACACCTCCGTCTGGGTGACCTGGTCCCCGGTGACCATGACGTTGGTCGACGCGCTGCAAGTCGATGGACACGAGAGCGAAGTGGCAGTCATCGAGGTGTAGGTGATCTGGTTGCTTACCGTGTTGGGGGCTGACCCGGTGATCACGAACGCGGTCTGCGGGACGGAAGCCGTGGCCGCGGCGAAGTTGGTGGTCGAGGTGACGTTGACCGTGGTGACCGTGTCCAGGGCCTTGTTGTTCGACCCCAGGGTGACCGTCGGCGGAGTGAAGGTGGCGGCCGGCCCCGACGGCGGCTCCGCATGGTCGACCTTGACGGCCCCGGATGAGGCGTAGACCGGGGGTGTGGCGTTGGCCAGGGTCTCGGTCCATCGCTCGGCGATGGAGAGCGCTGTCTGCTGGTTGTTCGCCTGCCCGGCCTGAATGACGGCAGTAGTGAAGAGGTACGAAAGCGGGATGAGAGCGATGATGAGGACGGTGAAGGCCACGATGACCTCGATCAGGGTCATCCCCGGATCATCATGTCGCCCTCGGACCGGGCCCCCGATCCGCTTGCGGGCGCGAGCCCACCCGGCAGCTCGATTTGACGTTGACCTGGGCGTTCGCGTGCGAAACATGGCGATATTGGCAGCGTAGGATTCGGCGCCTTTTGTCGATAGGCGTGATTCCACCTGTACGGTTGATAACGGCCCGTCGGAGGCTCAACTTGAGGCACGCCCGTGCCGGCTCGTGCCCTTTCAACGCACCGGATGACCGCCGATCGGACATGAGGATCGGCCCTTGGTGACCGAGGGCAACCGATCGGCGCCGTCGCTCAGCTCAGGGATCGGTGTTCAGGCTGCCGCCACGCCCCTGTCGCTCATCGCCCCGTGGACGACCCCGTGGACGAATAGCCGCTTCGGCTCAGTAGGACTTGGGCAGTCCCAACGAGTGCTGGGCCACGAAGTTGAGGATCATCTCGCGGCTGACGGGGGCGATACGGAGCAATCGGGTCATGCCCCACATGTCGGCCAGCCCGAACTCCGTGGACATGCCGTTGCCCCCATGGATCTGGATGGCCTGGTCGAGTGCGGCCAGGGCCGCCTCGGCGGCGGCGTACTTGGCCATGTTGGCCGCCTCGCCGGCGGCAGGGTGTCTCGCCGGCATGGTCGCAGAGCCAGGCCGCCTTGTCGGTCATCAGCCGGGCCAACTCGACCTCGACCTTGGCCTTGGCCAGAGGATGGGACAGGCCCTGGTGGCGCCCGATCGGGAGTGCCCCACACCTGGCGGGTCTTGGCGTAGTCGGCGGCGCGGGTGAGGGCGTAGCGGCCGATGCCGTTGGCGGTGGCCGCCGAAAGGATGCGCTCGGGATTGAGGCCGAAGAAGACCTGACGAAGGCCTTCGCCCTCGTCCCCGATCAAACGGTCTGCCTCGACCTCGAGCGTTGTCGAAGAACAAGGTGAACTGCTTTTCGGGTGCGGTGATCTCGACGGGAATGACCTGCTTCTGGAGACCGGGAGTGTCGACGTCCACCACGAACAAGGAAAGGCGGCCCCGGCCTGTGTCGGGGTCGACGCCCGAACGGGTCACGACGAGGATGGCCTCGCACTCATCGACACCTGAGATGTAGTACTTCGACCCGTTTAGGCGGTAGATGTCGCCGTCCTTGGTGGCGGTGAGTGAGAGGTTGTGGGAGTTCGATCCGGCATCAGGCTCGGTGATGGCAAAGGCCATCTTGAGCTGGCCAGTGGCGAAACGGGGGAGCCACCGCTGCTTCTGGGCCTCGGTGCCGAACCGGGCGATGATGGTGGCGCAGATAGCGGGCGACACCACAATGACGAGCAGCGGGCAGCCGGCCGCGGCCAGCTCCTCCTGGACGGCGGCCAGTTCGGTGATCCCGCCCCCGCCGCCGCCGTAGTCCTCGGGGACGTTGACGCCGAGGAAGCCCGCCTCTGCCACCGCGTCCCACAGCTCGTTGGTGCGTTCGTCGGCGTGGGCCTTGGCCACGTAGTACTCGTGGCCGAATTTGGAGGCGATTGACGCCACCGCCTCACGCAGCATCTGCAGCTCGTCGGATTCGATGAAGTCCATGGCTTGCTCCTTGCCCCGGTCAATGGTCCCGGGCGTTGCCCCGCTGCCCCGTCAGCACGCCCTGTCCTCTGCGGGGTGAGCCGCCGAGCTCGTGCTCAGGAGGCGTCCAGCAGGTCGGCGGGGATGTCGACGAACCTGCTTCGAAGGTACTCGCCGAGACCCTTGGCCTGAGGATCGGGACGCGTCGAGGAGGCGACGCCCTCGCCCAGGAGGCCGTCCACCACGAAATTGAGGGCCTTCAGGTTGACAAAGACGTGGCGCTCGATCTCGAGGCCGTCCGCCTCGGGCAGGAGTTGGCGGAACCGCTCGAGGGTGAGGTAGCCGGCAAGCCACGTCCAGGCCTCGTCGCTCCGGGCCCAGAGACCGACGTTGGCGTTGCCTCCCTTGTCGCCGGAGCGCGCTCCGATCAGGGTGCCGAGCGGGAGGTGACGGGTGCTGCCCGGCGCGGCATGGCTTCCGCTTTCGCCTCTGTCGTCGCCATTGGTCATCGGAGCGGCTCCGTCGTCCGGCGCGGCATCGGGCTCGACCACGACGGACGATTCCTCGGCCATTTCCGGAGCGAGCGCCGCGTCCGCCGGGTCCGCCACCCGGGGGCGCCCACCACCTTCGGGCTGGTTGGCCCGGTGGGGGACCTCGACATGCCGTCCGTCGGCATGGACGACCGTGGGCACCACCAGGTGGGCGGGCACGAGCGTCGGCCAGTAGACGCCGTAGTCGGTTGCCGGGGTCGGCGGTCCGGTGAGGTGCAGCCCGGGGTATGCGGCCAATGCCAGCTCGGTGGCTGCGCTCGAGAAGCGCCGGCCGACACGCTCGGCGTCGGCATCCTTGACCGTCACCCGCAACTCGGCCGTTGCCTCGGCGTTGGTCGGCGCATCGGGGTTGTCCGTCCGGATGAGCCGTGCGTCGAAGGTCTCGAACTGATCGACCCCACCTAGGGCATCGCCGAGGGCGCGCAGGGTGAGGTCGGCCTTGGCCTCGATGTCGAGGCCGGTGAGGACGAAGGTCATCGAGTTGCGCCAGCCGCCGAGCAGGTTGATGCACACCTTGAGGTCGGGTGGCGCCGGCTGGCCGCGGGTGCCCGACAGTCGGACCCGGTCGCGACCGACCTCCTCGAGGTGGATCGTGTCGAAGCGGGCGACGACGTCGGGATTGCGGTACTCGGGGCCGGCGATCTCGTAGAGGAGCTGGGCGGTGACCGTCCCGACCGACACCTCGCCGCCCGTCCCGGGATGTTTGGTGATGATCGACGAGCCGTCGGCGGCCACCTCGGCGATGGGGAATCCCGGGTGCTCGAGGCCGGGGACCTCGGTGAAGAAGGCGTAGTTGCCCCCGGTGGCCTGGGCGCCGCACTCGATGACGTGTCCGGCGGCGACCGCGCCGGCCAGCGCGTCCCAGTCGTCCGCCCGCCACCCGTGGTGCCAGGCGGCCGGGCCCACCACCAGCGACGCGTCCGTGACCCGGGGGCAGACGACGACGTCGGCCCCGCCGGACAGGGCTTCGACGATGGGCCAGCCGCCGAGGTACACGTTGGCCGAGACCACGTCGCCCACCGTCTCGGCCAGGGGCTTGCCCGTATCGAGGTTGAACAGCTCGTGGCCGTCGGCGGTGAGCGCATCGAGTCCTGGGCATGAGGTCGTCTCCCTCGACATGGGCAACGGAGGCCTCGATCCCCAGCCGGTCGGCAAGGGCGCGGACCGCGTCGGCCAGCCCTGCCGGGTTGAGGCCGCCGGCGTTGGTGACCACCTTGATGCCGGCGTCGACGCAGCGGCCGAGCACCTCCTCCATCTGGGTGAGGAAGGTGGTGGCCCATCCCCGGCTCGGGTCCTTCCGGTAGCCCTTCCACAGGATGAACATGGTGAGCTCGGCCAGCCAGTCGCCGGTCAGCACGTCGATGGGGCCGCCCTCCACCATCTCCCGTGCCGCGGAGAGCCGGTCGCCGAAGAAGCCCGAGCAGTTGGCGATGCGGAGCGGTTCGGTCACTGCTGGGACCTATCGGGCGCATCGGCGACGGCAACGCCTGTCCTTTGCGCGTCCGGCTCGTCTGCTCGTCCGGCTGCACCAGGGCCAGCAGGCGACCCGCCTCCACCTGGTCACCGACCTGCACGTCGACCTCGGCCACCGTGCCCGCAACAGCCGAGTGCACCGCGTGCTCCATCTTCATGGCTTCGAGCACCACCAGGACCGATCCGGCCTCCACCCGGTCCCCGGCGGCCACCGCCACCCGGACGACGCTGCCGGGCATGGGGGCGAGTGCCGAGCCCTCGCTGCCGGCTGGTCCGCTTCGGGAAAGCGGGGCCGCACCCGGAGGCTCGTGCTGCCGTCCGGCCCGTCGACGAAGACCATGTCGCCGGCGTGGTCGACTCGATAGGCGCGGCGGGTCCCGTCCACGCACAGGACCACCGACTCAGCCGAGGCCGCGAAGTCGTCGATGGCGAATTCCTTCCCATCGACCTCGACGGGTGATCCGCCGCGGCCGTTCGACCCCTGGCGGGGGCCAGCCGTAGCCGACGGTGATCTCGCGGCGGCCGCATTCGAACGTCACCTCCTGGAGCGCGGACGGGTTGTTGCGGAACCCGGCCGGGATGCTCGCCTGCACGGAGGCCCGATCACGGCGCCGGGCGCGCTGCGCCAGGGCGCCGGCGACGACGTGGCGGTCGACGGCCGCATCGTCGGCCAGCGGCGCGGCGAGGCCATCCGGCCCGTCGAGCCCGATGCGCTCGAGGAATCCGGTGTCGGTCCTACCGCCGGCGAACTCGGGATGTCGCAGAACCCGAACCAGGAGGTCGCGGTTGGTGGTGACCCCGTGGATGCGTGCGTCGGCCAGCGTGGCGGCAAGCTCGGCGATCGCCTCGGCGCGGGTCGTTGCGTGGGCGACGACCTTGGCCAGCATGGCGTCGTAGTACGGACCGACCACCGAACCCGACTCGACGCCGCGGTCGACGCGCACTCCCGGTCTGGTGTTGTCGATCTCGAACCGGTGGAGCGTGCCCGTCTGGGGCAACCAGTCACGGGCCGGGTCCTCGGCGTAGAGCCGGGCCTCGATGGCATGTCCCTGCGGTCCCGCCTCGGCCGCGCTTCGCACCTCGGGAGGAAGCGCGTGTCCTTGGGCCACGAGGAGCTGCGGGCGCACGAGGTCGAGCCCCGACACCATCTCGGTGACAGGATGCTCGACCTGCAGGCGCGTGTTCATCTCGAGGAAGTAGGCGCGACCGCCTTCGTCCTCCCCGCTTCCTCCGGCCTCCGAGGTGTCGAGCACGAACTCGACAGTGCCGGCGTTGGTGTAGCCGACGGCCCTGGCCGCGGCTACCGCCCATGCAGACAGCTGGGCACGAAGTGCGGCGCTCACCACCGGCGAGGGGCACTCCTCGATGAGCTTTTGGTGACGGCGTTGGATGCTGCACTCGCGCTCGAAGAGGGCCACGACGTCGCCATGGCCGTCGGCGATGACCTGGACCTCGATGTGGCGCGGGGACCTCACCAAGCGCTCGAGGAACACCGTGCCGTCCCCGAACGCCGCCGCCGCCTCCCGTCTGGCCCCTCGGACCGCTTCGCTCAGCGCCGACAGTTCGGTGACCACCCGCATGCCTCGGCCGCCACCGCCGGCTGATGCCTTGACCAAGAGCGGCCATCCGAGGGCGCCGAGCGCGGCTTCGTCCGGAAGGATCACGTTGTCCGGGTCGGCGCCGACGCGCTTCGGAGATCGAGATGGAGGGCAGCGTGGGCACGCCGGCACGGGTCATGAGCTGCTTCGCCGCGATCTTCGAGGACATGGCGTCCATCGCCTCGGGCGGAGGGCCGACCCACACCAGGCCGCCATCGATGACGGCGCGGGCGAAGTCCCCGGACTCGGACAGGAAGCCGTAGCCCGGATGGATGGCGTCCGCACCGAGCGCGCACGGCGGCGTCGAGGATGCGCTCGGCGCAGAGGTACGTCTCGGCGGCCGTGGTGCCGGGCAGCCGTACGGCGACGTCGGCGGCGGCCACGTGCAGGGCTGTCTGCATCGGGATCGGAGTACACGGCCACGGTGGCCATTCCCATGGCGCGGGCGGTGCGCATGATGCGCCAGGCGATCTCGCCCCGGTTGGCGACGAGCAGGACCGTGATCGGCCGGGCGGGCATGTCAGGGCTCATGGCTGGGTCCACCCGCCCGGTCTGCTCATGCCCAGTCTGCTCATGCCCAGTCTGCTCATGTCCGGCTCCTCACCTCCGGCTCCCTCACATCCGGAACACGCCGTAGCCGCGGGTGCCGGTGATCGGTTGGTTGTCGATCACCGAGAGGCAGATCCCGAGCACGGTGCGGGTGTCCCGCGGGTCGATGATGCCGTCGTCGTAGAGGCGCGCGGTGAGGAAGAGCGCCTGCGACTCGGCGTCGATCTGGGCCTCGACCTCGGCGCGCATGGCGGCATCGGCCTCCTCGTCGAAGGGGATGACCTCTGGCCTCGGCCGACTGGCGGGCGACGATGGAGAGGACGCCGGCCAGCTGTGCCGGTCCCATGACCGCCGAGCGGGCGTTGGGCCAGGAGAAGAGGAAGCGGGGTTCATAGGCCCGTCCGCACATCCCGTAGTTGCCGGCGCCGTAGGACGCGCCGATGTTGACGGTGAGGTGGGGGACCGATGAGTTGGTGACGGCGTTGATCATCATCGCCCCGTGCTTGATGATCCCCCGCTGCTCGTAGTCCTTGCCCACCATGTAGCCCGGTGGTGTTCTGGAGGAAGAGCAGGGGCACGTCGATCTGGTTGGCCAGCTGGATGAACTGGGTCGCCTTGTGGGACTCCTCGGAGAAGAGGACGCCGCGGTGGTTGGCCAGGACGCCGATGGGATAGCCGTGGATGGACGCCCACCCGCACACGAGGCTGGTGCCGTAGAGCGGCTTGAACTCGTCGAAGCGAGACCCGTCGACCACCCGGGCCAGCACCTCCCGCGGGTCGAAGGGCACCCGTGGGTCGGCCGAGGCGATGCCCAGGAGCTCCTCCGGGTCGGCCAGCGGTCTCGTCAGCCGGCCGGCTCGGCCCCGGACCGTGCTTGCGCCAGTGAAGGTTGCGGACGATGTCCCGACCGATGCGGATGGCGTCGACCTCGTCGGCGGCCAGGTAGTCGGCGAGGCCCGGAAATGCGGGCGTGCATGGAGGCGCCGCCGAGCTCCTCGTCGGTCGACTCCTCGCCGGTGGCCATCTTGACCAGCGGTGGGCCGCCCAGGAACACCTTGGACCGTTGCTCGATCATCACGATGTAGTCGCTCATCCCCGGGACGTAGGCGCCGCCCGCCGTCGAGTTGCCGAAGACGATGGCCACGGTGGGCACGGCCGGCGGCCGAGAGTCGGGTCAGGTCCCGGAAGGCGCGGCCACCGGGGATGAACAGCTCGGCCTGGGCCGGCAGGTCGGCGCCACCCGACTCGACCAGGTTGATCACCGGGAGCCGGTTCTGCGAGGGCGATGTCCGAGGCCCGGGCACCCTTGCGAAAGGTGTAGGGGTTCATGGCGCCGCCCCGGACGGTGGGGTCGTGGGCCGAGATCAGGCACTCGACGCCGGCCACCACCCCGATGCCCACGACCGACGAGGCCCCGACGGTGTACTCGGTGCCCCAGGCGGCCAGCGGGGCGAGCTCGAGGAAGGCGGAGTCCCGGTCGACCAGGAGCTCGATCCGCTCTCGGGCGCCCAGCTTGCCCCGCTGGTGGTGGCGGGCGACATAGCGTTCGCCACCACCGGCCCGGGCCGCGGCCAGCTGCTCGTCGACGGCGTCGATCGCCTCGGCCAGGGCTTCCTGGTTGGCCCGGAAGTCGTCCGAGGCCGGGTCGATGGCGGAGGTGAGGATGGGCATGGCTGGGTGCGGCGTCCGCGCCCGACGAGGACGGGAACTGCCGTAGGCCGGGTCGCACTTCGCTCCCCGGCGTGGGAAGAATAGGTCCATGGTCTCCGCACTGCGTGAACGAGCTTCCTTCCGGCCTCGGCATCCGGAGGGCCGACATGGTGATCCGCACCCATCCGCAGGGGACGGTGACGACGACGGGGAGCCGAGCCGGCGCCGGTCCGTCGCGCAGCCGCGAGCGCCCCCGTCCGCTGTCTGCGGTGGTGCTGGCCGCCGGCGAGGGAACCCGCATGCGATCGGCTCGTCCGAAGCCGCTTGCACCGGCTCTGCGGTCGTCCCATGGTGCTCCACGTGCTCGACGCGCTGGCCGAGG
The DNA here is from genome assembly GCA_963756195.1 of uncultured Acidimicrobiaceae bacterium. Taxonomy (GTDB): domain Bacteria; phylum Actinomycetota; class Acidimicrobiia; order Acidimicrobiales; family RAAP-2; genus CAVSNH01. The sequence goes on from CAVWMT010000004.1 coordinate 166,987, forward strand.
TGTCGGTGTCCCGCGTCGTGGTGGTGGTGGGTCACCGGGCCGAGTGGGTGACCAAGACTCTCGTCGAGCACGCGCCGCCGGGCATGGCCATCGAGTTCGTCGAGCAGCCCGAGCAGCGGGGCACCGGCGACGCCATGGCGGTGGCCCTGACCGGGCTTCCCACCGACGACGACGATGACGCCGACGTCGTCGTCCTCCCCGGCGACACGCCCCTCCTGCGGGCCGCCACCCTCGCCCGTCTGGTCCACGAGCACCGGGCCATCGGACGCGGCCGCCACCCTGCTGACCGCCGTGCTCGCCGACCCCACCGGGTACGGCCGGGTGGTCCGCGGCCGGGACGACGCCGTGGCCCGCGTGGTCGAGCACGACGACGCCACCGACGAAGAGCGGGCGGTCGACGAGATCAACACCTCGATCTACTGCTTCCGGCGCAGCGTGCTGGCTCCCTCTCTGCGCCGGTTGAGCCCGGCCAATGCCCAGGGGGAGTACTACCTGACCGATGTGGTCGAGGTCCTCTACGAGGCCGGCCACCAGGTGACGTCGGTCGTCGTCGACGACACCATGGAGGTGGCCGGGGTCAACGACCGAGCCCAGCTGGCCATTGCCGAGGCCGAGCTGCGCGATCGGATCAACGAGCGGTGGATGCGCAGCGGCGTGACCATGTGGGACCCGCAGACCACCTACATCGACGTCGACGTGGAGCTCGAGTGCGACGTCGTGCTGCTGCCCGGCGTGATGCTCCAGGGCCGGTGCCGGATCGGCGAGCACGCCGAGATCGGCCCCGACGCCCGGCTGATCGACACGACCGTGGGGGAGGGCGCCGTGGTCTCCTCCAGCGTCTGCCGCCGTGCCGTCATCGGGGCCAATGCCCGGGTCGGCCCGTTCTGCGTCCTCGCCGAGGGCAGCGAGGTCCCCGATGGCGGGCGTGGTCGCTCCCTCCGCCTGGCCCCCGGATGGCGGGAGCGGAGCGCAGTAGCCTCAGGGCCATGGAGTTCACTCCTCGGCGGCGGCTGGAGCTCGTGTCCGGCCGATCCCACCCCGAACTGGCCCGGGCCATCGCCGCCCAGCTCGGCGTCGAGCTGGGCGAGGCCAACCTCCGCGAGTTCGCCAACGGCGAGATCCACTGCCGCTTCGACACGTCGATCCGCGGCAGCGACGTCTTCATCATCCAGACCCACTGCGACCCGGTCAACGACTCGATCATGGAGCACCTGATCATGATCGACGCGGCCAAGCGGGCCTCGGCCAAGCGCATCACCGCCGTCTGCCCCTACTACGGCTACTCGCGCCAGGACCGCAAGGCCACCGGGCGCGAGCCCATCACCGCCAAGCTGGTGGCCGACATGCTGTCGGTGGCCGGCGCCGACCGGGTGGTGAGCGTCGACCTGCATTCGGGGCAGATCCAGGGGTTCTTCGACGTGCCCTTCGACCACCTCACGGCGGCGCCGGTCATGGTCGACTACCTGCGGGCCAACTGCCCCGACAACCTGGTGGTGGTCGCTCCCGACGCCGGGCGGGTGCGGGTGGCCGAGCGCTTCAGCCAGCACCTGACGGCCGAGCTGGCCGTGGTCCACAAGCGCCGGCTCCGGGGCCAGGCCAACCAGGTCGAGGCCCTGTCCGTGGTCGGTGAGGTCGAGGGGCGCCACTGCGTGCTCATCGACGACATGATCGACACCGCGGGAACCATCGTGGCCGCCGCCGACCTGCTGTCGGAGCGGGGCGCGACCGAGGTGTGGTCGATGGCCACCCATCCGGTGCTCTCCGACCCGGCCGTGGACCGGCTCAAGAACTCGTCGATCACCCGGGTGGTGGTCACCGACACCCTGCCGATCCCCTCGCACCGCCAGTTCGACAAGCTCGAGGTGCTGTCGGTGGCCAAGCTCATCTCCGACGCCATCGACGCCGTCTTCGAGGACACGTCGGTGTCGGAGATCTTCGGGGGCGAGAACCTCACCTGACTGATCGACCTGGCCGTGACGGGTGCCGGCGGCGAGCCCGTGGTCGGTGACGGCGGTGGTCCGGCTGCGGGCGTGGTGGGCCTTCCCGCCGCCGTTCCGGGTTTCGGCAGCCCTCGACTAACATCGTCGCTCGGCCATCGACCGTCGGCGCGGTGCCGGCGCGGCACCGTCGGTACGAGCCGGACGGGCGCCCTGGTCGGGCCTACGGGCCGAGGGCCAGCGAGGCCCGATCCGCACCGCAGAGGAGACACTCAATGCCCGAAGTCACGCTCGATGCCGAAGCCGGCCGCACGACCGGGTCGAGCGCCACGCGCCGGCTGCGGGCGGCGGGCAAGATCCCCGGTGTGGTCTACGGGCACGGGGCCGACCCCATGCCGGTGGCGGTGGGCGCCCGCGACTTCCAGGTGGCGATGTCCGGCGAAGCCGGTCTCAACACGCTCCTCGCCCTCCGAGGTGGACGGCAAGAGTTACCTGACCCTGGCCCGGGCCATCCAGCGCCACCCGTCGCGCAACGTGGTGACCCACGTCGACTTCCAGATCGTCCGCCGCGACGAGGTCATCCTGGCCGAGGTCAGCATCAACCTGGTCGGGGAGGCCATCGAGGTGGCTCACGGTGACGGGGTCGTCGAGCAGCAGCTCTTCGCCCTGGCCGTGAGGGCCAAGCCGGCCGACATCCCCCCGTCGGTGGAGCTCGACATCTCCGAGCTCACCATCGGCAGCACCCTGAAGGTCTCCGACATCAGCCTGCCGGGTGGCGTCGAGCTCGAGACCGACCCCGAGACCTCGGTCGTCGCCGGCCATCCCCCGCGGGTGCAGGCCGTCGAGGAGGGGGCCGAGGGCGCCGAAGGTGCCGAGGGCGTCGAGGGCGCCGAGGAGGCGGGCGCCGCCGCCGGTGGCGAGGAGGCGGCGCCGTCGGCCGAAGCCACCGACACGGCGGAGGGATAGACGCTCCGTCGGAGGCGCGCCCCGGAAGGCGAGCGCTCGGGAACCCCGGCCGACCTGCTGGTGGTCGGGCTCGGGAACCCCGGTGCCGAATTCGCCGGGACGCGCCACAACGTGGGAGCCGACACCGTCGCTCTCCTGTCCGAGCGGCACGGCGGCCACCTGCGAGCCGGAGAAGGGGCTGCGGGCGACGGCGACGACGGTCGACGTGGGCGGCCGACGGGTGCTGCTCGCCGTCCCGCTCACCTACATGAACGATTCGGGTCTGGCGGTGGCCCCGCTCGTGCGCCGGGCCGGGATCCCGGCCGGCGTGGCCGGGCGGCCGACACGCGAGCGCCGGAGGTGCAGCGGGCGACGGAGAGGCGTCCGCGGTCCGGCTCTCGGCGAACGCCTCGTGGTGGTCCACGACGAGCTGGACCTGCCTCCCGGTCGCATCAGGGTCAAGGCCGGCGGCGGGACGGCCGGCAACAACGGCCTCAATTCCGTCGTCGCCCACCTGCACACGAAGGAGTTCCTGCGCGTGCGGATCGGCATCGGCAAGCCTCCCGGGCGCCTGTCCGGGGCCGACTACGTCCTGCGCCGCCCGGGCAAGGCCGAACGAGAGCTCCTCGACCTGGCCGTCGTCGAGGCGGCCGACGCTGTCGAGGCGATCGTGTGCGACGGCGCCGACGCGGCCATGACCCGCTTCAACGCCGCCTGAGCCTTCCTCCGTGCCCGTCCGGTTGCCCGTCCGACTCTGGTCGCTCCTGCCGGCGGCCAGCCGGGCAGCCGCTACGGTGACAGCCGACGGAGCGCCCGCTGCCTCGGGGGACCTCGGTCGTCTCGGAGATGGCGCGGCTTCGCAACGGGCGTCGCGTCGGGTGAGCCGTCGGGCGCGGTCGCGGGCGTCGTGGACTGTGGGGCCGCCGGAAGGGAGAGCAAGCGTGGCCAAGTCCAGCGAGCGCACGGAGCGGACGGAGCGGACGGGTGAGCATCGACCTCGCCGCTCTCATGCTCCGGTTGACCATCGGCCCGATGATGATGACGCACGGCCTCAACAAGATCCGCGGTCCCGGTGGCATCGAGGGCACCACGCGGTGGTTCGCCGGCCTGGGCTTCAAGCCGGCGGCTGTGCACGCCCGGATGGCGGCGGCCACCGAGATCGGCACCGGCGCCCTCATGACCGTCGGGGCCATGACACCCATGGCTGCGGCCGGCATCGTCGGGGTCATGACCTCGGCCGCGGCCACCGACCACAAGGGCAAGGGGTTCTTCATCTTCAAGGGCGGTTGGGAGTACGTGGCCGTCGTCGGCGCGGTGGCCACGGCCATCGCCGCCCTCGGCCCGGGCCGGCTGTCCATCGACGGCCTCCGGGGCAAGCCCCACGGCGGGTTCTTCCGGGCCCTGTTCGCCGCCGCCCTCGGGGTGGCGGCGGCCATGGGAGTGCTCACCACCCGGCAGGAGCCGGACATGCGCCAGCTCCTGAACCGGCGGTCGCGAGGTAAGGGACTGCTGGTCGTGACCGACGACATCGCCATCTCGGCGCGGCGACTGACCAAGTCCTACGGCGACACAGTCGCCCTCCGGGAGGTCGACCTCGAGGTGCGGCGGGGTGAGGTCCTGGCCCTGCTCGGCCCCAACGGGGCCGGCAAGACGACCGCCGTCGAGATCCTCGAGGGCTACCGGCGGCGCGACGCGCGGCGAGGTCAGCGTCCTCGGATCGGACCCGGCCCGGCGGGACCGAGCCCTGCGGGCCAAGGTGGGCATCGTCCTCCAGGAGTGCGCCGTCGATCCGTACCTCACCGTCGCAGAGGCGCTCACCCAGCGGTGCCGTGCTCTATCCGTCTCCCCGGCCCGTCGGCGAGGTGGTCGAGCTCGTCGGGCTGGAGGACAAGGCCCGGTCGCGGGTGAAGGTGCTCTCCGGCGGTCAGCAGCGGCGGCTCGATCTCGGCATGGCCCTGGTGGGCAGCCCCGAGCTCATCTTCCTCGACGAGCCCACCACCGGATTCGACCCTCGGCCCGGCGCGAGGCCTGGGAAGTCGTGCGTGGCCTGTGCGCCGAGGGACGCACCGTCGTCCTCACCACCCACTACATGGACGAGGCCCAGGCCCTGGCCGACACGGTGACGGTGATCGCCAAGGGCCGAGGTCGTGGCCTCGGGGTCGCCGGACACCCTGGGCGGACGGGACCACGGCGAGACGACCGTGCGCTTCCGACTGCCCGCCGGGGTGGGCGTCGCCGACCTACCCCTGCCCGACGGGGCCGCGTGCGAGCGGCGCGGGGAGTTCGTCGAGCTGCACATGGCCGAACCCACCGAGACACTCCACCGGCTCACCGGCTGGGCCATCGAACGCGGCGAGGTGCTCGACGGGCTGGCCGTCGTCCGGCCCACCCTCGAGGACGTCTACCTGAGCCTCACCGGTGGGGACGTCGGGCACGGTGGCGAGCGGAGGCAGCCGGAGGCGGACACAGTGAGCGGAGCCAGGAGGCGGCACGTCACGGAGTCGAGCCGAGGGGGCCTCGGATGAACGACCTCCTGGTGGCCAAGGAGCAGGTCCGCTACGAGCAGAAGGCCTACTGGCGGAACCCGATGGCCGCCGTCTTCACCTTCATGTTCCCGGTGGTGTTCCTGGTCGTGGTCGGGACCTCGGCGGGAGCGGCCTCGGTGCCGGGGACCACGCTCCGCTACGACCAGTACGTGGTCGTGGCCATGCTCGTCTTCGGGCTCATCGCCGCCTGCTACACGAACCTGGCCATGACCATCTGCAACCGCCGTGACAGCGGGATGCTGAAGCGGATGCGGGGCACGCCCATCTCGGTCGGCTCGTACATGGGCGGCCTGATGGGGAGCGTCGTCATCAACGTCGCCGTGCTCACCGTGATCGTGGTGAGCATCGGCATTGCCTTCTACCACCTCCACCTGCCGGCGCACCCGGGAGCCGCGGTGCTGACCCTGCTCGTCGGCATCGTCACCTTCTGCGCGCTCGGGCTGGCCGTGACCCTCATCGTGCCCAACGCCGACGCGGCCCCGGCCATCATCAACGGGATCTACTTCCCGATCGTGTTCATCTCCGGCGTCTTCTATCCGCTGTCCAACGGCTCGGTCCTGTCCCACATCGCCGACTACTTCCCGATCCGTCACCTGGTGGTCGCCCTGGTGAGCACATTCGAGAGCGGACCCGCCTCCGGCCTGCGGCCCGGCGACCTCGTCGTCCTGGCCATCTGGGCGGCGGCCGCCCTGTGGCTCGTGGCCCGCCGCTTCCGCTGGGAACCCAAGCGCCACTGATCTCGCTGCTGGGCGTCGGCGACGGCCTTGCCCTTCCGCCGGCCGCTTGCGCCGCGTCGCCGGCTCCTCGGCTCCTCGGCTTCGATGTCGTCTGAGCGGATCCAGGAAGCCAAGACCGTCCCGGTACCCTGACCCCGATGTCCTCTCTGCGCTCGCTGCCAGGCCTGCTGCGCCACGACCCGGCCATGACCCGGGTCATGGGCGCGTCCGGCGCCACCCTGGCCGTGGCCACCCCGGCCCAGGCCTTCGTGATCGCCGGCCTCCTGCGGCTGGGCGACCGCCGGCCGGTACTGGTGGTGACCCCCACGGCGGCAGCCGCCGAGCAGCTGGCCCACGACCTCCGGGTGTTCGCCGGGTCCGGATTCCGGCGAGCCCCGGGTGTGGATGACGAGGTGACGGAGGTCGAGCTGTTCCCGGCCTGGGAGACCCTGCCGTTCGAGCGGGTGAGCCCGGACATCGCCACCATGGGCCGACGGCTGCGGCTGCTGTGGCGACTCTCGGGCGGGGGCGAGGCCGGGCCACCCGGCGTGGTGGTCGCCCCGATCAAGGCGCTCCTCCAGCGTCTCGGGCCCGTGGCGGGCCGCGGCTCGTCCGGTGGTGGTGGAGAAGGGCCAACGGGTGTCGGTCGACGAGCTGGTCGACACCTTGGTGGCCGCCGGCTATCGCCGCGAGCCCATCGTCGAGCACCGAGGCGAGCTCACCGTGCGAGGCGGCATCGTCGACGTCTTCCCCTCGACTGCGGACTCGCCGGTGCGCATCGACCTGTGGGGCGACGAGGTCGACCGGTTGACCCGTTTCGACGTGGCCGACCAGCGATCGGTGGAGGACCTGGCCCGGGTCGAGCTGTTCGGCTGCCGAGAGGTGGTTCTGGACGAGGTCATGCGAAAGCGGGCCGCCCACCTGGTGGGTGCCGAGCCCTGGGGTCGCCAGCAGTGGGAGCGGCTGGCCGACGGCATGGTCTTCGACGGCATGGAGTCGTGGCTCCCCTGGCTCGTGGAAGGCGAGGAGGTCCTCTGCGACCTGCTCGGTGACGACGCCCTGGTGGTCCTGGTCGAGCCCCGGCGGGTCCGGGACCGGGCCGGCGAACTGCTGGAGGAGGAGGCGGCCCTGGCCGAGGCGCTGGCCTCCACCTGGGGGCTCGAGGCCGGTCGCAGCTCAACCGCGCCTGCACCTGTCCTTCGATCGCCTGCTCAGCAAGACCGGTGCCGGGGTGGTCTCGCTGGTCCCCTCGGCGGACTCGCCCGACATCCCCAGCATCGAGAGCCGCGGCTGGGAGCCCATCCTGGGCGACGCGGCCAAGCTCGCCGGCCAGGTCGGCGGCTTGGTCGAGGCCGGGTACACCGTCGAGCTCTGCGCCCAGAGCCCGGCTGCGGCCGAGCGACTGGCTGGCGTGCTGGCCGAAGAAGGGCTGACCGTCCCGGTCGGTCCCGGCGCAGACGAAGGACGAGCCGAGGGGGAAGGAGCCGGCGCGCTCGCCGGACCCGGCGCCCGCATCGTGGTGGCCACGGTCGACCGGGGCTTCGTCCTTCCTGGTTGCCCGGGTGGCCGTTCTGGCCGAGTCGGACGTCACCGGACGCCGGCGTCCCCATCGCCAGGCCCGGGCCCGGGCCCGGGCCACGGACGGCTTCTTCGACGACCTGGCACCCGGCGGCTACGTCGTCCACCGCCAGCACGGCGTGGCCGTCTACGGGGGCATGGTCACCCGCACCATGGCCGGCGCCACCCGCGACTACCTCCTCCTCGAGTACCGGGGCGGTGACCGGCTCTACCTGCCCACCGACCAGATCGACCTGATCACCCCCTATGCCGGTGGCGACTCACCGACGGTCAACCGGCTCGGGGGCTCGGAGTGGCAGCGGACCCGGGCCCGGGCCCGGGCGGCCGTGCACGAGGTGGCCGAGGAGCTCGTCGCCCTCTACCGGCGACGCCTCGAGGTCGCCGGCCACGCCTTCGGGCCGGACACGCCGTGGCAGGCCGAGCTCGAGTCCTCGTTCCCCTTCGTCGAGACCCGCGACCAGCTGCGGGCCATCGAAGAGGTCAAGGCCGACATGGAGCGGCCACAGCCCATGGACCGGCTGGTCTGCGGGGACGTGGGCTTCGGCAAGACCGAGGTGGCCATCCGGGCCGCATTCAAGGCGGTCCAGGACGGCTACCAGGCCGCCATCCTGGTCCCCACCACGCTGTTGGCCAGCCAGCACTTCCAGACGTTCGGCGAGCGGTACGCACCCTTCCCGATCCGGGTCGAGATGCTCAGCCGGTTCCTCACCAACGCCGCAGGCGCGCCAGGTCCTGGCCGGGCTGGCCGACGGGTCGGTGGACGTCGTCGTCGGCACCCACCGGCTCCTCGGCGGCGACATCACCTTCAAGAAGCTGGGGCTGTTGGTGGTGGACGAGGAGCAGCGCTTCGGGGTCACCCACAAGGAGTCGATCAAGGCGCTGGCCGAGGGCGTCGACGTCCTCACCCTCACCGCCAACCCCATCCCCCGCACGCTGGAGATGGCCCTCACCGGCATCCGCGACCTGTCCATGGTCAACACCCCGCCGGCCGCCCGCCTCCCCATCCTCACCCACGTGGGCGAGTTCGACGAGGCCGCCGCCTCCGAGGCCGTTCGCCGCGAGCTCCTGCGCGAGGGACAGGTCTTCTACGTGCACAACCGGGTCCAGGACATCGACGCGGTGGCCGAACGGCTGCGGGCCATGGTGCCCGAGGCGCGGGTGGCGGTCGCCCATGGCCAGATGGACGAGGGCTCCCTCGAGAAGGTGGTGCTCGACTTCTGGGAGGGGGCGTACGACGTGCTGGTGTGCACGACCATCGTCGAGTCGGGCATCGACATGCCCACCGTCAACACGCTGGTCGTCGATCGGGCCGACCTCCTCGGCCTGGGGCAGCTCCACCAGCTGCGCGGCCGGGTGGGACGGGCCGGCCAGCGGGCCTACGCCTATCTGTTCCATCCCGTCGACCGGGTCCTCACCGAGCAGGCCTACGAGCGCCTGCGCACCATCGGCGACCACACCGAGCTCGGCTCCGGGTTCAAGATCGCGCTGCGGGACCTGCAGATCCGCGGGGCGGGGAACCTGCTCGGCCGCGACCAGTCCGGCCACATCGCCGCCGTCGGCTACGACCTCTACGTCCAGATGGTCTCGGAGGCCGTCTCCGAGCTCAAGGGCGAGCCACGGCCGCAGCCGGTCGAGCTGTCCATCGACCTGCCCGACGCCGCCCACTTGCCTGCCAGCTACGTGCACGCCGAGGACGTGCGACTTGGAGGCGTATCGCCGGCTGGCGGCGGTGCGCACCCACGCCGAGGTCGACGACGTGGCCGCCGAATGGCAGGACCGGTTCGGCCCGCTGCCCGTCCCCGCCGTGGCCCTCCTCGACGTGGCCAGGCTGCGAGTCGAATGCCTGCGTCTCGGGGTGACCGATCTCGCCGTCTCCGGCCCCCGACCCGGTGCCCGCCGTTCGGGCCTCGGGGGCGAGCCGCCGACGGCCACGGTCAAGCTCTCTCCGATCTCGCTGCCGGCGTCCGCCGAGGTCCGGCTCCGTCGACTGGCTCCGGGGGCGAGGATCCAGGCCGACCTCAACCGACTGCTCCTCCCGGTGGCCGTCCCCGACAAGGGCACGGGATACGCGGCCGGTCTCGTCTCGCTGCTCCAGGAGCTGGTGCCGGCCGACGCCTGACGAGGTGTCGCGCTCGGCTCGACGCCGGGCGTCGCCGCACGCCGCACTCGCGGCTCGCGACTCGCACGCCCCACGCCGCCCTCGCCTCGCCACCCGCACGGCTCCGCTCGCACGCGTCACGCTGGCCGCCGCACTCCGCACTCGCAGCTCGCACGAGGGTTCGACTGACGGGCCGAGGCCGCTCTTCGCCGGCCCGCACGACGGTGGTCCTGAGGCGGCACCCGGTAGCATGCCGCCGTGCTCAGACGCCTCATCGCGGTGGTCGCTGCCCGCACTCGCCATCGCCACCGCCGGTGCGCTGACCTCGGCGTGCACGGTGACGCCGGTGGCCGCCTCGGTCGGGGGGAACGACATCTCGACCGCCTCGTTGAACGGCGAGCTCTCGCCTCATGTCGAATGCGCCGGCCGGCGGCTGCCTGCTCCAGGTCGAGCTCGGGAACCCCGACCTGACCAGCAGCGACGTCCAGGGCACCGGGGGACCTGGCACCTACAGCATGGAGGTGGCCACCGGCGTCCTCGCCGATGAGATCGGCAACCGGCTGGTGGAGCAGTACGCGGCGGCCAAGGGCATCACCGTCACGGCGGCCGACCTGGCCACGGCCAAGTCGGACTACGAGGAGATCCTGAGCGGCAGAGCCGCGACGGCTGCCCAGGAATGCATCGGCGAACGGCTCGCCACCGGCCTGCGTCCAGGCCGACGGCAGCCCCTACACCGGCGCCCAGCTGCTCAGCGGCCTTCCATCTGACCTGGTGAGCGACTGGGTGCACAACGAGGCGTTCGAGGAGAAGCTGCTGGCTCGGGGAGCGATCCTGTCGCCGAAGGCCGAGCTCCAGTACTACGCCCAGAACCCGTCTCTTTTCACCGACGACTGCGTGGCATGCCGATCCTGGCCAGCAGTCAGTCCGCCGCCCAGCAGCTGGCCAGCAAGCTTGCCGCCGGCAGCGTCGATCACCTCGCAGCCCGATTCGCGAGCGCTTGGGTGTGCGACCGAGGCGGAGGTTCTCCAGAGGTACGGCCTCCAGTCCGCTCCCGTCGGCGTCCCCATCGGTCCCATCGAGGACACTTCCAGCGGTGAGTGGGCGGTCCTCGAAGTGACCAGCCAGCTGGTCGTGCCACTTTCGAAGGCGCTTCCATTGGTGCGAACCGAATTGCTGCAGTCGACGAACAACTACGACCGCGTCAACAAGGAGCTCGTGGCCTTCGCCCACCGCACCACCGTGTCCGTGAACCCCCAGTACGGTTCGTGGAACGGTGTCGACGTGCTGGGCCCGACGCCACCTCCTCCGCAGTACCTTCTGGCCGCCGCCCTGGGCACGTCGGTGGGGTCGAGGAACCCGAGCGGCGGGATCCAGCTCAATGGCGGTGGTGAGGGCTGAGCACGGCCACTCCCGTGCGAATCCGGTCGATGGCACATCGATGAGACGACGGCCGTGTTGCGGTGACCGCCGGCGAGGAGCCGCGAGCGTCGATCGAGGTGGTGGGGCTGGGCCCGGCCGGCCCGGACCTCATCACCCGGGAGACATGGGAGCTGCTGGAACGTGTCGAGCAGCACCCAGGGTGGCGTCTCTATCCTGCGCACGAGCCTTCATCCGGCGGCGGCCGCCCTTGCCGGTGCCAGCTCGTTCGACCGGCATTACGAGCGAGGCTGCGAGCTTCGAGGACGTCTATCGCTCGATCGTCGACGACCTGGTGGCCGCGGCCCACCAGTGCGGTCACGTCGTCTACGCCGTCCCGGGCTCTCCGTCGGTGGCCGAGCGAACGGTCGAGCTGCTGCGGACCCACCCGTCGGTGGCCGCCGGCGAGCTCACCCTCGTGGTGCGGCCGGCGCTCTCCTTCCTCGACCTCGCCTTCGATCGATTGGGCGTCGACCCGGTGGCGGCGGGGGTCCGCATCGTCGACGGGGAAGCCTTCGCCGTCGAGGCCGCCGGCTCCTACGGCCCCTTGGTCGTCGCCCAGTGCTGGGACCGGTCGATCCTCTCGGCCATCAAGCTGGCTCCTGAGGTGGCACCCGCCGAGCCGGTCACCGTCCTGTCCCATCTGGGGCTGCCGGACGAGAGGGTGTGGCAGGTCACCTGGGACGACCTCGACCGATCGGTCGATCCCGACCACCTGACCTCGCTGTGGATCCCAACCCTCGGCTGCACCCGTGGCCCGAGAGCTCGTCCGACTCGACGAGCTGGTCCGCACCCTGCGTGAGCGCTGCCCCTGGGATCGCCGCCAGACCCACGGCTCGCTCCGCCGGCATCTGCTCGAGGAGGCCTACGAGGTGCTGGAGGCACTGGACGAGGTGGCCGCTCTCGATGCCGTCGGGGCGACGAACGCAAGCTCCGGACTGCGTGTCGCCGATGATGATTCGGATGACACTTCGCCACGAGCGACGGCCGCCCTCGAGGAGGAGCTCGGCGACCTCCTGTTCCAGGTCTACTTCCATGCCCGGCTGGCATCGGAGGCCGGCCGTTTCACACTGGCCGACGTGGCTCGCGGCATCCACGACAAGCTGGTCGACCGCCATCCCCATGTCTTCGGGGACGACGACGCGCCGACGGCCGAGGACGTCGCCGCCAATTGGGAGGTCCGGAAGCTGGCCGAGAAGAAGCGGACGAGCGTGACCGAGGGCATCCCGGCGGCGATGCCGGCGCTGGCCCTTACCGCCAAGTTGCAGCGCAAGGCGTTGGCCGTGGGCATGACGTTGCCCAGCCTGGCCGACGAAGCCGTGACAGGTGGTCGGGGAGGTTGCCGCGTTGGGCGCGCTCGGCGCCGGTGGCCGACAGGGTGGGCGAGACGCGGACCGTAGGCGGGAGGGTGGACGTGCAGGACCGACGGCCTGGGTACCGGCAGCACCAGCAGCGATCACGAGGCTGCGGTGGGCGAGGTGCTGTTCGAGCTGGTGTCGATGGCCCGCAGTCTCGGCGTCGACCCGAGGCGGCCCTGCGGGCGCGGGCGAGCTCCTTTCGAGCGGCACGTCGAAGCCTCGGCTGATCGGCGCCTGTCCTTCATCGCGCACCACTGAGTTCGGCGCGAATTCCCAGGTCGCAGGCGAGGCTGGTGGTAGCCTGGCCTGCACTGACAGGCGCTGCCGGCCCAGGTCGGAAGGAGCGGCATCCCCAGTGAGTGTGATCGAACAGGTGCTGGGCCGCGAGGTGCTCGACTCGCGCGGCAACCCGACCGTCGAGGTCGAGGTGGTGCTGGACTCGGGGGCAGCCGGTCGAGCCATCGTGCCGTCAGGTGCATCGACCGGGTCGTTCGAGGCCACCGAGCTGCGCGACGGCGGCAGCCGATATGGGGGCAAGGGCGTCCTCGATGCCGTCGCCAACGTGAACGGCGAGATGGCCGCCATCCTCGACGGCATGGACGCGCTCGACCAGCGTGCTGTCGACCTGGCTCTGATCGACGCGGACGGCACGCCGTCCAAGTCTCGGCTCGGGGCCAATGCCATCCTCGGTGTCTCACTGGCCGTGGCCAAGGCGGCCGCCAATGAGCTCGAGCTCCCGCTCTTCCGATGGATCGGTGGTTCGGGCGCCCACGTGCTTCCGGTGCCGTTCATGAACGTCGTCAACGGCGGGCGCCACGCCGACAATTCGATCGACCTGCAGGAGTTCATGATCGCTCCGGTGGGTGCGGCCTCCTTCTCGGAGGCGGTGCAGTGGGGAGCCGAGACGTACCACGCGCTGGCCCATCTGCTCTCCATGCGAGGTCTGTCGACGGCCGTCGGCGACGAGGGTGGCTTTGCTCCCGACCTGCCCTCCAACGAGGACGCCGTCCGGGTGCTGGTCGAGGCCATCGAGGCTGCCGGCCGGGTCCCGGGCGACGAAGTTGCCATTGCCCTCGACCCGGCCAGCAGCGAGTTGTACAAGGACGGTAGTTACGTGCTGGCCAGCGAGAATCGGAGCCTGTCGGCCTGCCGAGATGGTCGACTACTGGGTCGACCTGGTCGAGCGCTACCCGATCGTGTCCATCGAGGACGGCATGGCCGAGGACGACTGGGACGGGTGGGCCGACCTCACCAGCCGGCTGGGCGATCGAGATCCAGCTGGTCGGTGACGACCTGTTCGTGACCGACGAGGAGCGGCTCCGCCGGGGTATCACCGCCGGGGCGGCCAATGCCGTCCTCATCAAGGTCAACCAGATCGGCAGCTTGACCGAGACACTGGTGACGATGGACACCGCCATCCGGTCCGGGTACGCATGCATGATGTCGCACCGCTCCGGGGAGACAGAGGACACGACCATCGCCGACCTCGCTGTGGCCACCGGGTGCGGACAGATCAAGGCCGGTGCGCCAGCGCGCTCCGATCGTGTGGCCAAGTACAACCAGTTACTGCGGATCGAGGCCGCCTTGGGGGAATCGGCCGAGTACTTCGGTGGGGAGGCATTGGCCTCCTGGCGGGGCAGCGAGTGAGCGAGCGCACCCACGCTCGGTCCAGGGGCTCCGGTGGGCGTATCGCCAGGCTGGCCAGCGGGCTCTGGCCACGGCCATGGCGCATCACGGTCATCGGGCACGGTGCCACGAGCGCCCCGAACCGCCCGACACGCACCCGAATCGACACAGTCGGTGCGTGGTCGGCATGCGTCGGCAGCATCCATGCGGCTTCGCTCACTCGTACGGCTGACACCCGCCGTCTAAGAAGGGCGGCCGGCGCAGACGGACCACGGAACCCCGGCCGCCCGCCTCGCCCGAGGCGCGGCGGCGTCGCGTCACGGTCGGTGTCGCTGCCGCCTTCGCCCTGGTCGTGCTCGTGTTCAGCTTCCCGTTCTCCACGCTCATCTCTCAGCACCGTGAGCTCTCGGCCGCCGCCACCCAACTCGCTCAGGTCCGCCAGGTGAACCGGCAACTGACAGAGCAGGAGAAGCAGTTGAGCTCGAAGGCCGAGATCGAGAGGCGGGCTCGTCAGGACTACCAGCTCGTCGAGCCGGGCCAGACTCTCTACAACCTCCTGCCAGGTCCCGGAACGGTCGCCTCTCCGGCGGACGGTACGGGGACCACCGCCGGTGACCCTGGCAATCAGCCGCTGGTCTCACCCTCACGGGCACCGGACACGGCTCCTGACCCGGGTCTCCCCGCGTTGCCCGCGACACAGCCTCGTTCGGGGACGGTCGGTCGGGCGGCCGCCTGGCGCCCTCGAGAGCGTCCTCGCGATTGCCGCCGGCGCCGTCCAGCTTTTGGTCACGGGTGGGCGACACACTCGAGTTCTGGAAGTGAGCCCTGGTTGACCGAGGACATGGCGGTGGGCCATGTCGCCGCTGCCGATCTGACGACGGTGACCGAGCAGCTCGGCAGGTCACCGGCCGGCCCGTTCGAGGTCGTCGTCCGATCGGATGCCGGCACCCCGGTCGTCATCGCCAACGCCCCATTCCTTGCCGACGGGGCGCCGATGCCCACCCGCTTCTGGCTCACGGACCCATCCATCCGGGGCGCAGTGAGCCGATTGGAGTCGCGAGGCGGAGTGGCGTCGGCGGAGGCGGCGGTGGATGCTCGCGAGATCGCCGACGCTCACGCCCGCTACGCCAGCGGAGCGAGACGCGCTGATTCCGGACGATCACGTGGGGCCCGAGACCCAGCGGGGGTGTCGGTGGGACTCGCCAGGGGGTCAAATGCCTGCATGCCCATGTCGCCTGGTGGTTGACCGGAGCCGACGATCCGATCGGCCAGTGGGCCGCCGACCAACTGGGGCTCACCCGGACCTGAACTGCCTGGAGGGGGCGCACCACCGTTCGTCGGCCGACACTCGCCAGCGTGCGACGGACCGGCGGGAGCCTCGACCAGAATCGGCACCGGCCGTGATAGCAAGTTGACATGGAGATGGTGCGTTCTGTCGCGGCCATCGATTGCGGGACTAACTCGACCAGGCTGCTCATTGCCGACGGCCGAGGGCGAACGGTCGAACGGCAGATGCGGATCACCCGGCTGGGTGAGGGTGTCGACGCCGATGGAAGGTTGACCGAGGAGGCAATCGAGCGAACGATCTCGGTTCTGCGAGACTTCCGCGAGACCATGCTCCGTCTCGGGGTGAGCGCGGGGCGCTTGGTCGCAACCTCGGCGGTTCGGGACTCCGTCAACAGATCCGAGTTCCTGGCCGCGGCAGGGATGGCCACCGGCCTCGAGCCCGAGCTGCTCACCGGCATCGAAGAGGGCCGACTCTCGATGGCCGGAGCGGTGGCCGACCTCGACGCCGACGAGGGACCGTTCCTGGTAGTGGACATCGGTGGCGGCTCGACCGAGCTGGTGGTCGGGAACGGGCCCGACGATCCGGACCTCGCCGCCGTCTCTCTCCAAATCGGCTGCGTGCGGATCACGGAGCGGTTCCTTCACAGTGACCCGCCGACGCGCGACGAGTTGGCTGAGGCCGAGGCCGTGCTCGACGACAGCTTGGACAAGGCCATCATCGAGCATCCTCGGCTGGTGACCGCCCACCGTCTCGTGGGTCTGGCCGGAACCGTTTCCACCCTGGCCGCGTTGCGCATCGGCCTCGAGGAGTACGACCGAGAGCAGATCCACCACGCCGTGCTCCCGATCGCCGACATCCATGCCTGGTATCGCACGCTGGCCTCGGAGGTCGCCGCCGCCCGACTCGACCGCGCCGGCATGGTGCCCGGCCGGGAGGACGTCATCGTGGGCGGCGCCATGATGCTCGCTGCCGTGATGAACCGGTTCGGCTTCGAGGAGTGCCTCGTCTCGGAGTCGGACATCCTCGATGGGATGGTGGCCACGCTCATCAAGAGCTGAGGCCCGCCGCGGCGGCGCAGTGAGCCAGCCGAGCCGGAAGGGCGAGGGGGGCTAGGACATAGCGGGGCGCTCCAGGTGTGCGGTGCCAAGGGTGCGGTGCCAGGTCGGGGTCCTGCTCGGGGCCGGCACCGCTCAGGACGGGCTGTCGACCAGGTCTTCGATCTCGAGCCCGCAGGCTCTGGTGACCCGGTCGATGAACCCGTTGGTGGAGCCGAATTCCTCTTCCGCGTAGGCGTGGCCCTGGGCGGCGAGCGTCCGCCGCACCTCGCACTCGCCGAGGGCTTCCACGCACCAGAGAAGCTCCGCCGGTCCGTCGAACCAGAGCCCGCCACGGCCACGCTCGGCGTGCTCCCGGGCGATGCTGTCGACCGGCACGACGATCGGCGTCCGGAAGAGCAGCGACTCCACGCAGCGCCGGCCGAAGAGCGAGCCGGGGTGGAGGTCGATGGTGACAGCCGCCCAGGCCATGAGGCGCGAGAGGTCGCTCGCCCGTTCGATGGGCCACCCCCGGTTGACCCTTCCCTCGTGCCAGGCGAAGAAGGCATCACGGTGAGCGACGCCGACCGGAGACCACGGAAATCGGATGCGAAGGAGACGGGCGAGTTCGGTTTCCTCGTGGTCCGCGTTGCTGTCGACGTTTGTCAACACCAAGAGGTAGCCGGTGTCCCCGACCCAGGTGTTGGGCTCGCTCAACGCCGATGAGTTGGCCGCCATGGGCGCACCGACCCGGTGAACGGACGCGGGGCTCGACCCCCGGGCGACGACCCAGGCACGCTCGGTCTCCGTCGTCGTTATGACCGACGCGGCCCGTTCAAACAGCGGGGCGAAGTGTGGGAACCCGACTCCTTCTGCCGTGTCCCCCAGTGCGACGAGTACGACCGGTAGATCCGGGCGGCATCCCTCGAGCGCAGCGAGCGCGCCCACGTTGCGGTACCCGGCCACGACGGCCAGCGCTGGGTTCAGCTGTCTCACGGTTTCGGCGGCTCTCGTCCAAGGTTCGACGAGGTCGCGGTCGAGGACGGGAGCGACGGCAGCCGGGACCTCGGGCACTCCCGACACCGACGTGACCGGCGGCGCGGATGTGGCGTCCGTTCTTCCGGGCGTCCTCGTGGCGGTCCGAATGGCGCCGAGCGCCTCGACGAGCAGATCACGGGCGAGCTCTGACGAGGGGTCGATGGGATGGGCCGTGCGGTGCACGGTGAACACGCTGTCGGAGGAGGTCGTCGGACGTCGGCCCTCAGGCGTGACGACGTGGACCTTCGACGCAGCTGCCAATGCCCCGGCCACCTGGCGGGTGAACCACCCTCGCTCGGACGCCGACTCCCAGTGCGGTGTGAGCAGGACGACGGTGGCGCCCTCCGAGGATCCCGTCGCCACGCCTGGATCGGGATCAGAGAGCGGGCTGGGCATCCCGCCCAGAGCGCCCGCCCACATTCGAGTCACGGCGTCGTGCCGTGGCGGGGTCTTCTGAGCGGTCTCCAGCCCCGGTCCGGGAAGGGAGCGGCTCGAGATGCAGCCATGCAGCCAGCTTCGCTTGGTTGGCGGCCTCGGCCACCTGGCGGTCGATCATGTCCTGGTTGAGCTGCTGACAATGGAGGGTGAGCTCGTCGCACCGCCGCTCCAGCGCCTGGTTCACCCGAACCATGTTGGCGAGCAATTCGCGCTCGGAGGCGAGGTATCGGCCCAGCACCCGGAAGGTGAGACGACCGAAGCGACGAACGATGCGACCGCGGATCCCGCCCCCGGCGTCGGCTGGCTCGAAGGAGTCCGGGAGCACCCAGTGACCATGCAGGTAATCGAGCGAGCTCCGGCTCCGGGCCTGCTCCCCGGTCGTCGGTCGCCGTACGGTGGCCGGCTCGATTGGCTCCCACTGCAGGACCCGGTGCTCGGACTTCAGCTGCTCGAGGAACTCCTCCGGATCGATTTGCTGCTCGCCCACCTGGTGGCACCTCTCGCGTCGTCGACTGTCGATCTCGCCCTGCCGCGCACTCGGCCGTGCCGTCCCCTCCCAGCGCCGCGCCCTGCCGGGCTCCCGTCAGCCCAACCACATCCGCCCGGTCACCCCCCTCTGGCCGGCCACCGCCCCGCGATACCGGGTCGCGAGGCTGGTATTGCGTCGAATGGTATTGCCGGGAAGGAGCGGCGGCTGGTCACGCGGGATTGTAACCGGAGGGCGCCGGCCGGCCGAGACATGGGTGCGCATGGTCGGTCCGCTCTCCTACGGCGGTGGTAGCGTCCGCTTCGTGGCCAGGAGCGGACGGCGCCCGCACCTGCCGCTCCTTGGCTCAGCCATGACCGACATTTGTGTCCCCGGCTGGGTCCCCTCCCACGGCTGCGTCCATGCCCACTGCTGACCCTTCGCCCACCGGTGACTCCTCGCCCGACCCGGGGAACGGCAGTCGCCCGCTCCAGCCGTCCGGTGACTCTACCGAGGTGGGGCGCCTCACGGCCGCCCTGGCCTGGGTGGCCGACGAGCTGGTGGACGCACGCCAGGTTGACCAGGAGCCCCGTCCGCCCCGATTGAGCTGGGGTCGGAACGCCTCCACCTTCCCGCCCGACTACTGGCACTGGCGGCACCTCCGCGCCGTGGCCGAAAGGAGGCTGGCGACACCGGCGGGAGCGCCGAGGCCGAGCGCCGGCTTCCGACCGAAGGACCGCTGATCAGCATCGTCGTGCCCGTCTACCGGCCATCCCTGTGGTACTTCCGAGAGTGCCTGCTCTCAGTCCAGGCGCAGATCTACCAGAGCTGGGAGCTGTGCCTCTGTGACGACGGGTCCGAGGAGCCGGACCTCTCCGAGATGATCGCCGAGGTCACTGCCACCGATGCCCGGGTGCACGCCGTCTCGCTCGATCGGAACAGTGGCATCTCGGCGGCGACCAACCGGGCGCTGGAGCTGGCAAGCGGCGAGTTCGTGGTGCTGCTCGACCACGACGACGTATTGGAGCCCGACGCCCTCGCCGAGGTGGCTGCCGCGCTGCTCGGCGACGAGCGGGGACGAGATCGACGTCATCTATTCGGACGAGGACAAGCTCGACGAACTCGACCGCCGGTTCATGCCCCACTTCAAGCCGGACTGGGACCCGGATCTCTTGCTCGGCTACCCCTACCTGGGCCACCTGACCGCGGTGCGCCACGACGTGCTTCGCCGCATCGGCGGCTTCCGTTCGGAGTTCGACGGCAGCCAGGACTACGACGTCATGCTCCGGGCCACCGAGCTCGCCCGCCGGGTCGAGCACATCCCCAAGGTCCTGTACCACTGGCGGGTGGTCGCCGGATCGGCAGCAGGCGACACCGATGCCAAACCCTGGGCCCATGACGCCAGTGCCCGGGTCCTCGAGGACGCATTGCGCCGCCGGGGCATCGAGGGGTCAGTCGAACCCGGCCCGTTCCAGGGCGCGTACCGGGTGCGCCGGGCTGTCGTCGGCTCGCCGACGGTGAGCGTCATCATCCCCTTCCGAGACCAGGCCGCGCTCACCGTCGCTTGTCTTGCCTCGCTGGAGCGAGATGCCGGCTACCCCATCGCCGAGGTGGTGCTGGTGGACAACGGGAGCACCGAACCGGAGACCCGCGTGCTGCGTCGCCAGCTGGCCAACCGGCCCGACACGCGGGTCCTCGACCACCCCGGCGAGTTCAACTGGGCAGCCATCAACAACGAGGCCGCCGCCAGCTGCAATACCGATCTTCTCCTGTTCCTCAACAACGACATCGAGGCGGATTCGCCCGGCTGGCTGCACGCCATGGTCGAACATGCGGTGCGTCCCGAGATCGGGGCGGTCGGCGCCCGGTTGCTCTATCCGGACGGGACACTCCAGCACGCCGGCGTGGTCCTCGGC
The DNA here is from genome assembly GCA_963756195.1 of uncultured Acidimicrobiaceae bacterium. Classification (GTDB taxonomy): domain Bacteria; phylum Actinomycetota; class Acidimicrobiia; order Acidimicrobiales; family RAAP-2; genus CAVSNH01. Next base: position 187,387 of record CAVWMT010000004.1, read on the forward strand.
CTCGGTGGGGTGGCGGGCCACCTCTTCATCGGCATGCCCACTGGCGAGCTGGGTTACTTCGCCTGGGACCAGATGATCCGGTCGTACAGCGCGGTCACGGCCGCGTGCATGATGGTGCGTCGTTCGGTCTTCAACGAGGTCGGCGGTTTCGACGAGGATTTCGCCGTCGGCTTCAACGACGTCGACTTCTGCATCCGATTGGCCCGGGCCGGCTACCGCGTGCTCTACACGCCGCTCGCCGAGCTCATCCACCACGAGTCAGTGAGCCGCGGGTTGTCCGGATACTTCCGCGATTACCAGCTCTTCCTGCCCAGGTGGTTCGGGATCCTGATGGCAGGCGATCCCCACTACAACCCCAACCTCAGCCGGCTCTCGCACTGGTGCGAGTTCCGGCCGCCGGGAGAGGACGAGGAATGGCTCGAGCTGGTCGGCGGGCTCATCCCGGCCGAGGATCCGAGGACGGTCGCGCCTCGGCGGACCGCCGGTGTCCCCGACGGCGAGGGCGATCCGAACGGCGACGGCGATCCGAACGGCCATCGGACGGTCAGCCGAACCGTGCCCCCCGGGCCGTCGTCGTCCCCCCACGCCCGGCGGCGGCCGCTGCCGGCGAGGGCTAGTCCGCGCCACGCTTCCTCACCCACCTTGCCGTTCACCCGGAGCCGCTACGGCCTCCTGGCTTGCTCAGGCGGCCGTGGCTCGCTGGCCCGCCGCCGCCGGATGCGGCGGGTCAGGAAGGGCAGGGCTGCGAAGACGACGAGGCGACGGCGGCCGCCGCCGCCGCCAGCCCGGCCAGCGAGTTCGTGGCGGGGCAGGAAGGAGAACCGCACGGTGGTCGTGCCTGCTGGGACCGTCACGGTCTGGAACAGGCCAGGGGGACGAGGTCCTTGGTGACGGGCACCGAACGCCCGCCGATGTCGGCCGACCATCCCGCCAAGTACTGGGCACGCCGCACCAAGCGTGAGCGGAGTGCGGGCAGACCACCGTTGCCTCGGCCCAGCCGTTGAGCGGTGACGGTGCAGCCTTTGGCCGGCGGAGTGAGCCGCCGCGCCGCAAGCCGCTCGACCCGTTACCGAGCAGCGAGAAGGCAGGCGCCGCCTGCGGCAGCTCCCAGATCTCGGCGAACTTGTCGATGTAGACCCGGCGCGGCCCGGCCGGCCATGGCGGCGAGCCCACCGGCGGGAAGGGCGATCCCTGCAAGTCGGTACCGGCGGTGATCTCGACCACGTAGCGCACGCCGACGGCCTCGTAGTTGGCCAGGTGGGTGGCGAGGGCCTGCGCCGGCGTCTGACCGGTCGAGACGAGCATGGTGTGGCCGTTGAACTGACGGGCGTTGGTGTTCGGGTCGAGCGAGGACACCGTGTAGTCGGACCAACTCTTGGGCAGTGGCAGGTCGTTCACGTTGGCCTGGGCGATTCCGAAGAAGGAGCCGTAGTTGGGCTGGATCGGCCCCAGGGTCACGAATCGGTACGTGCCCAGGTTCGCCTGCAGCCAGAGGACGGAGCCGTCTTGGAGTGCGACGGGTGTCGGCGCCGAAAGGTAGGGAAAGGCAAAGAGGAGCAGGGCCTCGACGCCGATGGCGGCGGCCATGACCATCCGGCCCCGGCGGCGGAGCCGTTGGACCCGCGCTTGGCGGATCGTTCGGCTGGCCTGTTCGTCTCGCGGCATAGCGACCGGCCCACGAGCCGCCGAGCACGAGGAGGCTGAGGACGACGGCGACGAGGGCCAGGTTGCCGAGGGCATAGAGATGGGCGTGGTGGGGGACCGAGCCGGTGACCGTGGTGGCGTCATCGAGCACCGACCACGACGCCAGAGTCGCCCAGACGCCGGCGAGGAAGGTGATGGCCGCGGCCACCACCAGGGTCCGACGTCTGACGAGTGAGCGGGCGACGTCGTCGATGCCGAAGCCGGCGAGCACCACCGTGGCCAGCTCCCATGAGCCGTTGGCGTAGCGGTAGAAGGCCGCCGCCCGAAGGCCGGGGATCACCGCGAAGAGGTCGACCAATGGAGGGAATCCGAAGGTGCGCAGCAGGCTCACGCCGATCCAGACGGCGAGTCCGATGCGTAGAAACCGGTGACGAGCGCCCACGAGGCCGACGAGGGCGGCGGCAATCAGAGTGGACGACAGGTAGCCGCCGACGTTCCCCCAGACGAGCGTCAGCGTCTGCACGTTCGGCGCCCGACTGACGAAGGCGAGGATGGGACCGAGGGCATAGGGCAGGACGAGCTGGCTGGCTCCGACGACGGGGACGGACGTGCGAAGCGCGGCGGTGTGGGGACCGGTGTCGGCGGCCGGGAGGTAGTCGGCGAAGGCGACCAAAAGGGGAGCGGCCAGCGCCAGGCCGGCGGCTACGCCGGCCACCAGCTTGCGAACGATCGACAACCACAGCGAGCGGTCGGTCTCGATGGCTCGCAGGACGGACCACCAGGCGAGGAAGACGGCGTCGATGAAGGTCGTCTCGGGGAAGCCGGCCAGGATGGACAGGGCGAGGCCGATGGCGAGCAGGATCCAGCCGCCGCGGCGTCCGGCGGTTGCCGAGGCCGCGAAGGCCAACTCGACCCCGAGGAGGCAGATCGGCAAGAGAGCCACCGGCCGGATGGGCGCGTGGGAGAACCAGGCATAGGTGCCGCACAGGGCGAAGGCGACGCCAGCGGCGGTCGAGCAGGCCCGGCCCAGTCCCAACCGCCGCACGAGCAGGTAGGCGGCCCCCCCGCTGGCCAACTCGATGACCATCTGGAGGAGCAGCAGTCCCTCACGCCACACCAGCAAGAGGGTGAGCGGGAAGAATGCGCCGCTTTGCATTTCGCCGGCCAACGGCGCTCCGATGCCTTCGAACGGGTTCCACCACGGGATGTGCCCGTGCAGCCAGTCGAGGGCGGCCAGATGACCGAGGGCCTGGGTGGTGTAGCCGGAGTTGGGGTCGATGAACGGTTGGCCCGGGAGGATGCTCGAGGTCGGCTCGGTGAGATAGGCGGTGATCAACAGGGGGTCGGTCGTGACGCGGTGGATGAGGGCGGGGAGGTTCCCGACGATGACGGCGCCCGCCACCACGAGGAGCGGGACAAGGTTCGGGTGGGTGGAGTGGCGGCGAGTGGGGAGGGCCGCCCGGATCTGGTTCACGCCGCGTCCTTGGGCGGGCCGCTCCGTGGCAGCCATGGTCCTCTCGGTCGGCGCCGTCGCGGCAACACGGTCGAGCCGACCAGGACGAGGAGGCTGAGGGCGGTGATCACCATGCTGAGGGTGGCGTGGGGTGGCAGATAGGAGAAGCGGAGATCTGTGCGCCCGGCCGGGACGGTGACCGTCTGGAACAGCCCGCCGGCCGGCCGTGTCTTTGTCGACCGTCAACGGGTGGTCGGCGCCGGACACCGACCACCCGGGCATGTACTGCACGCGTCGCACGACGACGACTGGCCGGAGACAGTGCACCGTTGCCTCGTCGAATCCGTGGGCGGTGAGGGAGCAACTGGCCGGCACCGTGTCCGCAGTGCTGCCGAGGGCCTGAGCGTGCAGCAGGTTGGCTCTTCGCCACCGCCTCAAGGGAGAAGACGGGTATGGGCTTCGGGAGCTGCCAGATCTCCGCGAATCGGTCACGGTAGACGAGTCGGGGACCGATGGGCCATGCCGGCGGTGCCGGGCAGGGGGAACGGGACTTTCAGCACGTCGTTGCCGCTGGCCAGTTCGACGACGTAGCGCACACCCACGGCTTCGAAGTTCGTCAGATGGCTCGAGAGTTCCTGTGACGGCGTGGGGCCGGCCTGAGTTGACCCGTGTCCCGCCCGAGAAGAGCTCGGGAATGCGTGTTGGGGTCGAGATCTGCCTTGATGTAGCGAGTCCAGGTCTTGGGTAGCGGAAGGTCATTGACGTTCACCTGGCCGATGCCGAAGTACGAGCCGTAATTGGGCTGGATGGGCCCGAGCGTGTAGAACCGATAGGTGCCGAGGTGAGCTTGGAGCCATGGCACGGCGCCGGTCTGGAAGTCGGTCGGCCTCGGGGCGGAGAAAAAGGTGAAGGTCAGCATCACGATCGATTCGACACAAATGGCGGACGCCATGGCGATGCGCCCTCGTCGCCTCCGCCGGTCGGATCGGGCGACCTGGGCCGGACGGCCATGGGCTGAGCGGTGCTTACCCAGCTCATCAGAGAATGTGATCCGGGCCTGGTCGCCACGATCCCCATCGAGCCCTCCATAGGCGCTGCCTCCGGCGACGGAGGTGGCGGTCGCCACGGCAGGGAGCCGACCGGCGACCGAACCTCCGGCCGCCAGCAACCCGAGGACGATCAACACATATTTGGGATGGAGAGCACGGTTTTTGCCGTATTACAGCTCATAAAAATAATATAGATTGTAGCGTGCAGAATATTATTATACACCGTGTCTCAAAAAAAAACATGCCACTACATCTTCGACGATAACTTGAACAAGAATTGTCCGATTGCAATAATTTTTGGTACACTTATTACTCAGATAATAGGTCATCGAACGATAGTTTCATTTTCCCCACCGCACCTATTTAGTGCAACTATCTTACCTTGGAAAACACAGAACACGAAAATTCACAAATTTCGCAGTATGCAGCATCTTATTTTGCCAAAAAACAAACTTAAAATTTTGTTAAGTTGTTTTAATCAAAGTGTGCGTCAGAAACTTTATAATGAGTGTTCAAAATGTCGTCCCTGTGCACGTACGCACGCTTTCAGTCTCTTTCTCCACTCGTTGACAGCCGAGTCAATGACGTTCTGCTGCAGACCATTCCAGACATCAATGAGGCGCTGCTTCAGCTCATCGACGTTGTTCAAACGACATTCGTACACTCGCTGCTGCATGATTCCCCATATCTTATAGTCGACGGGGTTAAGGTCTGGGCTGTTGGGCGGCCAGAGGTCAGGATCGATGAAGTCGGGTGTTTCCAGTTATGTTGCTGCATACAGCGAAATTTGTGAATTTTCGTGTTCTGTGTTTTCCAAGGTAAGATAGTTGCACTAAATAGGTGCGGTGGGGAAAATGAAACTACCGTTCGATGACCTATTATCTGAGTAATAAGTGTACCAAAAATTATTGCAATCGGACAATTCTTGTTCAAGTTATCGTCGAAGATGTAGTGGCATGTTTTTTTTGAGACACGGTGTATAACATATATATTAACCCGTTTATTGATAATCATCCAATGTGCCCAGCCTAGCAGTAATTGTCGATGTTGATGAATTGTTGCATGCGTTGAGCGCGATCATAATTTTGATGCGCCGCTAGTATGTATGCATCGCTAGAGTGTCTATTTCAAGCACTGCCCCCTTGCAAATTTAACTAACTATATTAGCTATGTTAACCACATGAACAATATTTTTGACTGAAACTGCAACGAATTGTAGATGCTCTTAACTGAACGGCGGCACGATGATGGCAGTGCTAATAGTGCTCATGATGATGCGCACGATCGGCGCTACCGTCGTCTAATGGCTGCTTTGCATGCCGGGCGCGCACCCGTCGCTGCGTCCTGTTCCTTGACGAGTTCGATGCGATCGCCAAGGAGCGCGGCGACGAGCACGAGACCGGAGAGATCAAGCGCGTCGTCAGCAGCTTGCTGATGCTCGTCGACGAACTTCCATCCCACGTTGTCGTCGTCGCCGCCTCCAACCACCCCGAGCTGCTCGACCGTGCAGCCCGCAGGCGCTTTGAGCTCACGCTACAACTGCCCGCGCCGACAGCAGCCGCCCGCAGAGAGTGGTGGACCCGCTACCTCCACGCGCTTCCGCACGAGATCAAGGCGGCGCCAAAGACACTCGCCGAACGGACCCCCGCGTCAAACTACGCCGAGCTCGAAGACCTCGGTCAAGACATCCGTCGCCAGCTAGTCCTACACCCCGGAGCCAACCCATCGACGCTGGTCAACGAGCGCATCGAGCGCTGGCGAACCGGCGTGCCTGAGCGCCCGTCGGCGCCGTTCGCTCCTCCACAAGTAGGCGAGCGCAATACTTCGTCCTTCGGACGCTCCCGACCCACCGGGCCAGGACCCGCCGGGCAAGAAGAACGCCTCGGGCCGGTATCTGGTCGCCTACGCGAGAGCCTCGAGGCCGAGCGTCTAGAAATCACCGAACAGCCCGAGGCATCCGCTCCCGAGCACGTCCTCGTCCTTGAGATCGCCGGCGAGATGGACGAGTTCCTGACCGCAGTCGCGAAAGTCCCCGGCCTGGAGTACCTCGCCGAGGACCTCGGCGACATGATCGAAGACACCAGCGAGTTCGCCAAGGTGGACCAACACCAAAAACGAAGCACGCTGCGCCGCGAGCTGTTCGTTGTCGCCTCAAACGAGCGCGCCGCCCGAGAGCTGGAGAGCCTCTGGGCGAAATGGGCCGCCGGACAGCCCCTCAAACGGGGCTGGGCGACCTGGAAGACCGTCTTCGAGCGCCTCGTCACGGTCCGCCAATGGAACGACAACGACCGCCTCACGAACAGGCGCCGCCGATGTCTGGCGCGCCGAGCTCGCCGACGCCGACACCGAATTGATCCCCTTCGAGGTCGAGCCCTGGTATCGCGCCGACGCTGACCGCCGCCAAGCAGAACGGGACCGCGTCGCAACCGCCCTAGAAGCCAACGGTGGAAAACTGATCGGCGAGTACCGACTGCCGGAGATCAACTACCACGGGCTGCTCGCCGAGCTGCCAGGCGCCGTGCTGCTCGAGACGGCACAGGCGATGCGCGTAGCGTGGCTGAGCGCGCGAGACGGCCGCGGCGTGCGCTTCCTGCGCGCCTCCGGGCAAACAGGCATCCCAGTCGACGAGGCACCAGACACAAGCGAGGCCGCACCACCAGCGCAAACGATCATCGACCGCTCGCCACGGATCGCCGTCCTCGACGGCGTGCCGGTCGCTCGCCGCGCTACTAGACGGAAGGCTCATCCTCGACGACCCGACGGGTGGGAGAACAACTGACGTAAGCCACCGCCAGCACGGCACTGCGATGGCATCCACGATCCTCCACGGAGACCTCGCCGCCAACGAAAGCCCGCTCGAGGAGCCGATCTACCTCCGGCCGATCATCCGCGTGGACCCCCGCCACAGCTGGGTCGCCAACGCCGAGGAGGCGATCCCCGTCGACCGGCTCCCCGTCCAACTCGTCCACGAAGCCGTAGCCCGCATGAAGGAGGGCCAGAACACCCAAGCCCCAGCTGTACGGATCATCAACCTCTCAATCGGAGACCACGCCCAGCAATTCACCGGTTCGTCAGCCCCTGGGCGCGACTGCTCGACTACCTCGCCGCCACCTACGACGTGCTGTTCATCGTTAGCGCCGGCAACCATCCCGTCGCGCTCGTGTTGCCCCACGACGTAGACATCACCGACGCAGCAGAGGTCGAGCTTGAGATCCTCTCCGATCTCGCCAGCACCGCCTCGCTGCGGCGTCTGCTGGCACCCGCCGAGTCAGTCAACGCGATCACGGTCGGTGGAGCGCAGCTTGACGCAGGCCAACTCCCTGACGACGGACGGCTCTCGCCGATCGTCACACCCGGCGTTGGCGCAGCCTTCAGTAGCTGGGGTCCCGGCCACGGTCGCGCCATCAAGCCCGACCTTCTGGCTCCAGGTGGCCGGCAGCTGCTCGAAATCGCGCCCGCCGAACCCGGCGTCGACCGTCACCTATCCCCGGCCCAGACGATGCGCGCCCCCGGCATCGAGGTCGCCGCCCCCGGAACCGGCGGCAGGCTCAACCGAACGACCTGGGTCCAGGGAACCAGCCCCGCGACGGCGTTGGTGACCCGTGCCGGCGCGCAGATCCTCAAGCGGCTCGATGCCCTCCGCACAGAATGGGACGCGGCGATGCCTGGCCCCGAGTTCGACGCCGTGCTCGTCAAGGCACTGCTCGTCCACGGCGCCACCTGGGGACCCGCCGAGACTGCTCTGCGACAAGCCTTCAGGGACGCCGCCGGCGCCGTGCGCAAGGAGGACCTCGGCCGCGCTCTCGGCTACGGCCTGCTGCGGCCAGGCTGGCCGCTCGTCGATGATGACTACCGCGTCACGGCGCTCTACGCCTCCTCGCTCGGCGACGGCACACACGAATACCGACTGCCACTGCCGCCGAGTCTCGCCAGCCGAACGGACTGGCGGCGCATCACCGTCACTCTCGCGTGGCTCACGCCCGTCAATGTCGCCCACCGCGGCTACCGACGAGCAAAGCTCCGCGTCGATGCAACCGGATCGAAAGGCTCGGCACGCTCGCGCCAACAGGCCGACAACAAAGCCGTCGGCCGCGAACCGTCCAGCACGAGGTACTCGATGGGACCGACGCGATCCCGTTCGCCGACGGCGACGACCTCACGTTCACGATCACAGGCAGCGCCGGTGCCGGGCTCTTCGACAGCACCGTCCCATACGCGTTCGCCGTGACCCTCGAACCGCCGAGACAGTCGGGCTGCCAATACACGCCGAGGTCACACGCGCCTACGGGCGCGCGCGGCGCGCATCCGCGCCTAGCGGCCGGGCGTCGAGGCCTGACGACCCCCATGTCCTCCCGGCAAACGGTCGGGAGCTATCAGGGTCGATCCCGAGCCTGGTGAGGGGCCCGATCTCGCGCGACACGGTACCGCAGGGGTACCGCAGATTCGGGCGGCCGACTTGCCCGCTATTATCCGTGTTTGACCGGCCTTAGCTTCCCGGGGTCGAGTAGCCGAAACCCGCTTGCTGGAGCCAACGGCTCAAGTTCTCGTAAGCGGCGGACGGGCCTCGAACCCGCGACCTCAAGCTTGGGAAGCGTCCCCCGGTAGCTCATTGGAACGGGCCGTGGATCCGCATGAATACAGGGGTTCCGGCCCGTTCGCGTCCCTCACGTTGAACGGGCGGGTGGGACGCGATAGCCCCGGATTTCCTGGCGATTCCCGACCGAATGGGCCTATACGCCCAAACGGTTTCGCTGCCCGTGGGCTTCGCGTTCCAGCCTCGGCGTGCTCTATTCTCGACATCGAATGCCGGCCGGATCCATTCGCCGACCTGAACCCGGCGCGGTCCGAGTCGTCCGCCGTGCTCGCCCTGCTCGCTGGCCATGCCGAGATGGGCTTCGGCGGTACTCCTGCGCTCACCGGACACATGGACCCGAAGCAAGTCGACGTTGCCACGCGGGAAGACCTGCTCGCGTTGGGCTTCGGGCTAAGCCTCGGCACTGCCCTTGGCGAGGCGACAGGCGCGGGCCGCTACGTCGGACTACTGGCGCTCAGCGGCGCTCTTGTGGTCCTGCTCTGGAGCCGCTGGAAGTGTCGCTGAACCCAGGCGCGGATTTAGATGCCCCCGGGCGCGCAGTCCGGAGCCCCGCGGGGAGGGGCGACGGGCGGGATCGGCTAGCGTTCCCGCCCGTGCCGGAGGCCGCCATAGGGCAAACGCTGATCGTGTTCGCTGGCGGGCCCGAGATCGTCGTGGATCAACCGTTCGAGGAGGTGTCCAGGGTCTTGCGATGACGTTCGAAGCGGGCGAGCCGGCGCTTCTGCAGTTCGAGATCGCCGGCGTCCCGGTGCAGGTTGTGCCGTCGCAGGCCATGGCCTCGGCTAGCTCAAAGAACTGGCATACGCAACAAGGCTGTCCTTCTCGTTGCGCCACCGGGTACTACTCGTCCAGTAGGTACAGCCGATCGTCCTCGCCGAGCCTGACGGCCACGTTGACGCCGTCGACGAACAGGTAGGCGTAGCGGTGGAATCGCAGCTCCCGGGTACGGAACGCGGCGTGCTCGGCCTGCCAGGCCTCCGTCAGCCGCGCGATCGAGCTCGCTGAGAGGCCCGAGGCGTCCTCGCCGAGCAGATCCCTCAAGGCTGGGCCGAAGTCGCCGGTCGAGAGGCCGTGCAGGTAGAGGATCGGGAGGACCTCGGTGACCTTCGGCGAGCGCCGTTCCAAAGGAGTTTGATGCTGCTGGGGCGGCTATCGGGATGAGGCTGCACGTCGATCAGCCGCTCCGGCTCTACGCGGTTGATATGCGCAACCGGCGAGTCTGGGAGCCGCTTTCCCAGTGCATCGGCTCATGGTCGCGGCCAATCCAAATCCTCGTCAGTTTCCGCAGATGGAGCCGCGCCTGTTCGAGCCACTCGCTACCCCCTTGCTCCCACAGAAAGCTGAGCCTCGATGGAAGCTCTGGGTTAGGCGCGACCTGCGGAACCCAAAGGCATGGCACTTCCCTACGGCCGGGGACCAAGGGGTGAAGAGCAAGTGAGCTGGGCGCTGCACGAGGAGCATCCCGCCACCAGCTTGCGGGGCCGTGCGCTTGGCGGATCCAGAGCCGGCTCACGGGCGCCGCTGTGCGCGCGCTCCTCGCAGTCCGCCACGGCCGCGGCGAGCGCCGTCAAACACGGACCTCTTTTCGCGGTTGCATCGCTCGCATAGCAGTTGGAGGTTACGCTCGCTGTTCGCCCCGCCACGCGACACCGGAATGACGTGGTCGAACTCCAGCCGTTCCTGACTGCCGCACTGGACACATCGCCCGTCATCGCGTCGCCAGACCGCGTGTCGTACCGCCTCCGGGATAGGCGCGCGCGCTGATGTCGGTCCCGATGCATCTAGCTTGACGCGCAGGTTGGCGTCGTCGACGAACTCGGGGACGGCCGCATAAACCTGTGCGAGCTCGCGTCGCGCTGCGCCCGCATTGCCTAGATCCAAAAGCAGGAGCGCCTTCGCATATCGTACGTCCGCGACTCGGGTCGGCGATTGGTCTCTCCGAACAAGATCGTCATAGATGAGTAGAGCCGCGTCGCCGTGCCCCTTCTGCGCGAGGGCCGTGGCCTTCCAAATAGCAAGGCGCGCCCCTGGATATCGTGCTACGACCGCGAGCGCGTCCTCAGGTCGTTCGCTTCGAGAGTAAAGCGAGCACAACGCCTCGGGGATCCCTACAATTCTCGGCTGGTACACCGCCTTCCGATTGGGCAGCGCCCACCCATATCCTTCGGATGCCCGGGAGGTTTGATCTTTCCAATGGTCCACTATCCACGCCTCCGCAGGTGTAACGGAGGGTGTTTGCACCCACGCTGGCTCGCGCTTCCCGTAAACGTACAGACAGTCACCATCGCCGTAAAGATCTTGGGCGCCTGTCGCATCTAGACCAATACGTGACTCCGTCGCATTCGTAGTCCGAAACGCGATCCTTGTTGGAAGACACCGTTTGACCACACGAGTGCAGACGTCGCTGCGGGGCCATTCAGTCGCTAGCACTAGGTACATACCCACCGCGTGTGCTCTCTGCGTGATAGCGACAATCGCTTGCAAGGCCTTTCGGTCGACGCTGATAACGTCGGCAATCTCGTCAACGATTACCAAAATATACGGCAGCTTTTGCGCGGGGTAGCTTAGTATTCAACTCCTCGAAATCTTTAGCTTTGTAAATCTGAGCTGCCTTATACCTCTCTCCATTATAGTAACTAGAGCTTTGAAGTGGATCACAGCATCGAAAGCATCATCGACTACCGGGGCAAGGAGATTTGGGATCCCGTCATAGATTTGTAGCTGGGACGTCTTACTAGCGGTTAGATGAAGCATCAGATCGTCGGGAGTAGTGGTCATCAGTAGAGAGCAGATCATTGAATGAAGGAAGGACGTCTTTTCGCCGCCGTCGCTTCCGGCGACGAGAAGGTGCCCCGTTTCAACGAGATCACAGGTGACAGTCGTACCGTCTGTATCCACTCCGACCGGGAAGCATAAGGACGTAGGTGTCGAGGTCAACAAGTCTCCAAAATGGACCTGCTCTGCCGCCGACACGACCACGGGAGCTTCCGAGTCACTCTTGATCATCGTCTCCAAGGCCTCTATAGCGTCGGGAAGGGACTCGTCGCGGATCAGGTCAGCGACGCGGACAATCTGTGCCGCGATGGCTGGAGCGGCGATACATTCGGCCAAGAGCCGCGACACCATAGGCTCCTGTCGTCGTGGAAGACCATGGCCCGTGGACAATCCCATTTGCCCGGCACTCTACCCGTGTCTGGCGGTGATTGAGAACTCGCTCGGGCCGTGCAGCGCAGTTCTTACCTGCTGCTAGGGTCCGCGCATGCTCGAGGAGTCGCCATGCCCGAAGTGCCACACGACCATTCCTTCCGGGAGCCGCTCATTCGGGCAGCCAGACACGCACCGTGGAAGTCCAGTCGGGCGCCGAGCTTGGTCGCACCGAGACCCAGCGCGAGCATGAAATGACAACGTGCTCGAATCAAGACTGCGGTGCGCGGCTCACCCGCCCAGTCGGCTCAGGTCAACCCTGGCGTATCGCCAGCAGATAGCGGCGGATCGTCGCGGCCCCGCCGCGCAGGATCGT